>NZ_JAQFWP010000068.1 GCF_027706745.1 Nocardiopsis suaedae | reverse complement strand
GTATTCGGGTCTGAATACCGGCCACCAGGCGCAACTCGGCGAAAACCAGAACACGTTCCACCGGCCCGCCCACCTGGGAACCGGACATCCCAGACACAGCGCCGCACGTCGCCCGGCTGGTGGGGCCGGGAAACCACCCCGCTCTGGCCGTCGCCGCCCTCCACGCTGCCCCCGCACACCCGTCGGCCGACGACGCTGCCGTCAGGGCCGCCGGCCTCGGTCGTCGCCGCTGCTTTTCACCTTGCGCCCCGGCGGCGCGCCGCCCGGCCGGAGCCCGCAAGCGGGGCACCTGCTGTGCCGTCGCCGCCCTCTCCGGTGACCACGCGCACGCCTTGCCGTCGTCAGCGCTGCCGGGAGCGGCGGCCTCCCCGTCGACGTGGAGTGAACACCGGAGGCCCGACGCCTCGGCGTCGGGCCTCCCGGATCGCGATGTGAGGAAAGGGGCGGCGCTAGACCATTTCAAGGATGAGGAGAAGGAAGCTCCGCCATGGCCTCACGCGGGTGAGCCTAGCCCAGGCCCCGGTCAGTGCGAAAGCAGGTTTTCCAGCCGGTCCGGGGTGAACGCCTCCACGTCCTCCCGCAGCCGCTCCGGGCGCTCCAGGCCGACGTAGATGGTTCCGCCGCCCCCGCGCTGCCCCCCGTACTCCTCCACCTTCGCCCCGCGCCCGCGCATCAGCTCGACCGCCTGGGCGACCGTGACGTACGGGCGCTCCATGATCCCGCGCGCCAGCAGCCCGGTGCTGAGGCTGTTGGCCTCCACCCGGTTGAAGTTCGGCTCCCCCGTCAGCGACAGGTGCGTCCACCGCGCCCGCCACCTCGGCTTGTTCCGGGTGCCCCCGCGCGCGAACACCAGCGGCAGCGCCACCCGCCCGGTCCCGGACAGGTCGGACTTCATACGCACGGTGCGCGGCTCGAACGGCCGCCCCTTCCGGTCGGTTCCGCGCGTCATGTACCCGAAGAACACCTCGGCCAGGTCGTCGAACCCCTCCCCCTCGAAGAGGTCGACCTGCGGCACCACGTAGTGGGCGGCGCCGACCCGGGCCAGGTCGAGGTCGATCATCTCGGTGGCGCCCTCCGGCGCCTCGACGATGTCGCCGGAGTGCTTGCCTCCGTGTCCCTCCAGCTCGGTCCACGACAGGTGCCCGTGGTAGGTGAAGTCCTTCTGCAGGAGGACCACCGACAGGTCGAGGTCGGTGGTCAGGTGGGCCTGCCGCCAGTGCACGAAGAACCGCAGCCGTTCCCCGTCGACGACCGTGGTGGAGCCGCGCGGCAGCACCCCGGTCCCGTCCGCGCGGCCGGGCGCACCGGTGGTCGGCAGGGCGACCTTCAGCACCGCCGGGTCGACCAGCACACGGTCGGCGGCGGGCAGCCGGGCGGCGATCTCGGCGTCGAGGGGGCGGACCGCGTCGGTGAGCAGGCCGCGCCCCAGCGGCTCCCGGGCGTCCGGGGCGACCCACGCGCGGCGGCCCCGGTTGGCGAACACACGGGGCGCGGAGTGACGGCGGCCGGGGTCCAGGTGCGCCCGGGCGCTCAGCAGCACCCGGCCGGCCACCGACGGCGCGGCTTCGGCCAGGGCGCCGGAGACGGCGTCGAGCCGCTCGGGCCCGGCCAGGCGCAGCAGCCGGTCGAGCGAGCGCACCAGCATCCCCGGCGACGCGGACAGCAGGCGCAGCGCCTCGTCGAGGTCCCCCTCGGTGAAGGCCGCCTCGGTGCGCGCCTCCAGGGAGGACGCCCGGCGCTCCCCGCGGGCGACGGCGAACACCTCCCGGGCGTGCGGGAACTCGGGGTACTCGTGGGGGTGCAGCCGCTCCCCCAGCCGCTTCCACCGGTTCGCGTGCCGGTTGACGTCGCCGAGCTTGACGGGGGCCCCGGCGACGACCCGGTCGAGGGCGGCCAGGAGCGCGCGGCGGTCGCGGCGGCGCGGCGAGGTGAACCGGGTGGGCGCGGCGAGGGTGACGTCCCCGTCGGAGAGGGCGCAGGCCAGGCGGAGCACGTCGGTGACGGTGTCGACCTGCGGGGCGCGGCCGTGCTCCAGGCGCGCGCGGTTGATGATGGCGCGGTTCTCCCGCACGGGGACCGTCTCGGGCTGCTCCCGGTCGGCGCAGTGGGCGGCCAGGGCGGCGAGCAGGTCGCGGCCGTCGTCGGCGAGGGGGACGGGCGAGGCCGCCGTGTCCAGGTAGAGGCGGTGCGCCTCGTCGTCCAGGGGGCCGCCCAGGCGCAGCACGGTGACGCGGTCCTCCGAGGAGGCGACGAGGGCCTCATGGCGGGCGAGGAGGTCGGCGTAGGTGTGCTGGTAGCGGCCGTAGGCCGGCAGGTCCGTCAGGGAGACCGGCCCGGGGGCGCCGTCCGGGAAGAGGTCCTCGACGGCGACCTCCTCGCCGTCGGGGCCGACGAGGGCGTCGGCGATGCACTGGGCCCAGAAGTCCAGGGTGTCGGGCACGTTCTCCGGGAAGTCGATGAAGTAGACGTTGTGCCGGACGTGGTCGCCGACCTGGAGGCGGGCGGCGGCCATCACGTCGGCCGCCGTGTCGAACGCGGCGCCGGGCTCCATGGCCGACACGTGGTCCAAGAGGTCGCGCGCGCAGGCGAAGCCCACGGTGAGCAGGGCGGCGTCCATCTGGCGGGCCACGGCCGCCCCGTCACCGGAGGGGGCGCCGGGGCGGCACGGGACGCGGCCGGTCGCCTGGATGAGGCGGGTCTGAAGCGAGATCGGTTCCATGGGCCCTCCCGTGGCGGTGTGCGGTGCCACGATCCCGGATGCGGCGCCGTTCAGGCACGTGATTTTTCCGCCTGTGGACGACGGACGGGCAACCGGGGTGGAACGACGGACGGCCCGCACCCTGGGGGTGCGGGCCGTCTGAGGACCGGGGGCGCCTGCGGTGTGCCGGGCAGGCGGGCCGGATGCGGACCGGGGCGCGGAGCCCGCCCCGCGATGAGCGCCCGCGGAACGGCCGCGGCCGTCCTGGGCACCGTCGGGCTTCGGGCGCCTCAGACCCAGAACACCGCGACCGCGACGTTGAGGATCGCGAGCACGCCGGCCGTGACGCCCAGCTTCGTGGCGGGCTTGCGCACGTTGATGATGGCGACCACGACCACGGCGAGGGCGACCAGCAGCTTCACGCCGATCTTGATGTGGTCGACGGCGCCGTCGCCCATCTCCGCGAGCCCGACCAGGATGAGGCCGGTGACCAGCTGCAGCAGCGAGCTGTGCAGGATGGCCTTGGGCGCCTTGGCGCTGTCCGTGGCGAGCTGCATCAGGAACCCGGCGACGATCCCGGCCATGCCGAGGAGGTGGAGGAAGAGGAGAAGCGAGTGAACGAATGCCATGCCCCGAACGCTACTACAGGCGGTAGTAAACCTTGCGAACGCGATGCGGGCCGCGGCGGCCAGTGCGATACGGCTCACCGGCGCGGCTGGAGGCGGTCTGCCCCGACAGGCCGATCGTGACCCAGGTCGACGACGGACGCCCTGACGGCCGCCAGGAGCTATGGCTCGACACGCCGGACCAGGTCCTGACCGCCTGATGCGGCCCCCGGTTCACGGAAAGCGCAGTTCCACGCCTTCGACACGCTCATCTTCGAGGACGACGCGTTCCGTCGCCGTCTCATCGCCCCGCACGGCGCCGGAGATGTCCCACTCCCCGGGCTCCAGAGTGAGCGACCATCCGCCGTCCGGTCCGCTGAGGACCCCGTACTCAGGTATCGGCATCGGGCCATCACCGGCGTACTCCCGCTGAACGGAGACCCCGTCCACGGGCTTCCCGCGCGCGTCGAGCACCCTTCCCGACACCTCCACGAGGTCCGGGGCGCCCGTCCCGCTCCCTGGGGGCCGGTCCGCACCGCTCACGCCTTCACTCGGACCGCCGCCGCAGGCCGCGACGAGAGCGAGGAGCGGCACGACTCCTGGCAGGGGACCCACCCGACGCGTCCTCATCGCCACCGCCATCGGTCGGTTCGGGTAGCAGGCCCAGTGGACCCGCGATTGCGGTGCGGGCGGCGGGGCCCCTCGCGGTCGGCGGCCGGCCCCGGGCCTACGCCTTCGCCTGCTTCTCCTCTCGGCGGCGGACCATCTCGGCGATCCAGGTGGGGGCGTACGGGGAGGTGCAGCCCGGCGAGGTCGGGTAGTCCTTGAGGACCTCCAGCCGCTCGCCGATGCCGACCGCCCTGTCGCGGTACTCCTCGTGCTCGATCCCGATCTGTGCCAGGCAGGTGTTCATCGCCCACTGGAGCCGGTCCGGCGCATCCTTCATCTCGGCCTCGACCGTGTCCAGCAGCCCGCCCAGGTCGAGCCCGTCCGGCTGCTTCGCCACCCGGTCGGCGGTCAGGGCCCACCCGGCGCTGGCGACCACCGGGTCCGGGTCGACCGACCAGGCCGCCCGCAGGTCCTCCCTGTGCGGGCTCTTCTTGACCACATAGTTCACGAGCCAGTCGTGAACCTTGGGCGCGCGCGCCTCGCGCAGCATCGCGTCGAGTTCGTCGCGCTCGAACGCCTTCGGGCGGCAGACCAGCATCGCCAGCAGCCGCGCAGCCGTGTCGCCGGTCGCCCAGAGGTCGCGGGCGAGGTCCTGCTGTTTCTTGAGCCGCTTGGCCACCTCGCGCAGGCGCGTGAGGTTGACCCCGTGGTCGTCTCCGTGCCTGGCGTTCACCTCGCGCACCTTCGGGTCGTCGAGTGCGGCGAGCTCCGCCATCACCTCGGTCAGCGCCGTGTCGGACACCGTGCCCCCAATTCCCCTGGAACCCTTGTCCTCTCCTTGGGATACCTTGCCTCCTTCCTCCGCACTGCGCCCGTTTCCGGGCCGTGCGCCGCCCCTAATAATGTCGGGGATCTCCCTCCCCATCACCCCCGTGGAGAACGGCCTTGTACCACCCCCCGTATGCGGGGCCCCGCCCGCGCCTGTCCTCGTCCGCCGTCGGCGCCCTCATTCTGGGCGTGCTCGCCGTGCTGAGCACGCCCCTGTTCGGGCTGTTCCTGATCGTCCCCGCAGCGGCGGCGATCACCGGCGCCCTCGCGCTGCGCTTCACCCACACCGAAGGGCTGCGCGGGCGCGGGCTCGCACTGTGGGGCTTCTGGCTGGGGGCCTCGTTCTTCCTGTTCGACTTCCTGCTGCTCCTGCTGGGCATCTGGGGGATGAAGCTGGAGGGCTGATCCGGGACCGGGGCAACCGGAGGGAGACGTCGGACGTCTATGCTCCGGTCGTTCATCCCCAGATCGGAGCCGCATGCACCCCGCCCGCCTCGCCACCGTCCTCCTCCTGGCCGCGCTGCCCCTCAGTGCGTGCGGCGCCTCGGACCCCACCTCCGAGAACGCCGCGGCCGAGTGCGAAGCCCACATCCAGCGCTACCTGGACTCCCCGGCCGACACGGAGTTCGATGCCTCTCCCGAGGTCACCCTCACGTCCCAAGGCGAGACGGACTCCGGCCCGTACTGGGATTTCGAGGTCGTCGGCAGCGTCGACATCGACTACCGCTCCGGCGGGACGGAGCACCGGGACTACACCTGCACCGTCACCCAGCACGCCGGGGACTGGGTCGTGGTGGACATGGCGTAGGACCGGGCCCAAGCCGGACGTGGCGAAGGCGCCCACAGGCCCGCCCCCGCGGCGGCCGGTGGGCGCCCCCTGCGCCTCGTACGGACGGTGTCAGTCCGCCCGGCCCGCCGCGGTCGCGGTCCGCGCACGGCTCATGGCCAGGGTCCCGGCCATCGCCAGGGCCGCCAGGACGATGAGCGCCACGCCGTACGCGTCGGTCACCGCGGTCAGGCCGAACCGGTCGGTCGCGATCCCCGCCGCGATGGCGGGCAGGCACAGCGCCAGGTAGCTCAGCACGTAGAACGCCGACATCAGACCGGCCCGCTCGTTCGGCCCGGCCAGCGGCATGACCGTGCGCAGGGCGCCCTGGAACCCGGCGCCCCAGCCGACCCCGGACACCACCGCCCCGGCGAAGAAGAGCACCACCGACCCGAACTGCGCCCCCGCCAGCAGGATCACGATCCCCGCCGCCAGGGTCGGCGCGCCGATGAGCATGACCCGGACCGCCGGGACGGTGCGCAGCCCGACGATCGCCAACGCGCCCGCCCCCGTGAGCGCGAAGACCGTCGCTCCTCCCGCCAGAGGCGCGTGCGACCCGGTCACCTGGGTGGTCAGCGCCGGGCCCAGGGACATCAGGAAGCCCCCGAGCGCCCACACCGCGATGTCGATGGGCGCGGCGACCAGCATGGCGCGCCGCGCCTGCGGCGGGACGCTGACCGTCGGGCGCAGCGACGCGACGGCGCCCGCGCGGCGCTCGGCGGTCTCGGCCAGCCGCGCGACACCGACGGCCTCGGCCACCAGCAGGACGATGAGCACCGCGTAGACCAGCCGCATGGGCGCGGGCGCGAACTGCACCAGGGCGCCGGAGCCGAGCGCGCCCAGCCCCATGCCCGCCACGGGGGCCGCGCCGGTGATGATCGGCCCGAGGGTGGGGGCGACGTCGAGGATCGCCGCGCCGATGGCGGCGGTGGCGGCGCCGGTCGCCAGCCCTTGCAGCACCCGTGCCGCGATCAGGGCGGTCAGGTCGCCCGCGGCCAGGAAGACGGCGACGGAGACGGCCTCCAGGGCGATGGCGCCCAGGAGCACCGGGCGGCGGCCGATGTGGTCGGACAGCCGCCCGACGACCAGGAGGGCCGCCAGCAGGCCGAGGGCGTAGACGCCGAAGACGACGGTGGTGGTGCTGGGGGCCATCCCCCAGGCCTCCTGGTAGAGGGCGTACAGCGGGGTGGGCGCGGCGGAGGCGCCGAGGAAGGTCACCAGGGTGGCGGCGAGTAATGCGGCGGCGGACGCGCCCGCCACCCCGCGGCGGGGCGGTGCGGAGCGCACGGCGGTCGTGGTCATGGGTCTCCCCCAGAGCTAAAGCTAAGAATTTGCGTTTAGGACGCTACACCCCCGCCTCGCGCTAACGCAAAGAGTTTGCGTTAAACTGGCGCCGTGAGTCCGATCCAGGGAACCCGCACCGGCGGCCGCAGCGCCCGCGTGCAGCAGGCCGTGCACGATGCCGTCCGCGACCTGCAGAGCGAGCGGTCGCGGTCCGAGCTGAGCGTGCCGCTCGTCGCCCAGCACGCGGGGGTGACGCCGTCGACCGTGTACCGCCGCTGGGGGACGCTCCAGGAGCTGCTGGCCGACGTCGCCCGGGAACGCATGCGCCCCGACGACCCGCCGGACGACACCGGCGCGCTGGACACCGACCTCAAGGCGTGGGCCCGCCTGTACCTGGAGGAGATCTCCTCGTCACCCGGGCGGGAGTACGTGCGCGACCTCGTCGCCAGCGAGGGCGAGGAGAACTCCGAGCAGTGCAACCGGTACTGCCAGGTCAAGATCCGCGCCATCCTCGACCGCGCCGCACGGCGCGGCGAGCCCCACCCCGACGCCGACACGGTCACCGACCGGGTCACCGCGCCGATCGTGTTCCGGGTCTTCTTCTCCCAGGGCGACCCCGAACCGGAATGGGCCGAGACCCTGGTCGACAAGCTCCTCGCCGACCTCTGACACCGGGACGGGCCGACCGCTCCCGGACGAGCCTCACTCGTCGTAACCCGCCCACGGGTCGTACTCCACGATCTCCTCGTCGACCCGGTGCCATGCGCCGTCGACGACGACACCTCCCACATACGCGGCTTCGTACGCGTCCGCGGGCGCCCGGCCGCTCACACGGAACGGCATTCCTTCGTCGTCGATGGATACGGTCGAACGGTCGCCGTCCGCCAGAACGTCGAGCCCGATGGTGAACTCGCACGCCCGGTTCTGGGTGGCGCCGATGATGTCGAACACGACCTCCTCGCCCTGTTCCAGTTGATAGGTGTCGCCCGCGAAGAACTCGCCCACAGGCTCATTGAACTCGTCGACTCTCTGGGCCACAGGATCCGGCGAGTCCAGGTCAAAGTAGGCGCTCTCAACAGGGTCCAGACCGGCATCGGGCGAGTAGAACAGTGTTCCGGAATCCGGGGGACCGCACTCCCTCTCCGCCCGCATCTGCATGATTCGCGCCCCTTCCGGGCGCGCCCCCCTGAGAATGACCCGGATGTTCTCCTGGCCGACCTCGCCAGCGCCGTAGGCGCGCATCCGTTGTGCATAGGCCTGCCGGTCCTCCGCCTTCAGGCGGTCCAGTTCCGCCAACTCGCTCTCGTCCAAACGGATCGGCTCTGGGGACGCCCACAGGTCTCCCTCCTCCGAGTGCGACACCTCGACGGACAGCACCTCGACCGGCGGCGTCCCATCTCCGTTTGGCGCGGAGCCTCCTTCCGTGGATGGGCTCGGGGAGGCCGTGGTGCCTCCCTCGTCCGGGCCGACGACCGGCTTCAGCAACTCCAGAGCGACCCCTACCAGCAGCGGGCCGAGGACGACGGTGAAGACGGCCGCCGCGAGCGTCTTCCATGGAGCGCGCTTGGCGAAGCCGATCGCCCAGCGGATCGCGTCGCTGACCTTCCCCCCTACCGCCGCGCCTGCCTTCAGGAGAATGCGCAGGCCACTCACCGCGCGCGACTGCCACGTAGCCGGCATCCGGCCACAGTCCTCAGACCGTCCTTCGCCGCCGGTCCCCATGGCTTCTCTCCCTTGAGAGTCAGGTGGTAGAACGAATCATCCGGCAGAGCGACCTCGGATGCCAGCACTTCCTCTGCAACGGATACGAAGACCCGACATCGTCATGTACTCGTCGTGTCCCGAGGTCAGCCCTGTGGCTCAACGCCACGGAAGCCCTCCTGACCGCGGTCTCAACGGGGGAGAGTGCCGCCTCATCACCTCTAAGGTGCATCGGTTCTGCCGGGCTGAGCATCGGTGCCCTAGGAATCGCGACGCCTTCCCCGCATGCACCTGGCCCACGCGCACTAGGAACGGCGAGCACAGGACCGCGTCGCCGTCCTGCCCAGCGCGCGCTTATTGCACCCCGGAGCGCGGCGTCGCCCTGGCGACGGTCGCCGAGTCGCTCGGTGGAACCCGCTGCCACTGCGCTCCGTCGCACCCCAGGGCAGGGGCAGAGGAACCGAGCGACGGGAGCAGGGGCCGCGATCCATGGGGAAGCACCGCGGGGAGAGCGATCTGGAGCGCCTCAGACGCCTCCGTGACGAGGTGTTGAGCCAGCAGGGCGGTGCACAGGGCAGCGACACGAAGCGTCTCGCGCGCGCGGAAGGTCGCAGGTTGGCCCGGCGCAAGGTGGACCTCCCCGTCGGCGCCCTGGCCATAGGGGCGGTCATCGGCATCGTGCTCACACTCGGATGCGGAGTACTCGCCCACGACCTGACGCGTTTCACCGTCGCCCACCTGGCCGCCGCCTACGACCAGGCCGGTGAGGAGGGCACGGTGACCATGACCGACCTGCGCGAGATCACTTCGACCCGCGGGAGCACCCGCCTCCAGTGCTTCGGGACCTTCACCCCCGAGGACGGCGGCCCCGTGCGGACCGATGTGACGACGCACGTCCTCGACGAGGAATGCGACATCGGGCGCACCGAGCAGGCGCGCTTCGTCGACGGCGGCGGCATCGCCGTCGACCACGGCGCCACGGCGTACGTCCCGGGGGCCACGCCGGGGCGGCAGTACTCGCAGCTCTACTTCGTGCTCCTTGTGCCCTTCGGCATCGTGGTCGTCCCCTTGACCCTGGGAAGCGCCGCACTCGCCTTCGGCTTCACCCGGGAGCTTCTGCGCGCGCTGGCCACCCGCCTCTCAGAGGGACGCCCCCAACGCCCGTGACACCGCGGCCTCGACCGGGGAGAGCACCGCCTCATCGTCTCCGAGGCGCATCGGCCCTGCCGGGCTGAGCTTCGGCTGCCCCAGGAAGCGCGGTACCTCGCCCACGTGCGGCCGGCCCGCGTGGACCAGGAACGGGTGGCACAGGACCACGTCGCCCGCCCTGCCCGTCGCCAGGGCCACGGGACGATGCGCACTCGCCTCGTCCGCGCGGCGGGCCAGCTCCCTGGCGTCCAGGCCCTCCTCCCCTTCGGGTTCGAGGACCCGCGCGACGTCCATGTGGGACCCCACCCGCAGGCGCGTCGGCGCGTCCGCGTCGCCCACGTCGGACAACAGGAAGAGCATCAGCAGCGCGCGCTCCCGGGACCGGACGTTCGCACGCCAGGTCAGGTAATCGCCGGGGACGGATTCGGGCCCCGGGAAGCTCACGTCGACGTGCCACCCGTCGACGACGGCGGGCTCACCGCCCGGAAACCGGATGACGAAACCGCCCAGGCCGGTCTGCGGCTCCCAGCGCCCAGGGCCGACGAGGGCGTCGAACGCCTCGTGCAGCCGGTCCGTGTTGGCAGCCGCGACGAACGGCTCCTGTGTGTAGTACGGGCGCGCCGCCACCGGGTACGGCCAGGTCGCCGGGTCCCCGGGGTCGGCCTCCAGGTCCCGCCAGATGATGGCGCGGCACTGCTCTGCCAGATCGCGGGAGAACGCCCCTTCGATCCGGAGGAAACCGTCCTCGACGAAGGCGGCCTTTTCACTCTCATCGACCATGCGGGCACTCTGCCCGACCCGCCGAATGCCGGTCCATCGAAATTCCGGCGGCGTATGAGGCGCCTGGCGGGCGCTCCTCAGACCCGGGACGCGCACGCGGGCGAGAGAGCAAGAGAGAAGGTGGGGCAGGCCGCCTCAGGGCGGGGCCGGGCCCGTCAGGTCTTCGACCAGGCGGAAGCGCTGCGCGACCACGAGCGTGCCGTCGTCCACGGCGAACCCGGGTCTTCCGATCGCCTCCCGGTACTCCGCGCTGTGCCAGAACTCCTCATGGCTCCGGCGCCAGTCGTCGGTGCCGGTGTACCCCTCGCCCTCGTCCACGGCGTGCCGCCGGTCCACCTCGGCCAGCGGCAGCACCCGGACCTCGGTCGTCTCGATCACCCCGACGGGCCGACCGGCGGAGTCGACGACCACCTCACGTGTGCCGACCTCCGGGGGCTCCTCCCCGTCCGCCTCGTACTCGACGTACAGGCAGCTCGTCGCGGTCTTCTCCCCGGCCAGGACCGCGGCGACCAGCCGGTCGCGCAGCTCACCGGGGAACGCGAACTCGGCGATGGGCAGCGGGAGGGACGGGAGGGACGCGTCGTCCTCGGGCGCCCGACCGTCGGTGTCCATCACGGGAACACCGTAACGCTCCCGGGGCGGCCGGCGCCGCGCCGACCGGCCGGGGCTCGACGCATGCCCGGGCCACACCCTTCTCGCCCCGGCTAAGCCCGCCTCCAGCGCCAGAGGAAGTAGACGACCCCGGCGCCCACCACCAGCCCCGTCAGGGCCGCCCCCTCGGTCCTGCCGATGGGGCCGTCCGATTCCGCGGCGGCCGACGCCGCAGCGGGGGACGCGGATCCGGACGGCTCGGGCGTCCGCGGGATCAGATTGGCGTCGGTCGCGCAGACCACCGGCGGGCTGTCCTCGCTCTCCTGCGCGCACGCGGTGGCGGCGACCCGCCACACCTTCTCCCCCGGGTCGGCCAAGCGCGCCTTCGTACGGCCGGTCGCGCTCTCCCCCGGTTTCAGGTCCACGGTCCACACGGCAAGGTCCTCCAGCGCGCCGCCGGGCTTGCCGTACCGCTCGCCGTCGGTCTCCACCAGCTCCATCTCCGGCGGGATCCCCTGGGAGAGGAAGATGCCGTCGAGCTTCTCCTCGCCGTCGTTGCGCAGGGTGACCGTGTACTCGGTGACGTCCCCCGGCTCCATCCCGTCCAGGCCGTCGGTCACCTCGATGGACAGGGCGGGGACGCCGTCCGGGTGCGGGGATTCCGCCGTGTCGTCGTCCTTGCCGCCGTTCGTGCCGCCCGCGCCGTCCCCGCCGTCGGCGAAGGCCGCGCCGACAGCGCCCGCCCCCGTCCCCCACAGCAGTGCCGCCGCGGCCGCGACCGGAACCCATCGGCGCATTCGTGAACGGGCCAGACCCATCGCATCCCCCGGAGAGCATCCCGTGTCCGGCTTACCGGACTCCGGATTCGACAACTACCCGCGATGTCTCAGACACGTTCCGCGACACGCCCATAAGACGCCGATCGCCGCCTCTTAGGTGCCCGTGTGGTCCCGAACACTCCCCGGACCACCGATTTAAGGCATCCGCCCGATGCCCGGCCCTTCTTCTTAGAACGAGTCTGAGACCCACAGCGGGCCGGACGGACCGGCCCCCACGGGGAGGGACCCACGATGATGCACCCCGACGTGACCGCGGCCGTGGCCCGCGAGCGCATCGCCGACTTCCAGCGGGAGGCCAAGACCTCCGCGCCGCAGGTCGACGCCCCCTCCGGGCGCGGCCCCGGCGGCGGCAACCCGAGCACCCGCCTGGAGGCCCTGATCGGCTTCCTCGGCAGGGCCGGCGCCCCCGACTCCTGGATGCCGCGCCCGCGCGTCTCCCCCGAGTCCGCCGAGAGCCGCCGGTGAGCCCGGTTCCCGGCCCGCCGGGGCCGGGGACCGGGACCCGCACCGCGGCCGGGCCGACCGTTCCGGGGAGTGAGAAATGAGCGGCGCAATGTCCGTGTCCGACCCCATAATGGACGTCATGTCCACCCTTGGCATGTCCCCCCGCGGCACCGCCCCCGTCTTCGTCGGCCGGTCCGGCGACGTCGACCGCCTGCTGTCCCACGCCCGGCGGACGCGGGACGGACGCGCCGGCACCGTCCTCATCGGCGGTGAGGCCGGGGTGGGCAAGTCCCGGCTGCTCGCCGAGTTCGGCGCCCGCCTCGGAGGCGCCGCGGCCCCCGGCGGCTCGCCCGGCCACGGCCGCCTCGTCGCGGGCGGCTGCCTGGAGCTGGGCGTGGACGGCCTGCCCTTCGCCCCCTTCGTCGCGGTGCTGCGCCAGCTCCTCCGTGATCTGGGCCCCGGCCTGGCCGAGGCCGCGGGCGGCGGCGGTGAGCTGCCGCGCCTGCTCCCCGAGCTCGGCCCCGCCCCCGACGAGCGCCGCAACGCACGCGGCCTGCTCTTCCAGCAGGTCCTGCTCGCCCTGGTGCACGCCGCCGGGGACGAGGGCCTGACGGTGGTCCTGGAGGACCTGCACTGGGCCGACGCCTCCACCCGCGACCTGCTGGTCTTCCTGGTGCGCAGCCTGGACACCGCCCCCGTGCAGCTGGTGGCCACCTTCCGCACCGACGAGCTGCACCGCGACCACCCGCTGCGCCGCCTGCTGCCCGAGCTGGAGCGCCTACCCGAGGTCGAGCGCATCGACCTGGCCCCGCTCACCTCCGCGGAGGCCGCTCGCCTGGCCGCCTCGCTGCGCGGCGCCGAGCTGTCCCCCGCCGAGGCCGCCGCCCTGCACGCGCGCTCCCAGGGCAACCCCCTGTTCGTGGAGTCGCTGGCCGAGCAACCCGGCTTCATGGACTCCCCCGTCCCCGACCGCCCGCGCGAGCTGCTGCTGTCCGCCCTGCACCGGCTGGACGCCTCCGCCGCCGAGGTGGTGCGCACCGCCGCGGTGGGCGCGGTCAGCGGCGGCCACGTCGAGCACGAGCTGCTCGCCCAGGTGAGCGGCCTGCCCCACGGCGAGCTGGACACCGCCCTGCGCAGCGCGGTCGACGCCAACATCCTCCGGGTCACCGAGACCGGCTACCGCTTCCGGCACGCCCTGCTGCGCGAGGCCGTCCACGACGACCTGCTGCCCGGCCGCCACACCCGCCTGCACCGCGCCTTCGCCGAGGCCCTGGACGCGCTGCCCGAGGTGGTCCCCTCCTACCGCCTGGCCGCCGAGCAGGCCCACCACTTCCGGGCCGCGCACGACCTGCCGCGCGCGCTGAGCGCCGCCTGGTGGGCGGCGGTGTACGCGGGCGAGAAGCTCGCCTACGCCGAAGAGCAGCGCATGCTGGAGCGCGTCCTGGAGCTGTGGGACCAGGTCCCCGACGCCGCCGAGCGGACCGGGGGCGCCGACCGGGTGGAGGTGCTCGGCCGCGCGGCCGCGGCGGCGATGGAGAGCGGCGACCCGATGCGCGCCATCGAGCTGTGCGACGAAGGCCTGGCGGACCTGCCCCAGGCGGGCGGCACGGAGCTGATGGGCCGCCGCGCACTGCTGCTGCGCCGCCGCGCCCAGGCCCGGTTCGACTGCGCCGACGGCCGCGGCATGGACGACCTGCTCTCGGCCCTGGAGATCTACCCGCTCGACGCGCCCGGTTACTCGATGGCGCTGTCGCTGCTGGCGCGGGGCTGCATGCGCCGCCCCGACCTCGACCCGTCGGAGATCGCCGCGCTGCGCCACCTGGTCGGTGCCCAAGAGGGCCGGGTGACCCGGCTCGACCTGGCGGAGGGGGCGCTCAACCGCGCGGTGGCCGAGGGCGACCGGTGCGCGGAGGCCGACGCCCTGGTGACGGTCGGCTCGGCCCTGTTCAACACCGAGGACTTCGAGGGCGGCCGCAAGGCCATGGAGGAGGGCGCGGACCTGGCCCGGGAGCTGGGCGAGCCCGCCATCGAGACCACCGCCCTGGCCATCCTCGCCCACTACCTGCGCGAATTCGGGCTGCACGGTGAGGCGGTGGAGCTGCTGCTGCAGTCCATCGACCGGGTGCGCGGCATGGGGCTGATGAGCGTCAGCACCCCCTTCGCCGCCTCGAACCTGGCCGAGACGTACGTGGAGACCGGCGACCTGGACGAGGCCGAGCGGTGGGTGGCGGAGGGGGTGTCGCTGTCGCCGTCCCCCAAGCTGCGCGTGTTCCTGGAGTCGGAGGCGATGCAGGCGGCCATGGCCCGGGGCGACATCGAGCGGGCGCGTGCGGCGGCGGCCCGCGTCCCGCCGCTGGGCCCGCAGCCGCAGAAGCAGCTGCACATCGTGCAGCTGGCCATCGCCGCCCAGGTGGAGCTGATGCGGCGGGAGGGCAGGCTGCAGGAGGCCGTCGAGACGGCGGTGGACGTGCTGCGCTCTGCGGAGCTGGAGGTCGGGCCGGGGTACGGGTGGCAGTACCTGGACATCTCCGCGGCTCTGCTCCAGCAGGCGGTCGCCGCCTCCCATGAGTGGGCGGACCCGCTGCCCGACCTGCACAAGCGGATCGTCGAGGCGGCCGGGCGGGTGCCACAGCGCGGGCCGGTGCTGCAGGCCCGGCAGGCCACGGTGGCCGCCCGCCTGGCGGGGGTCGAGGGGCGGCCGGTGGAGGAGGTGGCCGACCTGTGGGCCGAGGCGGTGGAGCGCTGGAAGCCGCTGCCGATGCGCCCGGCCCTGGCGGACGCGCTGGTGAACTTCGCCGAGCAGGCGGTGGCCGCGGGTGGAGAGCGGCGCGGGAGGGTCGCCGAGGCACTGCGCGAGGCGGTGGGGCTGGCGGACGCGTGCGGGCTGCGGCCGGTACGGCACCGGGCGGAGGACCTGGCCCGGAGGGCGGGCGTGCCGCTGGGCGAGGGTGCGGGGACCGCGCCGCCGCCCCTGCCGAAGGGCCTGACCCCGCGCGAGGCGGAGGTGCTGCGCCTGCTGGGGCGGGGCGCGACCAACGCCGGTATCGCCGAGGAGCTGTTCATCACCCCGAAGACGGCCAGCGTGCACGTGTCGAACATCCTGAACAAGCTCGACGTCCCGAACCGGGCCACCGCGGGGGCGCGCGCCCGGGAGCTGGGCATGGCATGAGGGAGCGGCCCCGGAACTCCTTCGGGGCCGCTCTCACCGCCCGGCCGTCCGGCTACCCAAAGGCCTTGACCAGCGCCAGCCACTCGGAGGCGGGGAAGCCGAGCACCTCCGGGTTCCTCGTGTCACCGACCTGAACTTGTTCCTCCGCCAAGCGGGCTCTTACACACTCGCCCTGAGCACGGCTGAAACTCGCCTTAATCCACTCGTTCGTCAGCATCTTTACCCCTTTCGATGAAGGCTCTGGCATCTGTGAGGGACACGTCTACGGCAGGACGATGACGGTGCGCGCCCAGCCCAGGTGATGGACCATGTCGTAGGCGATGGCCTCACGGTAGCCGCGCGGGTCCATCCACCCGGAGCTGAGGAGCGCGCCGTGGTCGGAGACCATCCAGGTGTCGACGGCGGTACCGTCCGAACGAAGCCGGTAGGCGAACAGGGGTCCGGTGAGCGGGACCCGCTGGGTGGCGCCGTAGAGGATGCCGCGCGGCGGGACGTCGTCCGGGACGAAGACGCACACGGTGCCCGCCTGCGAGCGGTGGGGTGTGGTGACCGCCTTCTTCATCGGCACCGGAACCACCTCGTAGGGAATACGTAGGGACGAACACGCCGACTACGTTGAATTCGCCTCATATCGACCACCATCCGGTGTTGCTCGATCGGTGGTCTCAGGATCGCGCTACAGCTCACCCACCTGCCATAATCGCTACTTCTATGTAGCCGAACCGGCGAATCCGTAGTGGAATGTCAAACGAAGTGAGACCGTGTAGTGCATGACCGACAGGGTGATCTCCGAGGTAGCACGGTGGGGCCGCGTCCTGCGCGACCTCCGGAAGAACGCAGAGCTGACTCAGGGGGACCTTGGCAGAGCGGTCAACGTCTCCGGGGCACTGATCAGTGGTTTCGAGCGCGGAACCCGGATGCCCAATCGAAGGCACATCGAGGATCTCGACTCAACCCTGTCGACCGGCGGAACCCTGGCACGAACATGGGCCGAAACCAAAGAGACCGAGATCGGAATACCGAAGTCATGGCAGTCGTTCGTCGCAGTCGAACGCGAGGCGGTCGAGATACGGGAGTACGCCACCGTCATCATCTCGGGCCTCCTCCAGTCCGAAGGATATGCCCGCGCGGTGATCGAACCCGATGCCAGGGCAGACGATCTGGTTCGATTCAGGCTCGGCCGCATGGCACGCCTCCGGGACGACATTCGCATATGGGTCCTCTTGGAGGAGGCCGCCGCGCGTCGAGTGGTAGGCTCCAGCGCCGTACAGGTCCAAGCGGTCGAGCGTCTTCTTGACCTCGCTACTCAGCCGCACATTCGGATGAACATCATCCCCATGGACAGCACCGACCGCCCCGGCATGGCCGGATCATTCCGGATCGCCAGAGTCCCGGACGGTCGCCTCGTAGGACATTGTGAGTACGTATTCGGTGAGGTCGTGGTCCATGGCGATGAGGTCGTAGAGCTCATGCGAATGTACGACGACCTGAAGGCCGCAGCCCTCAGCGTCCGGGAGACCCGGAGGCTTCTTGAGAAGATGAGGAATGAGTTCGATGAGCTGGCACAAGAGCAGCTATAGCGGCAAGGGCCCCAACTGCGTCGAGATCGCCGAAGGCGAGAACACACTCATCCGCGACACCCAGCACCGAGACCAGGGGCACCTGGCCGTCCCCGCCAGCGAGTGGCACGCCTTCATCATCGCCACCGCCAACGACGAGCTGTGACCTGGCGAGGGAGGAATTCGATGGACTGGCACAAGAGCACCTACAGCGGCCAGGGTGCTGGCTGCGTCGAAGTCTCTGAGGGGCCGACTACGCTCGTGAGAGACACCATGAACCGCTCTCTAGGACACCTGGGATTCTCGGCATCAGAGTGGCGAGCCTTCATCGCCGCCACCGCCGACGACGAACTGTGAGGTTCGATGAGCTGGCACAAGAGCAGCTATAGCGGCGAAGGCGCCAACTGCGTCGAGGTGGCCGAAGGCGACCAGACGCTCATGCGCGACACCCAATACCGCGACCAGGCCCACCTGGCCGTCCCCGCCGACGAATGGCGCGCCTTCATCACCGCTGCCGCCGACGGCGAGCTGTGACCTAGCAGAGGGGCAAGGTCGATGGACTGGCACAAGAGCACGTACAGCGGTCAGGGCGCCAACTGCGTCGAGGTGGCCGAGGGCGACCAGACGCTCATGCGCGACACCCAACACCGCGACCAGGCCCACCTGGCCGTCCCCGCCGACGAATGGCGCGCCTTCGTCATCGCCGCCGCCGACGGCGAGCTGTGATCTGAAACCGAGAGCACCGGCGGCGCACCCCCTGTACGCCGCCGGTGCCGTAGTCGGGCCTCTCCGTCAGTTGCCCGTACGCGTGGTCACGATCGTCAGCGTGTAGTCGCCGTCCCCGTCGGTGAACCTACGGGTCATGGTCTGCGTGTCCCCGACGTTGCGCACCTGCTTGGCCAGCGTCGTCGTGTGGAACACGAACGTCTGCTCACCGATCAGGTCGTCGTCCAGGAACGCCAGCAGCTCGTGCACCACCGCGCCCACGCCGGCCACGACCGCGCCGATCCAGGCCGCCACGCCCGAGGCCGCCAGCACGCCCGCCGCCGCCGCGAACGCCGCCGCCACGCCCTTCCGGATCTTCTCCGGGTCGCCGTGGTCGTGCTCCCACAGCTGGATCATCGTCCCGATCTGCCCCTCCGGGAACCGCTGCGCCCCGCCGTTGGGCCCCCAGATGTTGCCGTCCGCGGCGCTGAAGGTCCGCCGGTCACCGGAGTCCACGTCGCCGAAGGTCCGGCTCTTCGTGGTCACCGTCGTCCCCTCGGCCAGCGTCGCGAAGATCCAGTACGGCTCGTCCGAACCCCAGAAGTCGGCCCCGGTCTCGTCGTTGCACCGGAACTCGGTCGCCTTGATGGTGAAGAACCCGTTGGGCGCCGCCGCCGCGCTCACGCTCGGCGCCTGCACCACCAGGAACTCGGCGCCGTACTCGGCCACGGCCCGCTTGTTCAGCCGCGGCAGCTCCTTCGCCGAGACCTTCGCCTTGTGCGCCTCGTCCGCGTCGACCACGGTGAGGTTGGGCATCGCCAGCGTCGACCGCACGATGTCCGGCGCGTCCTTGCGCAGGTCGTCGAAGGAGTAGGAGGACTTGACGTCCAGCCGCGCGAACCGCCCGGGGTACACGTCCTGGCGCACGTTCTGCGGCATGAGCTCGGACGCCTCGCCCAGCGTCCGCAGCTCCTCCTCCGTGTAGCCGTTGTCCAGGAACGCGCTCACCAGCGTCTTCTCCAGGTCGGACAGGCGCTGCTTCTCGGCGAACTTGCCGAAGGAGTGCGTGGTCAGGGCCAGGAGCCAGTTGCGGTCCCGGTTCTTCTCCAGCTTGGCGCGGAGCTTGGCCCCGCGGCCCCGGCGCTCGCTCATGTCCTGCACGATGCGTTCGGGGGTTCGAGCGACCATGGTCGTACCCTCTCGGTCCGCGCCGGACCGCTCGGAGGGGGCCCGCTCCGGCGCCCGCGGGGTACGGGGGATCCGGCCGCCCGATCGGCGCCTCCGCCCCTCCGAGGTGTGCCGTGAGCGTAGACCCGCCCGGTCGGCCGGGACAGACACCGCCGGGGGAAGATCCTCCTGACCTCTAGGCCCCTCCCCTGTCCCACACGGCGATGATCTCGACGAAAGTGCTGTCATTCCGGCGATTTTGACAGCACTTTCGTCGAGATCATCGGGGAAGGGCGCGGCGCTTCAGGGGGTCCAGCGGTTGGTGATCGGCACCCGCCGGTCGCGGCTGAGGTTGCGGGAGCTGATCTTGGGGCCGGGCGGGTACTGGCGGCGCTTGTACTCGGCCCCGTCCACCAGCCGGATCACCCGCGCCACCAGCTCCGGCTCGTACCCGGCGGTGACCAGCTCGCCGTACCCCCGGTCGGTGCCGATGTAGGCGTCCAGCAGCGCGTCCAGCACCTCGTAGTCCGGCAGCGAGTCGCTGTCGAGCTGGTCGGGCCGCAGTTCGGCGCTGGGCGCCTTGGCGATGGAGTTCTCCGGGACCGGGGCCGCCTCGCCCCGCCGCGCGGCCTCCGCGTTGCGCCACCGGGCCAGCTCCCACACCAGCGTCTTCCAGCAGTCCTTGATGGGCGCGTAGCCGCCCACCGAGTCCCCGTAGAGCGTGGAGTAGCCGGTGGCCAGCTCGCTCTTGTTGCCGGGGGCCAGCACCAGGTGGCCCTCCTGGTTGGACAGCGCCATGAGCAGGGTCCCGCGGACCCGCGCCTGCAGGTTCTCCGCGGCCAGGCCCGCCAGTTCGACGCCGGCCCCGGCCGCGCCCTCGGTGAAGGCGTCCACCATCGGCTGGACCGGGACGGTGCGCCCGGTGATGCCCTGCCGCTCGACCAGGTCCCGGGCGTCGGCCACGGAGTGCCCGCTGGAGTAGCGGCTGGGCAGCAGCAGCCCGTGCACCCGCTCCGCGCCCAGGGCGTCGACGGCGATGGTGGAGGTCAGGGCCGAGTCGATGCCGCCGGACAGCGCCACCAGCGCGCTCGTGAACCCGTTCTTGCGCACGTAGTCGCGCAGCCCCACGACCAGGGCCTGGTACACCTCCCCGACGTCCGACACGGGGTCGGGGCGCGGGGTGAGCACCGGCTCCACGGGCGTGTAGGGCTCCGCCGGGGCCGACGAGGCGGTGTACCGGACGATTCGGATGCCGTCGGCCTCCCGGACGTCGGGGGCGGGCACCGGGGCGTCGGGCAGGCGCAGGTCGGTGACCAGGAGCGTCTCCTCGAACTGCGGGGCCCGCGCCACCAGGTCGCCCTCGGCGTCGACGATGAGCGAGTCGCCCTCGAAGATCAGCTCGTCCTGTCCCCCGGCCATGTTCACGTAGCCCACCGCGGCGCCGATCTCGCGCGCGCGGCGCTGGCACAGCTCCAGCCGCACATCGTCCTTGTTGCGCTCATAGGGCGACCCGTTGAGGGTGATCAGCATGCCCGCGCGGGCGGCGCGCACGGCGGTGACCGGGCCGCCCTCCTGCCACAGGTCCTCGCAGACGGCGATGGCGACGTCCACGCCCCGCACCCGCACCACCGGCAGCGCGTCGCCGGGAACGAAGTTGCGGAACTCGTCGAACACGCCGTAGTTGGGAAGGTGGTACTTGGCGGAGGTGAGCGCCACCCGGCCCCGGTGGAGCAGGGCGGTGGAGTTCTGCGGGGCCCCGGCGGGCTGGCCGAAGCGCGCGCCGACGCCCTCGCGGCGGCTCAGGAAGCCCACCACCACCGGCAGGTCGCCCAGACCGTCGGCGGCCAGCCGCTCGGCGAGCGCGTGGGTGGCTTTGATGGAGGCCGACACGAAGGAGTTGCGCAGCGCCAGGTCCTCCACCGGGTAGCCGGTGACGACCATCTCCGGGAAGACGACCAGGTGCGCCCCCGCCTCGGCGGCCCGGCGCGCGTGGTCGGCGGCCATCGCGCAGTTGCCCTCCAGGTCGCCGACGACCGGGTTGACCTGCGCCATCGCGATTCTGAGCTGTGCCACGCCACCGAGGGTAGCCGGGCCGGCGGCCGACGGCCGGGCGCACACCCCCGCGCGGCTGTGATAATTCGGACGCGGGCCTGCCCGGGCCCTCGCGACCCACCTGCGTTAATGCGCCGGAAACCTGAGGTGGGCAGACTGGAGGCAGGCCCGAATGTCCGGGCCGCCCACGTCCGCACCCCGACGTACGACAGAGGAAGGTGAACCCGTGAATCGACAGCAGGAGTTCGTGCTCCGGACCCTGGAGGAGCGCGACATCCGGTTCGTCCGGCTGTGGTTCACCGATGTGCTCGGGTACCTGAAGTCGGTGGCGGTGGCGCCCGCCGAGCTGGAGGCGGCCTTCACCGAGGGGATCGGGTTCGACGGCTCGGCCATCGAGGGCTTCGCGCGCGTGCACGAGGCCGACATGCTCGCCCAGCCCGACCCGTCCACCTTCCAGGTGCTGCCCTGGCGCAACGAGCCGCACGGCACCGCCCGGATGTACTGCGACATCCTCATGCCCGACGGCAGCCCCAGCTACGCCGACCCGCGGCACGTGCTCAAGCGCCAGCTCGCCAAGGCCTCGGACCTGGGCTTCACCTTCTACACCCACCCCGAGATCGAGTTCTACCTGCTGAAGAAGATGCCCGAGCCCGGGGAGTTCCCCGAGCCCAACGACTCGGGCGGCTACTTCGACCACACGCCGCACAACAGCGCGCACGACTTCCGGCGCAACGCCATCAACATGCTGGAGGCCATGGGCATCTCGGTGGAGTTCAGCCACCACGAGGGCGGCCCCGGCCAGCAGGAGATCGACCTGCGCTACGCCGACGCGCTGACCACCGCCGACAACATCATGACGTTCCGGCTGGTGATGAAGGAGGTGGCGATGGAGCAGGGCGTCTACGCCACCTTCATGCCCAAGCCCTTCACCGAGTTCCCGGGCTCGGGCATGCACACGCACATGTCGCTGTTCGAGGGCGAGCGCAACGCCTTCCACGAGCCGGGCGCCGAGTACCACCTGTCGAAGGTCGGGCGCGGGTTCATCGCCGGGCTGCTGCGGCACGCCCCGGAGATCACCGCGGTGTGCAACCAGTGGGTGAACTCCTACAAGCGGCTGTGGGACAACGCCGCGGCGTCGGCCGGGGCCGGCGGCGAGGCGCCCGCGTACGTGTGCTGGGGGCACAACAACCGGTCGGCGCTGGTCCGGGTGCCGATGTACAAGCCCACCAAGAGCAACTCCAGCCGGATCGAGTTCCGGTCGCTGGACACCTCGTGCAACCCCTACCTGGCCTACGCGCTGATCCTGGCGGCCGGGCTGAAGGGCATCGAGGAGGGCTACGAGCTGCCGCCCGGGGCCGAGGACGACGTGTGGGCGCTGACCGACGCCGAGCGGCGGGCGATGGGCATAGCGCCGCTGCCGCAGAGCCTGGACGAGGCCATCCGCGCGATGGAGGGCAGCGAGCTGGTCGCCGAGACGCTCGGTGAGCACGTCTTCGACTTCTTCCTGCGGAACAAGAAGGCCGAGTGGCAGTCCTACCGCCGCCAGGTCACCCCGTACGAGCTGCAGCGGTACCTGCCGACGCTGTAGGCGGTGGGCCGGTTCCGGGCCCCGGGCCGGTGGTCCGGGGCCTCCGGTCCGGGGCGCCGGTGGCAGGACCCCGGTCGAGAGCTCCGGTCGCCGGACCCCGGTTCCGGGCGCCGCGGAACTCCGCGGCCCCCGGCCGGGTCAGTCGATTTCCAGCACCTTCTCCCGGACCGCGTACACCGCGGCCTCGGTCCGCGAATGCAACTGGAGTTTCTCCAGGATGTTGCGGATGTGGTTCTTGACGGTGTTCTCGGAGATGAACAGCGCGTCCGCGATCTCCTTGTTGTTGAAGCACCGGGCCACCAGGCGCAGCACCTCGGTCTCGCGGCCGGTGAGCCGGGGGGCCGGGCGGCGCCGCTCGGCCCCGTCGCGCTTGGCCAGGGTGGTGAACTCGCCGATGAGCTTGGTGGCCATGGAGGCGTTGATGAACGACTGGCCGTCGGAGATGGAGCGGACGGCGTCGGGCAGCTCGTCGACGCTGATCTCTTTGAGCAGGTAGCCGTCGGCGCCGGCCTTGAGCGCCTCGAAGAGGTCGTCCTCCTCGTCGCTCATGGTGAGCATGGTGATCTTGGCCTGGGGGGCGTGGGCGCGGATGCCGGTGCAGGCGTCGATGCCGCCTCCGCCGGGCATCCACACGTCCATCAGGACCACGTCCGGGGCGAGGCGCGCGACCTGGCGCACGGCGTCCTCGCCGCTCCCGCACTCGCCGACGACGTCGATGTCGGGCTCCTCCTCCAGGACCGACACCAGGCCGCGGCGGAAGAAGGCGTGGTCGTCGACGAGCAGGACGCGGATCGGGCGCGCGGGGGGCGCGGGTGGGACCGCCTCGACGGTCCGTGCCGCACCCGGGGACGGGGGGTGCCCACTCACAACGGAATTCCTTCCTTGCGCGAGATGGCCGCAGTCGTGGAATGCGATTCGGGAGGCCGCTGCTGTGAACAGTTTATGCCAGAAGCACCCTCTCCCGTACAGGGCGAATGCCCCGGGGATCGCCCGGAGCGGCCCGGCCGCAGGAGGTCGCGGCCGGTGGACTCCCACCTTACGCCGTTATATGGGGCATTTTCCGAGGTCGCTCAGACGAGGCCGGAATCGATCGCTTTGCGGGCGGCCGCATTCCGATTCGTGACACCGAGCTTCCCGAGCACGTTGGAAACGTGGACACTCACCGTTTTCGCCGATATGACCAGGTCGTCGGCGATCTCCCGGTTGGTCCGCCCCCGCGCGACCTGCACCAGCACCTCGCGCTCGCGCGGGGTGAGCGGGGGAAGGCCGTTGCCGGGGGCGTCCCCCGGCCCGCCCCCGGGCTTCTCCCCCGCCTTCCCCCCGGGCGTGTCGCCGTCCTGGGCGGCGGGACCCGCCGGTTCGGGTGCGGGCAGGGCGATGCCGTGGGCCTCCATCACCCGTAGGGCTCGCTGGAGGTAGAGACCCGCACCGCATTCCAAGGCCAGGGCATGGAGCTCGTGCAGGTGGGCGAAGGCCCGCTCGCGCTCACCGAGGGCGAGGGCGCACTCGGCCCGGCCGAGGAGTGACTGGAGGAGGAAGCCCCTCAGGCCGCGGCTCCGCATCTCCCGCTCATGCCAGGCCCAGTGCTCGTCGGCGGCCCGCGGGGCCTCGTCCATCGCCAGATAGGCCCGGACCGCGCGGCCGTCCACCTTGATAATGAACGGGCACGCCTCCTCGTCCGGCAGGTCCTGCGCCTTCCGCGCGATCCGCCGCTTGAGCGCGTCGACCGCGGCCGTGCGCCCGGTGTCCCCGGCGGCGTCGTACGCGAAGTCGCGGGCCAGCTCGGCGGCGGTGGCGAGCGCCATCCCGATCCACACTCCCCCGGCCCAGGGGCGGTCCTCCTCCAGGGTCCTCATGAGAACATCGAGCGTGTCGAGGCCTTCGTCGAACCTCCCTTGGACCTGATGGAGCCACGCCCTCGGGGCGAGGTTGCCGAGCGTCTCGACCCGTGCCGAGCTCTCCGGCGGCATCAGCGTGTCGGCGGCGTCCACCGCCTCGGCCACTTCCGCCGTCGCGCCCTGCATCCGGTGAACCTCCGCCAGCAGCCGGTGGCGCCGCCCCTGACTGCGGGGGTTGGGGTCGGGGCGGAGCGAGCGCAGCAGGTCCACCGCCCGGGACAGCTCCCCTTTGCCATGGAAGTGATGGGCGGTCCCGATGGCGAAGCCGCCGCTCTGGGTCCTCGCCAGGCCCAGCTCCGCGATGCGTTCGAACCCCGCGCGGTTCTCCCCGATCGCCTCCTCCGGGCGTCCCGCGTGGTCATAGGCGGCCGCGAGGTTGTTCCGGCCGCGCAACTCGACCGAGACGGCCCCGGCCTCGCATGCCAGTCGGATCCCCTCCGAGATGGAGGCGATGGACGCGCCGGTGTCGGGAGTGTGCGAGAGCAGGCTGCCCAGGGTGATCAGGGCGTCGGCCTCGCTGTGGACGTCTCCCGCCCCCCGGGCGCGTTCCAGGGCGCTCCGTGCCGCACGCATGGCCTCCTCATCGTGCCCGCGCACAAGGAGCGTGGTGGCGAGTCCCGCCGTCACCCGCGCGCGCAGCGGGTGCCCTTCAGGCAGGCGTAGGAGCGCCTCGCCGTAGTCCTCCAAAGCGCCGTCCTGGGACATCTCCTTGCGGGCGTCGCCGCGCGCCTGAAGCAGGCGCCCCATGGCCACGGCGTCCTCCTCGGGGACGACCCGCGCCGAGCGGACCTCGCACATGCCGCTGTCCAGCCAGTGGGAGTAGGCCTTGAGCCCCTCCCCCGCGTACTCGGCGGCCCGGCGCGGCGACCCGTTGTCGAGCGTGGCCTGGGAGAGCACGTACAGCAGCTCGGTGCGGGAGCACTCGATGCGCTCCTCGGCGTCGGGCACCTGCTCCCACAGCTCCAGCACGCGTTCCAGCAGGGACACCCGCTCGGGCAGGGCCGCACCGCGGTGTGCGGCCCCGGCGGCCCGCCACGCGCCCTCCATAGCCCGGGGCAGGTCGTGGGCGGCGTAGGCGTGGTGGGCGAGCAGCATGGCCGCCTGGCCGGGGTCCAAGCCCTCCACCCCGGCGTCCAGGGCGTCGGCGTAGCGCCGGTGCAGGCGGGTGCGCTCGGCGGGCAGCAGGTCCTCGTGGACGGCCTCAGCGAGCAGCGCGTGCCGGAAGGCGTAGGCGTCGCCGCGCGGAACTAGGGCGTTGGCGTCGACGGCGGCGCGAACGGCCGCCGCGAAAGCCTCCTGTCCGACCCCGCTGACCGCCTCCAGGAGGGCGTGGTGGACCCGCTCCCCGGCGGCGGAGGCGGCCTGGAGCACGCCGAGGGCGGTGGCGTCCAGTGTGCGCAGGGCGCCCAGCAGCAGCTCCCGGGGGCCGTCGGGGACGGGCGCCGTGGCGGCGTCGGGGTGGTCGAGGAAGGACTCGACGAACAGCGGGTTGCCGCCGCTGCGCTCGAAGAGCCGGTCGGCCTGGCGTCCGGGCAGGGCCTGGCCGCCCAATCCTTCGGCGAGCTCGGCCACCTCGTCCCGGGACAGCGGCGGCACCTCGGTGCGCACGACGCCGGGCAGGCGCTCCAGTTCGGGCAGCAGGCGCCGCAGCGGGTGGCCGCGGTGCAGGTCGTCGGTGCGGTAGGTGGCGATCACCTGCACCGGCGCGGAGTCCAGGTTGCCCAGCAGGAAGACGAGCAGGTCCCGGGTGGAGGCGTCCGACCAGTGCATGTCCTCCAGGACGAGGGTGAGGCCGCCGGGCGCGGCGGCCTGCTCCAGCAGGACCAGGACCTCCTCGAACAGGCGGGCCCGCCCCTCCTCGGGGCCCACGGGTGCGGGGCCCAGCTCGGGGAGCAGCCGTGCCAGCTCCCGGGGACCGCCCCGGCCGTCGGCTGCGGGGTCGGAGCCGTCGCGCAGCAGGCGGCGCAGGGCGGCGGTGAACGGCGCGTAGGGCAGCCCCTCGACGCCCAGCTCCGGGCAGCCTCCGGCGACGGCGCGCCGCATGGGGCAGACGCGGGCGTACTCGCGGAGCAGCCGCGACTTGCCCACACCGGCCTCGCCGCCGACCAGGACCGCGCCCGCGCCGTCCTTGAGGGCACGGCGGGCATGGGCGGCGAGGTCCCGGACGTGGTCCCGGCGCCCGACGAAAACCGATCTCCGTGTGTCCACGGCGCCCAGTATGTCGGGGACGCGGGTTCCGGGGCGGTCGCGGTTCCGCGCTGTGGACAACGGTTCGGCCCGCCGCACGACGACGCCCGGCCGGGTCATGCCGTCGGCCCCGGTCACGCCGCCGGGTCCGGTCACGCCGCGGGGCCGAAGCGCTCCTGCGTCCGGCGGCGGCGTTCGCGGCGCTCGTCCTCCGCCCGCTGCCGCCGAGCGGCTCGGGCGGCACGCTCGGCGCCCGCATCGCGGAGCAGCCTCTCCCGGTGCTGCCGGGCCAGCTCGTCCAGGTGATCGGGGTGGTGCACGGGGGTCCTCCCTCTCGGTGGCTCACCTCCACACTCCCGCGGGCACCCCTGCCTCCGGTATCGGAAAGTCGCCGTATCTTCCCTGGTGGGCGGGGCCTTAGAGAGGCCTTAGGGGGCCTTAGGCGACGCGGCGGACGGGACGGTCCCCTAGGGCGTGTTTCTCGGAGGCTTTTCGATCAGCGAGCGGCCGTCCCGGGCGGCGCTCGCAAGACGGGGCGCGAAGTTCATCCTGGTTGGCTGCTCGAGCGTCCCGGCGCAGCGAGCGTCGTCCTGGTGGTCGCGAGCCGAAAATGATCCGAGAAACACGCCCTAGGCGGGAGGGGTCCACCACGAATGGCACGAAACGGCCATGGACCGCCGGGGAACCGGTTTCCCGGCGGTGCCGTCCGATGGGCAGGAAACCTGAAATTGGAGGCGGATTGTCCCCCCGGATGCCTTCTGAGGCCGGATCCCCGGCCTCCTCATCCCCCCGACCTCGACTCCATCCGTCGACCCCCGCAGGGACCCCACGAACCTTGTCCGAGGTATCGCTCGCCGACCTGGGCGTGCACCCGTGCAAGCTGGGGCCCGAGGACGCGAACCCCTACATCGCGCGAAGCGTGGACGAGGAACTCCTCGACGCCCTCCGCGACCCCGACCGCAAAATGGTGGAGGTGGTCGCCCACCGCTTGGCGGGAGCCACACGCACCCTCGCCCACAACGCCCGTACCTCACTGGGCGATCACACGGTCGTGGCGTTCGTCGACGATCCACGCGTGCCTCTGGAGGCGATGGTGGCCGCCGCCGGGCGGCATTCCCCCGGCTCCCCGGGCACCGTGCTCTGGCTGGAGCGCTTGGACACCGGACGGCTCATCGAGCTCGCCGCCCTCGACCTGAATTCCCTACCGGACGGGTTGCGCATTCTCGCGACCTCCGACCTGGACGCCTACGGTCCGCTGAAGCAGCCGGAGCGGGACCGGCTCATACAGCGGAACACACAGGTCTTCCTCGCCGGACTGGGGAGGGAGGAGTCCCCGGAGCGCCCGTCCTACTCCGCCGTCAGGAAGCGGATGGTGATCAGCGTCGTCGAGGTCTACGCCGGCCGGGAGCTGATCGACTGGGACGGCATCCGAACGGCCCTCGACCCCCATGACGCCGACCCCGACCTCCTCGCAGTCGTCAGAGCGGTGACCGACTGGCGGCGGATCGGGCGGCCGGCTC
Source organism: Nocardiopsis suaedae (assembly GCF_027706745.1). Taxonomy (GTDB): domain Bacteria; phylum Actinomycetota; class Actinomycetes; order Streptosporangiales; family Streptosporangiaceae; genus Nocardiopsis_A; species Nocardiopsis_A suaedae. The sequence goes on along the minus strand of NZ_JAQFWP010000068.1, from coordinate 9,924 downwards.
CGCTCACCCGCGACCGCCTCTTCGAGCTTTACCGGCGCTACCGGGAGACGCTGCGCCGAAAGGAGTCCGATACCGAGGAGGGCACGCCCGGCGAGGAGGACTTCCAACGGGCGCTCGACCACGCACGGGCCCCGGCACAGGACCACCCCGCCCTCGTCACTACGGAAGGCGCCGCGGGCGACGAGCACTTCGTACCGCACCCGCTCCTGACCGCCATCGCCGACGAGACCCAGTGGCACCTCTCGTTCGTGGACTCCTCGGTCGCCTCCCGCATCGGCGTGCTCACCGGCAAGCCGCTCAGCGAGGGCGCCAGCATCCAGGACATCGTGGACCCGGACATCCGGGGCTGGCCGATCCCGGCGCCGATGTGGGAGTACGTCGACGAGGCGTTCACCGGGCCGCTCCGATACGAGATCGCCAACAGGGCGATGAACGCCTTGGAGGCTCCGGCGGCGCACCGCCTCATCACCGGATCCGGAGTCGAACCCGACTCCGAGGACCGGCTCTCACTCGGCATGGGCCTCATGCTCACGAAGGACTTCGACACGGCGCGCACGCACCTGACGCGGGCCATGGAGGCGGATGACCCGGAGACCGCAGCGGAAGCCCGACTGCAGCTGGACAACCTGGAACGGCTCGAAGGAGACGCCGTCCCCTTCGATGGGAGCCCCGGCACCGGCGAAAAGGATCCGCTGCACAGCGGCCGCGAGGCCACCCGTCGGATCGGCGGACTCGACCACATCGTGGCCGAAGCCCGCGGCGTCGAGAACGCGCTCACCGCGCTCGCGGACATCGCGCGCAATGGTGAACGCCACGCGGCGGCGAACGCGATGATCCGGGCCGGGGAGCTCGAATACGCCCGGGGAAAGGTCGACGCCGCGCGTGAGCGGTACCTGTCGGCCGTCCGCACCAGGCTCGACGTCCTCGCCCCCATGGCCGCCCTGAAACTCGGCGACCTCGAACGACGCCACGGAGAGGCCCGCGACGCGGAGATCTGGTTCTATCGGGCGCTGGACTGCGGGCACCCTGCGGTGACCCCTCTCGCACGCTTGGGGATCGGCCGGGTCCAGCTCGCAGCCGGACAGCACGAACACGCCTTCAGGGAATTCCTCCTGGCAACGGCGAGTCGCCACCCCGTGGCCATGCCATGGGCATTGGTGGAATCGGCCGATGCCGCTTACGAGCTCGGCGAGCATGAAACAGCTCGGACGTGCTACCAAATGGCCGCCGATTCAGGTCACGCCGAGTGCGCGGCGCGTGGCATGTACGGTCTCGGCGCCATAGCCATGGACGACGGGGACGTCCTGGAAGCGCGCGTATTGCTGATGCGCTGCCTCGACGCCGGACACCGGGCGACCTTGGCCCGAGCGCTGGTCCTGCTCGGACGCCTGGACCGGACACGTGGCGACCCCGTGGCCAGCCGGAAATGGCTGACCCAGGCTACGGGGACGGGCATCGCCGAAGAGGCCGCCAAGGCCATGTTCCTCCTCGGCGACCTCGAACACGACGAGGGGCGTCCCGACGACGCGCTGCACTGGCGCAAACGCGCCGCGGGATCGGAGGTCGAACCGTACTCCTCCGATGCGGTCCCCCTCGTCGCGCAGGGTTTGCGGGAACGCGGCGACATCGAGGAGGCCCGGCCCTGGTACGAGCGGATGCTCACGTCAACGAACGCCGGTCGGCGAGCCGACGCCCGGCACTTCCTGGCGTGGGCGGATTGGCGGAAGGGCGATCGCGAAAAAGCGCGCGAAGGGTGGATACAGCTGGTCGAGGAAGGGCCGCAGGTCCGCCGAGGCAACGCCATGATCAATCTCGGGCAGCTCGCCCACGACTCCGGCGACCAGCAGAATGCCCAGGAATGGTTCGGCCGCGCCGCCGAAGAGGGTGATTCCGGGAGCAGGGTCTTCGGCCTGCTGGGACTCGGCTCCCTGGCACAGGAGCGCGGCGACTTGGACGAGGCCCTCGACTTCTATGAGCGGGCGGCTCGCGTCGGGCACAGTTCGGCCTCACCACAGGCGATGTACCGCTCGGCGTGTGCCCACAGGGATTGGAACGGCGACCGTACGGCCGCTGAGTCCTGGTTCAAGATCGCCCTCAGGGCCAAATGGTCGAAGTGGGCGGCGAGGTCGATGGTCGAACTCGCCCGGTTCGCCGAGGACGACGGGGACACCGACGGGGCACGGGGATGGTACGAACGCGCTCTGAAGACCGAGGACGACTACACGGTCGTATCCGCACTGATCCACCTGGCGGTCTTCGACCATCGGAGCGGTGACATCGATCAGGCGCGCGGGAGGTATCTGCTGGCGGTCGATCGCCACCACCCCGACCTGTCGTCGCTGGCGGTGTACCGGCTCGGTGAACTCGAGGAGGAACAGGGGGACGTCTCCGAGGCACGCGACTGGTACTCCATGGCCGCCGAGAGTGCGAACAAGGACGACGCCCCGGCCGCCATGTACCGGCTCGGGCTCTTGGAGAAGTCCGTGGGGGACCTCGACGCCGCGCGCACCTGGTGGCAACGCCTCGTGCAGTTCGAAGGGGCGGAGGACACCGAGCTGTACACGAAGGCCAGGGCGGCACTGGCCGAAGTGGAGTCGGACTCCTAGGCGTCCTGCGGCCTCCGGGCGGAGGAGCCCCGCGTCGCGCCGGTGTGGCACCGCCGGGAACCGGTTTCCCGGCGGTGCCGTCCGATGGGCAGGATCCCGGATAGCGGAGGTGGACGGCCCCCGGATGCCCTTCGAAGCCGATCCCCCGGCCAACTCATTCCCCCGACCTCGGCTCCTCCTGCCGACAACCGACGGAACCCCACCGACGTTGTCCGAAGTGTCGCTCAGCGACCTGGGCGTGCACCCGTGCAAGCCGGGGTCCGAGGATGAGAACCCCTACATCCCGCGGAGCGTGGACGACGAACTCCTCGACGCCCTCCGCGACCCCGACCGCAAGGTCGTGGAAGTGGTCGCCCACCGCTTGGCCGGTGCCACACGCACCCTGGCCCACAACGCCCGCGCACGACTGGGCGATCACACCGTTGTGGCGTTCGTCGACGATCCCCGCGTTTCCCTGGAAAGCATGGTGGCGGCTGCCGAACGGTACGCCTCAGGGGCGCCGGGCCCGGTGCTCTGGCTGGAGCGCTTGGACAACGTGCGGCTCACCGAACTCGCCTCCCTCGACTTGAACACCCTTCCGGACGGACTGCGCATCCTCGCGACCTCCGACCTGGACGCCTACGGCTGGCTGCGACGGTCCGAGCGGGACCGGCTCATGCAGCGGAACGCACAGGTCTTCCTCGGCGGACTGGAGCGGGCAGAATGCCCCCAGCACCCTCCCTACCCCGCCTTCAAGGAGCGGATGGTGAACAGCGTCGTCGAGGTGTTCACCGGCCGGGAATCGGTGGACTGGGACGGCATCCGGGCGGCCCTCGCCCCCTCCGCGGCGGACCCCGGCTTCCTCGCACTCGTCCGGACGGTGACCGACTGGCAGCGGGTCGGCAGGCCGGTCCCCCTCACCCGGGACCGCCTCTTCGAGTTGTACTGGCGCTACCGGGAGACGCTGCGCCCGCAGGAATCGGATGCGGACGAGGGCACGTCCGGAGACAAGGACTTCCAACGGGCGCTCGACCGGGCACGAACTCCGGAACAGGACCACCCCGCCCTGATCACCGCGGACAGCGACGCGGGCGAGGAGCACTTCGCGCCGCACCCGCTCCTGACCGCCATCGCCGATGAGACGCGGTGGCGCCTCTCGTTCCGGAACTCGTCGGTCACCTCCCGGATCGGCCTGCTCACCCACAGGTCAAAGTGGTGGGAGGGTGACGTCCGGGACACCGTGGACCCGGTCGTCCGGGGCTGGCCGGTCCCGGCGCCGATGTGGGAGTACGTCGACGAGGCGTTCACCGAGCGGCCCAGGTACGAGATCGCCCTGAAGGCGATCGCGGCCCTGGAGTTTTCAGTGGCGCACCGCCTCTTCACCGGATCCGGCGTCGAGCCCGCCCCTGAGGAGCGACTTGTCCTCGGCATCGGACTCAAGCGCGCGGGGGACGTCGACACGGCGCGCATGCACCTCGCGCGAGCCATGGAGGCAGAGGACGAGGAGATCACTGCGGAGGCCGACCTGCACCTGAAGTACCTGAAACGGATCAAAGGGGGCGTCATTCCCATGGACAAGCCCCCGGAGGACCCGATGCGCAGCGGCCGCGAGGCCGCCCGCAGGATCGGCGGACTCCCCGAGATCATGGCCGAAACCCATGGCTACGCGGACGTGCTCGCCGTACTCGAGGACATCGCGCGCAATGGTGACCGCCACGAGGCGGGGAACGCGATGATCCGGGCCGGGGAGTTCTGGGAGGTCTACGAGGACAGCGTCGAGCACGCGCGCGAATGGTATCTGGCGGCCGTCCGCACCGGGCTCGACGTCATCGCGCCCAAGGCAGCCCTGAAACTCGGCGGCCTCGAACGGCGCCGTGGAGAGATCCATGAGGCGGAGACCTGGTATCAGCGGGCTCTGGACTGCGGGCACCCCGACGTGACCCCTTTCGCGCGCTTGGGGATCGGCCTCGCTCGGATCGCCGCCGGACAGCACGAACGCGCCTTCGAACAGCTCCGCTTGGCAGCGGCGAGCAATCACCCCGCGGCCATGCCACCAGCACAGGTGGAGATGGCCGAGTCCGCCCACAAGATCGGCCGGCGCTCCATGGCGCGTGGCTACTACGAAATGGCGGCCGATTCAGGCCACGTCGAGTTCGCGCCGCGCGCCATGTACGGTCGCGCCGTCTTGGCCATGGACGACGAGGACTATGAAGGCGCGCGAAATTGGCTGATCCGCTGCGCCGAGAGCGGACGCAGGCTCCATACGGCCCGAGCGTTGGTACGGCTTGGTCGCCTGGACTGGGCACAAGGCGACGTCGGGGCCGCCCGGAAGTGGCTGACTCGGGCCGCGAGTACGGTCATTTCCTCCGCAGCCACCGAGGCCATGTTCCTCCTCGGCGACCTCGAAAACGGCGAGGGACGCCCCGACGACGCGCTGCACTGGCGCAGACGCGCCGCCGAATCGAAGGTCGAGCCGTTCTCCTCCGAGGCGTTGCCTGGTGTGCGGGCGCCCTCGGGCTCTCACCACCGGCCGCCGCGTACCGGCGGTCACTGATCGGCCCCGCCCTGAGGCTGTCCGCCGGGCGCCCGCCGGGTCAGAAGCGGAACCGCGATGTCGTCGACGATCCGCTCGACGGCATCGTCGGCGACGGGTCCCAGCGTCATGAGGACCTCGTGCCGGAAGAGGTCGAAGGGCAGCGAGACGAGGCGCGGCTCCTCCAGTACGGAGGCGTCCGCTTCGCCCCGCCGGACGGCCCGCTGGACGATGGTCGCGGCCGCCGAGCGCCGGCCTGCCAGCATCAGTTCGCGGAGCCGCTCCGGATTCGATCCCGTGTCCGCGAAGTACCCGTCGAGGTGGATCGCGGTCGCCACGAGCAGGTCGGCCCGCGCCGTGTTGGCCGCGTGCATGACCGCGATCAGGTCGCCGCGGAGCGACCCCGTGTCGGGGACGCCGATGACGCGCCGGGAACCCGCGTGCGCGATGGCCGCCTCGACCATGCGCGCCTTGTCGGCCCAGCGGCGGTAGATCACCGGTGTGCTCGTGCCGGCCCGCTTCGCGACCGCCTCCAGCGTGAACGCCGCGTACCCGCGTTCGGTCAGCTCGGCCCACGCCGCCCCCAGCAGGGCGTCCTCAAGCTCCTTGCCGCGTCTGCGCTGCTGCATCGTCCTCCTCGCACGGTCGCGCCCGTTCACCCTACGGCGCGGGTGTACGGTCGCAGATAAGAAGTGCGAACACATCTTATTCACGCGGCCGGGCCGCAACCGGCGGAGAACGAGACGGGAGCACCGCCCATGAGCGACCAGGGCACCATCACCGTCCTCATCGAGATCCACGCCAAGGACGGGCAGGAGCACGAGGCCCGCGACGCGCTGCTCCATGCGATCCGGACCTCCGAGAAGCCGGGCCTGGTCGGCTCCACCGAGTACGCGGACCTCGACGACCCCGGTGCCTTCTACGCCGTCCAGGTCTGGGAGGACGCGGACGCCTTCCACGCGCACATGCGGGACGCCGCCGAGTCCGGCATGGACGAGGCGATCCGGGTCCTGCGCGCCCGCCCCAGGACCGCCCTGCTGCGCACCATCGGCTGACCGCTCCCCTCCCCCACCGCCGCTCCGGCGACCGCGCGCGGGCCACCGCCCGGCGGCTCCGGCCCGGCGGCTCCGGCCCGAGGGCTCCTCGCCCCGTGGAGTGGCGCGCATCCCCCTGGTGGAGGGATGAACCCGGCCCCCTCCGGCGTTGGCCCCGACAGAGGTTCCGCCGCCCCGCGCGTGCGAGGATGGCCGCGCCCGTTTTTACCGACACCGTCCGGAGACGCCCTCAGCGCTTCGAGACACCGGAGGGAAAACACGTCATGAGCACCACTACGTCCGCCCCCGCCCTCTACGGGGGCTCCTCCACGCGCCGGGTCACCGTGCGCGACATCGCCGCCGCCAAAGAGCGCGGCGAGCGCTGGCCCATGCTGACCGCCTACGACGCCCTCACCGCGGGGGTCTTCGACGAGGCCGGGATCCCCGTGCTCCTCGTCGGCGACTCGGCGGCCATGGTCGTCTACGGCTACGACTCCACGCTCCCCGTCACCGTCGACGACCTGCTCCCGCTGACCGCGGCGGTGGCCCGCTCCACCACCCGCGCCATGGTCGTCGCCGACCTGCCCTTCGGGGCCTACCAGGCCTCGCCCGAGCAGGCGCTGGAGGCGGCCGCGCGCTTCATGAAGGACGGCCACGCCAACGCCGTCAAGCTGGAGGGCGGCCGCCGCATGGCACCCCAGGTCGAGGCCCTGGTCGCGGCCGGGGTCCCGGTCATGGGGCACATCGGCCTGACCCCGCAGTCGGTCAACACCCTGGGCGGCTACCGCGTGCAGGGCCGCGGCGACCAGGGCGCCGAGGCGCTGCTGGCCGACGCCAAGGAGCTGGAGCGCGCGGGCGCCTTCTCCGTCGTCCTGGAGTGCGTCCCGGCCGGGCTGGCGGCCCGGATCACCGCCGAGCTGAGCATCACGACGGTGGGCATCGGGGCCGGTCCCGACACCGACGCCCAGGTGCTGGTCTGGCAGGACATGGCGGGCCTGAGCCCGCGGGTGGCCAAGTTCGTCAAGGCCTACGCCGACCTCAACACGACTCTGGCGGGCGCCGCCAAGAGCTTCGCCGAGGAGGTCGTCGGCGGGTCCTTCCCGGACGCTGAGCACTCCTACTCCTGAGGCGCGACGGGGGCGCCCCCGGGCACGGGGGCGCATCGGGGCCGGTGGGCGGCGCGCCGCCGACCGGCCCCGGTCGCCGGACCGAAACCTACTCAGGGGTAGAGTGTCGCCCCGATCACGGGCGACCACCTACGGAGGCAGCATGCGCATCTCCATGCCCCTGCAATACGCCGGCGACCCCAAGGAGTCCGTCGGGCAGATCGCCGAGCTGGAGAAGGTCGGCCTGGACACCGTGTGGGTGGCCGAGGCCTACGGCTACGACAGCCCCACGCTCATGGGCTACATCGCCGCCCGCACCGAGCGCGTGCGCATCGGCGCCGCCATCCTCCCGGTCTACACCCGCACCCCCACCCTGATCGCGCAGACCGCCGCCGGCCTGGACTACCTCTCCGACGGCCGCGCCGTGCTGGGGCTGGGCGCCAGCGGCCCGCAGGTGATCGAGGGCTGGCACGGCCTCCCCTACGACCGCCCGCTGGCCCGGACCCGCGAGGTCGTCGAGATCGGCCGCAAGGTGTGGGCGCGCGAGGAGCGCCTCACCCACGACGGCAAGGTCTTCACGCTGCCGCTGCCGCCCGAGGAGGGCACCGGCCTGGGCAAGCCGCTCAAGATCATCAACCACCCGGTGCGCAGCGCGGTCCCCGTGTACATCGCCTCCCTCGGCGAGAAGAACGTCAAGATGACCGCCGAGATCGCCGACGGCTGGCTGCCGATCTTCTTCATCCCGGAGAAGGCGGACGCGGTCTGGGGCGAATCGCTGCGCGCGGGCAAGGCCGACCGCGACCCGTCCCTGGGCGACCTGGAGATCTCCGCCGGGGGCATGCTCGCGATCGGCGAGGGCGAGGAGACCAAGAAGCTCCTCGACTTCGTCCGCCCGATGATCGCCCTGTACGTCGGCGGGATGGGCGCCAAGGGCAAGAACTTCTACAACACCCTGGCCCGCCGCTACGGCTACGAGGACGCGGCCGACAAGATCCAGGAGCTCTACCTGGCCGGGCGCAAGGACGAGGCCGCGGCCGCCGTCCCCCAGGAGATGCTGGAGCTGACCAACCTGGTGGGCCCCGAGTCCTACGTGCGCGAGCGCATCGAGGCCTTCCGGGCGGCGGGCGTGACCGAGCTGAACGTGACCCCCGTGGGCGACGACCCGGTCCGCCTGGTGGAGAAGGTCAAGGACTGGCTCTGAGGGGCGGCGCTCCCCGCCGTTGATCTCGGGGAGAACGCCCCTACCCGAGCGGTTTCAGGGTCGTTCTCCCCGAGATCAACGCGGGTCGGGCGTTCGGGCTCGGCCCCGGCCGGGCAGGCCGCGCCGGGAGGACGGCGGCCGGCGGCGGGGCGTCGGTGCCCGTGCGCGCACTCACGCCAGGAACGCGCGCAGCAGCGCCTCCGTGCCCTCCAGGTGCTCCCCCACCGCGCGGCGGGCGTCCTCGGGGCGGCCGCCGCGCACCGCGTCCACGATCGCGCGGTGCTGGGCGCTGCTGTGCTCCAGGTTGCGCGCCAGGATCGGCATCGCGTTGAGCAGGTCGTTGATGCGCATCCGCGTCTCGGCCAGCGCCCCGGTCAGCGACGCCGACCCGGTCAGCTCGGCCAGCGTGTGGTGGAAGACCGTGTCGCACCGCCGGTAGTCCTCGATCGGGGCCGCGTCCACCGCCTCCAGCCGCTCGGCCAGCAGACGGTCGCCCGCGGGGCTCAGCCCCTCCTCGGCCAGGCGCACCGCCGCCCCGGTCTCCAGCGCGCGCCGGAAGGTGAACAGGTCCTCCAGGTCGGCTCCGGTGCGCTGGAGCATCCGCTGCGCCTCGGCCCGGCTGGGCCGCGGCGGGACGTCGGCGACGAAGGTGCCCCCGCCGCGCCCACGCCGCGACTCGGCGTACCCGGCCTCCTGCAGGGCGCGGATGGCCTCGCGCAAGGTGATCCGGCTGACCCCGAGCCGCGCCGCCAGCTCCCGCTCGGGCGGAAAGCGCCCGCCCCGGGCCACCACCCCGAGCTTGATGGCCGACAGCAGCCGCTCCACCGTCTCCTCGAAGGCGTTCCCGGTGCGCACCGGGCGGAACACCGCCTCGGCCGCGCTCTCGGCCAGGGCTCCGGCCTCCGGCTGGGACACGTGCACCCCTCCCGACCCCTCGCGAACCGCCGCGGGCCGTGTGGGCCCCGGCCCCGGCCGCCGTCGACGGCCGCAGCACTCAGGGTAATCCCGGGGCGGCGGGCCGCTGGTCCGGCCCGGGCGGGTGTGCGACGATGCCGGTATCCGGATTCAGGAACCTTCCCAGGAGCGAGGTCGCCATGGCCCGGAGTGAAGAGGCCCTCCCCGCGCGCGGTACCGCCCTCACCGTCGTCTCCTGGGTGCTCCAGGTGATCGGCGCGGGGCTGTTCCTCCTTATGGGGTTCGGCAAGGTCGCGGGTTGGCCGGACTTCATCACGACGTTCGAGAACATCGGCGCGGGACAGTGGTTGCGCTACTTCGTCGGCGCGGCCGAGCTCGCTGGGGGCATCGGGGTGCTCATCCCGCGCTTGGCCGGGCTCGCCGCTCTGGGGCTGACCATCGTGGTGGTCGGCGCCGCCTTCACCCACCTGGCCATCCTGCAGGACTCGGGGTGGGTGCTGCCGGTGGTGCTCATCGTGCTGATGGGAGCGCTGGCGTGGATCCGCCGCGC
>NZ_JAQFWP010000067.1 GCF_027706745.1 Nocardiopsis suaedae | reverse complement strand
CCCGCCGGGGCGGCCGTCCGGGAGGACGCCCGCCGCACGGCGGAAGGCGCGGGGAGGCCAGAGGACTCCGGGCCGCGGCACCCCCGCGCCGGGCGTCCCTCCGGGCCGGCGGTCCCTGGTCCTCCCCGCGGCGCACCCCGGCCGGACCCGCACCCCCTCCCGAGCCCCGCCCGGAGCCCGCCGGGCCTGCGGCGCCCACCGAGGCCCCGCGGGGGCGAGTGGTACTGTTGCGCCGTACCGGGACATAGGCCCCGGTGCGCCATCCCCCTCCCCGCAGAGCAGACGTCCCGGCGCCGACGGCCGACCGGCCGCGCGCCCTCCCCGCCCCGGCGCAGGGCCCCGGGGACGCAGGTGGAAAGCGAGCCGCACGTGGTAGCCGAGGGCACCCGCTCCGACGCCGGAGACGCCGAGGGCGCCGGGACCGCCCCGGACCCCGCCCCCTCCGCGCGCCGCCCCCGCCCCGGCCGCACCACCCTGCTGCGCGCCGCGGCCGCCGCCGCGGCCGGACTGGCCCAGCTCCTCTCCCTGCCGCCCTACGGGCTGTGGTGGCTCGGCCCCCTCGCCGTCGCCCTGCTCGGAGCGGCGCTGATCGGCGTCCGCCTCCGCCGCGCCGCCTGGCTCGGCCTGCTCTCCGGCGCCGTGCTCATGGTGCCGCTCATCCAGTGGCAGAACGTCTTCGGCGCCGACGTGTGGCTGCTCATCGCCGCCGCCGAGACCGTCTACTTCGCCCCCATGGCCATGGGCATCGCCGCCCTCTCCCGGCTGCCCGGATGGCCCGTGTGGACCGCCGCCATGTGGGTGCTCCAAGAGGCGGTGCGCGCCCGCTTCCCGCTCGGCGGCTTCCCCTGGGGCAAGCTCGCCTTCGCCCAGCCCGACACCCCCTTCTCCGGCTACGCCGCCCTGGGGTCCTCGCCGCTGGCCTCCTTCGCCGTGGCGCTGAGCGGCACGCTGCTGCTGGCCGCCGTTCTGGGCGCGATCCGCGCCCGAACCCGGGGGGTGGGCCCACGCGCCCTCGCGGTGCCCGCCGCCCTGCTGGCCGGTGCGGTCGCCGTCCCCCTGTCCGGTATGGCGGCGCCCCGCATCGGTGCCCCGGACACCGGCGACACCGTCACCGTCGCCCTGATCCAGGGCAACGTGCCCAACGTCGGCGAGATGGACATCCTCGGCGAGCGCATGCAGGTGCTGCGGAACCACGTGGACACCGTCGAAGAGCTCGCCGAGGCCGTGGACGCCGGGGAGGCCGAGCGGCCGGACCTGGTGGTCCTGCCCGAGAACGCCAGCGACCTGGACGCCTACGCCGACCCCGAGGCGGCCGCGCTCATCGACCGGGCCGCCGAGCGCATCGGCGCGCCGCTGCTGTTCGGGATCACCCGCTACAGCCAGGACGGCACCGAGCGGCAGATCCGCAGCGTGGTGTGGACCCCCGGGGAGGGGCCGGGCGCCTACTACACCAAGCGGTACCTGGTGCCCTTCGGCGAGTACATCCCCTACCGGGAGTTCTTCACCCGCTTCGTGAGCCGCCTGCGGCAGGTCGGCAGCGACGGCGTCCCCGGCACCGAGCCGGGCGACCTGCCCATCGGCGGGACCACGCTGGCCACCGCCATCTGCTTCGACGTGGCCTTCGACCGGCCGCTGCGCGAGGCGGTCGCCGGGGGCGGGCAGATCATCGCCGTGCCCACCAACAACGCCAATTACAACTTCACCGGCCAGTCCGACCAGCAGCTCGCCATCACCCGGCTGCGGGCCGTCGAGCACGGCCGCCCCGCCGTGGTCGCCTCCACCAGCGGGGTGAGCGCCTTCGTCGACCCGGACGGCACGGTGGCCTACCGTTCGCCCGAAGCCGAACGCGCCTGGCAGGTCGCCGAGCTGCCCGCCAAGGAGGGGCTGACACCCGCCACCCGGCTGGGCGCCCTGCCCGAGGCGGCCCTGTCCGCCCTGGCCCTGGGGGCCCTGGCCGCGGCCGCCGTGGCGGCGCGCCGCCGCCGGTCCGCCGGCCGGGCGGCCGCGCCGCAGGGTGAGAACCGGGTGTGAACGGGCAGGGGGCGGCCCGGAGCGGGAACGCCGCGCCGCCCGCATGCGTTGTCACGGACGAAGACCGCGACGCCGAGGATGGTGCCCATGCCCCTGCTGATCGTGTTGGCGCTGATGGCGCTGCCGTTCGCCGAGATCTGGCTGATGATCGCGGTCGGCGGCCGGATCGGCGTGCCCTGGACCATCGCGCTGCTGTTCGCCTTCACCGTCGTCGGCGTGCTGGTGCTGCGCCGCGCCGGCACCCGCGCCTTCCGCGAGTTCGAGGAGTCCCTGCGCGTGCAGGCCCAGGCCTACCGGGACGCCGGGGGCGACCCGCAGGCCATGGCCAAGGCCCTGCGCGAGGGGGAGTCGTCCCGCTCCCGCGAGGGCATGCTCAGTGCCCTGATGCTCATGGTCGGCGGCATCCTCCTGCTCATCCCCGGGTTCATCACCGCCGCCGTGGGCGGGCTGCTGGCGCTGCCGTTCACCCGCCCCGCGCTGCGCTGGGCCTTCTCCGCCTGGGCCGACCGCCGCGCCCGCGCGATGGGCGTGACCGTGGTGACCGCCCCCTCCGACGGGTCCGGCGCCTCGGGTGCGTCCGGCGCCCCGGGCGAGGGGGCCGGCCGCCCCGGCAAGGGGAGGGTCATCCAGGGCCGCGTCGTCGACCCCACCGAGGAGCCCGGCACCGCCGGCTGAGGCCGCCCCCACCGCCCGCCAATCGGGCGAACCAGGCCTTTCGGGGTGTCCCCGGCGCATCCACTCGTGGCTCGGGGGACAATTGAGGCGTGAGCAACGAACCGCGGTGGAACTACCTCATGGACATGGACGGGGTGCTGGTGCGCGAGGAGCACCTCGTCCCCGGCGCCGACGCCTTCGTCTCCGAGCTGCGCGACAGCGGCATCGGTTTCATGGTGCTGACCAACAACTCCATCTACACGCCTCGGGACCTGCGGGCGCGGCTCAAGCGCACCGGCCTGGACATCCCCGAGGAGTCGATCTGGACCTCCGCGCTGGCCACCGCCCGGTTCCTGGATGAGCAGCGCCCCGGCGGGTCGGCCTACGTGGTGGGGGAGTCGGGGCTGACCACGGCCCTGCACAACGTCGGCTACGTGCTGACCGACCGCGACCCCGACTACGTGGTGCTGGGCGAGACCCGCACCTACAGCTTCGAGGCGATCACCCGCGCCATCCGGCTGGTGGAGAACGGGGCGCGGTTCATCGCCACCAACCCCGACGAGAAGGGCCCCAGCCAGGAGGGCTCGCTCCCGGCCACCGGCGCCATCGCCGCCCTGATCGAGCGGGTCACCGGGCGCGACCCCTACTACGTCGGCAAGCCCAACCCGCTGATGATGCGCTCGGCGCTGCGCGCCATCGGCGCCCACTCCGAGTCCACGCTGATGATCGGCGACCGGATGGACACCGACGTGCGGTCGGGGCTCGAAGCGGGCCTGAAGACGGTGCTGGTGCTGTCGGGCATCTCCGACCGGGACACCGCCGACCTGTTCCCCTACCGGCCCACGAAGGTGATGGACTCGGTGGCCGACCTGGTGGGCATCACCGCCGACCCCTTCGGGGCGGGGAGCGACGGCACCGGCTGACCGGGCCCCCGCCCCGGTCCGCAGGGCACGTGAAGGGGCGGCGGCCCGGTCCACCGGGCCGCCGCCCCTTCACGCGGAACGACAGGCGGCGCATCCGCCGCCGTGCGCCTTTCGGCACTCCCTCCTCAGGCGCTCTTGCGCTGCGCCGCCACCGTCTCCATGTGCTCCCGCTCCTCGCGCCGGCGCGCCCGCAGGAGCTCAAGGCGCTCGGCCAGGACCTCTTCGAGCTCTTCCATGCTGCGGCGCTCCAGCAGCATGTCCCAGTGCGTCCGGGCGGGCTTGGCCTTCTTCTCCTGAGGCTCCTCGCCGTTGACCATCAGGGCGGTGTCGCCGCAGAAGCGGCACTCCCAGTTGGACGGAATCTCGGCCTCGGTCGCGAAGGTGACGGAGAAGCGATGACCCCGAGGGCAGTCGTAGGTCACCTCCTGGCGCGGTGCCAGGTCGGTGTTGCGGTCGTTCTCGTAGCTCGTCGCCCCGAGCCGCGTGCCGCGAAGTGCTCGCTCGGCCATCGTGTACATGCCTCCAGGCGCTCTAGCGGTCTTCGTGGATGTAACGCTCCGGTCCGTCTCAAAGATTCCCCGGACGACCGCGGTCCAACCGTGCGATGATAAAGGGTCGGCCGTCGACGCGCACACCGGGGCCGCCTTCGCGCGCGGAGGAGCGGGGCGCCGCCCCGCAGGGCGCTAGGAGACGCGGTCCAGGATCACCACGGGGATGTCCCGGTCGGTCTTGGCCTGGTAGTTGTCGTAGTCGGGCCAGGTGGCCGCCAGTACCGGCCACAGCCGCTCCTTCTCCTCCCGGCCGGCGGTGCGGGCGCGCGCCGTGAAGCGGTCGCCGAGCACCTGCACCCCGACCTCGGGGTCGGCCTGGATGTTCTTGTACCACTGCGGGTGGTCGGCCGCGCCCCCGTTGGAGGCGACCACCGCGTAGGCGTCCCCGGAGGACCGGTAGATCAGCGGGGTGCTGCGGGGCAGCCCCGACGACCGCCCCGTGGTGGTCAGGATGAGGACCGTGGTGCCGTTCCAGTCATGGCCCTCGGCGCCGTCGGTCTCCTGGTACCGCTCCACATGCTCCTTGCCGAACAGCATTCGCCGTCCCTTCCCCCAGTGGTCCCGTCGTCGGTCCTGTCGGTGGCGGAGGGCCACCTGGCCCTCCTGTTACCCCATGGGCCCCGGTCGGAACCACCGCCCGCGCCGAACGGATCCGGCCGCCGCTCCCGGCCAGGGGAGCGCCCTTGTCGGCGGTGCAACGGGTTTCGTACGGTACGTAATCGATCCGAACGACGAGCGGGTAAGAGGGGGGATCCGCAGGGAGGGGGAGCATGCCCATCACCCGTCGCCGGCGGCACCCGGCGGCCTCCGCCGCCGCGGGAGCGGCGGTCCTGGTCCTCACCGGCTCGTGCGCCGTGCTGTCCACGAGCGTGCGCGAGGACGACGTGCCCGACACCGTCTCCACCGCCCTCACCGGCGAACCGGTCACCCTCAGGCTCGCCTACACCGACGACCCGCCCACCCAGGCCCTGGTGGACGGCTTCACCCGGCGCCACCCCGGCGTCACCGTCGAGCTGGAGCGCACCCAGTTCAGCGACTACGTGAAGACCGTCAAGCTGGCCATGTCCTCCGACGACCCGCCCGACATCGCCCAGTACAACACCGGCGCGATGAACTCCCTGGTCCCGGCCGGGCTCATCCTCAACCTCGACAAGCACTCCGCGGCCTACGGGTGGGAGGAGGCGTTCCCCTCCAGCGCCATGGACCCGCTGCGCACCGACCCGGACGCCGAGCGGTTCGGCAGCGGCAGCCTGTACGCCGTTCCCGGGTCGCTGTCGGTCCTGGGCGTCTTCTACAACAGGGACCTCCTCGCCGAGGCCGGGGTGGAGGAGCCGCCGCGGACCCTCGGCGCGTTCGAGGACGCCCTGGAGGAGGTGCACGCCGAGGGGACCACGCCCATCGGCAACGGCGCCTTGGAGGTCGGGGGCTTCCAGATCTGGAACGCCCTGCTCAACGTGACCGGCGACGAACAGGACTACCGGGACTGGGTCTACGGCGCCCCGGGAGCGACCATCGAGACCCCGGCGGCCGAAGAGGCGGCCGCCACCCTGACCCGCTGGGCGGAGCGCGGCTACCTGTCCGAGGGGGCCAACGCCACCTCCGACATCGACGCCCAGGCCGACTTCGCCGCGGGCGGCAGCGCCTTCCTGATCACCGGTAACTGGGCCGCCGCGGCGCTGGCCGAGGAGATGGGCGAGGACGTCGGCTTCTTCCTCATGCCCGGCCCCGAGGGGCCGGTGCCGGTCGCGTCCGGCTCCAGCGTCTCCTACGCCGTCTCCTCCCAGAGCGACCACCCCGACGCCGCCGCGGCGTTCCTCGACTACCTCGGCTCGCCCGAGGCCGCCCGGATCCAGGCCGAGAGCGGGTTCATGCCCGTCGACCCGGAGGCCGCGGGCGGTGGAGGCGGCGTGATGGGCGACATCGACGCGGGCTTCGCCCGGGTCATCGAAGAGGAGGGGCTGGTGCCGTTCCCCGACTACGCCGCCCCCGGCATGCTGGACCGGCTCACCCCCGGAGTCCAGGGGCTGGTGGCCGGGGTCAGGACCGAGGAGGAGTTCCTCGGCTCCCTCCAGGAGGAATGGGAGGGCGAACATGGGTGACCCCGCCGTGACCGGCGCCCGCGCCCCGGGCGGTGCGCGCCGGACCGGCCGCGGCGGGCGCGGCCGCGGGTGGCTCTTCCTGCTCCCGGCCGTGGCCGTGTACCTGGCCTTCACCGTCTACCCGGCGGTCAGCACGCTGCAGTTCTCCTTCCTCGAATGGGACGGAGTGGCGCCGCCGGCCTGGGCGGGCCTGGACAACTTCGCCCGTGTGGCGGCCGAGCCGATGCTGGGGCGGGCGGTCCTCAACGCCCTCGTGCTCATCGTCTTCTTCACCGTCCTGCCCATCCTGCTGGGACTGCTCATGACGGCCCTGCTCGCGGGCGGGGTGCGCCGCGGGACCGCCTTCTACCGGGTCGTGTTCTTCCTGCCGCAGGTCCTGCCGCTGGTGGTGGTGGGCACCACCTGGCGGTGGATGTACAGCGACGACGGGATGGTCAACCAGGCCTTCGCGCTGGCCGGTCTCGACCACCTCACCCGGGCGTGGCTGGGGGACGAGAGGTTCGCCCTGGCCGCCCTGGGGGTGGTCGGCACCTGGATCATGAGCGGGCTGTGCATGATGCTCTTCATGAGCGGCGCGCAGCGGGTCGACCCCGCCCTGCACGAGGCGGCCGCCATCGACGGGGCCGGCCCGGCCCGGCGCTTCCTCAGCATCACCCTGCCGGGGCTGCGCAGGGAGGTCTCCATCGCGGGCGTCATCACCACCATCGCGGCGCTGGCCAGCTTCGACCTGGTGTTCGTCACCACCAACGGGGGACCGGCGGGGGCGACGAACGTGCCCGGGCTGCTGGTGTACCGGCTGGCGTTCAACGAGGGCGACATCGGCGCGGCCGGGGCGCTGGCCGTGGTGCTCACCGTCCTCGTCGTGGTGTTCGTCGGCGGGATCCGGCTACTGGCCAAGGAGGACGCATGAGGCCGAGCGCCGCGGGGCAGGCCCTGCGCTACGCGCTGCTGAACCTGATGGCGCTGGCCGTGCTGCTGCCCTTCGCGGGCATCGTGCTGGCGGCGCTGCACCCGTCGGGGAGCCGGGTGGACGGGGTGTCGGTGCCCGACCGGTGGTCCTGGGAGAACTTCGGCCTGGCCTGGCGGGAGGGCGGGTTCGGCGACCTGATGCTCTCCAGCCTCATCGTCAGCGGGGCGGTGGTGCCGCTGACCGTGCTGCTGGCGACGATGGCCGGGTTCGCGCTGTCGGTGCTGGGGGTGTGGGGCGGGCGGGTCCTGTCCCTGGGGTTCGTGCTCGGCCTGACCGTCCCGGTCGAGCTGCTGGTGATCGCGCTCTACTACAACCTGCGCGAGGTCGGCCTGACCGACGCCTACACGGGGGTGGTGCTGGCCGAGGTGGCGCTCTTCCTGCCCTTCGGCGTGTACTGGATGCAGTCCCACTTCGCCGGGGTGCCCCGCGAGCTGGTGGAGTCGGCGCGCATGGACGGCGCGCGCGACGGCACGGTGCTGTGGCGGGTGCTGCTGCCGGTGTCCCGGCCCGCGGTGACCACCCTGACGGTGCTGGTGTTCATGTGGTCGTGGAACCAGTTCCTGCTGGTGCTGGTGATGCTGCAGGACCCGTCCATGCGCACGGCGCCCACCGGGCTCGGGCTGTTCGTGGGCCGGTACGGCACCGACGTGCCGCTGCTCGCCGCGGCGAGCCTGATCGTGATCGCCCCCATCGTCGTGGTCTACGTGGTGTTCCAGCGCAGCTTCGTCGAGGGCATCACCAGGGGCGCCGTCAAGCAGTAGCACCGCCAGCACCGCCCGCGTCCCCGGGCCCCGCCGGGCCCGGGGACGCGGCGCGCCTCAGACCCGCTCGGGCTCCTCGTTGCCCACGTCGCGGATGCCCTTGCGGAAGTCGGTCCTCCACAGCAGGAACCCGCCCAGGATGAAGAAGGCGATCAGGGAGAAGATCGCCACCCGGTAGCCGCCGGTGAGGGTCACCGCGACCGTCACCGCGAGCGACCCCAGGAACGTCGACCCCCGGTCGCTGATCTGGTACACCGCGAAGTACTCGGCCTCCCGGCCGTGCGGGATGAGCTGGGAGAAAAGCGCCCGCGCCAGCGCCTGGGAGCCGCCGAGCACCAGGGCGATGCCCACGCCCAGCGCCATGAACAGCACCGGTTCGCCCGCGGGCAGCAGGTACCCCAGGGTCACCAGCACGCACCACACGCCCAGCGTGGCCAGCACCGCGTTCTTCGGACCGGTCACCCGCGCCAGGCGGCCCACCGCCAGCGCCCCGCCGAACGCCACGAACTGGATCATCAGGATCGTGCCCATCATGACCTCTTGGCCGATGCGCAGGTCCTGGGTGGCGAACGGGGCGGCGTAGCGCACGGCCGCCTGGATGCCGTCGTTGAAGAGGATGAACGCCAGCAGGAACAGCAGCGTCTGCGGGTAGCGGCGCATCCCCTTGACCGTCCGGGCGAACTGCACCACGGTCAGCTTCGGCGTGGGGCGGCGGGCCGACAGCGCCAGGTCGGTGTAGCGGTTGCGCAGCGGGCGCAGCGCCAGCACGGTGAACCCGGCCCACCACACCCCGGCCGAGGCGAAGGCGATGCGCACCGCGTCGGCCTGGCCCAGGCCCAGGTCGTCGGCCATCAGCACGAGGGCCAGGTGGGCGGCGAGCATGGTGGCCCCGCCCAGGTAGGCCAGGGCCCACCCGGTGCTGGAGACCCGGTCGCGCTCGTCGGGGGTGGCGATCTCGGGCAGGAAGGAGTTGAAGACCGCCAGCGAGGCGCCGTAGACCACGTTGGCCACCAGGAACAGGGCCGCGGCCGGCAGCCACCGGTCCCCGGCGAGGTAGAGGGCGCTCACGGCGACCGAGCCGGTGAAGGCGAGCCAGAACAGCCACCGCTTCTTGTGCCG
The DNA here is from genome assembly GCF_027706745.1 of Nocardiopsis suaedae. Lineage (GTDB taxonomy): Bacteria > Actinomycetota > Actinomycetes > Streptosporangiales > Streptosporangiaceae > Nocardiopsis_A > Nocardiopsis_A suaedae. Next base: position 32,274 of record NZ_JAQFWP010000067.1, on the reverse strand, counting down.
GGAGCGGTCGGCCATCGCGCCGACCACCGGCAGCAGCATGATCTGCAGCAGGATCGCGGTGGTGGTGACCGCCGGGTACAGGGCGTTGGCGTGCAGCTTGATGCCCAGCGGATACACGTAGTAGGGGCCGCCGGTGCACACGGTGGTGTCCGGCGCCCCGGCGGCGGCGCAGGCCAGGCCGCTCAGGTAGGGGCCGATGAGCACGGTGACCACCGAGGTGATGAACACCTGGTTGGCCCAGTCGTACATGTACCAGCCCCGCTGCTCCCGCTTGCGCTGGGCGGGGTCGGGGGAGGGGGTGTTCCCGGGGGCGGGGTCGGGGGAGGCGGTCGTCATCTGGGGCGGGGTCCGTCCTGGTCGGCGGCGGGGGCGGCGGGCACGGCGGCCGCCCCGTTGGGCCGCGGGGCGGGCCAGGCGCCGCGGGCGGCCAGGACGTCGCGCAGCCCGGTGGTGTTGTCGGTGACGATGCCGTCGACCCCGGCGTCCAGGAGGCGCTCCATGACGGCGGTGTCGTTGACGGTCCACACGTGCACCTGCATGCCGAGGCGGTGTGCGGTGGCGATCAGGTCGCGGCTGAGCACGGGGAAGCCGCGCATGCGCAGGGGGATCTGCACGCACTGCACGCCGCGGCGGGCGAGCGGGGCCAGGGCGGCATGGAGCGAGGCGACGCGCAGGCGGGCCACGTCGACGGGGCCGCAGGAGGTGGCCACGCGGGGGCCCATCACCCTCCGGACCCGGTCGAGGCGGCGCTGGTCGAACGAGCCCAGGCAGACGCGGTCCCCGGCGCCGGTGCGGCGCAGCACGTCGGCGAGGGGCTCCACGGCGGCGTCGGATTTTACGTCGATGTTGAAGCGCGCCTCGGGCCAGGCGTCCAGGAGCTCCTCCATCACCGGGACCGGCTCGCTGCCGCCCACCCGCGCGCGCCCGACCTCGGCGTAGGGCAGGTCGGCGATGGCGCCCCCGCGGTCGGTGGCGCGGTCGAGGGTCTCGTCGTGGAAGGCCACGAGCACGCCGTCGCGGGTGGCGTGCACGTCGGTCTCCAGGTAGCGGTAGCCCAGTTCGACCGCGTACCGGAAGGCGGCCGCGGTGTTCTCCAGCTCGGTGCGCACGTTCCCGGAGGCGTCACGGAGCCAGCCGCCCCGGTGGGCAAGGCCGATGGGGACGGGGAGGTCGAGGTAGCGGTGAGTCACACCCAGCAGTATGCCGTTCGGCGGCGACACGGGCACCACCGCCCGGTGACCCGCCCCACCCGCGAAGCCGAACACGGGAAGGCCCGGCCGGGAGCATCGCGCCGCTGATGCGGCGCGGCCCGGTGGTGTCCTCTGGAGCGGTGGAACTTTCGGCGGCCGTGGCCGCCGGTGCGGGCACCCTCTGGCCCGAAGCCCCGATGATCTCGGGGAAACGACGCTGCGAGCGCGGTTGTGGCGTCGTTTCCCCCGAGATCGACAACGGAAGGGGGCGGGCCGGCGGTGCCGGCCCGGCCCGAGGGAAACGGCACCGCGCCAGAGGACACGGCCTGCGGCCTTCTCCGTTCGATGCGTGGTGGCCCGGCGGCGCGCATCGACGTACGCGCCGCCGCCGTCGGCCGGTTCCGGCTCCATGGACCGGGGGCGGCCCCTTTTGTATCGCGTGCTGTGGGCCGCCTAGCTCTTACCGACGTCGGTCTCCAGGTCGGTGCACACCCACATGCCCTCTTTGCGCGCGACGCGGAAGGCCAGGACGCGGCGGCGCCGGCCGCACCCGATCAGGGCCGCCGCTTCGGCCACCGACGGACCCTGAGGGCGCACCCACGTCCGCAGCACCCGCGGCCGGGTACGTTCGCGGAAGGCGCCCGCCCTCCGGCAGAGCATCGAGAACGGCCGCGGTTCGAGGAGGGGCTCCACCTGGACGGGCGCGCGCTCTCCCGCCAGGACCTCGGCGGTGAGCTGGGCCAGACGGACCACCTGGTGCGGTGACCAGGCGCCCTGGATGCGGTGGTGGCGGATCGCGGACGGACGCCGGGGCGGGTGCGGTCGTGGCAATTCCGGCTCCTCTCGGACACCGACGGGAGCGGGGAGGCGGCGCGGCGCCGCACCCGTCACCTGTACAGAGGGCGCGGACACCCTCCGTTGCCACGTGGAATTCCAGCTTTTTGTCCGACGTCCGCCCAAGACGGCCCGGAACATCGGAGAAGGACCGGCCGGAATACCCCTCCGGCCGATCGGGCGCGGTCGTCCGGGGGTGTCCTCCGGAGCGGTGTGGTGTCCGTTCGGCCAGGTCGACGCGGTCGGTCCCCTCCCGTTGTTGATCTCGGGAGGAACGACGCCAAAAACGCGCTGGTAGCGTCGTTTTTCCCGAGATCATCGGGGGTCCTACTCCAGAGGGCGCGACCGTCCCGGACGGGCGGGGCGAATGCGATGGGGCGGTGCTCGGGGCTGCGAATGGGCGGGAATCGGGGCATGTCTTCCGTGCCTTCTGCGAATATGACGCTCCGTGCCGGTATAGTGACTATGTGTTGCCGCATCGCCACTCCGAGTCGCAGCCCGCCGGTGTGCGCCCCGCCGAAGGTGGCCGGCGGGGCCCGGCGCGGGTCCACCGCAACGACTGGACCGGCCTCCACCCGCCCGATCCCGGGTGCTGGACGCCGCGCCTGTCCGTGAGCACCGTCGTCACCGCCCTGGGCGGGGAACGCCTGGACCTGACGCTCGCGGCGCTGTCCGTGCAGACCTACCCCGCGCACCTGCTCGACGTCCTCGTCATCGCCGCGGACGGCGTCGCCCTGCCCGAGGACCCCGGGGAGAGCGTCCGCGTCGAACGGGTCCCCGCCGGGACCGGGGCCGCGGCCGCGTGCGCCCTGGGCACCCGCCTCGCCGGGGGCGACATCCTCTGCCTGCTCGACGCCGGCATGATCGTCGACCCCTTCTACGCCGAGACCCACGCCCGCTGGCACCACATGCGCCCCGACTGCGTCACCCTCGCCGACGTGCTCAGCGCCCGCGAGGTCCCCGCCGACGCCGCCGACACGGCGGTCATGGCCCTGTCCGGCGGCATGGCCGACGCCCTGGGCGGCGACGGCGCCTGCGCCGACCGCGACGCCCTGCTGGACGCCACCGGCGACCTCGCCGGGGCCGACGACCGCGCCTGCCGGGCCTTCACCCGCTCGGCCTGCGCCGTGCGCACCGCCCTGTTCCGGGCCGCCGCCGGAGACGGCCCGCTCGGCGAGGCGGAGCTGGCCGACCGCCTCTGGACCGCCGGAGCCCTCTTCCTGCCCGACCGCGATGCGCCCGCCTGGTCGACGGGCGAGGCCGGGACCGCGCTGCCCGCCGCGGACGCGGACCGCACCCGCCCGCCCCGTGTCCGCGCGGTCGTCGACATCGGCGGCGCCGACTACGACATGGTGCGCGGGTGCGTCGACCGCCTCCTGGACGCGGGCGAGCCCGACATCGGCGTGGACCTGGTCGCCGACTGGGAGGGGGAGCGCGTCTCGGAGGAGGCGCTGCTGGAACTGCGCCTGGTCCAGGCCGCCTACCTCGCGGATGCGCGGGTCCGGTTCGTCCCCGACCCGCCCCGGACCGGCTTCCCCTCGCCCTACCTGCTGCAGCTCCCCGTGGCCTGGGGACTGTCCCCCGACACGCTGGGGCTGCTGACCGACCGCGCCGAGCGCGCGCACGCCGGCGTCGTCGAACTGGTCCCCGAGTCGGCGCCCACGCCCGGCGCCGGGGTCCGGCTGTGGCGCACCCGCGCGCTGGCCCGCGCCCTTCGGGAGCGGTGCCAGGGGGAGCGGCTGGCCGACGCCGTCGCGGAGGTGTACGGCCGCTACCGCATCCAGGCCGGGGAGGGGACGCTGGTGGACCTCACCGACCCCGAGGCCTGCCACTACCGCTCGGAGCCCTTGCGGACGGGGGTCGGGGCCGCCGAGCAGGACGCGTACGGCGACGAGGACGACGGCGAGCAGAGCGCGGACGCCCGCCCCCGGCGCCAGCGGGAGGGCGACGGGCCGGTGGTCGGACCCGGCCGGGACGAGTTCGACGAGGGGGACGACGGCGAGCAGAGCGCGGACGCGGAATCGGGTGACGGACGGATCCGCGCGCTTTTCGCCGCCGCGCGCGCGTCAGCGGCCAGGGCGGCCCGCGCCTGCGGGGCCGCATGCGCGGCCCCGCTCCGGTTCATGCGCTGAGCCCGCCCACGGGCCCTTCCGCCCCCCCCGGGGGCGGGACCCGGGCCGGGCGGCACGCGCCTCAGTCGGACGTCCGGCCCGCGCCCGTGTTGATCGCGTTCAGCGTCGTCTGCAGGTCCGAGCGGATGTCCTCGGGCAGGGGCGCCGACCCGGTCTCGTCGGAGGCCGCCTGCTGGCCCTCGGGGCTGATCACGTAGCTCAGGAAGTCCCGGACCCGCTCGCCCTGGTCGGGGTCCTCGTAGTCCAGGCACGCCACCTGGTAGCTGACCAGCACGATCGGGTAGACCCCCGACTCGGTGGTGCCGTAGTCCAGCTCCAGCGCGTAGTCGTAGCGGCCCGAGCCCTCGCGCCGGGGCGCCTCGGCCACCACCTTGGCCGCCGACTCCGGCGCCAGCTCCACGAACTCCTCGCCGACGCCCACCCGCGCGGCCGACATGTGCCCCACGTGGGAGGCCTCCACGTAGCCGATGGTGCCGTTCCCGCCTTCCACCGCCTCGGCGATGCCGCTGTTGCCCTGCGCGGCCTCGACCGGGGGCAGCGGCCACTGGCCGCCGGGCTCGTAGGTCCACACGTCCGGCGCGGCGCTGTGCAGGTACTCGGTGAAGTTCTCGGTGGTGCCGGACTCGTCGGAGCGCGACACCGGGGTGATGCGCTTGTCCGGCAGGTCGGCGTCCGGGTTGTCCTCGGCGATCTCCGGCGCGTCCCACCGGGTGATGTCGCCCTTGAAGATGCCCGCGATGGTGTCCGGCGACAGGTCCAGCTCGTCGACGCCCTCCAGGCTGAACACCACCGCGATCGGGACCACGTAGGCGGGGATGTTCACCGCCGCCGAGGAGTCGCAGCGCGCCACCGCCTCCTCGTGCTCCTTGGGGTCCAGGGCGGCGTCGGTCCCGGCGAAGGCCACGGCACTGTCGAGGAACTGGCTGCGCCCGCCGCCCGAGCCGATCGCGTCGTAGAAGACCAGCGAGTCCTGGCAGGCCGTCTGGTAGCCCGCGATCCACGTGGTCATCGCGTTCTCTTGGGCGCTGGAGCCGGCCCCGTCCAGGGTGCCCTCGAAGCAGGACAGGTCGTCGGGGACGGGGATCGGGTTGTTGCCGCGCACGGCGTTGTCACTGCCGCACGCCGCGGTGAGGGCGAGGGCCCCCGAGGCGGCGGCCGCGAGGCAGGCGCGGCGGGTGGACGGGCGCATGCGCATGGCTGTGCTCTTCTCCCCACAGGTGGGCGCCTCGGCGGGGCGGCGTCCCGGCGGCCGCCCCTGCGGGCACGGTACGGCCCGCCGGGCGGCCCCGGGTACGGTGCGCGGGCGCGGCTGAACGAACGACGTCGAAGAATTTAACAACAGGTGGCGCGTGCTGCCGAACCGGGCCGGTGTGGGGAAGGGCTCACCCCGTCCGGGCGCGGGTCAACCGGCGTCCGCGGCCTCGGCGATCCGGGCCAGGACGGCCCGCAGGCCCAGCTCGTAGCCGACCACCCCGCACCCGGCGATGTAGCCCTGCATGACCGGCGCGGTGACCGAGGTGTGCCGGAACTCCTCGCGGGCGTACACGTTGGAGATGTGCACCTCGACGCAGGGGGTGTCCACCGCGTCCACCGCGTCGCGCAGCGCGATGCTGTAGTGGGCGAAGGCGCCCGGGTTGATGACGATCCCGTCGAGCTCGGCGGCCCCGTGCACCAGGTCGACCAGCTCGCCCTCGTGGTTGCTCTGCGCGCACCGCACCCGCGCCCCCAGCTCGGCGCCGAGCCCGGTCACCCGGCGCTCGATGTCGGCCAGCGTCGTGGAGCCGTAGTGCGCGGGGTCCCGGCGGCCCAGCAGGTTCAGGTTGGGGCCGTTCAGCAGCAGGACGGTGGGGCTGAGGCGGTCGGATGCGTCGGGCAACGTGCGGCCTTCCGTGCGGGCGGTCGGTCGGGCTGGGGCCGGCGGCGCCGGCCGGTGCGGCCAGCGCAGGGTGTGTTTCTTGGATCGTTTTCGGCTCGCGGCCACGCCCCTATTGCGCCGGCTTCGCCATGGTGGCGAAGCCGGCGCAATAGGGGCGACGGCCGCTCGCTGATCGAAAAGCCTCCGATGAACACACCCTAGCCGCGGGGCCGTACGGACGGTTACCGGGGGCGCGCGCCGGGGCACGTAGGAGTGCAGATGAGCACGCACACCGCGCCGTCCTCCACCTACCGCCTGCAGATGCGCCCGGCAGGCGGTCTCCGCGACGCCGCCGACACCGCCCCCTACCTGCACCGGCTGGGCGTGGGCGCGCTGTACACCGCGCCGCTGCTGGCCGCCCCCGGCTCCACGCACGGCTACGACTGGACCGATCCCCGGCGGGTCTGCCCCGACCTGGGCGGGGAGGAGGCGCGCGCGGCGCTGTCGGCCCGGCTGCGCGCCCTGGGGCTGGGCCTGGTGGTGGACATCGTGCCCAATCACATGTCGGTGGCCGTGCCCGAGGCCAACGCCTGGTGGTGGGAGGTGCTGCGGGACGGGCCCGGAGCCGGGCACGCCCGCTGCTTCGACATCGACTGGCGGCGCGGCCCGCTGGAGCTGCCGGTGCTGCCCGACGACGGCGACGGCGGTGCCGCCGCCCTGGACCGTCTGGAGCTGCGCGACGGCGCCCTGGAGCTGGACGGGCGCCGCTACCCGGTGGCGCCGGGGACGGCGCCGGAGGGGGACCGGTCGGACCCGGCGCGCGTGCATGAGGCCCAGCACTACCGCCTGGTGTCCTGGCGCCGCTCCCGCGAGGCCATGTCCTACCGGCGCTTCTTCGACGTCTCGGAGCTGGCGGCGCTGCGGGTGGAGGACCCGTGGGTGTTCGAGCGGGTCCACCGGGAGGTGCTGCGCTGGGCCGACGAGGGGGAGGTCGCCGGGCTGCGGGTGGACCACCCCGACGGGCTGGCCGACCCCGGGGGGTACCTGCGCCGCCTGCGGGCGCGCTTCGGCGGGTGGATCGCGGTGGAGAAGATCCTGGCGCCGGGGGAGGACCCGCCGCCGACCTGGCCGGTCGAGGGGACCACCGGATACGACGCCCTGCGCGAGGTGTGCGGGGTGTTCGTCGACCCGGAGGGCGAGGCGCCGCTCACCCGGCTCGCGGAGGAGCTGGGGGCGCCCGGGGACCCGGGGCCGGTGGAGGAGGAGTGCAAGCGCCGCGCCGCCGTGGAGGCGCTGGCGGCCGAGACGCGCCGGATCGCCGGTGCGCTGGACCGCGCCGACGGGCGCGTGGGCTCCGGCGGCCCGTCGGCTCCGGCCCCCGCCCCCTCGCCCGCCGCCTTCCGTGCGGTGGCCGAGCTGCTCGCCGCCTTCCCCGTCTACCGCACCTACCTGCCCGAGGGGGAGGGGCGCTGGGCGGAGGCGGTGCGGCGCGCCGGGGAGCGCGCCCCGGACGCCGCCGCGGAGGTGGGCCGGATCGACCGCGTCGTCCGCGCCGACCCCGGCGGCGAGGCGGCCGTGCGGATCCAGCAGACCAGCGGCATGGTGATGGCCAAGGGGGTGGAGGACACCGCCTTCTACCGGGCGACGCGGTTCATCGCGCTCAACGAGGTCGGCGGCGACCCGTCGGAGTTCGGGGTGTCCGTGGACGCCTTCCATGCCGCCCAGGCCCGCCGGGAGGCGTCCCGCCCGCACGCGATGACCGCGCTGTCCACGCACGACACCAAGCGGTCGGAGGACGTGCGGGCGCGCCTGGCGGTGATCGCCGAGGTCCCCGATGCCTTCGCGGACCTGGTGCGCGAGGGGACCGCCCGGTGCGGGCTGAGCGAGCCCTCGCTGAACCTGCTCGCCTGGCAGACGCTGGTGGGGGCGTGGCCGATCAGCGCGGCGCGCCTGCGCGACCACCTGCTCAAGGCGGCGCGGGAGGCGAAGCTGGCCACGTCCTGGACCGACCCGGACCCGGCGTTCGAGGAGGAGGTGCGGACCTGGCCGGAGCGGGTGATGTCGGACGGGCGCACCGCCTGCGCGGTGGAGGGGTTCGTGGCCCGGATCAGGGCGCACGGGTGGGCCAACGCGCTGGGGCAGAAGCTGGTGCACCTGCTCATGCCGGGGGTGCCGGACGTGTACCAGGGCACGGAGCTGTGGGACATGTCGCTGGTCGACCCGGACAACCGGCGGCCGGTCGACTTCACCGCCCGGGAGGTGGTGCTCGAACGGCTGGAGTCGGGCAGGCGGCCCCCGGTGGACGCGTCGGGCGAGGCGAAGATGCACGTGGTCCGCCAGGCGCTGCGCCTGCGCCGCCGCAGGGACCTGCGCGGCTACCTGCCCCTGCGCACGGAGGGCGCGGCGGCGGGCCACGCGGTCGCCTTCGCGCGCGGGCCGGGCGGCGCGGTCGCGGCCGTGGCCACGCGGCTCCCGGCCGGGCTGGCGGAGGCGGGGGGATGGGGCGACACGGTCCTGCCCCTCCCGTCGGGGCCGGGCCGGTGGAGGGACCTGCTGAGCGGGCGCGAGGTGGAGTCCCCGGCCGGGAGCCGCCCCGCGGCCCCGAGGCTGGCGGACGTGCTGGCCGAGTACCCGGTCGCCCTGCTGGAACGCAGGGAGTGAGCGGAGGGCCGGGCGAAGCCGGACACGGGCGGTTCCCGGGCCTTGCTCCCCGGCCGTCGGGTCCTCAGCGCCAGGGGCGAAGACGGCGACGGACCAGCGGGTGCCCCGCCCACTGTCTCCGGCCGGATGGTGGGCGCCAGGGCGCGGGGCGGCGACGACAGAGGTCGGCGGCCCTATCCGCTGCGTTGTCGATCGCACGGAGGACGCGTGGTCGCCGCCCCTCCGGTGACTCCGCACACGCCCGCCATCCGACAGCGCTGCCGCACGGGCCGCTCCCCTTCGTCGTCGCTGCCCTCCGCCTGGCACCTCGCCGACCCGCCTCCTGGCCACGCTCCGTGAGCGGGACCCAGCCCACCCCGGCGCCGCCGGGTGGGCCTGGCCCCGGCCTCCACGCTCTACAGTGGACGGCGATCATGGCTACCTCGCGCGACGACGACCGGCACCACCCTGTCCTGGACCGGCTCCGGATGCCCCCGGCGGTCCTCGGCTCCCTCGCCTGCCCTCACTGCGGGCACCCGATCCGCCCGGAGGGCAACGCCCTGCGCTGCGCCTCGGGGCACTCCTTCGACGTCGCCAAAGAGGGGTACGCCGGGCTCCTCACCGGTGCCCGGCCCACCGGGACCGCCGACACCGCCGACATGGTGCGCGACCGGCAGGGCTTCCAGGAGGCCGGGCACTACGCCCCCCTCGCCTCCCGCATCGCCGAGGCCGCCGCCCCCGCCCTGGTCGGCGGCGGGCTGGCCGCCGACGTCGGCGCCGGTACCGGCTACTACCTCTCCCGCGTCCTCGACCGCTCCTCCGACGCCCTCGGCATCGGGCTCGACCTGTCCAAATACGCCCTGCGCCGGGCCGCGAAGGCCCACCCGCGGGCCGGGGCCGCCGCCTGCGACGCCTGGCGCGGCCTGCCGCTGCGCGACGGCACCGTGTCCGTCCTGCTCAACGTCTTCGCCCCGCGCGGCGCCGACGAGTTCCACCGGGTGCTGCGCCCCGGCGGCGCCCTCGTCGTCGTCACCCCGGGCGCCGACCACCTGGGCGAGCTCGTCGGCGCCCTCGGCCTCGTCTCCGTCGACGCCCGCAAGGAGGAGCGCCTGGAGGACACGCTCTCGGCCCGGTTCGAGCGCACCGGCGGCGAGGACGTCGCCTACCCCATGCGCCTGCCCCGCCCCGACGCCCTGACCGTCGCGGGCATGGGCCCCAGCGCCCGCCACCTCGCCCCCGGCGAGCTGGAGCGCCGCGCCGACGCGCTGCCCGACCCGGTCGAGGTCACCGCCTCCTTCCGCATCGGGGTGTACCGGCCCCGGTAGGGGGCGCCGGCCCCGCGTGGCCGCGCTCGTCGGCGGGTACGGGCACCCCGTGGACAACGGCGCTGGTGACCGGCTCGGTGTGTGGGCCCCGGAGTACGACCGGGTCCGCCTGCGGGCCGACGGGCAGGACCGGGACATGGAACCGCGGCCGGGAGGCCGGTGGGTGCTCGGCGGCCCGCCTCCCGCCCCCGGCACGGACTACGCCTTCCTCTTGGGCGACGACACCGATCCGCTGCCCGACCCGCGGTCGGCGTGGCAGCCGTACGGCGTCACCGGCCCCTCCCGCGCCTACGACCACTCCGCCTTCCCCTGGACCGACGGCGGCTGGCGCGGCCGCGCCCTGCCCGGGTCGGTCCTGTACGAGCTGCACGTCGGCACCTTCACCGCCGAGGGCACCTTCGACGCCGCCGTGGGGCGCCTCGACCACCTGGCCGACCTGGGGGTCGACCTGGTCGGGCTGATGCCGGTCAACGCCTTCGACGGCGAGCGCGGCTGGGGCTACGACGGCGTCCTGTGGTACGCCGTCCACGAGCCCTACGGCGGCCCCGACGGGCTCAAGCGCTTCGTCGACGCCTGCCACGCCCGCGGCCTGGGCGTCGTCCTCGACGTCGTCTACAACCATCTGGGCCCCTCCGGGGCGACACTGCCCCGCTTCGGCCCCTACTTCTCGACCGGTGCCACCGCCTGGGGGCCGTCCCTCAACCTCGACGGACCCGGCTCCGACGAGGTGCGCCGCTACGTCCTCGACAACGCCCTGGGCTGGCTGCGCCACTACCACCTGGACGGACTGCGCCTGGACGCGGTGCACGCGCTGCACGACACCCGCGCCCTCCCGCTCCTGCCCGAGCTGTCGGCCGAGGTGGAGGCGCTCGCCGCCGGGCTCGGCCGCCCGCTGTCGCTGATCGCCGAGACCGACCGCAACGACCCCCGCACGGTGCGCCCGCGCTCCGCCGGAGGGCTGGGCATGGACGCCCAGTGGTCCGACGACCTGCACCACGCCCTGCACACCGCGCTCACCGGGGAGACCCACGGCTACTACGCCGACTTCGCCGGCCCCGCCGCGCTGCCGCGCACGCTGCGCCGCACCTTCCTGCACGACGGCGGGTACTCGTCGTTCCGGGGCCGCTGCCACGGCGCCCCCGTCGACCCCTCCGCCGACTCCGGTGCCCGCTTCCTGGCCTACCTGCAGACCCACGACCAGGTCGGCAACCGCGCCCTGGGCGACCGCCTGTCCGCGTCGGTCCCGCCCGCGCTGCTGGTGTGCGGGGCGGCGCTGGTCCTGTGCTCGCCCTACACGCCGATGCTGTTCATGGGGGAGGAGTGGGCGGCCTCCACCCCCTGGCGGTTCTTCGCCTCCTTCCCCGACCCCGGCCTGGCCGAGGCGGTGCGCCGGGGGCGGCGCCGGGAGTTCGCGGCGCACGGGTGGACCGACGCGGTGCCCGACCCCATGGACCCGGCCGCGCGCGAGTCCTCCGTCCTGGACTGGGCCGAGCGCGGGGCCGACCCCCACCGCGCGGTGCTGGACGCCTACCGGGAGCTGATCGCGCTGCGCCGCGCCCGCCCGGAGCTGGCCGACCCGCGCCTGGACCGGTTCACCGTGCGCGCCTCCGACGACGGCCGGGTGCTGGTGCTGCACCGCGGCCCGCTGCGGGTGGCGTGCAACCTGCGGCCGCATCCGGCCGATGCGGTGCTGGACGCCCCGGTCGAGCGGGTGCTGCTGGCCTCCTCGGACCCGCGGGTGCGGGGCGGCCGGGTCGGCCTGGACGGGCACGCGTTCGCGGTCGCCGAGGTCGCGGCCCCGGGCCCGGAGCACCCCGGGCCTCCTTCCGGCTAGGAGTGCGAAAACCGTTAAGAACTCGCTGATCGTCTTCGTTATCAGTTGCCTATCTCAAGATTCACCCCTGAAACAGTTGACGAATCGGGGTGTGCGTGCTGATCATGGGGCACCGCACCCGAATCGGACAATGGGCAAGGGGCCATGAGCACGAACACCGCGCAGGAAGCGACCCCAGGCGACGCCCGGAGACTCTCGGACGCCGCCCGGGACCACCTGTGGATGCACTTCACCCGCCACTCGACCTTCGAGGACGGCGCCCGCGTCCCCGTCATCACCCGCGGCGACGGGGTCCACATCTGGGACGCCGAGGGCCGCCGCTACATCGACGGCCTGGCCGGCCTCTTCGTCGTCCAGGCCGGGCACGGGCGGCGCGAGATCGCCGAGGCGGCGTCGCGCCAGGCCGCCGACCTCGCCTACTTCCCGCTGTGGAGCTACGCCCACCCCGCCGCGATCGAGCTGGCCGAGCGCCTCACCGCGCAGACCCCCGGCGACCTGAACCGGGTCTTCTTCACCACCAGCGGCAGCGAGGCCGTGGAGACCGCCTGGAAGCTCGCCAAGCAGTACTTCTCGCTCACCGGCCGCCCCGAGAAGCGCAAGGTCGTCAGCCGCTCGGTGGCCTACCACGGCACCACCCACGGCGCCCTGTCCATCACCGGCGTCCCCGACCTGAAGAAGGTCTTCGAGCCGCTCGTCCCCGGCGCCCGCAAGGTGGCCAACACCAACCTGTACCGGGCCGACGAGATCACCGGCGAGACCGGGATGTCCAAGGACCCCGAGGCGTTCGGCCGCTGGGCCGCCCGCCAGGTCGAGCAGGCCGTCCTCAACGAGGGGCCCGAGACCGTCGCCGCCGTCTTCCTGGAGCCCGTGCAGAACTCCGGCGGCTGCTTCCCGCCGCCCCCCGGCTACTTCCAGGCGGTCCGCGAGATCTGCGACAAGTACGACGTGCTGCTGGTGTCCGACGAGGTCATCTGCGCCTTCGGGCGGGTGGGCCACATGTTCGCCTGCGAGCGCTACGGCTACACCCCCGACATCATCACCTGCGCCAAGGGCATGACCTCCGGCTACGCCCCCATCGGCGCGGCCATCGCCTCCGACCGGATCTTCGAGCCGTTCCGCGGGGGCTCCACCGCCTTCACCCACGGCTACACCTTCGGCGGCCACCCGGTCTCCTCGGCGGTCGCCCTGGCCAACCTCGACGTGTTCGAGCGCGAGGGGCTGACGGGGCACGTGCGCGCGAACGAGGCGGCGTTCCGATCCACCCTGGAGAAGCTCAAGGACCTGCCGATCGTCGGCGACGTGCGCGGCGACGGCTACTTCTACGGCATCGAGCTGGTGAAGGACCGGGAGACCCGGCAGACCTTCGACGCCGACGAGTCCGAGCGCATCCTGCGCGGCTTCCTGTCGGGCGCGCTCTTCGACGCGGGCCTGTACTGCCGCGCCGACGACCGCGGCGACCCGGTCATCCAGCTCGCCCCGGCCCTGGTCGCCGACCAGGCGGTGTTCGACGAGATCGAGCAGATCCTGCGCTCGGTCCTGACCGAGGCGGTGTCCCTGCTCTAAAGACCCAGCGCGGATCGGCGGCCCTGCATCGTTGATCTCGGGGAAAACGCCCCTAAAAGTTGGCCGGTAGCGTCGTTTCTCCCGAGATCAACGCGGAGGGGCCCCGGACACCGCACGGTGCCCGGGGCCCACGCCGTGCGCGGATTCCGCGGCGTCAATGGTCGACGAGTCCGCCGACGGGGACGGGAGGAACGTGTCCGGACGCCGGAAGGGTCCGCACGAGTTCGATCCCGACGTCCACCAGCGACGAACGGGGGAGGCTCGGGACATCGGTGAAGGGAGTCCACGCCGTCTCGACGGTGTCCGCGTCTTCCACCGGAGACGGCCCCGAGCCCGTCCCTGAGCGCTGCCCGTCGCCGCCGACCCGGACCCGGTAGAAGACGCCGACGTTCTGGTGCGCCACCCCCGCCCGTGCCACGGCCGGAGGGATCACCCGCGAATCCACGCCCAGGAGGCGCTCGACCTGCGCGCCGTATCCGGTCTCCTCCTCGACCTCCCGCGTCACCGCGTCGAACGGGTCCTCGCCGTGCTCGACCCTGCCGCCCGGAAGCGTCCAGTTCCCCGACACATGACGGGTGAGCAGCACCTTCCCGCCGTCGATGCACAGCGCATACGCCGCCAGGCGGAAGCTCGTCCCTTCCCGCCCGGCCTGGGCCCCCTCGGACGCGCCGTCGGTGTCGCCGCCCGTTCCGCTCTTCTCGCACATACGGCCATGATGGCCGTCGCCGGACCCGTGCGGCGGTCGGCGGCACGTTCGCCGTAAGGGCGCCGATCAGCCCGCGTGCCGCCCCCCGGCGCCGACGTTTCCGAGCCGACTCCCGGGCGCCCGTTCCGGGTCGATATCGTGGAAACACCTCCCAACCGCCCGATAGCGACCCGGCCGCGCGCTGCGCGGCCGCACCGAAAGGCCCGGCATGCGCGACCATCCGTCCGGGAGCGGGGCGCCTCCCGACGCGGCGCCGCGCGTCCTGCTCGTGGACAACCACGACTCCTACACTTTCAACCTGCACCAGCTCATCTGGCAGGTCGCCGGGACCGAGCCGCACACCGTGCCCAACGACGCCTTCGACCCGGCCGACGTCCTCGCCGGGGGCCACACCCACCTCGTCGTCTCGCCCGGCCCCGGCAGTCCGCACGTGCCCGGCGACATCGGCCGCCTTCCCGAGCTGCTGGAGGCCTTCCCCGGCCCCGTCCTCGGGGTGTGCCTGGGCCACCAGCTCCTCGCCGCGCTCGCGGGCGGCAAGGCCGAGCACGCCCCCCGCGTCATGCACGGCCGCGTCGACGAGGTCGCCCACGACGGGCGCGGGGTCTTCGCCGGGCTGCCCCAGGGGTTCCGGTGTGTGCGCTACCACTCCCTCGCCGTCCCCGAGCCGCTGCCGTCCGGCCTCGAAGCCGCCGCGCGCGCCTCCGACGGCGTCCTGATGGGGCTGCGGCACCGGACCCGGCCCGTGCACGGGGTCCAGTTCCACCCCGAATCGGTCGAGACCGAGTACGGACGCGAGCTCATCGCCAACTTCCTCGCCCTGCCCGCGGCCCCGACGGAACACACCGCGGCCGCGGGGGCGGCGCGCCCACCGGAGGAGCGGCCCCGGCCGCAGGCGGCGCCCCGCGCGTCGGAGGCCCCCGCTCCCGCCCCCGTCCACGACGTCCACGTGCGCGCCGTCGACCTGCACGTCGCCGCCGAGGACGTCTTCACCGCCCTGCACGCCGACGACGACCACGCCTTCTGGCTCGACAGCGCCCGCACCGCCTACGGCATGGGCCGCTACAGCTTCCTCGGCTCCGTCGACACCCGCCGTGACCCTCTACTCCGCTACAGCGCGGGGCCCGGCGCGCCCCGCCTGGAGGAGGTGCGCGGCGGAACCGCCCGCCCCCTCGACGGCGGCCTCTTCGACGAGCTGGCCCGCCGCACCGCCGCCGACCGCGTCGACCCCGCCGCCTTCCCGCTGCCCTTCCTCGGCGGCCTCGTCGGCTACCTGGGGTACGGCGCCGCCGACGGCACCTCCTCGGCCGGGCCCGTGCGCCCCGACCCGCGCGGCCCCGACGCCGAGTTCCTCACCGTCCGCCGCTTCCTGGCCGCCGACCACCTCACCGGGGCCGCCTGGCTCGTGCACACCGGCGGGACCGCGGCCGAGGCCGCCGCCTGGTTCGACGGCTACGAGGCGCGGCTGCGCGCCGTGAGCCCCGCGCCGCCCCCGCCGCCGCCCGCCCCCCAGGGGGCGGCCGCCGCCTCCGTCACCCGCCGGGGCTACCTGGACGACCTGGACACCGTCCGCTCCTGGCTCCTCGACGGCGAGAGCTACGAGGCCTGCTACACCTACGCCATGGAGGCCGCCGCCCCCGGCGAGCCCCGCGGACTCCTCGCCGCCTACCGGCGCCTGCGCCGGGACAACCCCGCCCCCTACGCGGCCTACCTGCGCAGCGGGGACCGCACCGTCCTCAGCGCCTCCCCGGAGCGGTTCCTGGACGTCGACGCGCACGGCTGGGCCGAGAGCAAGCCCATCAAGGGCACCGCCGCCCGGCGGGCCGACCCCGGCGACGACGCGCAGGCCGCGCGCGAACTGGCCGCCGACACCAAGACCCGCGGCGAGAACCTGATGATCGCCGACCTCATCCGCAACGACCTGGGCCGCGTGTGCCGCCCCGGCAGCGTCCAGGTGCCGCGCCTGATGGGCGTGGAGTCCTACGCGACCGTGCACCAGCTGGTGACCTCGGTCAAAGGGCGCCTGCGCGCCGACCGCGGCGCCGTCGACTGCCTGCGCGCCCTGTTCCCCGGCGGATCGATGACCGGCGCCCCCAAGGAGCGCACCGTCGCCCTCCTCGACGCCCTGGAACACCGCCCGCGCGGCCCCTACGCGGGCTGCCTGGGCTACCTCGGCTTCAACGGGACGGCCGACCTGAGCATCGTCATCCGCACCCTGGTGTGCGACGGGGACCGGGCGCGCCTGGGCACCGGCGGAGCCATCACCGCGATGTCCGACCCCGAAGAGGAACACCGCGAGACCCTCCTGAAGGCGGCGGCGGTCCTCCGCAGCATCGGCGCCGAACCCCCGGCCGATTCCCGCTGAGGGAGCGAGAGACCTCACGTCGCGGCGCCCCTGCCCCGGCGGGCGGGGCGCATAGTCTTTGCCCAGTCGCAATGGGGCGGCCGCGCGCCGCGGCACGGGAGAGTGGCCAGTGCACGGAGAGTACAAGGTTCCGGGCGGAAAGCTCGTCGTCGTCGACTTCGAGGTGGAGGACGGGCGGCTGCGGCACGTCCGCGTCGCGGGGGACTTCTTCCTCGAACCCGACGAGGCGCTCGAGGAGATCGACCGCGCGCTCGAAGGGGCGCCGGCCGACACCGACGCCAAGGCGCTCGCCGGGCGCATCGAGAGCACCCTGCCCGAGGGCACGGTCATGTTCGGGTTCTCGGCCGAGGCCGTGGGCGTCGCCGTGCGCCGCGCGCTGGCCCACGCCACCACCTGGAGCGACTACGACTGGCAGCTCATCAAGGACGGGCCGCACGCCCCCGAGGTGCACATGGCCCTGGACGAGGTCCTCACCCGGGAGGTGGCCTCCGGTCGCCGCGACCCGACCCTGAGGTTCTGGGAATGGGACCGCCCGTCGGTGGTCATCGGCAGCTTCCAGTCCCTGCGCAACGAGGTCGACCCGGACGGGGCCCGGCGCCACGACGTGACGGTCGTGCGGCGCATCAGCGGCGGGGGCGCCATGTTCCAGGAGCCGGGCAACAGCATCACCTATTCGCTGTACGTTCCCGAGGCGATGGTGCACGGCATGCCGTTCGTCGACAGCTACGCCTACCTGGACGACTGGGTGCTGGGGGCGCTCGGCGACCTGGGCGTGGACGCCTGGTACCAGCCGTTGAACGACATCGCCTCCAAGGGCGGCAAGATCGCCGGAGCGGCCCAGAAACGGGTGTCGGCGCACGGGTCGGCCGTGCTGCACCACGTGATGATGGCCTACGACATCGACGCCGAGAAGATGACCGACGTCCTGCGCATCGGCAGGGAGAAGCTGTCGGACAAGGGCACCAGGAGCGCCCAGAAGCGGGTGGACCCGCTGCGGCGGCAGACGGGGCTCTCGCGCGAGCAGGTGATGGACGCGATGGTGGCGACGTTCCGCGAGCGCAACGGCCTGACCGAGGACACTCTGACCGGCGAGGAGCTGGAGACCGCCCACGAACTGGCCGTCACCAAGTTCGGGTCGCGGGACTGGACCGCACGCGTACCGTGACGGCGCCCGGCGCGGGGCCCCTTCCCGCCCCGCCTGAGCGGGGAGGGAAGGGGAGCGCCTACTCGACGAGGAGCACCTCCAGCGTCCGGGGCCCGTGGACGCCCTCGATCCGCTCCAGCTCGATGTCGCTGGTCGCCGACGGGCCGCTGATCCACGTCTGCGGCAGCGCGGGCTCCAGCCGCTCCACCGCCTCGGGCACCGAGTCCACCACCTGGCGGGCCCGCACCACGCACAGGTGGTAGTCGGGCACCAGCGTCAGGGCTCTGCGCCCCTGGTGCTCGCCGGTGTCCAGGATGATGGTGCCGGTCTCGGCCACCGCCACCGCGCACCCGGTCACCGTGCCGTCCACCGCGTCCAGCTCGGGCACGGTCAGCACCCGCTCCTCCCACGGGGAGTCCCGCAGCACCTCCACGGCGCTGTCGGCGAACCACTCCGCGGGCGCGTCCCCCGGCACCGCCACCCGGGCGGCGCCGCGCCGCGCCAGCGCCTCGGCGACCGCCCCGGGGAGCCCGTCCTCGGCCACCCGGTGCACCTGCGCCTTGTAGTCCTCCAGCCGGTCCACCAACAGGTCCAGCGCGGGCCCTTGGCGGTGGGTCCTGTCGTACCGGCGCAGCACCGGGACGTCACCGGGGTCCTCGCCCCGGGGGACGTCCGCCAGCGCGGCGCGCACCTTGGCCAATACGCGCTCACGCGAACCCAGTGAACCCTGCGGGCCGCTCATCGCCGCTCCTCTCCGCCCCGGCCGTCCCGGGACCGCTCCCGCCACCAGTCGCGGAAGGGCCGTTCGGGGATGTCGGGCACGTCCCGGGTGTCGGTCCAGGCCGCCCCGGGGCCGGGCAGCCTCCGGGGCACCGCCCCGCGCAGCGCCGAAGCCGCGCGCTGGGCCGCGTGCAGACGTTTGGGCCCCTCCAGCACCCACTCCGCCGCCGCCATGGCCGCCTTCTCCGGGCCCGGACGCTTGCCGTCGACCACCTTCTCGCGCAGGTGCACCAGCACCTCGGGGATGTCGATGGCCACCGGGCACACCTCGTAGCACGCCCCGCACAGCGACGAGGCGAACGGCAGCGCCTTCTCCACCGGCCCCTGCACGCCCTGCAGCTGCGGGGTCAGGATCGCTCCGATCGGACCGGGGTAGACCGACCCGTAGGCGTGGCCGCCGGTGCGCTCGTAGACCGGGCAGATGTTCAGGCACGCCGAGCAGCGGATGCACCGCAGCGCCTGGCGCCCCACCTCGTCGGCGAGGGTGTCGGTGCGCCCGTTGTCCAGCAGCACCAGGTGGAACTCCTGCGGCCCGTCCCCGGGGGTCACCCCCGTCCACACGGTGCTGTAGGGGTTCATCCGCTCGCCGGTGGAGGAGCGCGGCAGCAGCTGCATGAACACCTCCAGGTCCGACCAGCTCGGCACCAGCTTCTCGATGCCCACCACCGAGATCAGCGTCTCGGGCAGCGTCAGGCACATCCGCCCGTTGCCCTCGGACTCCAGCACCACCAGGCTGCCGGTGTCGGCCACGGCGAAGTTCGCCCCGGACACCGCGACCTTGGCGTCCAGGAACTTCTGCCGCAGGTGCCGCCGGGCGGCCTCGGCCAGCTCGCGCGGGTCGTCGCCGAGCCCCTCGGGGGCGGGCACCCCCCACTCGCCCATCCGCTCGCGGAAGACGCGCCCGATCTCGGCGCGGTTGCGGTGGATGGCCGGCACCAGGAAGTGCGAGGGCAGGTCCTCGCCGAGCTGCACGATCAGCTCGGCCAGGTCGGTCTCGTAGGCGGTGATGCCCTCGGCCTCCAGGGCGTTGTTGAGCTCGATCTCCTGGGTGGCCATCGACTTGACCTTGACCACCTCGCGCTCGCCGGTGGCGCGCACCAGCCGGGTCACGATCGCGCGCGCCTCATCGGCGTCCGAGGCCCAGTGCACGGTGCCGCCCGCGGCGGTCACCGACTCCTCCAGGCGTTCCAGGTACCGGTCCAGGTGGCGCAGGGTTCGGTCTTTGAGCGCGCGGCCGGCCTCGCGCAGCTCGGCCCAGTCGTCCAGCTCCTCCACCACCTCGCCGCGCTTGCCGCGGATGGTGCCGGTGGCCTTGCGCAGGTTGTGCCGGAGCTGGGCGTCGGCGGTGGCGCCGCGTGCGGCGTCGGGGAAGGCGGGCATCCCTACGAATGTCGCGCTGCTCATGCGAGGGCGGGCTCCCGTTCGGTCGAGGCGAGGATCTCTGCCAGGTGCACGACGCGCATGCCCGCGCGCTCACGGCTGAGCGTCCCGCCGATGTGCATCAGGCAGGAGTTGTCGACGGCGCAGAGCACTTCGGCGCCGGTGGAGGCGGCGTTGCGGGCCTTGTCCGAGCCCATGGCCGCCGAAACGTCGGGGTTCTTCACCGCGAACGTGCCGCCGAAGCCGCAGCACTCGGCGGACCCGGGCAGGTCGACCAGCGTCAGCCCGCGCACGTTGCGCAGCAGCCGGTAGGGCCGCTCGCCCAGGCGCAGCATCCGCAGCCCGTGGCAGGTGGGGTGGTAGGTGACGGTGTGCGGGAAGTAGGCGCCCACGTCGGTGACGCCGAGCACGTCCACCAGCAGTTCGGACAGGTCGTACACGCGCGGCCCCAGCTCGGCGGTGGCGCGCTGCAGGCGGCTGCCGTCCTCGCCCAGGCGCGGGTAGTTGTCGCGGATCATCGCCGCGCAGGAACCCGACGGGGCGACGACGGCGTCCGCGTCCTCGAACGTGCGCACGAAGCGCACGGCGAGGCGCTGGGCGTCGCGCCGGTACCCGGAGTTGTAGTGCATCTGGCCGCAGCAGGTCTGGTCCTCGGGGAAGACGACCTCGTGGCCCAGCCGCTCCAGCAGCCTCACCACCGCGCGCCCGGTGCCCGGGTACAGCGTGTCGTTGACACAGGTGACGAAAAGGGCGATCCGCATGCGCTCCCTCATCTCCAGGGCCGCTCCGGTGGGACGGCCCGCGGGGTCGGTTCGGTGCCGACACTCGGGCGTGGGCCTGTGCGGACCCCCGCGCCCGCCCGCCCGGCCCCTGAACGGGACCGGGCGGGCGGAGGCGTCCGCCGGGCTCACCCTAGACGCGGGCCCGGGCGCCGGCCCGGCGGCGGGAGGGCGTGTCGGCCCGTCCTGCCCGCCCCCGCTCAGGCGGCGGCCAGCACTTGGCGCTGGCCGCCCAGCAGGTCCACCTCCAGTTCCATCACGTCGCCGGGGCGCAGGTAGGGGGTGTCCGGCCGGGTCATGGCCACCCCGGCGGGGGTGCCGGTGATGACGACGTCGCCCGGGCGCAGCGCCATGAAGCGGCTCAGGTGCCGCACCAGGTAGGGCACGCCGAAGAGCATCTTCGCGGTCGAGCCGTCCTGGACCAGCTCCCCGTTGACCCGGGTGCGCAGCCCGAGCGAGGCGGTGCCGCCCGCGCCCAGCTCGTCGGGGGTGGCCAGCCACGGGCCCAGCGGGGTGAACGTCTCGAAGGACTTGCCCTTGCCCCACTGGCCGCCGTGGCCGAACTGGTGCTCGCGCTCGGTGACGTCGTTGGCGACCGCGTACCCGGCCACCGCCGCCTCGGCCTCGGCGTCGGTCTCCAGGTAGCGGGCGGTGCGCCCGATCACCACGGCCAGCTCCACCTCGTGGTCGGTGGCCGCGCAGCCGCGGGGGATGCGCACCGGGTCGTAGGGGCCCACCACGGTGTCGGTGGGCTTGATGAACACGATGGGCCGCTCGGGGGGTTCGGCGCCGGTGGCGGCCGCGTAGTCGGCGTAGTTGGTGCCGATGCCGATGATCTTGCCGTGCGGGGCGACCGGTGGGCCCACACGGGGCCCCTCCGGGGTCCCGGCGCCGGCGGCCCCGGGCAGCACCGGCAGCTCCCCGGCCTCCAGCGCGGCGTGGGCCCGCTCCAGGCCGCCTCCGGACAGGAAGTCGCCGTCGATGTCGGGGGCGATCGCGGACAGGTCGAGGGGGACGCCCTCGGGGGACAGGGCGGCGGGCCGTTCGGCCCCGGGCGGTCCGATTCTCAGCAGCTTCACGGTGCAGGCCTTTCCGTCGGCGGCGACCGCGGCCGGGGGGCGGCGCGCGGTCGCGTCGATTGGTCTGATCAGTTCGGTGCTGTCCGTCCGCCGATGTCCCGGGATCGGGCCGGTAGATGACGGTGTGGTCGGCGTCATGTGGGCGAAGTGGTCGGATCACTTCTACGTGCAGGGGTGCGAAGGTGTCAAGATGGGCGGAGGAGAACGCATCCGCGCGGGCCGACCCGGCCCGCCGCCCCTGAGAGGACCCCGCGTGAGCCCGACCGACGGCCCGAGCGCCGCGCCGCCCGCGACGCGCATGCCGGTGACCCGGCGCCCCATCGAGCGGATCAAGGCGATGATCGCCGAGGGGCGGCTGCGCCCCGGCGACCGCCTGCCCACCGAGCGGGACCTGGCGCACGAGTTCGAGGTCTCGCGCAGCTCCATGCGCGAGGCGGTGCGCACGCTGACCACCCTGGGCGTACTGGAGGTGCGGCACGGCGCGGGGGTGTACGTGTCCTCGCTGCGCCCGGCCGACCTGCTGGAGACCTTCTCGGTGCTGGCCGAGATCTCCCAGGGCGACACCCTGATCGAGGTGCTGCAGGTGCGCCGGATGCTGGAGCCGGCCGCCACCGCGCTGGCCGCCGCCCGCGCCACCGACGCCCAGCTGGAGCGGGTCGGCGCCATCCTGGACCGGATCTCCTCGGGCAGCGGCGGGCGCGAGACGGTCGCCGCCGACCTCACCTTCCACCAGGCGATCGTGCAGATCACGGGGAACGCCACGCTGGCGGCGATCAACGAGGGGCTGTCCTCGCGCACCTTCAACGCGCGGGTGTGGCGGGGGCACTGCGCCGACGGCCAGGCGGCCCGGCTGCGCCAGGACCACGAGCGCATCTACCAGGCGCTGCTGGCCCGCGACCCCGACGCGGCGCGCGCGGCGGCCACCATGCACGTGATGGAGGTCGAGCGGTGGCTGCGGGCGGACCTGGAGACCGCCACGGCGGAGGAGGCCGCGGCGCCCGGTGCGGCCGAGGCGGGGTGAGCGGCCTCACAGCCAGGGGTAACAGCGGCGTCACCGGGCGTCGACGGGGCGCAACCTGCGGCGGGCACCATCGCCGTCATGGACGCAGTCGAGACGGCACACGCACCTGATCCCGACCGCACTCCGTACGGGGCGCGCGGCGGAACTCCGCACGGCCTCTTCGGCTTCATGGGCAGAGAGGCGCTGGAACTGGGCGCGCTCCTGCTCGCCGGGGGAGCGGCGCACCTGCTGGTGCTCTCACTCGGGCACAGCGAGGGCGGGGGAGCGCTGCTCATCGCGTTGGGGGCCGCCCTCGTGGCGGGGGCCTCGATGCACCGCTGGCTGCGCCACCGCCGACAGGCCCGTGCGGGCCGCGCCCGCCGCGGCCGCGCCGCACCGGGAACGGGCGCGCGCCCTCCGGGCGAGCGGCTGTGGCGGCTCCGCGTCGCCGTGGACGACCTGCCCGGCGGTCTGGCCGCGCTCACCGGCCGCATGGCCGAGCTGGGCGCGGACATCCGGCTGGTGCAGGTCCACCCGGGAGCGGGAGAGGCCCTGGACGACTTCTTCCTCACCGCGCCCGGACCGGTCGGGCCGGAGCGGCTGCGCGCGGCGGTGGCGCGCGCGGGCGGGCACGCGCCCGTGGTCGAGCCCGCCGACGTGCGCGACCTGCGCGACACCACCGGACGCGCGCTCTCCCTGGTGGCGGCGGTGGCCGGAGGGGTGCCGCTGGCGGAGGCGCTGGCCGACCTGTGCGGCGCGGACGGGGCCGAGCACGTGGCCGCGCCCCCGGAGGGGACGGCCCCCGACGAGCCGGCCGGGACCGCGCTGTGCCTGTCCGTCCCCGGGGGAGGCCACATCCTGCTTCGGCGCGAGCGGGTGCCGTTCACCGCCGTGGAGTTCGCCCGCTGCCAGGCCTTCATCGGGGCAGCGGCGGCCATGTCGCGCCCGGCCGCACCGCTGGGGGCGGCGTGATCCCCCGCGACCGGATCGAGCCGGGGGCGACCCACGGGCCGCCCCCGCCGCTACCCCACTCCCTCCCAGCGCAGCGGCAGGTGCGAGATGCCGTTGATGAAATTCGACGTCAGGCGCTTCACCGGGCCGTCGCGTTGCGGGCACGGCAGGATGCGCAGCATCTCCGTGAGGAAGATCCGCATCTGCAGCCGTGCGAAGTGCGCGCCCAGGCACAGGTGCGGCCCGTCGCCGAACGCCAGGTGGTCGTTGGGCGAGCGCCCCGCGTCGAACCGGTCGGGGGCGGCGAACGCCCGCTCGTCGAAGTGCGCCGAGCAGTGGTACACCACCACCTTGTCCCCGGCCCGGATGCGCCGACCGCCCAGCTCGGTGTCGCGCACCGCCGTGCGCCGGAACGTCAGCACCGGCGGGTGCCAGCGCAGCATCTCCTCGACCGCCGACGGCACCAGGCCCGGGTCGGCCGCCAGCCGGGCGTGCTCGCCGGGGTGGTCGGCCAACGCCAGCACCCCGCCGGGCAGGGCGCTGCGCACCGTGTCGTTGCCCGCGATGACCAGCAGGAAGAAGAACATCCGCAGCTCTTCGGGGGCCAGCCCGCGCCCGTCCACCTCGGCGTTCACCAGCGCCGTCACCAGGTCCTCGCCCGGGCGGCGGCGCTTGGCCGCGGCCAGCTCGTCCGCGTAGTCGAACATGTCCCGGAGCCGGGCGGGGGAGCGGGGGTCGACCGGGCGCCCGTCCGCGTCCAGGACCGGTTCGGCGTGCTCATCGTCCTGGTAGCCGATCACCCGGTTGGTCCACTCCAGCATGAGGTGCCGGTCGCCCGGCGGCATGCCGAGCAGGTCGGCCAGGTTGCTCAGCGGGAAGTCGTCGGTCACCTCCACCGGCAGGTCGCAGCGGCCGCGCTCGGCGACCGGCTCCAACAGGGCGCGGGCGCGCGCGGTGACCGTGTCGGTGAAGCGCTCCAGCCGCCTGCGGGTGAACGCCGGGGTCACCAGCCGCCGCAGCCGCATGTGCTCGGGCGGGTCCATGTTCAGGATCGTCCGGCGGATGAACGGCAGGTCGTCCGGGTCGGGATCGCGGATCTGGGTGGCGCCCGCGTGCGAGGAGAACACCTCCGGGGTGCGCAGCACGTGCCGCACGTCCGCGTGCCGGGTGACCGCCCAGAAGCCGGGGCCCGCCGGCCACCCGCCCACCTCGTGCTCGGACTGCCAGGAGACCGGGTCGTCCTCGCGCAGCCGCCGCAGCGCGGCGTGCGGGACGCCGCGGGCGAACACCCGCGGGTCGAACACGTCCGGGGCGGGCGCCGGAGCGCTCACGTGCGGCCCGCCAGGTGCCGCTCGATGGAGGTGGCCAGCGCCACCGGCACCTCGTCGGCCGGGTAGTGCCCGGCGTTGCCCAGCACCTCGATCTCGGCCGAGGGGTACCAGGCGCCGAAGGTGGGCCGCAGGGCGTCGGCGCCCAGGGCGGGGTCGTGCTCCCCGGCGACCGCCAGCACCGGCACCGGGCTGCCCTCGATCTCCTCGTGCAGGTCGGTGTCGGCCCAGGCCCGCAGGTAGGCGGCGAAGGCCTCGCGGTCGGAGTTCTCCAGCGAGTGCGCCACGACCGCGTCCAGCCACACGCCGGTCAGCCTCTTGCCGGTGGTCATGTCCACGATCGCCCGGCGCAGCGCCGGGTCGTCGGCGGCGCCGTCGAACACCGCCCGCGTCTCGGCGTCGAACGGCACCCCGGAGGCGGGCACCGGTGACACCCCCACCATCGCCC
This sequence comes from Nocardiopsis suaedae, assembly GCF_027706745.1. Lineage (GTDB taxonomy): Bacteria > Actinomycetota > Actinomycetes > Streptosporangiales > Streptosporangiaceae > Nocardiopsis_A > Nocardiopsis_A suaedae. The sequence continues at coordinate 6,944 of NZ_JAQFWP010000067.1, read as the reverse complement.
GCACCCGGTCGGGGGCGTCGGCCAGCACCCGCTGCATCACGATGCCGCCCATCGAGTGGCCCACCAGCGAGAACCGGTCCCAGCCCCGCGCGTCGGCCAGGGCGAGCACGTCGGCGGCGGCCTCGGCGAGGGTGAACTCCCCGGACTCGCCCCTGCGGCGGCCGTAGCCGCGGTAGTCGGGGAAGGCGTAGGTGAAGGCGTCCCGGTCCAGGTGCGGCCAGAGCGGCGCCCAGGCCTCCCCGGACCCGAACCACCCGTGCAGGGCGATCACCGGGTGGGCGCCCCCGCCGATCCGGCGGCAGCCCTCGGTCCATCCAGCGGTCATTCGCGTGCCTCCTCGAACGCGCGGCTCCGACGCCAGGAGCCTCACCCGCGGCGCCCGCCCCGTCAAGGGGCCGCGCGCGATCGGGCCCCTCCCGCCACACGGGGCCCGGCTGTAGGGTAAGCGCGTTCCGCGGCCCGGCCGCGGAACCCCGTGCATTCCCCACACGGACGGAGAACCAGGTGAGACGGCGTGAGTTCGTCAAGGCGGGCGTCGGCGGCGCGGCCCTGGCCGCGGCGGCGGGCGGTACGGCGCAGGCCGAGGAGGGCCGGGCGCCCGCGGACACCGGGGCCGACAGCGTGCCCCGGGTGCTGGAGGAGGCCGCCCCGGCGGGCCGGGGCACGGTGCGCCCCGGCATCGGGGTCGACTACGTGGCGGTGGAACCGGAGTCGGGCGGCGCCGCCGAGGTGCGGTTCGCGACCGGAGAGGGCCTGACCCCGTGGCGCCCGGTGCGCGTCGAGGGCGGTCGCGACGACAAGCCCGCGACCGCCGCGCTGGCCGCGGCGCCGCGGGGCTGCACCGGTTATGAGGTCCGGTGCGAGGGAGGCGTCGCCCGCAGCACGGCCCTGAACGTCACCGACGGGCCGCGGGTGCGCATCGGGGGCCGCCGCACCGGCGGGCTCCGCACCGACATGGGCGCGGCCGGGGCCCAGGACCTGGCCTACCTGACCCGGGCGGGCTGGGGGGCGGACGAGTCGCTGCGCTTCGACGACTCGGGCGAGGAGGTGTGGCCCACCGCGTACTACCCCGTGCAGACGATCACCGTGCACCACACGGCGACCGAGCTGAGCGGCGACTACGCCGCCGACGTGCGCGGCATCTACCACTACCACGCGGTCACGCAGAACTGGGGCGACATCGGCTACCACCTGCTGATCGACCCCGACGGCCGGGTCTACGAGGGGCGCTACTCGGGCGGGGACGGGCTGCCCGTCTTCGCCGAGCCGCCCTCGCCGGGGTCGGCCGAGTCGGTGACCGCGGGCCACGTGTACCTGATGAACAGCGGCAACATCGGCATCTGCGTGATGGGCGACTTCACCGGCGCCATGCCCACCGACGCGGCGGTGGACTCGCTGGTGACGGTGCTGCGGCTGCTCTGCGAGCGGACCGGAGTACCGCCCAACAGCGAGGTGGAGTACGTCAACCCGGTCAACGGCGAGTCGTCGGTGCAGATGGGCGTGACGCGCCACCGCGACTGGATGGCGACCGAGTGCCCGGGCGACACCTTCGCCGCCGCGTTCGACGAGGCGGTCCGTCCGCGCCTTGAGGGCGGCTACGCCTGACCCGCCGGGTGCGCCGGACGCGGTGAGGGCCGGGGAGCGCTGCTCCCCGGCCCTCTGCGCGCCGGTACGGCGGGCGGTTCAGCCGCCGTGGGTGACGCCGATCTTCTGGCAGGCGTTGTAGTCGCCGGTCACCGAGAGGATGTTCAGCGGCCCCTCCCAGTTCCAGGGCGCGATGGCGCAGGGCGCCACGTCGCCGTTGATCAGCGCGTAGCTGTCACCGCCGCCGTTGTGGTGGTGCCCGTCGCCGCCGTAGCCGCCCGCGTAGGCGGGGGCGGCGGCGCCGAACGCGGCGGCGGTCAGGGCGGCGACCGCGAAGGCCTTCTTCATGGTGGTCACTCCGTTCGAGTCCGGTGGTGCGGATCGTTCACGGCCGGTCGGGCCGTCGGCGCGGCGGGGCCGCCCGGGGTGCGGAGCGCGGAGCCGGAAGGGGGTGCGCCGCTCCCGGCTCCGCTCTCGTCCCACCTCGCAGCGTCCACCGCGCGGAGGAAGCCTCGGTGCGAGGGTCAGCCGCCGTGGGTGACGCCGATCTTCTGGCAGGCGTTGTAGTCGCCGCTGGGCGACAGGATGTTCAGCGGCCCCTCCCAGTTCCAGGGCGCCACGGTGCAGGGCAGCACGTCGCCGTTGATCAGCGCGTAGCTGTCGCCGGCGGAGGCCGCGGGCGCGGTGGCCATCAGGGCGCCGGCCGCGACGGCCGCGACCGCGAGGAACTTCTTCACGGGTTCTCCTCATACGAGAGACAGGGTCAGGGGCGGTCGGCCCCCTTTTGGTCACGACGAACAGTAGCGGAATGACTACCCAATGTGAAGAGGGGGAGGTCGGGGGTGTGTCGCGGCTCGCCTTGTGCGGTGGTCGAATCGGGACACTGCGGACCCCGGCCCCGCCGGGCGAGGCGCAGGTTTCGGCGGACCGAATCACGGCATCGGCGACACGCCGGGACGGAACGGTCGCCGCGCGCCGCCGCGCGCGCGGCCCACCGGCCGGTGGGAGGATCGGGCCCATGGAACACGAGCTTCACCTGACCGGGGACGCCGGCGCCGACGCGCTGCTGTCGTCGGACCCGCTGGCGCTGATGATCGGCATGCTCCTGGACCAGCAGGTGGCGATGGAGACGGCCTTCGCCGGGCCGAAGAAGATCGCCGACCGGATGGGCCGCGACCGCCTCGACGCCGCCGAGATCGCCGGGCAGGCCCCCGAGGCCTTCGCCGAGCTGTTCTCGCAGACCCCGGCGGTGCACCGGTTCCCCGGGGCGATGGCCAAGCGCGTGCAGGCGCTGTGCGGGGCGATCGTCTCGGAGTACGGCGGACGCGCCGACGCGGTGTGGACCGAGGGCGGTCCGGACGGCAAGGAGGTCCTCAAGCGCCTCAAGGCCCTGCCGGGTTACGGCGACCAGAAGGCGAAGATCTTCCTGGCGCTGCTGGGCAAGCAGATGGGCGCCCGCCCGGAGGGCTGGCGCGAGGCCGCGGGCGCCTACGGCGAGGACGGTGCGCGCCGGTCCATCGCGGACGTGGTCGACGACCAGACCCTGAACGAGGTCCGCGAGACGAAGAAGGCCATGAAAGCGGCGGCGAAGGCGAAGAAGTCCTGACGGCGGTCGGCGGGCGCCCTGCCGAACGCGGGGCGCCCGCCGAAAGGGCGGGTCAGGCCTCGAAGATGTCCTCGGTCTTCTCGACGGTCGCGGCCGCGAACAGCCACGTCCTCAGCTTCTCACCGTCGGTGCAGGCCGTGATGCGGTCACGGACGCCGTCGTCGACCGCCTTGCCCCGCGCATGCAGGATGTCGAGGATCGCGGAGGCGCGCTCCTCGATGACACCTTCCTCGCGTCCCTTGGAGAAGTGCTCCTTGGCGAAGGGGCTGTACACGGGCCAGGCTGATGATGACATTGCGGCCTCCAGGTTGTTCTTGACCTGCTGTGACGCGAGGCGGTACGCGTATTCATAGTACTTCGAGGAGTCATCGGCTTCGAGCCGCGTCAGCCCTTCCATGAAGGTGTCGAGCACCCCGGGGGCGTACCCGTGCGCCATGACGCTCAACGCCGCCAACGCCGGGTCGGCTGCGGCGGTGTCGACGTCTTCGACGATAGGGATGTCCTTCGGGCCGACCGCCACTGGGGGGAAGGTATATCCGGGCAGCTCGGTCGCGATGGGCTGGGAGTAGTAGTCGGCGGCCGCCTGATCTGGACTGAACACCGCGATGATCGTCGTGCACCGGTGAAACAGCCAGAGCGCTGCGGCATAACGCGGGATCTGCCTGCGTTTTCCCTCGTCCTTCTCGTGCTGGACCTCCACCACGAAGATGCCCGAGGGGTGCGAGGGAAACCCTTGCGAGAACACGATGTCCGGGAAGAGGTCGCTTGACGGTCGGTCGTTGACTTCGTTCTTCTCCATCCGGAACGGCGCGTCCGGACGGATCTCGACGTCGGCTTTCATGCGGACGAGCCGCGCGATGGTCTGGGGGGAGTCGGCGGCCAGATCTTTGGCCGCGTCGTGTCGTTGTGATGGCACGCTCGGTGACATTAGCGGGGATTCGTCCACCGCGGGCGGGGTTCTGCGGAAGTGGAGGGTACCGGCGCCGATTCCGATCATGTGCCACCGAGGTGAGCAACTCTCAGTAGTATTACCGTTGCTCTACGTCCTGAGAGATCGGTAGTCGAACGGAGACCGCATGGCCCTGATCCGCCGTCATGTCCTTGATTCCGCCGCTGTGGCGGCCGTGCTCGGGGCCGCCGCCCCGGCCGGGGCCGCGGTCACCGGTGACGATGCGGCGCCTCCCGGCCCCGGCTTCGACAGCCCCTGTCCCGTGCCCGGCTCGCCGCCGTCCGAGGAGGACCGTGACGCCTACCTGTGCGGCGACCCGCGCCTGGGGCCCGACGAGGTCCCCGACGACGGCGTCGTGGGCGACCTCGTGGAGGACTACGACCGGCTCGGCCCCCTCAACCCCGTGGCCTTCCTCGCCCGGCACTGGGAGCGGGGGGTCGACCCCGACACCGGTGAGCCCTGGGAGGGGTGGGACTACCCGCCGCACGGCGGCTTCCAGGTCGAGGACGGCGAACCCGTCAAGGAGGTCGAGGAGGTCGCCGAAGGCTGGGCCCTGGACCGCTTCGGCTCCCCCTGGGGCAGCTACCTCGCCCCCGCGGGCGCCCCCTTCGAGCAGCGCTCCCTGCCGCCCGACGCGCTCAACACCTGGGAGGGCGGCCCCGAGCACAACTACCGGTGCTACGTGGTGACCGAGCCCTTCAAGGCCCAGATCGGCCCCATCGCCCCCGCCTTCGAGCAGCCCGGCGGCGGTGAGCAGATCCTCCTGGACCCCGCACTCGTCCCCGAGGCCGAAGGGGACGGCCGGCTCGGCGCCGACTCCCTCGTCGAATGGGGCTACATCGAGGACCGCCCGGCCGGGGACTGCGCCGACGGCGGCTGACCCGGCCCGGGAGCGGCCCCGCCCCGAACAGCCGGGACGCCCGCCCGGACCGTGGGTCCGGGCGGGCGGCGGCCGGGTCGGCGGGTCAGGACAGGAACTCGGTGTACAGGAAGAAGAGGCTCACCGCCGCCAGGCCGATCATCCCCACCCAGGCCCAGGCCAGCATGAACCGGGACGGCAGGTGGTCGCGCTCCTCGCCGGTGAAGTCCTTCAGCGCCCGGATGTTCAGCCAGTACAGCACCGGGGCGAAGAACAGCGCCAGCACCGAGGCGATCTGCACCACCAGGATCGGCTCGGGCAGGCCGAAGATGATCGCCGTGCCCGTGACCACCCACAGCACCTGGAAGCCCCGGTAGAGCCCCTTGCGGATGCGCGGGGCGTCCCACGCGCGGTGGATCCGCACGACGCACTCCTCGAACACCCGGGCCTGGCCGTCGAAGTAGGTGAACACCGTGGACCACAGCGCCGCGACGCCGCCGGCGATGATCACCGGGAAGATCCACGCGCCGAAGGTGTCGGTGTAGATGCTCGCGATGGTCGAGCCCATCTCCTGCGACTCGGGCACCACGCCGAGCGGGTTCAGCACCACCGCCCCGACGATCACGAACGCCATTCCGGTCAGCGCCGAGATGATGTAGGAGATGTTCATGTCCCGGCGCATCAGCTTGAGGTGGTTGCGCATGTAGTCCGGCGCCACCTCGACGTTGTGGCCCTGCGCGCGCAGCTCGCGCACCCGGACCATGCCGCTCTTCTTGTCCACCGCCCAGTTGGACTGCATGGGCGCCACCTCGACGGTGGTGGGGAAGTACCCCCACATGGCGCTGAACAGCAGCATCGCCCCGGCGGGCGGAAGCGCGGGCGCCAGCCGGAGCAGGTACTCCCCGGGCGGCGGCGACTGCAGCAGGAACGCCACGATCACCGCGGCGGCGAAGACGATGATCGCCACCTTCACCACCGCTTCGAGGGCCTGGTACCGGCCCAGCCACAGCACGCCGACGCAGGACACCAGCACCAGCACCGCCCAGTACGGCAGCGGCATGATCGGGAACGCCGCCCACAGCATCGCCGCGCACCCCAGGGCGCGTCCCGCGATGCCGAAGGTGTTCACGAGCGATTGGCCGCCCAGGTACCACAGCGGCCACATTCCGCGCCCTTTGCCGACGCGCTCGTAGGCCTCCATGATGCTCTCGCCCCGCACCAGGGTGTAGCGGTGCGCGAACTCGAAGGCGCAGTACTTCATGATGTAGGCGAACGGCACCACCCACAGCAGGGCGTAGCCGAACTGGGCGCCCGCGGTGGGCCCGTGCATGATGTGGCTGGCGCCGATGCCGGTCATCGCCGCGGCGATACCGGGCCCCATCGCCTTCCAGGTGTCGCGGAGGCCGGTGCCGGGGGCCTCCAGGCGGATGGGCGCGGACTCCTCCTGCGCGGAGGCCGCGGGCGCGTGCCCGTCACCGTCGGATTCGGCGGGCGGTCGGGGAGGAGGGACATGGGGCGCCTCGGTCTGCGGCGCGTGCGGCTGCTCGGCGGCGCTCGCGGCGCCGTCCTCGGGTACTCCGCCTGGTGCTCTACCGGCAGGATCCATGGGGTCGACTCCTTGGACGACAGTGCGGATGCGGGCGGGATGCACAGCCCCCATCAGCCCCCTTGGAACGCCTCGGGTCGCTGCTCTCGTACGTGGCCTTCTCCTGTCCTCGGGGTCGTCGGTACGGGCGGGGCCGCGGGCGGACGCGGCCGGGGCCCCGGGGCGCGGATGGCGGGCCGCGGCCCGGAGCGTGTGGCGGCTGGTGTGTCGGCTCGTGTGGCTGTCGGCGTGTCGGCGGGACGGGGGCCGGGAGGGTCGGAGGGGGCGGGCCGGCGGTGCCGGGGTGTCGGACGTGCCGCCGGTATCGGCACGTGCCGGCCGGGACGGATGCGAGGGATCC
>NZ_JAQFWP010000066.1 GCF_027706745.1 Nocardiopsis suaedae | reverse complement strand
CCCGGCCCGGGCCCGTCAGCGGGGAACCAGCCGAGCCGCCCGACCACCCGGACCGCGAGGGGCCCGCCGGACGGCAGGCAGGCCCGGGGAACCGGCCCGCTTCCGCCGTCGCCGCCAACCACCCCGACCACGCACACACCCGGCGGCCGACAGCGTTACCGCTTGGGTCTCCGACCTCCGTCGTCGCCGCCTTCTACCCCGCACCCCGGTGGCCCGGCGGACGGCCAAGGCCCGTCAGCGGGGCGCCGGCCGAGCCGTCGCCTGGAGCGTGAGTAGCCCGCCGGACGGTGGGTCCGGCGGGGCCCGTGCGGGGAGTGCTCAGGGCACGATCAGCACCAGCGCTTCGGCGATCAGGGCCGGGCGCTCCTCGCCCTCGATCTCCACGGTGTGCTCCATGGTCAGCACGACGCCCTTGTCCGTGGTGCGCGTCCCGGTCAGGCGGACGGTGTCGCGCACGCGCGACCCCTCCTTGACCGGCTGCAGGAAGCGGACCTTGTTCAGGCCGTAGTTGATCCCCATGGTGGGGGCCTTCTCCAGCGTGTACACCTGCGGGCCGAAGTGGGCCAGCAAGGACAGCGACAGGAACCCGTGGGCGATCGTCGTGCCGAACGGGCCTCCGGCGGCCTTCTCCCGGTCGACGTGGATCCACTGGTGGTCGCCGGTGGCGTCGGCGAAGCGGTCGATGCGGTCCTGGTCGATCCGGAGCCAGTCGCTGCTGCCGAGCTCCTCGCCCTCGGCGGCGATGAGCGCGTCAAGGTCGGCGAACGTGCGCATGGGCGGCACCTTCCTGATCGGTGGCGGTCGGTAGGGAGTGTGTCCCGGGTCACGACTCTAGCCCGTGACCGACCGATCGGTATGCCCGGGGCGCCCCTGGCTGCCGGAGGACCGCCGGAGGGCCGCCGACCGGCCGCCGACCGGCCGCCGACGCCCGGGGCGTCTGCGGTTCCGACGGGCCCGGGGCGGTCCCGGGCCCGGTGCACCATCCGTTCGTGGGATCGTCGTGCGCATGACCGAGTCGTGGGTGATCGAGGACGGCGGCGGTGCTCCGGTGTCGTCGGGCGCGGTGCGGGAGCGCTTCGGGCGCGGGTCGCCGAAGGGTGCCATGAGACGTGGCTGGCGAGCTCGTCCGGACGCCTTCTGGCCTTCGTGGCCAACGGGGAGCGGGTGATGGTGTCCCTGCTCGACGAGGAGGGCGACCCCGGTGAGCACGCCGTTGATCCGGGAGCCGAGGGGACGAGCGGCGGCTTCGTCCTCTCCAACGGTCAGCACGACGAGTACCGGGACGAGGACACCGTTCCGCTCGAAGAGGCGCTCAGGATCGTCGGCCACCTCGTGGGCGAGGGTTCCTGGCCGCCCGACGCGTCCCGTGCGGTCGACCGCTGACGCGGCGCGCCGACGTCGGACCCACGGGTTCCCCAGGGCGACGACCTCGACGGCTGTGCCACCGAATCCGCTGGTGAGTTCGAGTGTTCAGCGCACCTTCTTCAGGCGTGCCTACCGCTGAGAGGGGTGTGCGGTCGGACTCGCCGCGTGGGCCCCTAGCCGCGCTCGCCACCTCCCCCGGCCGCCGGAAGGGCGGCGCTCACATCGGGTCATCGGGGGGTCCGTGGGTCCGGCGGCCGGTCGGTCCCGGCCTCCGCGGACGCGGTGCGGTCCTCCTCGGCGGGTGTCGGGCGGCCGCGTGGCGGCGGGACCCGGCGCAGCGGCGGACGCTCCTCCGGGGCGGCCTCGGCCGCCAGTTCCCGCACCCGGGCCAGGGTGAGGCCCAGCAGGCGGGCGGTGTCGTTCTCGTCCACCGCCGCCCCGCGCAGCGACCGCACGGCCTCGGCCACCGCGTCCGCGGCCCCTCGGCGCGCCTCGTCGGCCGTGTCCACCCGGCGCCTCGCGCGAAGGATCAGCCGGTCGGCCTCCCCGCCGACCGTGGGGACCACCTCCACCCGGGCCGCCGGGTCGCCCACGAACGCCCGCGCGACCGGAACGGCGTGCGCCAGATCCGGCGCCCAGGTCACCCCCGCGCCGACGATCCGCAGCTCCCAGCCGCCGTCCCATTTGCGGGCGTGAACGGTGTACGTCCCCATGCGTCCAGGCTACGCCGTGGTCGCGGAGCGTAGCCCCGCGTGCGCGCTCAGCCCGAGCGCTCGGGTGCCGCCGGGCGCGCCCGCACGAGGGTCGCCGAGTCCAGCGCCACCGACCGCAGCACCCGCGTGTCGACCTCGTGCCCCAGCCCCGGCGCGGCCAGCGGCACCGGCGCGATGCCGTCGTGCGCCCGCACCGGCGGGTCGACCAGCTCGCGGGGCGCGCGCACGCCCGCCCCGGGCATCTGGCTGGGGAAGGTCACCGAGGAGAGCGAGGCCAGGGCCACCGTGGCCGCGCGGCCCACCCCGGAGGCCTGCTCCTCGCCGCACCACACGTCCCACCCGGCATCGGCCGCCCGGTCGGCGGCCCGCCGCGCCGGGGTCAGCCCGCCCAGCCGCGACGGCGACAGGTTGAGGGCGCCGCCCGCCTCGGCCTGCACCGCCGCCTCCAGGGACTCGGAGGAGTCCACCGAGGCGGCCAGCGCGACCGGGGTCCCCATCTCACGGTGGAGCCGGGCGTGCGCGGCCAGGTCGTCGGCGGCGAACGGCTGCTCCAGGCAGAGCATCCCGTACTCGTCCAGCGCGCGCAGCGCCTCCAGGTCCTCGTCGGACTCGGTGTACCTGCCCCCGGCGTCGGCCTGGAGCGCCAGGAACGGGTAGCTCTCGTGCACCGCGCGCACGGGCTCCAGGTCCCAGCCGGGGCCGATGCGCAGCCGCACCGCCCGGAACCCGGCCCCGACCTGCCGGTTGACCTCCATCACCAGCGACTCCAGGGAGGGCTGGCGGCCGACGGTCACCCCCGCGGTCACCGCCGTGCGCACCCCGCCCAGGGCGTGCGCCAGCGGGGTGGAGCGGCGCCGGCTCCACAGGTCCCAGCAGGCGGTGTCGAGCGCGGCGGCCGCCGCCGGGCAGGGGGCGAGCCCCGCCCAGGCGTCCGGCGCCTCGGTCGGCCGGTGCCAGGGGTGGCGCAGCAGCGCGGGGGCGAAGTCCTCGACCAGGCGCCGCCAGGAGTCGGCGTCGGCGTCGGGCATCTCGCCCCAGCCGCTGACCCCCTCGTCGTCGGTCACCCGCACCAGCGCGTGTCTGGCGCGCGGGGGGCGCCCGCCGCCGGTGCCGCCGCCCGAGCGCGACTGGGGCCGCGGGAGCCGGACCAGGGTCGCCTCGATCCCGGTCAGGCCCGCTCCGATCGCAGATCCGGTGGGTGACACGCGCGCTCCGCCTCCAAGGTGGCTCTGGTGGTGCGAGGGGAATCCCCCATAACGAAGGTATCCGCTCAGCACCGGCGGAACCACCGCGCAGACCGTCATCGCTGTGCGAAGAACACCGCACCGTGGCGCAGATCGCGGGTGTCGGCCGTGCCGAACCGGTGTGCCAGGGCCTCCCGCACCTCGGTGCGCTCGTGCGGCGCCAGGGCGAAGCGCGCGGGGGACAGGTGCCAGGAGAGCACCAGGCGCCCGCCGGGGCGCAGCACCCGGTGCAGTTCGTCGACGGCCGCGTCGAGGCGCGGCCACATGGCGACGGTGTTGACGCTCACGACGAGGTCCATGGACGCGTCCGGGGCGCCGGTGCGGTCGGCGGACCCGACCCGCACGCGCACCCGCCCTGCCCGCACGGCCGCGAAGTTGCGGCGCAGGGCCATCCGCACCATCTGCGGGGACGGGTCGACACCGGTCACCGTCCGCGCGCGCTCGGCCAGCATCCCCAGGAGCACGCCGGGCCCGTGGCCGACCTCCAGCACCTCGTCCTCGGGCGTGACGCCGCAGTAGGCCAGGACCTCGGCGTTCTGCCTCCGGTTGCCGCGGGCCATGAGCAGCCCGGCGAGCGGGCCGAGCGGCCCGCGCGGCAGGGCGAACGGGTTGCCGCTCGGGGCCTCTCCGGTCCAAAGCCGCCTGCGCTCCGACCCCACGATGGTGCCGCCCCTCCCTCGTGTCCGCCATGCCCGCCGTGTCCACGCGGAGAATCCGTGCTCTCGCCCATACCCGCGCACGGGGCGCGCCGCACCCGACAGGCCGCTCCTTGTTGATCTCGGGAGAAACGACCCTAAAACCGCGCCGGTAGCGTCGTTTCTCCCGAGATCAACGGGGAGGGCGCGGGACGGAGAAGGGCCGTGCGTCCGGGGCGGTGGACCCCGGGCGCACGGCCCCGTGCGGCCCCTCGGCGCCGCTCGCCCAAGACCTCTTCTAGGCCAGGACCTCCTCGCTTCTAGGCCAGGACCTCCTCGACGGTGCGGAACTTCAGCCCGTGGGCCTCGCCGACCGCCTCGTTGGTCAGGTCGCCGCCGACCGTGCTCAGCCCCTTGGCCAGGGCCGGGTCGTCGCGCAGCGCGTCCTTCCAGCCCTTGTCGGCCAGCGCCACCGCGTACCGCAGCGTGTCCTTGGTCAGGGCGTGGGTGGAGGTGTTGGGAACGGCGCCGGGCATGTTGGCCACGCAGTAGAACACCGCGTCGTGCACCGGGAACGTCGGGTCGGCGTGCGTGGTCGGGCGCGAGTCCTCGAAGCAGCCGCCCTGGTCGATGGCGATGTCCACGAGCACGGCGCCCGGCTTCATGCGCGACACCATCTCGTTGGTCACCAGCTTGGGCGCCTTGGCCCCGGGGATCAGCACCGCGCCGACCACCATGTCGGCCTCCAGCACCGCGCGCTCGAGCTCCAGCTTGTTGCTGGACAGGGTGCGCACCCGGCCCCGGTAGAGGTCGTCGGCGCTGCGCAGCTTGTTGACGTTCAGGTCGAGCAGGGTGACGTCGGCACCCATGCCCACGGCGATCTGCGTGGCGTTCATCCCGGACACCCCGGCGCCGATGACCGTGACCTTGGCCGGGCGCACGCCGGGCACGCCGCCCATGAGCACGCCGCGCCCGCCGTTGGGGCGCTGCAGGGTGGCGGCGCCCACCTGCGGGGCCAGCCGTCCGGCCACCTCCGACATGGGGGCCAGCAGCGGCAGCGAGCCGTCGGGGAGCTGCACCGTCTCGTAGGCGATCGAGGTGACCCCCTGCTCCAGCAGGGCGTCGGTGCAGGGGCGGGAGGCCGCCAGGTGCAGGTAGGTGAAGAGGGTCTGGCCCTCCCGCATCCGGTGGTACTCCTCGGCGACGGGCTCCTTGACCTTCAGCACCAGGTCGCCCTCGGCCCAGACGTCGTCCGCCGTGTCGAGGATGCGGGCGCCCGCATCCTCGTACTCCTGGTCGGTGATCGACGACCCCAGGCCGGCGCCGCGCTCGACGGCGACCGAGTGGCCGCGGGCCACCAGCTCGTGGACGCCTGCGGGGGTGATCGCCACCCGGTACTCGTGGTTCTTTACTTCGCGGGGCACGCCGACGCGCACGTGACTCCTCCTTGCATCGTCGTTGATACCCCTCAACTGTGGCGCGCCCGGTGACGGGGCGATATCTCCAACATGGCTACTCATCCCAGGTCATCTTGACACCTTGTAAAGTCGGGGTGTTGCGTGCGTCACGGACTGGCCGGGAGCGGGCCGCCGTGCTCGGCCGCGCGCGCCCGCGGGGCGGCCGCCGGGGCCGGGAACACCGACCGCCCGCCGACCCACGTCCGCTCCACCCGCCCGGTCAGCGTGTGGCCGGCGTAGGGCCCCGGGTCGTCGCCGGGCACGGTCTGGGCGGCCTCCGGGGCGAACGCCACCAGGTCGGCCTCGGCCCCCGGGGCGATGCGGCCCTTGTCCGCCAGCCCCAGCAGCTCCGCCGGGTTCGCCGACGTCCACCGGGCCACCGCGGCGAGGTCGAGCCCGCGCCGCCGCGCCGCCGTCCACAGCGCCGGCAGCGTCCACCCGATCGCCGCCACCCCGGTGCCCGGCCGGTGGCCCGACCCGATCGTGCGGATCGGGCAGTCGGCGTCGGACAGCAGCGCGGACCACAGCGCGTCCCGGTTGGCGCCCGAGCGCAGCGGCGGGCGGCACCGGAACGCGGGCGAGCCCTCGGGGACCGCCTCGACCGGGAGGCACAGGTAGTGCGGGCACGTGTGCGCGCTGAGCGCCACCCCGATCGCGCGGGCCGCGCCCAGGACCGCCGCGCACTCGGCCGCGGTGAACGGGGACACGTGGGTGCGGGTGCCCGCCACCCGCGCGGCCGCGATCACCCGCTCCAGCCCGCGCCGCTCGGCCCGCGCCGGGCGTGCGGCGGGCGCCGGGGCGGGCCCGCCGGGAGGCGCCGGGTCCAGCTCCCCGGCGTCCTCGGCGTGCACCAGCAGCGGCGCCTCCATCGCGGCGACCTCCATCATCGCCTTGCGCAGCGGGGCGTCGCCGATCGGTCCGCCCCCGGGGGCGCCGCCGTCCGACAGCGAGCAGTGGAACCCCGCCGCGCCCGCCGACCGCAGCTCGGCCAGGTCGGCCGGGGTGCTGCGGTCGGTGACCGCGCCCAGCAGGGCCACGTGCAGCAGGACCCCGGCCGCGGCGCTCTGGTGCTCCTGCAGCCCGGCCTCCCCGGTCAGCGGCGGCCCCACCGGCGAGGGCGCCACCGCCACGGCGGTGACCCCGCCGCGCACCGCGTCGGCGGCGGTGCGCAGGTAGCACTCGCGCAGCGGACGGCCCGGGGCCTGCACCACCACGTCCGGGTCGACCAGGCCCGGCAGCAGCGCGGCCTCCCCCAGGTCGACCTCCTCGCGGGCGGGCAGGCGGGCGCCGGGGGGCGCGACCGCGGCGATGCGGCCGCCGCGCAGGCCGACCGCCGCGGGGGCGGTGCCGTCGGGGGTGACGACGCGGCGGGAGCGGATGACGGTGTCCAACTGGGGCACGGAAACCCCCTTCGTGGTCGGTTTCGCGTTTCATGCTCGGTGCGCGGTCCGCCGTTCCCGGCGCGCGTGCGCGACGATTGCACGACGGTACCGCGATTCCGGGCGCCCCACCTTCGCCACCAGGGATTTCCCGCATTCCGTAGGGAGATGGGGGGACAAACGGGAATTGTCGTTCTCCGGAGCGGGAAAAGGGAAAGGGATACACGGAGGCGGGCCGTGGGACGATTCTTTCGCCGGGCCGCCGCCGGGCGGGCGCGGTGCGGAACGGCGGACGAGGAGGAGACCGTGGTGCGAACGGGGCCGGAACGGACGGCAGGGGCATGTCCGACACGGCGTAGTAGTGGCCGTACCCTGGTGGCCGGTGGCGGACGCGGATGACCGACCTCGCCCCCTGGCTGTGGAGCGGCCTCGGCCTTCTGGTCGGGGCGGCCGTCGCCGTCGTGGTCATCGCCCGCGTCCTCCGCTAGCGACACCGGCACCGAACCACGACGGAGTGGCCCTGTGGCTCCCCCACAGAAACCGAAGACGACGGACGCGGCGCGGCGCGGCGGCGACACCGCCGCCATCATCGGCGTGGCCGCGGTCGCGGTGTGCGCGATCGCGCTGATCGCCTCCCTGGTCGCCGGGGGAGCGGTCACCGCGCAGGTCATCCCCGGCCTGCCCGACCCCGGCTCGCTCACCCGCTGGGGGCTGCCGCTGGCCCGCAACCTCACCGCCCTGACCGGGGCGCTGACCGTGGGCCTGCTGCTGCTCGCCGCCGTGCTGCTGCCCTCCGAGCGCGGGCGGCTGGGCGCGAGCGCCACCGGGTACGTGCGCGCCGCCTCCTGGACCGCTCTGGCCTGGGCGGCGGCCGCGGCGGCGCGGCTGGTCTTCGAGCTGTCCAACATCCTGGGCCGGGTGCCCTCCGACGTGGTCGGCAACGAGCTCACCAGCTACGCCGGGCAGATCGCCGAGGGGCGCGCCCTGATGGCGGTGGTGCTGATCGCCACCGCGATCGCCCTGTTCGCGCGCACCGTCACCTCGGCCGCCGGGACGATGGGGCTGCTGGCCGCCGCCGTCGCCGCCCTCGTGCCCCCGGCGCTCACCGGCCACGCCGCCGCCTCGGGCAACCACGAGCTGGCCGTCACCGGGCTGGCGCTGCACCTGGTGGCGATCTCGGTGTGGGTCGGCGGCCTGGCCGCCGTCACCTACCACGGGCTGGTCCGCTCCGGCGGCGACGCGGCCGAGGCGGTGCGCCGGTTCAGCGCCGTCGCGCTGTGGGCCTACACCGGGGTCGCGGTCAGCGGGGTGGCGAGCGCGCTGAGCCGCCTCTACAGCCTCGACCAGCTCGTCAGCACCCCCTACGGCCTGATCCTCATGCTCAAGGTCGTGCTGTTCGCGGTGCTGGGCGTGCTGGGGTGGCGGCACCGGCGCTCCACCGTGCCGCGCATCGCCGAGGAGGGCGGGCGCGCGCTCTTCGCCCGCCTGGCCGGGGTGGAGCTGGTCATCATGGGCGCGGTCATGGGGCTGGCCACCACGCTCAGCCGCACCGCGCCGCCCGCGCCGGACGTGAGCGAGGTCGACGCGGCCACCGCCATCCTGGGCTTCCCGATCCCGCCGCCGATGAGCCTGCAGAGCCTGCTCACCCTGTGGCGGCCGGACCTGTTCTTCATCCTCGTCATCGCCGCACTGGGCGGGCTGTACGCGGCCGGCGTGGTGCGGCTGCGCCGCCGCGGCGACGGCTGGCCGGTCGTGCGCACCGTCTTCTGGTTCGCCGGGCTGCTGACCATGGTCGCGGTGATGCTCAGCGGGTTCGCGACCTACGCGATGGTGCTGTTCAGCACGCACATGCTGCAGCACATGATCACGTCGATGCTCATCCCGATCCTGCTCGTCCTGGGCGCGCCGGTGACGCTGGCGCTGCGCGCGCTCAAGCCCGCGCGGCGGCGCGGCGACCGGGGGCCGCGCGAGTGGCTCAACGCGTTCCTGCAGAGCCGCTTCTCCAAGGTGGTCACCCACCCGGCGGTGGCGACGGCGCTGTTCGTGCTCGGGCCGTACGCGGTGTACTTCACCCCGATCTTCCCGGCGCTCATGAGCGACCACATGGGCCACCTGCTCATGAACGTCCACTTCCTGCTGACCGGGTTCCTGTTCTACTGGACGATCATCGGCATCGACCCCGGCCCGCGGAAGCTGCCCTACCTGCTGCGGTTCGTGCTGTTGCTGGTCACCATGGGCATGCACGCCTTCTTCGGCATCACGATCATGATGCAGTCGGAGCCGCTGGCCATGGAGTACTACGGCCAGTTCGACATCCCCTGGAGCGAGGACGTGGCCGGGGACCAGTACCAGGGCGGCGGGTTCGCCTGGGCGGTGGGGGAGATCCCCACCCTGCTGGTGACGGTGATGATGATGCGCCAGTGGTCCCAGGACGAGGAGCGCACCGAGCGGCGGCGCGAGCGGCACAGCAGGCGCGACGGCTCCGACGACGCCGACCTGGACGCCTACAACGCCTACCTGCAGGAGCTGGAGCGGCGCTCCCGGAACGGGGGCTGAGCGCGCGCGGGAGGGCGGGGCCGACCGGGTCCGCGCTCCCGTCTGTCCGCCGTTCTCGTGTCGGCCGTTCTGCCCGCCGCAGAAACCCTTGGGGCCGCGGCGGCCGGTGCGGTTGGCTCGGGCCATGAACAGGTTCCGATTCGGAGTGAACTTCCGGGCCGCCGACATCGGCGACTGGGCCGAGGAGTCCCGCAGGACCGAGGCCATGGGGTACGACACCCTGGTCGCCCCCGACCACCTGGGGCACCCCTCCCCGTTCGGCATGCTGGCGGCGGCCGCCGCGGCCACCGAGCGCGCGCGGCTGGGCACGCTCGTCCTCAACAACGAGTTCTGGAACCCGGCGCTGCTGGCGAGGGAGGCCGCCACCGTCGACAGGCTGTCGGGCGGGCGCCTAGAGCTGGGCCTGGGGCTGGGCCACATGAAGGCGGAGTTCGAGGCGGCGGGCATCCCGTGGCGGGGGCACGCCGAGCGGCTCGCGGCCCTGGAGTCCTCCCTCGACGCGCTGGACGGCCTCTTCGCCGGGCAGGAGCCGCAGCCGGTGCAGAAGCCCCGGCCGCCGCTGCTCATCGGCGGGCACGGGGCCGCGACGCTGCGGCTGGCGGCCCGCCGTGCCGACATCATCGGCTTCGGCGGCCTGAGGCAGCGGCGCGGGGCGCGCATGGGCGTGTTCGACATCGACGGCCCCGCGGAGGTGCTGCGCCGCGTCGAGCTGGTGCGCGAGGAGGCCGGGGAGCGCGCCGCCGAGCTGGAGTTCAACGTGCTTGTGCAGGCGGTCGTGGTCACCGGCGACGCGGAGCGCGAGGCGGCGCGGCTGGCCGAGCGCTACGCGGGCGGAGGCGGCCTGGACACCGCGGCCGACGTCCTGGCCAGCCCGTTCGTGCTGGTGGGGACGGTCGACGAGATCGCGGCCGAGCTGCTGGCGGCCCGTGAGCGGTACGGCTTCTCCTACGTGACCGTGCACGGGGAGAGCCGCGAGGAGATGGCCCGGGTCATCCCGCGGGTGCGGGAGCTGGCCGGGGAGTGAGGGCGCGGCCCGGCACCGGTGCCGGCTCCGTAGGTCTCAGCTCAGGGCGAGCGCCAGCAGGGAGGCCGCCAGAGCGAGCACGGCGCTGACGGCCAGGCCTCCGAAGAGCACGGCCGCCGACGGGCGGGGGCGGTCGGCCGTTGACCGGCCCGCGCGGCGCATCACGGTGGGCAGCAGGGCGATGTTGGCGGCGTAGATGATGATCTCCACCGCCAGGGCGCTGATGAACGCCGTCCCGTACCCGGCGCCGGCGGCCAGCTCGCCCAGGGCTGCGGAGGCCGGGACGCCGAGGAGCACCGCGACCGAGACCGCGCCGAAGGCGACCCGCACCCCCTTGCGCGGGGCGCGGTCGCCCGCGACCAGCAGGAGCCCCAGGAGGGCCGCCATCATGACGGCGCCGACGATGCCGAAAAGGACGATGTTGACCAGCGAGTTCACAGCGTCATTGTCTCAGCTCCGCGCGGACCGGCCGACCCGCCCCGAGGTGAGCTGGACCGCACTGCCGAACCGGACCCCCACCAGCCGCCGGACGTCGTGCCGGGCCAGCACGGTGAGCGAGGCCGCGCCCGGCACCAGGGCGCCGGGGCCGCGCTCGCGGGCCCGGCACAGGCGCCGCCAGCGCCGGGTCTGGGCGCGGTGGCTCCTCGCGGTGACGGCCCGCCCGCGCGAACGCTGGGCGGACAGCGCTTCGTCGGGGGAGGCGTCGATCATCACCCCGTGGACGGTGTAGCCGCGCAGGCGGCCCAGCAGGGCCAGCAGCAGGCGCACCCACCGCCGGGTCCCGCTCTCGTGCACGGCGACCGGGCCGCCGCGCAGGGCGGCGGCGACCCGCAGCAGGTGCAGGACGTGCACCAGCCACCGCCAGAGGGTGTAGGGCAGGGCGGCCAGGGCGGGGGTGAGGCGCAGCCGGGACTGGTGGGAGTCGACGACGCGCACCTCGCCGCGCAGCACGGTGCGGTTCTCGGCCCCGGTGAGCCCGAAGAGGTGCCGGAGCAGCGTGCTCTTGCCCGCCCCGGGCACCCCGCAGACGAGCACCAGTGACCGCGCGGGGAAGGAGAGCACCCGGCCGGTGGTGACCGCAGAGGGCACGACGGAGGCGGCACCGGCGGAACCGGCACTCGGCACGCGTCCGACGGGCTCCGGACACTCGATCAAGGTGCTCATGCCTCTCAACCTCGCCAATGAGAGTAAGCCGCGAATAAGCCTGCCATGGGGGAGATGGAGGATTCGCCCGCCATCATCCTGCGGGCAGCGGGCGGAGTGAAGGGCGGTTTGCAGATGGGGAGGGGGACCATCGAAACGTTTTTTGGGATGGTTCGGGTTCTATTCCACCGTCCGTGTTCGTGGGTGCGTGGTGACTGGTGCTTGGTGGGGCCCACCCCGCCCTAGGGGGCGCGGTGGTCGCGGGCGTGGGGCCGTCCCCGGCGTCCGAACGGTGCGAGGAGCCTGCCCCAGCACGGACGATCCGCGGCGAGGACGGCGACGGCGACAGCGGGCGCTTCCGGGTCTTGCTTGCCGGGCGGCGGGTCGTTCGCGGTGCGGGTGGGTGGGGCGGCTGGGCAGGTCCCCCGCTCAAGGGCCCCGGCCGGGCGGCAGCCTGCCGGGGTGTCAGGGAGGAGGCGGCGACGAGGAGAGGTCCGCGGCACGTCCGGTAGCGCTGTCGGGTGGCAGGCGTGCGGGTGGTCGCCGTGTTGGGCAGCAACGGCGACAGCCGGGCGGTTCCCCGGCCCTGCTTGCCGGGCGGCGCGCCGCTCGCGGTCGGGGTGGGCGGAGCGGCGGGCAGAGGTCGCGCTCTTCGACACCCGGGGCGACCCCCGGGACCGCACCACGACCCCTGGCAGGCCCGTGACCTGGGTAAACACTCCGCGTTAAGGGTGTCAGGGGGCGGGAAGCGCGCTCAGCGACGCCTGCGGAGGCCCCGAGCGCACTAAGACGACGATTCCAGAACAGGTTCTCGAAGCGAGATGCCCGTTTCCTGCGCGAATGAGAGGTGCGGGCCGGGCGCGGGGGCGCCCCGCGAGGCACTCGAGGGGGCACGTCGGTCCGATATCGGCTACAGGGAGTGATGTCGGGCCCGCCAATCGGGTCAGGTGCACCGTTGAGGGGCCTTCTGGTGGCAGAACGTGTTCTGGAATCGCGATGACCGCACGCCCGGCCCCCTTCCGGGCTCTCCCTGGGTGTCGGGCAGGGGGCGAGGGGAGTCCCGGCGCCCCGGGAACCAGGCAAAGCGGGCACCGGACCGGAAACCCCCGATCCGGACACCGCGGGCGGGTCAGGGGCAGCCTGCGTGGCGGAATCGCCACACGATCACGCTTAGAGTGTCGATTTCACCCCACGGGACGGCCGGACCCTCCTTGCTGTGCCCGGTGCGCCCGGAATGTCCGGGATCCCGGTGTCGTGCGGGCCGGGGGCGAGGAGGGTGGTGGTTCCGCCGCCTGATCGCCTCTGAGACGGACCTTTCACCACGCTGGGCGGCGGTGGATTGGGGCCGGTCCCGGCGGATCCGTCAGCGTCGACCCGACGGGCTGCGGATAGTCCATCAAGGCACTCATTTGCCGACCGACTTCAGGACGCGAACAACCCTGGCATGAGGGCGGGAACGGCCGGTGTCTCGCTCCGAGCTGTTCGCCCCCCGGCGATGATCTTGGCGAAAGTGCTGTCATTCCGGTGGCTTCGGCAGCACCTCTGTCGAGGTCATCGCGAGGGTGGCTCGTGCTCGTCCACCGCGCCGTTCAGGATCACCGTGGAGAGGTCGCGGAGGGCCCGGATGTCCGCGGTGGGGTCGGCGCTGAGCACGAGCAGGTCGGCGCGCTTGCCGGGGGCCACCGTGCCGAGGTCGGAACGGGCGAGCTGTCGTGCCGCGCCGCTGGTGCCCGCGGCCAGCACTTGGGCGGGCGCCATCCCTGCCGCCGCCATGAGTTCGGCCTCCTCCAGGGTGTTGGCCCCGAAGAGGCCCCGGCCGCTGAAGGTGTCGCTGCCGAGGGAGATGGGCACGCCGGCATCGGCGACCTTCTTGAGATTGCCGCGGGCGTCCGGGTGGGCGTCGTCGATCCAGAGGGTGGGCGTGTAGGTGGTGCCGTGGTCGAGCATCAGGTCGATGAGCGACCGGTCCGTGAGGGGGTCGACGGTGACGCCGTGCTCCAGGCCGTCCGCGCCGGCCTCGACCGCCTCGCGTGCCGCGGCCTGCTGGGTGGTGTGCACGGTGACCCGAAGGCCCCGCTCGTGCGCGGCCTCGATCCCCGCTCGGAGGAGGGCGAGGGGGAGCCGTTCCAATGCGACACCGTCCGGGAAGGCGGGGTTCCGCCACAGGTACTCCGGGCCGCCGGAGTGGGCACACGCGCCCTCCGACAGGAGTTTGACCGCGTCCACCCCGCGGTCGGCGAGGTCATGCACCAGGTCGCGGATCTGCTGGACGCTCTCGACCTCTCCGGTGAAGCGCTCGCGTGCCCACGGGTTGCCGCTGAAGACGGTGGAGGCGGGGTGCCCGTCGCGTCCGGTGATGCCGCATCCGGTCGCCAGCAGTCGCGGGCCCCGGAGTGCGCCTGCGGCGATTCCGTCCCGCGTGGCGAGGATGCCGTCCGTCGGGTCGCCGACCGACTTGATGGTGGTGACCCCGTGGTCGAGGAACAGGCCGAGCTTCTCGGGGAGCTCGTGCTCCTCGAAGGCCCGCATCGAAGCCGGGTCGGAGACCCTGAGCACGTCGTAGAAGTGGATGTGCGTGTCGATGAGGCCGGGCACGACCCATCCTCCGGCGGCATCCACCTCGTGTGCGCCCTGGAGCGGCTCGGTCGAGACGGAGGTGATCTCACCGCCGTCGACGGCGATGTCGTGCAGGCCGTCGAGCGTTCGGCGGCCGTCGAATACATGTGCGCGGCGGACCACGAGGTCATGGGCCGCTGAGGCCGTGCTGAACCCCTGGGGCATCGCTCTCACTCCTCATGAACTGTAATTGTTGTAGTTACAGTTTTGTCGTGCGTCGCGGTGCCGACGTCACCGCTCGGTCAGTGGTCCGCCGGTTCCTTGTCGGCGGCCAGGATCCGCTGCAGCAGGTCGGCGACCGTCGTTCGGTCGAGCCGCTCCTCCAAGGCCCGTTCGGCGCTCTGGAACTCGGCGTCGAGCAGGTCGCCGATGTTGCGCCCGACCTCGCACGCCCCGCTGGGCGGACGGGTATGCCGGGAGAAGATCCGCCCCTCCTCGACGGCGACGTACGCGTCATAGAGGGTGATGTTCCGCGGCGGGCGGGCGAGGGACCAGCCGCCCCCGCGGCCCTCGGTGGACCACACGAGGTCGGCGTCCCGCAGGCGGCCGAGGACGCGCCGCACCATGACCGGGTTGCTCTCCAGGCTGTCCGCGATCTCCGCGGAGGTCAACGAGCCCTCACGCCGGTTCGCCAGCATCGCGAGCGCGTGGATCGCGACCGCGCTCCTGCTGCTGAGCCCCGCCAAGTCCCGCTCCCGTCGTCGCGGCCGGTTTACCGCAACCATAGTAGTTGCGGTAAACCGGCCGCGACCCGGGGCCGCCCCTCACCCCGTCTGCTCCAGGCGGGAGCCGGACGGGGTCTTGTGGACTCTGAGGCGGGTCGTGATCCTTGTCCGGAGGTCCGCGACGTGGCTCACCACTCCCACCGCCCTTCCTCCGTCCCGCAGGCGGTCGAGGACGTCGAGCACCTCTTCCAAGGTCTCCTCGTCCAGGGTGCCGAAGCCCTCGTCCACGAACAGGGTGCCGATGTCGGTGCCGCCCGCCTCCTGAGTCGCCACATCGCCGAGGCCCAAGGCCAGCGACAGGGACGCGATGAACGTCTCGCCCCCCGACAGCGTCGCCGGGTCGCGCTCCAACCCCGTCCACGCGTCCAGCACCCGCAGCCCCAGGCCGCCGCCCGAGCGGGAGCGGTCGCCCGCCGCCTTGTCCACCGTGTGGCGCAGCTCGTACCTGCCGCCCGACATCGTCGTCAGCCGGTCGTTCGCCGCCGCCACCACCTGGCGCAGCCGTGCCGCCAGCACGTACGACGACAGCCGCACGCTCTCCCGGTTGGCCGGGGACGTGCCCGCCGCCAGGCGCGCCAGGCCGTCGGCGACCCGGTGCCGCTCGCGCGCCGGACGGGAGGCGGTCAGCCGCTCCGACAGCTCCCCGCGCAGGTCCGCCAGGCGCTCCGCGCGCCGCGCCAGGCGGTCACGCCAGGCCGCGGCGTGCTCCGAGGCGGCCTCGGCCCGGTCCGCCCCCTCCCGGAGGGCGTCCAGGTCGGGCGCCGGCGCCTCGGCCTCCGCCACGGGCATGTCGGCCAGCACGGCCCGCACCGCCGCCAGCTCCTCGTCGTAGGCGCGCGCCCGCTCGCGCAGCGCCGCGCGCCCGTCCTCGGCGCGGTCGGCGCTGCGCACCTCGGCCTCCTCGGCGAACCCGGCCTCCACCGCCGCCCGCCGCGCCTCGTCCTCGGCCGTGCGCCGCTCCTCGGCGGCCGACGCCCGGCGGTCCAGCGCCTCGGCCGCCGACTGCAGCAGCCCCGCCTCGCCCTCCAGCCGCGCCAGGCGCGCCTTCAGGTCGGCGTCCTGCCCGCGGGCCGCCTCCAGGCGCTCGGCCAGCCGGTCGGCCTCGGCCTGCCGGGCCGCCCGCCGCTCGGTCTGCTCGGCCAGGTCCGCCGCCAGCGCGCCCTGGTTCTCCCGGGCGCGGTCCAGCTCCGCGTCGGCCCCGGCCAGCCGCTCCGCCGCCTGGGCCGCCCGCGCAGCCGCCGCGTCCAGCGCGTCCAGGGCGGCCTCGCGCGCCTCCACCTGCTCGGCGGCGCCCTCGGTGTCCCAGCCCCCTGCCGCGGCCTGCGCCGCCGCCAGCCGCTCGGCCAGCCCGGCCTCCGCGCCCTCCGCCTCGGTGCGGTGGTGCTGGGCCGCCTCGGCCGCGCGCTGCGCCCGCTCCTCGTCCTCCTGGGCCGGGCGGGCGGCGTCTCCGACGGCCGGGGCCGGGTGCTCGGCCGACCCGCACACCGGGCACGGCTCCCCGTCGTCCAGCCCTCCGGCCAGCTCGGCGGCCATGCCCTCGATCCGCAGGCGGCGGATGTCCAGCAGGTGGTCATGGGCGGTCTGCGCCGCGTCGACCGCCGTGACGCGCCGCGCCGAGGCCGCCGCCAGCTCCCCGGCGAGCCGCGCGGCCTCCCGGGCGGATGCGAGCCGCTGCCGGGCCAGCTCCAGCGCCTCGACGGCGGCCTCCCGCGGGCCGGTGCGGGCGCGCGCCTCGTCCAGCTCGGCGGCGAGCTCGGCCCGGCGCCCCGGCAGCTCGGCCGCCCGGCCCTTCCAGTACTCCAGCTCCTTGTCGGTCTTGCCGATGCGCGCGTCCAGCACCCGCACCTCGTCGCGGAGCTCGGCGCACCGCTCCACGTCGCCCTGCAAGTGGCGCAGGCGCGCCACTTCGTCCCGGCGGGTGCGCTCGGCCGTCCGCAGCGCGTCGGCGGGCGGCGCGGCGCCCACGCCGTCGAGCCCCGACACCAGGGACAGGCGCTCGGCGGCCGCCATCTCCGCCTTCTCCAGCTCGGTGCGGCGCTGGTCGGCCGTCCGCAGCAGCGGCACCACCGCGGCCGCGCGCTCGGCGGCGGCCAGCTCGGCGTCCCAGGCGCGCCGCTCGGCCGACCGGGCGACCAGCTCGGCCTCCCGCGCCGCCGCCTCGGCCCGACGCCGCCGCCGTTCGACCGCCGACCGGGCCTCCTCCAGCGCGGCGCGGGCCCGGTCCCGCTCGTCGGCGGCCCCCGCCGCCACCGGCCCGGCCTCGCGGGCGGCCGCCGCCGTGGCGCACGCCAGCTCCGCCGCCCACGGCACCAGGGCCTCCAGGTCCTCCTCGGCCTCTCCGGGCACCGGCGAGCGGCCCGCCTCGGCCAGGCGGTGCGCGGTGGCGCGCACCTCCTCCTCGGCGCCGGACGCGGCGCGCGACAGCGCGGCGGCGCGCTCGGCCAGCCACTTCTCCACGTCGGCGAAGATCCCGGCGTCGAAGATCCGCTCCAGTGACGCCACGCGCTCGCGGGCCCCCGCCCGCAGGAACCGCGCGAACTCGCCCTGCGGCAGCAGCACCACCTGGCAGAACTGGTCCAGGGTCAGCCCCAGCAGGTCCGAGACGATCTGCCCGGCCTCGTCGGGCCGGTTGGTCAGCCCCTTCCACCCGTCGGGGGTGGACTCGGTGACGACCGCCTTGGCCTTCTCCTCGGTGGTGCCCGAGCCGCGCAGTTTCGGGCGCCGCCAGGCGGGGGAGCGGGTGATCGACAGCCGCCGCCCGCGCACGGTCAGCTCCAGCGACACCTCCGGCCGCCGTCCGGGCGGGGCGTGCGTGGAGTGCGGCGACTTGGCCGCCTCCCGCACCCCGGGCACCCTGCCGTACAGCGCGAAGCAGACCGCGTCCAGCACCGAGGTCTTGCCGGCCCCGGTGGCGCCGTGGATGAGGAACAGGCCGCCGTCGCCCAAGCGGTCGAAGTCGACCGCCGCGGTGTCCGCGAACGGGCCGAAGGCCTGGACGGTGAGGGTGTGCAGACGCATCAGGGACGAGTCTCCCGGGCGGTGGGCGGAACGGTGGGGAAGGGGGCCGCGCAGGGACGGGCGGCGGTGACGGCGGGCGGTCGCATCAGGCGGACGCCTCCCGCGCGCGCAGCTCCTCGAAGGCGGCCTGCACCAGCTCCTGCTCCTCGTCGCAGGCGCCCTCGCCGCGCGCCCAGTCCACGAAGTCCATGACCAGCTCGGGCCCCGGCCGGTCGCGGTTCCCGCGCGCCCATTCCGGGTCGTCGCGGTCGGGCGCCCCCTCGGGCGCGAACTCCAGGTTCAGCACGTGCGGGAAGCGCTCGCGCAGCCGGTCCATCGGGAACGCGGGCCGCACCGGGTCGGTCAGCGTCACCTGGAGCCAGTGCCCGGTGTAGCCCTCCCACTCGGCCCCCGCGACCAGGTCCTCCAGCCGCCCGGACAGGCGGGCGAGCGGGCGCGGCACCGGTGCCTCGGCGAAGTCCGCGCGCACCGCCCCCGAACGGTCGATCTCCACCAGCCAGGACCCCTTGACGTGGCGCTCCTCGGAGAAGGAGTAGGCCAGCGGGGAGCCCGAGTAGCGCACCCGGTCCGACATGCGCTGGCGGCCGTGCAGGTGCCCCAGCGCCACGTAGTCCGCGCCGTCGAAGAGCGAGGCGGGCACGTGCGCCGCGCCGCCCACCGCGATGTCGCGCTCGCTGTCGGAGGGCGCGCCCCCGGTCACGAACGCGTGCGAGAGGACCACCGACCGCGTCCCCCGGGGCCGCTCGGCCAGGTCGGCGCGGACCAGGTCCATGGCGTGGCCGAGCACCGCCGGGTGGCCGCGCCCCTGCAGCCCCCAGTGCCGCCGGGCGATCTCCGGCTCCAGGTAGGGGATGCCGTAGAAGGCCACCGGCCCGTGCGCGTCGTCGAGCACCACGGGCGCGCCCACGCCCTCCAGGGAGCTGCGCAGGTGCACGCCCGCGGCGTCGAACAGGCCCGACCCGTAGTCGAGCCGGGCCATGGAGTCGTGGTTGCCGCTGATCAGCACCGCCCGCGCCCCGGTGCCGCGGATCCGGCGCAGCGCCTCGTCGAGCAGGCGCACCGCGTCCACCGGGGGCAGCGCCCGGTCGTACAGGTCGCCGGAGACCGCCACCGCGTCGACCCGCTCGGCGCGGACGGTCTCCACGAGGTGGTCGATGAAGGCGGCCTGGGCGTCCAGCAGGTTCTCCCGGTGGAAGGAGCGCCCCAGGTGCCAGTCGGAGGTGTGCAGGATCCGCATGTTCCGGGAGCGTACTGCAGGCGGCCGCCGGTGCGCGGGTGCAGTGCCGATCCTGGGGAGGACCGGCGCCGGGAAGGGGGGGTCAGTCCTTCTTGCGGGCCATGGTCAGGCCGTCCCCGACGGGCAGCAGCACCACGTCGGTGCGCTCGTCGGCCAGCGCCGTGTCGTTGAAGTCGCGGATGCCCTGCACCGCCGGGGCGTCCTCGGCGGGGTCCACCACGCGCCCGTGCGAGAGGGTGTTGTCGACCAGGATGATGCCGCCCGGCCGCATCCGCGGCACCAGTTCCTCCCAGTAGCCCACGTAGCCGGTCTTGTCGGCGTCGATGAAGGCGAGGTCGAAGGCGCGGGAGCCGGGGAGCGCCTGCAGCGTCTCCAGCGCCGGGCCCAGCCGCAGCTCGATCCGGTCGGACACGCCGGCCAGGTCCCAGTACCGGCGGGCCACGTCGGTCCACTCCTCGCTGACGTCGCACGCCAGCAGGGACCCGTTGCGCGCGTCCAGCCCGCGCGCGAGGCAGATGGAGGAGTAGCCGGTGAAGGTGCCGACCTCCACCGCGTCGTGGGCCCGCAGCATGCGGGCGACCATCGTCATGAACGTGCCCTGCTCGGGGCCGATCTGCATGCCGACGCTGTCGGGGAACAGCCGCGCCGTCTCCTCGGCGAGGTCGCGCAGCACCGGGTCGACCGGGGCGCTGTGCGCCACCAGGTATTCGTACAGTTCCGGGGTGAGGGACTCCGTGGTTCGCGTCACGGCGGCCATGCTATCGGGGGCCCGGTCAGGTGCGCGGGAGCAGCTCCGGCCAGTCGAACAGGTAGAACCCGTACAGCACGACCGCGATGGTCAGCGCGGGGGTGACGACGTTGCGCTCGACCTTGCCGTCGGTCTTGAAGCCCACGTTCTGCCCCACCCGGTAGCCGGTGAACGGCCACAGCAGCGGCACCCCCATGTGGGTGGCGATGTCCCCGGCGAAGTGCAGCAGGCAGCCCAGGGCCACCGCGGCGCCCAGCCACGTGTAGTCGGTGCCCGCGCTGTACAGGGCCAGGGTGATCCCGGCGGTGACCATGGCGTTGATGACGCCCGAGGCGGTCCGGTTCTTGTCCATGCCGAAGCCCAGGCCGTTGAAGGCGATGCCGACCAGCAGGAACACGAAGATCTGCGCGGCCATCTCCGACCAGAGCGTCGTCCCCTGCGCGATCGCTCCCATGAGCAGCGCGAACAGCAGGGAATGGGTGCCGTTGCGGTGGCCGCCGAACGCCCAGTTCAGAAAGGCGCCCAGGGTCTTGGTGAGGATTCCGTAGGTCTGGGTGATGGTGGCGCTCTTGTGGTCCAGGTCGGGGACGAGCGCGGCCCCGGCGCACACCAGGGCGCCCGCGATGATCTCTCCGGGACCCATGTGGAAGGTGATCCCCAGCACCTCGGTTCCGTCGAGAACGGGAACCAGTGCCATCCAGCCGACCGCGCCGCTGAGCGCGTGAGAGTGCCCCATCATGTGCGGCAACGCTAGCGGCCCCGGTCATTCATGGCGAATCGGCCCGGAAAAGGCGGTTTCGGTGTGCGGTTTCCTCCGATCCGAAAATGGCGCCCGCGGGGGAGGGGGGACCCGGAACCGAAGATCGTGAACATCCTGTGACGGTCAGGGTGTAAGTCGTTGACGCTTTTCTGTGCACGCTGGTAGACAACCAACAACCGGCCGCCCGGTTCGAGGTCCCCCCGTTTTCCCAGCGTGAAGGGGTCGCCGACCATGCCCACCGCTTTCCCCCCGATCCCGGCCCGCTCCTCCAGACCCTCCCGGCGGCCCGGCGGCCCCGGCCGCCCGCGCCCGGCCGCCCTGCGCGGCGCCGCCGCCGCGGCCGCGCTGGCCCTGGCCGCGGGCGCGGCCGCACCCGCCGCGGCCGACGCCGCCTCCCCCGAGGGCGACACCCTGACCGTGGCCATCTCCCAGCCGGTGGACACCCTCAACCCGTTCCTGGCCCAGCTGCTCATCTCCACCAGCATCCACAAGTCGGTCTACGAGCCGCTGGTCGCCTACGACGCCGAGACCAACGAGCCCACCGGCGCCGTCGCCGAGTCCTGGGAGACCTCCGAGGACGGCCTCACCTGGACCTTCACCATCCGCGAGGGGATGACCTGGAGCGACGGTGAACCCGTCACCGCCGAGGACCCCGCCTTCACCTACACCGCGATGATGGAGGACGAGGAGGCCGCCACCGCCAACGGCAACGCCGTGGCCAACTTCGAGACGGTCACCGCCGTCGACGACTCCACCCTGCGCATCGAGCTCGAAGAGCCGCAGGCCACCATGCTCTCCCTGGACGCGCCCATCGTCCCCGAGCACGTGTGGTCCGAGGTCGACGACTTCGGCGACTTCACCAACGAGGACTTCCCCGTCGTGGGCAGCGGCCCCTTCACCATCACCGGCCACGAGCCCAACCAGTCGATCACCCTGGAGGCCGACCCCGACTACTGGCGGGGCGCCCCCGAGTTCGAGCGGCTGGTCTTCCGCTACTTCGCCGACAAGGACGCCGAGGTCGAGGCGCTGCGCAAGGGCGAGGTGTCGCTGGTCGCCGGGCTCACCCCCGCCCAGGCCGACTCCCTCGAGGGCCAGGAGGGCATCAGCGTCAACAACGCCACCGGCAAGCGGTTCCAGGGCTTCACCATCAACCCCGGGGCCGAGACCCAGGACGGCGAGGAGTTCGGCGACGGCCACCCGGCCCTCCAGGACAAGACCCTGCGCCAGGCCATCATGATGGCCATCGACAAGGACGAGCTGGTCGAGAAGGTCTACGGCGGCTACGCCGAGCCCGCCGAGGGCTACATCCCCGCGCGCTACGACCGCTACTACTGGGAGCCCGAGGGCGAGGAGCGCCTCGACTTCGACGTCGACGCCGCCAACGCGATGCTCGACGAGGCCGGGTACGAGACGGGCGACGACGGCGTCCGCACCTCACCCGACGGCGACCGGCTCGAACTGCGCATGCACGTCCACAACGACCGCCCCGACTACGTCGCCATGGGCAAGATCTTCGTCGAGCGGCTGGCCGACATCGGCATCGAGGTGGACAACCAGACCGTCGACCCCGGCGTGCTCAGCGACGCCCTCTACAGCGCCGAGTACGACCTCATCTGGACGGGCTGGTCGGTCAACCCCGACCCCGACTACGTGCTGGGCATCCACACCTGCGACGCGCTGCCCGAGGAGCCGGGCACCATGCGCGGCGACGCCTACTTCTGCAACGAGGAGTACGACGAGCTCTACGACAAGCAGCTCGCCGCCTGGGACGACCCCGACCAGCGGGCCGAGTACATCAAGCAGATGCAGGCCGTGCTCTACGACGAGGCCGTGGTCAACGTCGTGACCTACGCCAACACCATGGAGGCCTACCGCTCCGACCAGATCTCCTCCATGCAGGTCCAGCCCGACCCGGGCGGCAACCTGTGGGGCCAGGACGGCCACTGGAGCTTCTCCACCGCCGTGCCCGCCGAGGGCGGCCAGGGCGGCGGCTCCCTGTCCGGCGGCGTGATCGCCGCGATCGCCGCGGCCATCGCCGTGGTCGCCGGAGGCGGCGGCTTCCTGGTGTGGCGCCGCCGCGCGGCCACCGCCGAGGACCGGGAGTGAGAGCCCGACCCTGACACGGACCGGGGCGGCGGCGCGGGATCCGCCGCCCCGGGCGCCCCGCCCGGCGGAACCGCCGCCCGCCCGCGGCCCCGCCCCGCCGACCACCCGCCGACTCCGACCCGCCGACCAGTGAAGGGGCCCGCGTTGACCCGATCAGCGACCGCCGCGGCCGCGCCGCCCGAAGAGCCGGGCGCACCCGGCCCCGGCGCCGCGCCCGGCGGTCCCTCCCGAGCCGCCCGCGTCCTGCGCTACCTGGGCGGCCGCCTGCTCACCGCGGTGGTCTCCCTGGTCGCCGTGATGGTCACCAGCTTCTTCCTGTTCCGCATCCTGCCCGGCGACCCCGTCCGCGCGATGACCGAGGGCCGCGAGGTCTCGGTGGCGCAGCTGGAGGAGCTGCGCCGCCAGTTCGGGCTGGACAAGCCCCTCTGGCAGCAGTTCACCGACTACTGCCTGGGACTGCTGAGGTTCGACTTCGGCACCTCCTACCAGTACCGGGTGCCCGTCGCCGAGCTCATCGCCGAGCGCATCGGCCCCACCGTGCTGCTCGCCGGGACCGGGACCCTCGTGGCCGCCCTGCTCGGGCTGGTCCTGGGCACCCGGGCCGCCTGGCGCCGCGGCTCGGCGGGGGACCGCGCCACCACCGCCGTGGCGCTCACCCTGTGGTCGGTGCCCTCCTTCTGGCTGGGGCTGCTGCTCATCGTGGTGCTGGCCTCGGGCGCGGGGTGGCTGCCGGGCCTGTTCCCCACTTCGGGCATGTCCACCCCCGGGGTGCAGGGCGGGTTCGCGTCCGCGGCGGACGTGGCCCACCACATGGTGCTGCCGGTGGCCACCATGGTCGCCGTCGTCTACGCCCAGTACCTGCTCATCATGCGCTCCTCGGTGCTGGACGAGATGGGGGCCGACTACCTGACCACCGCCCGCGCCAAAGGGCTGCGCGACGCCCTGGTGCTGCGCCGCCACGCGGTGCCCAACGCCCTGCTGCCCACCGTCACCCTCATCTTCCTCAACCTGGGGCGGGTGATGGGCGGCGTCATCCTCATCGAGACCGTCTTCGCCTGGCCCGGGCTGGGGTCGCTGTTCTACTCCGGCCTGCGGGTGCCCGACCTCCCGCTGGTCCAGGCGCTGTTCGTCCTGTTCGCGAGCGCGGTGATCGTCATGAACCTGCTGGCCGACCTGGTGTACCCGCTGCTCGACCCCCGGGTGCGCACGTGAGCGCCCCGGCGGCGCCCTCCCGCCGCGCGCTGCTGTGGGCGCGGCGCCGCGCGGCCTGGGGGGAGTTCGCCCGCACCTACGCCCAGAACCGCGCGGGCCTGTTCGGGCTGGCGGCGCTGGCCGCGGCCGCCCTGACGGCGCTGTGCGCGCCGCTGTTCATCGACTCCGCCGAGCTGGCGGTCACCGGTGGGCCGGGCGGGCGGTTCGAGGCGCCCAGCGGCGAGTTCTGGCTGGGCACCGACGCCTTCGGGCGGTCGGTGCTGGCGATGGTGGTGTGGGGCGCCCGGATCTCGCTGACCGTGGGCTTCCTGGCGGCGTTCGTGTCGGTGGCCCTGGGCACGGTCATCGGCATCCTCGCCGGGCACTTCGGGGGCTGGTCCTCCAACGTGCTGATGCGCGTCACCGACTGGTTCCTGGTGCTGCCGTCCCTGGTGGTGGCGGTGGCCCTGGCCGCGGTCATGGAGCGCAGCACCCTGACCATCATCATCGCCATCGGCGTGACCGCCTGGCCCGCCACCGCCCGCGTGGTGCGCGCCCAGACCCTGTCGGTGGAGGCGCGCCCGTTCATCGAGCGGGCGCGTGCGCTGGGCGGCGGCCACCTGCACGTGATGAAGCGGCACGTGCTGCCCAACGTCATGCCGGTGGTGCTCGCCCAGACCACCCTGCTGGTCGCCGAGGCGATCGTGATGGAATCGACCCTGTCCTTCCTCGGCCTGGGCGACCCGTCGACGATCTCCTGGGGCGGCATCCTGCAGGAGGCACGCAACGCCGGGGCGATCAGCTCCGGCATCTGGTGGTACATGGTCCCGCCGGGCCTGGCCATCGCGCTGGTCGCGCTCTCGTTCACCCTGTGCGGGCGGGCGCTGGAGGGCGTGTTCAACCCCAGGCTGAGGGAGCGCCGGTGAGTAAGGACGACGGGGCGCGGACGCCCGACGGGGCGCAGGCCGATGAGGGGCGGGCGGTGGGCCCGGCCCCGCTGCTGCGGGTCGACGGCCTCCGGGTGGACTACCGCACCGCCGGAGGCCGGGTGCCCGCCGTGCGCGGGGTGTCGTTCACCCTGGAGGCCGGCAGCAAGCTGGGCGTGGCGGGGGAGTCGGGGTGCGGCAAGTCCACCATCGCCCTCGCCCTTCTGCGCCTGCTGCCCAAGTCGGCTCGGGTCGGCGGCTCGGTGCTGCTGGACGGCGAGGACGTCTCGGCCATGCGCTGGGGGCGGCTGCGGGCCGTGCGCTGGGCGGGCGCCTCCATCGTGTTCCAAGGGGCCATGCACGCGCTGAACGCGGTGCGCCGCGTCGGCGACCAGGTCGCCGAGCCCATGCTGCTGCACGGCACCGTCCCGCCCGGCGGGGCGCAGGCGCGGGTCGGCGAGCTGCTGGAGGACGTGGGGCTGCCGCGCTGGCGGGCCCGCTCCTACCCGCACGAGCTGTCCGGCGGGCAGCGCCAGCGGGTGATGATCGCGATGGCGCTGGCCTGCGAGCCCCGGCTGATCATCGCCGACGAGCCCACCACCGCCCTGGACGTGATGGTGCAGGCGCAGATCCTGCGGCTCATCGACGACCTGGTGGCCGGCAGCGGCATCGGTCTGCTGATGATCAGCCACGACCTGTCGGTGCTGGCCGACACCTGCGACCGGCTGGCGGTGATGTACGCCGGGCGGGTGGTCGAGGAGGGGCCCGCCGCCGAGGTGGTCGCCGCCGCCCGCCACCCGTACGCGGCGGCCCTCAGCGCGGCCTTCCCCCGCGTGGGCGACCCGGAGTCGCGGATGGCGCCGCGCGGGCTGCCCGGGGACCCGCCCGACCCGGCGGCACTGCCCGAGGGCTGCTCCTTCCGGCCGCGCTGCGCGGTGGCCGAGGAGCGGTGCTCCAGCACCGACCCGGACCTGTGGTCGGCCGGGGACGGCGGCCGCCGCGCCGCCTGCGTCAAGGTGCTGGAGGAGGCCGTATGACCGCCGAACTGCAGAAGAGCGGCCCGCAGGACGGCCCGCAAGGCGCGTCGGGGGACGCCCGCCCGGAGGGGGAGCCGCTGCTCAGCGCGTCCGGGCTGAGCGTGGAGTTCACCGGCCGCGGCGGGCGGGGCACCGCCCGCGCGGTCGACGGGGTCGACCTGGACCTGCACGCCGGGGAGGTGCTGGCGCTGGTCGGCGAGTCCGGGTGCGGCAAGACCACGCTGGCGCGCACCCTGCTCGGGCTGGAGCGGCCCACCGCCGGGCGGGTGCTGTTCGAGGGGCGGCCGCTGGCCTACGGCGCGCGGGCGCTCAAGCGCTACCGGCACCGGGTGCAGCTCGTGCAGCAGGACCCGGCGGGATCGCTCAACCCCCGGCACACGGTCTACGACGCGGTCGCCGAGGGGCTGCGCATCCACGAGGGGGCGACCGCCGACGAGGAGCGCCGGGTGGCCGGCGCGCTGTCCCGCGCCGGGCTCCGCCCGCCGGAGCGGTTCTACCTGCGCTACCCGCACGAGCTGTCCGGGGGGCAGCGCCAGCGGGTGGTGATCGCCGGGGCGCTGGTGCTGGAGCCGGAGGCGCTGGTGGCCGACGAGCCGGTGGCCTCCCTGGACGCGTCGGTGCGCGGGGAGATCCTGCGGCTGCTGCTGGACCTGCGCGCGGACCTGGGGCTGTCGGCGCTGGTGGTCACGCACGACCTGGGCATGGCGTGGAACATCGCCGACCGGGTGGCGGTGATGTACCTGGGCCGGGTGGTCGAGGCGGGCCCGGTGGAGGAGGTGCTGGCCGCGCCGCGCCACCCCTACACGCAGGCGCTGATGTCGGTGCTGCCGGAGTCCGGCGCCGAGGAGCCCCAGGTCCTGGCGGGCGAGCCGCCGGACCCGACCAGGATCCCGGGCGGGTGCCGGTTCCACGCCCGGTGCCCCGTGCTGGCCTCGGGCGAGGCCGAACGCGCGGGGGTGGCCGACGCCTGCAGGACGCAGGACCCGGGGGTGCTCTCCGGCAGCGGCCCGGCGCGGGTGGCCTGCCACTACGCGGCGCTGGGGCGCACCGGGGACTGAGCGGCGGGGCCGCGCCCGGTGCCCGGCGTCAGAGGTGCCCGGTGTCAGTGGGCCCCGCCGACCGACTCGGCCGTGCGCATGAGCCAGGTGCGGAAGCCGTCGGCGTCGCGGAGCAGTCCGGCGGACACGGCGGCGTGCAGTTCGCCCTCGGTGCGCCGCTCGGCCAGGGTCTGGGCGTCGGCGAGGGCGACGGCGTGCACGGTCAGGCGGTGGCCGTCGGGAAGCGCGCGGCGGGCGTCGGCGGCGGTGCCGCGGACCCCCGGCTCCATCAGCAGGTCGGCCAGCGCCCGCTTGGCGCCGCCGTCCCACCAGGCCTGGAAGGGCGGCCAGGCCCCGCGCAGGTGCGCGGCGAGCGGGCCGGCGCCGCCGAGTGAGGAGAAGTGCGGCGGATCACAGCCGGTAGGCCCGTGCGGGAGGCCGCCGCGGGCGGCCTCCCGCCACAGGTCCCTCCGCCATGCGCGCCACTCCTCATGGACGGCCTCCCCGGCCCGGGGCAGGGCGCTCCGGCCGCGGGGCTCGGGTGTGAAGTCGGTGCCGCCGCGGTCCGGCTCGGCGAACCACAGCCAGTTCAGGCTCCACGGGGCGTCGAGGGCGATCTCGGCTGAGGAGGGGCGTATCCGCATGGCGTCACGGTCGCTTCCGTCGGGGCGGTCAGGGGCGGCGGGCGGGCGCCCGCCGGGGGGCCTCCGGCCGCGGGGAGCGGCAGGAGGCCCGGCCGGTCACTGGATCCACTGGGTGTCGTTGGGCCCGAGGGCCGTGCAGACCTGGAAGTTCGACAGGAAGGCCCAGCCGTTGTCGACCATCCCGTCGTAGAGGTCGGTGGCCGGGACCATGCCGTAATAGTCCTGGCTCCAGTCCTGGGAGTCCAGGACCCCTCCGTCTTCGAAGGTCTGCTCGTACCGGGTCTCTCCGGCGCCGATCACGGCCGACTCCCAGCCGTAGAACCAGGCGTTCTCGTTCACGTGGAACCCGGTCCAGACCATGTAGCCCTGGTTGCCGGTGCTGAACAGCCACAGGAAGGAGTAGCCGCAGTCGCCGACGACCAGGTCCTTGGTGTCGACCTCGTCCTTGTTCTCCGTCCAGCGGTCGTAGGCCTCTTCGGACAGCTCGATGCTCTGCCCGTTGTCCAGCCGGGCCGTGGCCCCCTCGCCGTCGGCGGCCGGCTCGGCCGAGACGATGTTCGCCGCCTCCATGGGGACCTGGACGACCTTGTCCGGGACGCCGGCGGGCAGGTCCGCGTCGGGGGCGGAGGGGGCGGGCGAGGCCGAGGCCGGCGCGGCGGCCGCGAGGGCCAGGCACGCCCCGGACAGGGTGACCGCGACGGCGGACCTGGAAGCGGGGGATTTCGGTGAGGGCATCGGGGATCCTCTTCTCGGTCTCCGAGTGAATCGCGTCTCTTCGGTCGTGTGAATCGGAGAAGGGGTGCTCCGGTCCACGCCGACCGACCCTAAGAGGGTCCTGCGGAGCTGTGGAGACCTAGGCGCCTTTCCAGGGAAAAGAAGGGTGATCAGTGTTTTTTGGGTGCGTTGTTCCAGGTCGTGACGGTATCCGTGTCGACCTGGAGGTTCAATATCTCTCCTTTAGAAAGGAATGTGAATTGAGTGGAAGGCGGCGATGGGGGCCTTTTTCGTGAATGCCCGCACGTTGGTCGGGGCGCCGTGAATCGGACCCGCCGCCTCGGTGGCCGGATGCGGACGCGAATTCCGCCCCGCCGGGGTCGCCGGGGGCGCCTGGGGCCGCCTGGGCCGTCCCGGTCTAGGGGGTGTTTCTTGGAGGCTTTTCGATCAGCGAGCGTCGTTCGGGCCCCCGCTGCGCGATAATCGCGAAGCGGCGCAGTAGGGGCGTGGCCGCGAGCCGAAAATGATCCGAGAAACACGCCCTAGTCGTCTTCCGTGGCCAACAGGATCCAGGTGTCCGGTGGCAGCTCGGGGCGGCCGGGGACCTCGCGGCGCTCCTCGCGCCAGTGGTCTCCGGCCGCCGCGTCGGCGACGCGCCGCCAGAAGCGGGCGGCGCCGGGGTTGTCCTCCTGGAAGGCGATCGACCAGCGCCCCGGCCGCAGGCGCAGGAGGGCGAGCGCCGCCCGTATGCCGACCCCGCCGCGCCGTAGGCCCCGCAGGACGAAGAAGGACCCGATGGACGTGGACCCGTCGGAGAGGGGCCGGGTGAGGGCGAACCCGGCGACCGCGCCGTCCGTCCGGATCAGGAGCACCTCACGATCCGGGTCGTCGAAGAAGAGGGGGAGGCGCGGGAAGGGGAAGACGCCCTCCTCATCGGGGACGGCCCCGCGGAACTCGGACATGTCATGCCGCTCGAACTGCCCGAGCCGCTCGATGAGGGCACGGGCCTCGTCCCCCACCGGTTCGACGGTGACGACGGGGGCTGAGGTGCCAGGGGGTACCGGAGTGTCCATCGGTGAAGGATCACATGCCTCGGACGGTGCCCGTGGCGGCGGCGCCGGGGGAGGACCGGCCGTGCCGCCGCCTCCCGGAGGCGCGGCCCCCCATCGCCTCCGCGACCTCCGACAGCACCTCCAGGAACGCCTCCACCGGTGCCGGGAGCGGGGGCGCGCCGAAGGTCACCGCCTCCACCAGGCGCACCCGGCCCGTCGGCTCGGTGTGCAGGCCGTCCCCGTGGTGCGCGCGCAGGGCCAGCTCCGGCAGGGTGCTCACGCCCAGGCCCGCCGCCACCAGCGCCTGCACCGCCACATAGTCGTCGGTGGCGTAGGCGACCTCCGGCTCGAAGCCCTCGGCGGCGCACGCCCGGAGGAGCTGGGCCCGGCAGCGCTCGCACCCGGTGATCCACCGGCGGTCCGCGTGGTCCCGCAGGCGCGCGGGGCGCGCGCCGGTGCGCGGCCCGTCCGCGTCCCGGTCGGCCGCCGGGACGACCAGGTGGATCGGGTCCTCCAGCAGGGGCACCGCGTGGAACCCCTCCGGCGGCGGCTCGTCCTCGTGGCGGAAGACGACCGCCGCGTCGGCCTCGCCCCGGCGCACCGCGGCCAGCGCCTCCGGCGGCTCGGCCTCCACCAGGGCCGCCTCCACCCCGGGGTGACGATCGCCGAACCGCGCCGCCGCCTGCGGCACCAGGACCGCCAGCGCGGAGGGGAAGGCGGGCAGCCGCACCCGGCCCCGGGTCAGTCCGGCGTGCGCGGCCAGCTCGGCGCGGGCCTGGTCGATGCGGCCCAGGATCTCCTCGGCGCGGGCGGCCAGCGCGGTTCCCGCGTCGGTGAGCCGGATGCCGCGCCCGCTGCGCCGCACCAGCGCCACCCCCGCCTCGGCCTCCAAGCGGGCCAGGTGGTGGCTGACCGAGGGCTGGGCGTAGTGCAGCGCCGCCGCAGCGCCGGTCACCGACCCCTCGCGGGCGATCGCGGCGAAGACGCGCAGCCGGGTCTCGTCGAACACGCCCCCACGGTACCGGGTGCCATAGACGCCCCCTATGGATCCACTCGGAACCGGCATTTGTCCTATGGGACGGCCCGGCCAAGGATGGAGGGCATGACCAGTGCGCACGCAGCCACCGAATCCGACGCCCCGCGGACGGCCGCCGAGGGCCCCGCCACCGGGCCCGCCGCCGGCGCCTCCGCCCCCGGCATCACCGGCGTCCTCCGCGCCCGGCGGCTCCTCCGCGGCCTCCTCGACCCCACCCCGCTGCGCTCCTACCCCGCGCTCGACCGCCGCCTGGGGGCGCGGGTGCTCGTCAAGCACGAGAACCTCCAGCCGACCGGCGCCTTCAAGGTCCGCGGCGGCCTCGTCCTGCTCTCCCGGATGACCCCGGGGGAGCGGTCCCGCGGCGTGGTCACCTACTCCACCGGCAACCACGCCCAGTCGATCGCCTACGCCGCCCGCGCCACCGGCGCCCCCTGCACCATCGTCGTCCCGGAGGACCCCAACCCGGTCAAGGCCGAGGCCGTCCGCGCCCTCGGCGCCGAACTGGTCGAGGCCGGGAGCGACCTGGACGGGGCGCGGGTCCGGGCCGAGGCCCTCGCCGCCGACCGGGGCGCCCGCCTGGTCAGCCCCGGCGACGAGCCGGACCTCGTCGCCGGCGTCGCCACGGCCTACCTGGAGCTCTTCGAGGAGGCGCCCGACCTGGACGCGGTCCTCGTCCCGGTGGGCGGGGGCAGCGGCGCCGCGGGCGCCTGCATCGCCGCCCGCGCGGTGGCACCGGGGTGCCGGATCATCGGCGTGCAGTCCGACGCCTCCCCGGCGGCGCACGACTCCTGGCGCGCGGGCGCCTGCACGTCCCGCCCGAACCGCACCCGCGCCGAAGGGCTGGCGACCGGGCGCGGGTTCGCGCTCCCGCAGTCGGTGCTCCGCGACCTGCTCGACGATTTCGTGCTCGTCGGCG
Source organism: Nocardiopsis suaedae (assembly GCF_027706745.1). Taxonomy (GTDB): domain Bacteria; phylum Actinomycetota; class Actinomycetes; order Streptosporangiales; family Streptosporangiaceae; genus Nocardiopsis_A; species Nocardiopsis_A suaedae. The sequence continues at coordinate 10,392 of NZ_JAQFWP010000066.1, read as the reverse complement.
ACGAGGACATCCGCCGCGCCCAGTGGTGGGCGATGTCCGAGGCCAGGACGGTCGCCGAGGGGGCGGGCGCGGCCGCCTTGGCGGGCGCCCGCGCGGTCGGCGACCGCTTCCGGGGAGGCCGCATCGCCGTCGTGTGCACCGGGGGCAACGCGAGCCCGGAGGAACTGCGCCGCTGCACCGCCCCCGGGTGAGGCGCCGGGCCGGGGCCGCGGGCCCATGTTCACCGGACCGTTCTCCGCTCAGGCGCCCGAATCGGTCCATCGCATGATTCGATGGGGCGAACGGAGAATAGAGGACGGTCGCGCCCGGAGCGATGTCGGCCCGGCGCGCGCCGGGCCCTGACCGACCATCGGTGATCGATCACAAGGGAGCGCCTGTGCCGGCCGACACCCCCATCATCCCGCAGCCGGATTCGACCCCCGAGGCATTGCGGGAGGCGGTGTCCGTACTCGCGCCCCAGCGGCTGGGGGAGTTCCAGCGGGACCTGTCCCGAGCCGAGGCCGACCAGCGCGCCTCGCCGGGCATGCAGCCGATGCGGGTCTTCGCCGCCAAGTGGTCGCAGTTCGCGGCCCTGCACCGGTTCCCCGAGCGCAGCGAGCGGCTGCGCCGCCTGGAGGCCAGCCTGGCCCGGGAGGCCGACCCGGCCAAGAGCCGTGAGGCGATCCGCGCCATCTCCGACCTCCTGGCCGAGGTCGACGCCGAGATCAACGCCCGCGGCGCCCGGAGCGCGCAGCCGAACACCCACTGAGACCCCGCATCCGGACGGGGCGGCTCGGACCGCGCTGAGGCACGGCCGAGGAGCGGCGGGCGGCAGGGCCTCCTGCGCGCCCGGCCCCGACCGATGTCACAGAACGCGCGGACGGAGCGTCGTTCATGGGGACGGCATCCCGCGACGGGGTGCCCGGCACCGCCGTCCCCCACGGAAACGGAGAAGCCGTGTTCGCCGCCTACACCACCGTCACCGTCCTCGGAGCGCTCTTCAACGGCGCCGCCGCCGCCGTCTACCTGATCGGCCACGACTACCCCAAGACCCAGGCGGACATGAAGGGCGTCCCCCGGACGTGGGTGCCGGTGCTGGGCCTGCTCCTCGCGGCGGGCGCCGTGGGGCTGCTGGCCGGGTTCGCCGTGCCGCTCCTGGGGACCCTGGCCGCGTCCGGACTCGTGCTCTACTTCATCGGTGCGATCACCGCCCACCTGCGGGTGGGGTCCCGCGACATCGCCGGCGGGATCGTGTTCCTCGCCATCGCCGCGGCCGCCCTGGTGCTGGGCCTCGCCGCGGGCGGTACCGGGTGACCGCCTCGGGGCCGGTGGACCCGGGGCCCTGGCCGGACGCCTCGCACGACGTTCACGCCGGCCCTCACATCAGCGACCGCTCCTCGGCGTAGTGGCAGGCGGTCAGGTGGTCCGGCGCCCTCGCCGCCAGCGGCGGCTCCTCCTCCACGCACCGGGTGCGCTCCCCTTCGCTCAGTTCCGCGGCGAACTTCGGGCACCTCGTCCGGAAGCGGCACCCCGACGGCGGCGCCGACGGGCTCGGCACGTCCCCCTCTACCAGGATCCGCTGCCGCCGCCGCTCCTTGCGCGGGTCCGGCAGCGGGATCGCCGACACCAGCGTCTGCGTGTACGGGTGCGCCGCCGACGCGAACACCCGGTCGGCCGCCCCCGTCTCCACCACCTTGCCCAGGTACATCACCGCCACCCGGTCGGCGATGTGCCGCACCACCGACAGGTCGTGCGCCACGAACAGGTACGCCAGCCCGTACTCCTCCTGCAGGTCCTCCAGCAGGTTGATGATGCCCGCCTGGATCGACACGTCCAGGGCCGACACCGGCTCGTCCAGGATGAGCGTGCGCGGCCGCAGCGCCAGCGCGCGGGCGACCCCGATCCGCTGGCGCTGCCCGCCCGAGAACTCGTGCGGGTACCGCGCCCCGTGCTCGGGGCCCAGCCCCACCGTCCTCAGCAGGCGCTCCACATCGGCCGCGCCCCCGCGCTCCCGGTACAGGCCGTGGATGCGCAGCGGCTCCGCCACGATCTCGGCGACCGTCATGCGCGGGTCCAGCGACGCGAACGGGTCCTGGAACACGATCTGCATGTCCTGGCGCAGCCGGCGCAGCTCGGCCCGGGGCAGCGCGGAGATGTCGGCGCCCTCGAACTCCACCCGGCCCGCGTCCGGGACCAGCAGCCGCAGCAGCAGCCGCGCCGTGGTCGACTTCCCGCAGCCCGACTCGCCGACCAGCGCCAGCGTCTCGTGCTCCCGCAGCTCCAGCGACACCCCGCACACCGCGTGCACGTCGCCGATCCGCCGCCGCACCACCCCCTTCGACCGCACTGGGAAGTGCTTGACCAGCCCTTCCGCGCGGAGCAGGGGGGTGCCCGGCGCGGGGGAGGGGGCGGGGGCGCGCTCCCCGGGATCCCCGGCGCGGGCGAACACCTCCTGCGGGGTGCGCCCCTCCAGCCGCTCGGCGAAGTGGCAGGCGGCCAGGTGCCCGCCGTCCACCTCGCGCAGGGGCGGCTCCTCCTCGGTGCACCGGGCCTCGGCCATCGGGCAGCGCGGCGCGAACGGGCACCCCGGCGGCGGGGCGAGCAGCGTCGGCGGCGCCCCGGCGATCGGCGCCAGCCGCAGGCCCCGCCCCGCGTCCAGGCGCGGCTGGCTGCCCAGCAGCCCCAGCGTGTACGGCATCCGCGGGCGCTCGAACACCTCCTCCACCGGCCCCCGCTCCACCAGCCGCCCGGCGTACATCACCGCCACCCGGTCCACGTGCCCGGCCACCACCCCCAGGTCGTGGGTGATCAGCACGAGCGCCGCCCCGGTGCGCCGCCGCGCCGCCTCCAGCGCCTCCAGCACCTGCGCCTGCACCGTCACGTCCAGCGCGGTGGTGGGCTCGTCGGCGATGATCACGTCCGGCTCGTTGGCCATGGCGATCGCGATCACCACCCGCTGGCGCATGCCCCCCGACAGCTCGTGCGGGTAGCTGCGCACCCGCTCCTCCGGCCGGGGGATGCCCACCTCCGCCAGCAGCTCCACCGCCCGCGTCCGGGCCTCCGGCTCGCCGACGGCCCGGTGCGCGCGCACCGCCTCGGCGATCTGCCGCCCCACCGTGTACACCGGGTTGAGCGAGGTCAGCGGGTCCTGGAAGACCATGGCGATGCGGTCCCCGCGCACCCGGCTCAGCTCCTCGTCGGGCAGGTGCAGCACCTCCCGCCCCACCACCCGCGCCGAACCGCTCACCTGGGCCCCGCGCGGAAGCAGCCCCATGACCGCCAGGGACGCCACCGACTTGCCCGACCCCGACTCGCCGACCACGCCCAGCGCCTCCCCGGGCCGCAGCCCGAGGCTCAGCCCCCGCACCGCCCGCACCCGGCCGTCCTCGGTCGGGAAGGACACGCGCAGGTCCTCGATCCGCAGGACGTCCTGCGCCTGCTCCACCGCTCCGGCCACCGCTTCCTCCGACGTCATCGGCGCACCATCGTCTGCCGGGGGTCCAGGGCGTCCCGCAGCCCGTCCCCGATGAAGTTGATGACCAGGGCGATCAGCACGATCGTCAGGCCCGGCGGGTAGAAGAGCCACGGCCGGGTGAACGCCGCCGTCTTGGCGTGCTGCACCATCAGCCCCAGGCTCACGTCGGGCGCCTGGATGCCGAACCCGAGGAACGACATCGCCGCCTCCACCAGGATCGCGACCGCGATCAGCAGGGTCGCCGCCACGATGATCGGCCCGGCGGCGTTGGGCAGCAGGTGGCGCAGGATGATGCGGGCGTGCGAGGCGCCCGCCGCCCGCGCCGCCTCCACGAACTCCTGCTCGCGCAGCGACAGCACCACCCCGCGCACCACCCGGGAGATCGGCGTCCAGGAGAACGCGGCGATCACCAGCGCCACCCCGTACCAGGTGGTGCCGCCGCGCACGTTCCCGCCGACCGCCGCCACGACCACCAGCAGCGGCACGATGAGCAGCACGTCCACCAGGCGCATCATCACCGCGTCGACCCACCCGCGGAAGTACCCGGCCACCGCCCCCCACACCGACCCCAGCACGGTGGCCAGCACCGTGACGCTGAAGGCCACCTTGAGCGTCTGCTGCATCCCGCGCATGAGCTGGCCCAGCACGTCGTTCCCGGCGCTGGTGGTGCCCAGCGGGTGCGCGGCGCTCGGCTCGGCGCTGCTCGGGATGTCGGAGGAGACGGTGTGGTCCCACTGCCACAGCAGCGGCCCGGCGAAGGCGAAGGCGGCCAGCGCCGCCAGCACCGCCAGGCTCGCCACCGCCGGCCGGTGCCGGGAGAACCGCGCCGCGACGGTGCGGAGCTGCCCGCGCGGCGCGGGCGCCGCGCCGACGGTGCCGTCCGCGCCTCCTGGGGCCGTGCCGCGCTCACTCATAGCGGATCCTCGGGTCCAGAACGCCGTACAGCAGGTCGGCGGCGAGGTTGGCCAGCACCACCAGCGTCCCGGCCAGCATCAGCCAGCCCATGAGCACATAGGCGTCGCTGGTGCGGATGGCCTCCACCAGCAGGGTGCCCAGCCCCCGCCACTGGAAGACGGTCTCGATGAGCACCGTCCCGGCCAGGATCTCGGCGATGGTCACCGCCGCCACGCTGGTGAGCGGGATGAGCGCGGTGCGCAGCGCGTGCCGCCGCATCACCGTGCGCCGCGGCAGCCCCTTGGCGTGCGCCAGGCGCACGTAGTCGCTGTTGAGCACCTCCAGCATGGCGGTGCGCTGGTAGCGGCTCCAGGCGGCGTACCCGGTGAGCATCAGCGCCAGCGTCGGCAGCACCAGGTGCCCTCCGGCGTCGGCGATCCGCTCCCACAGGCCCATCCCGCGGGTGTCGGCCGAGCTGTCGCCGATCGTGTAGAACACGGTCGTGCCGAGCCGCCCGTTGGCCCACACCCCGGCCTCCTTGATCAGCGCGCCCAGCCAGAAGGTGGGCATGGCCAGCGCGAGGAATCCGATGAAGGTGAGCGTGTAGTCCACCGCCGAGTACTGGCGCATGGCGCTGACCACGCCGGTGAACACGGCCAGCCCCAGTGCCAGCAGCACGGCCGCGGCCACCAGCCGCAGGGTGACGCCCATCCGGGCGGCGACCTCGGCGCCCACGTCGAAGGCGGGGCCGCGCACCGACGGCCCGAACTCGCCCTGCAGCAGGCCGATGTCGCCGTTGCCGCCGATCCCGGTCAGCCACAGCCAGTACCGCTCGTACACCGGCCGGTCCATGTACAGCCGCTCCCGCTCGGCCTCGATGACCTCCTGCGAGGGCGGCGGCTGCTGCACCAGCAGGTCGGCCAGGGGGTCGCCGGTCACGTCGATGAGCAGGAAGGACAGCAGGGAGGCGGCGAGCAGCACCGGCACGGTGACCAGCAGCCGCCGGATCACGAAGACGAGCATGGCTCCGCTCCTGGAACGCCGTCGTCAGTTCGCCGCCATCCCCCACTGGCCGATGTTGTACGTCGCCCGCAGGCTGTGCTGGCGGTTGTCGCGGATGTTGGTGAACCCGTCGGTGACGAAGGAGTAGCGCGGCTCGTCGACCAGCGGCAGCACGTAGGCCTCCTCCACCACCTGGCGCCCCGCCTCGTTCGCGGCCGCGGCGGCCTCCTCCAGCGTGGTGGCGGTGCCCATGCCCTCCAGCGCCTCGTCCACGTCCGCGGAGTCCAGCCCGCCGAAGTTGCTGCCCGACCCGCTGTGCCACTGCTGGCCGGGGTTGATCACGAACCAGGGGCTGCCGCTCCAGCCGAACTGGACGATGTCGTAGTCCTGGTCGCCCAGCACCCCGCCGAGGTCGTCGATGGTCTCGATCTCGGTGGCCACCCCGATCTCCTCCAGCTGGGCCTGGATGATCTGCAGCGAGTCCTGGCGGACCTGGTCGGCGGTGGCGCGCAGCCGGAACGGGCCCACCTGTTCGCCGTCGCGCCTCAGCGTGCCGTCGGAGAGCTCGTACCCGGCCTCCTCCAGGATGCGGGTGGCCTCCTCGACGTCGCCGGTGCCCTGCGGGGAGTCGGCGAACAGGTCCTCGTGGTGGGGGCTGTCGGCGGGGAAGGTGTGGTTGGTCTTGCGCTGGACGTCGGGGAAGGCGGTGCCGTACCCGCGCTCGGCGATCTCCTGGGCGTCGATGGCGGTGAAGATCCCCCGCCGCAGCTCCACGTCCTGCAGCCACTCGTTCTCGGTGTTCAGGTCGATGTGCTCCCAGCCCGCGCCGGGGCCCACGTCGACCGAGACCTCGGGCATGCCGCGCAGCTGCTCGATCACGTCGTCGTTGATCTTGGCGGGGCTGCCGCCGTCGATCTCGCCGTTGGTCAGCGCGGGCACCCAGGTGTCCTCGGCGTCGTTGAACTGGATGACGACGGTGTCCAGGGTGGGCTGCACCTCGCCGTACCAGTTCTCGTTGGGCTCCAGGATGACCTGCGTCTCCAGGTCGCCCTCGACGATCTTGTAGGGGCCGCCGGAGTACTCGGGCACGGTCTCGTTCAGCCACTCGAAGTACGCGCCGACGTCCTCGGGCTCGTCCAGGTCGTAGCCCTGCTCCTCGGCCAGGTGGGCGGGGAGCAGGCCGCCCGCGATCTGGTGCGCGTCGAGGAACCCCTGCCACTCGGGGTTGGACCGCCCCTCCTTGAGGGTGACGGTGACGGTCTTGCCGTCGTCGGAGGCCTCCATCTCCTCCACGTCGTCGTAGATGCCGGGCTGCCGGGAGCGGCACCCCTCGCACCAGCCCTCGTCGTCGCTGGTGGACATCTTGACGGTGGCGATGAAGTCGTCGGCGCCGATGGGGGTGCCGTCGTCCCACACGGCCTTGTCGGTGAAGGTGAAGGAGAAGGTGAACGGGTCCTCGGAGACCAGCTCCGGCTCCTCGGCCAGCAGGTCCATGTTGAACTCGTAGGTCGTGCCGTCGGGGGCCCACTGCCCGGTCTTGGGCATGATCCCGGAGAGCATCTGCAGGGTGTACACGCTGCCGCCCTCGGGGGAGACGGTGGTCCAGGCGCCGGGGAAGTCGCTGACCACCCAGGTGATCTCGCCGCCGTCCGCGCGCTCCCCGGAGTTGCAGGTGTTGGGGTCGGCCTCGCAGTCCTCCCAGACGCCTCCGCCCCCCGTCCCGCCGTCGCCGCCACCGCCGCCGGTGCAGGCGGTCGCGGCCAGGGCGAGCGCGGCCAGGGCGGCCGCCGGACCGGTGGGTCTCGAACTGTTGCGCACGGTCGCCATCCTTCTCCTCGCCGGTCGTACACCCGGGGGCGGTGCGCCGGATCCGGGCGGGGTCACCGACAGCAGAACACCGGGGGCGGCGCGGATATAAGACCGTGGGTGCGATTTGTGACGAATCTGAAACCGCATTATTCGCGAAATGTCGCGCCCGTCCCTTCGTGGCGAAGACCGGGTGTTCAAGGAGGTGGGCGCGGGGCTGGTTCCGTATTTCCGTCCGAAAGCGGCGTTCGTGGGCGGGCGCCTTTTTCGGGGGGTCTGAGGGATCCGGGAGGGCCGCGGGAAGAGGGGTGGGTGTTTCCGGCGGTGTTCGTGGGAAGAACGGGGGTGCGCGGGAATGGAGAATGGAAAAGGGGCGGGTGCGTTCGCACCCGCCCCTTCCCGGGGGCCTCTCCGGCCGCCCGGCTCAGCCCCGGCCGGGCCGGTCGTGCCCGTGCCCGTGTCCATGTCCGGGCCCGTGACCGTTCCCGTGGCCCTTGCCCGGGCCGCCGTACCAGCGCTTGTGCTCCTTGCGGTCGGTCTTCGGGTCCCCGCTCAGCGGGCGGAACCGGACCACCTGCGGGTCGTGGTCGCTGACCTGGTCGTGGAACTCGGAGTTGAGCCGCACGATGTCCAGCCGCGCCCGGTCCGCGACCGCGCCCGACACCAGCACGTGGTCGAGCGCCTGCGAATTCCCGTCGTAGACGTAGGTGTAGCGCTCCTCGGCCGGAAGGTCCTCCATCGGGTTGTGCAGGGCACCGCCGTCGGTGAGCGTCCCCAGCGTCTCGGAGAACCAGAAGTCGTTCAGGTCGCCGACCACCAGCACGTTGGCGTCGGGGTCGGCCGCCTGCAGGTCGTCGACGAACCCGCGCACCAGCTCCGCCTGGGCGTGCCGCTGCACCTCGGAGGAGCGCTCCGGCGGCTGCGCCGTGCCGTGCAGCGCCTCGTCCCCGCCCTTGGAGGCGAAGTGGTCGGTCACCACGAACACGGGCCGCCCCTCGAAGGAGAACTCGCCCACCAGCGGCTTGCGGCTGTTCTCCCAGGCGGCGTCCTTCGGGGCGATCCGGCCGGGCGACACGCTCAGGTGCGTGTCGCCGCCCTCGCCGACCACCTCCACCGGCGTGGTGGCGTCGCCGCCCGGCCGGTCGGTGAAGGACACCCGCTCGGGGTCGAACAGCAGTGCGTTGCGGATGTTGCCGCCCGGCTGCCCGCCGTCCCGCTTGTCCTCGGGGTCGATCAGGCGCCACTCGTAGGACGGGCCGCCCGCGGCCTCGACCGCGCCGGTGAGCATCTCCAGGGTCCGCTCGGCCGACACGGTGCCGTCGTCCGTTGGGCCGCTGTCGTCCTGGACCTCCTCCAGGGACACGATCGCGGGGGCGGCCAGCCCTTCGGCGATCCCCTCGCCCAGCCGGTCGAACTTGGCCTGGTCGTCCTCGGGGGACAGGTTCTCCACGTTGTACGCGGCCGCCGACAGCTCCCAGTCCTCGGCGGGCTCGGCCGCCGTGCGCTCCAGGCCGTGGTCGACGTGCTCGCCCAGCTCGGCCGCCTTCAGCACGTAGCCGCCGAAGCGCGTGTAGTACAGCGGCCCCTGGGTCGGCCCGGCCAGCTCGTCGCCCGTGTTCACCTGGGGGAAGGGGCGCTCGGAGGAGGGGATGAGCGACTCGACCTTCAGCCGCCCGGGGTTGGGGTCGTCGTAGCCGCTGTAGACGGTGCCGCCCCGGGGCGAGGCGTTCCGGTCGGGCTCGGTGGTCACCCACAGCCCGTTGTAGTCGTCGGTCGGGCCGACGGTGCGGGCGTCCTCCACCCGCACCACCATGTGCTCGCGGGACTCCCAGTAGTCCAGTGCGAACGTGCCGGGCTCCAGGTCGTATCCGCTGATGTCGTCGCCCTCGGGGGCGTACCCGGCCGGCACGGTCCCCGGCTCCAGGGCGACCGGAGCGGGCACCTCGGCCCGGCCGGTGACCTCCCAGGAGGCGTCGGCGACCTGGGTGACGGTCTGCAGCCCGTCGCCGGGGGAGTACTCCTGCACCCGGCCGCCGACGGCGACCGTGTCGCCCGGGGCGACGCCGGGTGTGGTGCGGCCGGTGAAGACGAACAGCGCCTCGCTGGTGCGCGGGTCGCCGTCGCCCTCGGGGTCCTGGAACCAGAACCCGCGGGCCGACCCGAAGGCGTTCACGGCGGTGACGGTGCCGGTGACGCCCGCGACCTCGCGCCCGTCGAAGGGGGAGAGGCGGGTGGTGCCCTGGATCTCGTGGATGCGCGGCGCCGCGTCGGCCAGGGCGGCGGCGCCGCCGGACGCGGCGAGGGCGGTGGACAGCGCGACCGCCGTCAGCGGGCGTACGGCACGGGGGAGGGGGAGGCGGGGTGTGGGGGCCACTCCGATCGGCCTTTCCGGATCGCGGGAAGAGCGGGCGTCCGATCATGCCGGACGCCCGTTACGGCACGGAAGCCCCCCGGTGAACGGCCCCCGCTCGCCGACCCCGGGGAGAGCGGCCCTGCGAACGCGGATTCAGGGGCGCTTCTTCCGAGATCAACGGTGAACGCGCCGAACCGCTGCGCGCGGGTGCGCCCGTGGTGCACCATGGGCTGCGTGGACGCTCGACACGTCGCGCTGCTGCGCGACCTCCTCGCCTCGACCCCGTGGGTGGAGCGCGCCGAGGACCTCGCGCGCGGACTGCGCCGCACCCGGAGCCCCGGCGGCCTGATGCTGCTGGGCACCCCCGACGACGAGCCCTGGCACCTCGCCGCGCACCTCGACGACGAGGCGCGCTACGCCGACCTGCCGCAGCTCTCGCCGTCCCTCGTGCGGTGGGAGCCCCCGCCCGGCGCGCCCGCGCACCTGCGCATCGGCCTGGAACGGCTGGAGGACGCCCGGCGCGGGCACACCCTGTTCGTCGTCAACGAGGCCCCCGAGGCGCCGGTGCCGCTGCTGGAGCGGGTGGACGACGCCCGCCGCTCCGGGGCCACCGTGCTCTCCCTCGACCAGGGCGACCCCGAGCTCACCTCCATCGCGCACGAGGCGGTCAGCCTGAGCCCCTCGGGCGACCCGGTCACCTTCGAGGGCATGCAGCACCTGGTCTCCAGCGCGGCGGGGCAGGCCGAGGACCGGCGCAGGGGCGGCCTGCGCGACCGGCTCTCACGCCTCCTCGACCTGGTCAGCGGGCCGCGCCCGGCGGACTAGGGGGTGTTGTGCGGATCACGACCTACTGCGCGACGCCCAGGCACGCCCCTCGCTGCGT
>NZ_JAQFWP010000065.1 GCF_027706745.1 Nocardiopsis suaedae | reverse complement strand
GCCGACAGCACTGCAGGAAGAGCCGCTAACCTGCTTCGTCGCCGCCCTCACCCCCGGCAGCCTGCCACCCGGCCGGGGCCCATGAGCGGGGTACCTGCTGGTCCCGTCGTCGCCGCCCCCGCCCCGTCGGTTGGGGTGGGGCCGTCTGACCTCGATGACCCATGCGGCAGGCGGCAGGCGGCAGGCGGTGAAGATTCCTGCGGAACCACATCACCGACGGCTCCGCCGGTCTTTCGCCGATCTGCCCGGCCACGGCGGCGGCCGGGGACCTCTGTCCCCGGCCGCCGCCGTTCGCTCACCTGGGTCTGCCATCCGGTTCCGCTACCCGGTCCTGCGCCGTCAGCCGTCCTCGTCGTCTCCGTCGTCGTCCGTGCGGACCTCGATGCCGCCGCTCGTGGTGGACGCCCGGATGCTGCTGTCGGCCCCGCTGTCCTCGCGGACCTCCACGTCGGTGTCGCCGCTCGCCGTGTCGGTCCGCACGTCGTAGGCGCCGCCGGGCACCCGCAGCTCGACCGAGCCGGAGGTGCTGTCGGCGCGCAGCGACGTGAACCGCTCCCGCGCGCGGACCTCGATCCCGCCGGACGTGGACTCCAGGTCCGCCGTGTCGAACGCGCCCTCGGCCTCGATCGTGCCGGAGGTGGTCTCGGCGACCAGACCGCCGATGTCCAGCCCTTCCATCTCGATCGGCCCGGAGACGGTGTGGGCCTCCAGCGACCCGGTCGCCCCCTTGACCTCGACCGGCCCCGAGGTGGTCTCCAGGCGCGCGTCGCCGCCCAGGTCCTCGGCCTCCACCGGCCCCGACACCGAATCGACCCGCACCGTGCCGCCGAGGCCGACCAGCTCGACCTCGCCGCCGACGGTGCTCACCTCGACCTCGGCGTCCCGGGGCACCGTCACGTCGTAGTCGACCGAGCAGGCCGACATCAGCGCCGCCTGGCAGGACGCGTCGGCGCGCACCTCGCCGCCGCGCTCGTCCAGGGTCGCGGCCGGCTCGAACAGCAGGGACCGCTCCAGCTCCGTGCGCACCTCGACGGCGTCGGTGTCGGCGGCGGTCACCGTCACCTCCCCCGGCGTCCGGTTGTCGATGACGACGCGCTCGGCGCCGTCGAACCGCTGGGGGGCGCGCTCCTCCCCGCCGACGGGCACCGCCCCCAGCGCCGCCGCCGCGCCGAAGAGCAGGGCCGCGAGCGCGACCACGACCCCCAGCCACATCCACCGGAACCGCCGCTGGCGCGGCACCTTGCTCGATGAGGCGTAAAGCCCCCGGGCGTTGAACGTCATGGATTCCTCCCTTCAGGGGCCGCGGTCTCCACGCCGCGGAGGTACTCCAGTACGGCGCGGACGCGCCGGTGGTCGTGGTCGTCCTGGCCCAGGTCGAGTTTGGTGAAGATGGACCGGATGTGCTTCTCCACCGCGCGCTCGGTGATCACCAGGCGCGCGGCGATGCCGGCGTTGTTCAGGCCTTCGGCCATCGCCGCCAGCACGTCGTTCTCGCGCGGGCTGAGCCGGTCCAGGGCGCTGTCGCCGCGCCTGCTGAGGAGCTGGGAGACCACCTCGGGGTCGATGGCGGCGCCGCCGTCGGCGACCCGGCGCAGCGCCTCCATGAACTCCTCGATGTCGGCGACGCGGTCCTTGAGCAGGTAGCCGACCTTGGAGGCGCCGCCGCCGAGCAGCTCCCCGGCGTACCGGCTCACCACGTGCTGGGACAGCAGCAGCACCGCCACCCCGGGGTGGGTGCGGCGGATGCGGATGGCCGCGTCCATGCCCTCCTCCGAGTAGCCGGGCGGCATGCGGATGTCGACCAGGCACAGGTCGGCCTCCGGGTGCTCGGCGACGGCCGCCATCAGCGCCTCGGCGTCGCCCGCCTGCGCGAGGACCTCCACCCCCTCGTCCTCCAGCAGCCGGGCCATGCCGCTGCGCAGCAGCACCGAGTCCTCGGCGATGATCACCCGCATCGCTATGCCTCCCATGGGATCTCCGCGGTCAGGACCGTCCCGCCGCCTTCGGGGCTGCGGACCTCCAGGCGCCCGTCGACGGCGTCCAACCGGTCCCACAGCCCGTACAGCCCGGTTCCGCGCTCGGGGTCGGCGCCCCCGGCACCGTCGTCGCCCACGGTGACCCGCAGCAGGTCGCCGCGGCGCGCGGCCACGCGGTGCACCGCGACCCGCGCCGAGGAGGCGTGCGCGTGCTTGGCGATGTTGGTCAGGGCCTCGCTGGCCACGGAGTAGGCCACGCCCTCGGCGCGCGGCGAGGGGCGCCCGTCCAGGTCGACCTCGACCTTGACCGGCACCGGCGCCCGTCCGGCGGCCACCGGCAGCGCCGCCTCCAGCCCGTGGTCGGTGAGCACCCGCGGGTGCAGGCCGCGGGCGACCTCGCGCAGCTCCTCCATCACCTCCTTGGCCTCGGCCTGGGCCTCGTCCAGCAGGTCGCGGGCGCCCCGGGGGTCGCGGTCGAAGCGGGAGCGGGCCCGGCTGAGGGTGAGGGTGACCGCGAGCAGCCGCTGCTGGGCGCCGTCGTGCAGGTCGCGCTCGATCCGGCGGCGCTCGGCCTCGGCGGCGTCCACCATGCGGGACCTGCTGTCCTGGACGTGCATGAGGCGGCGGCGCACCCGCACCTCGGGGGCGTCGAAGAGCATGGTGCGGGCGATCGCGTACTCCAGGCGCACCGCGAACGGCGCCAGCCACAGCGCCACCGGCACCCCGGCCGCGGCCAGCAGCAGGTTGCCCCCGAGCGCTCCGAGGGAGGCGTCGCCGCCGAGGGCGACGTAGCCGGCGGCGATGGCCGCGGCCGCCACCCCGCCGAGGCCGAAGACGACCAGGCCCAGCACCATGCCGCCGACGGTCAGCCCCAGCAGCCCGGCGACGGTGCAGTAGAGCAGGTTGCCCCACGCCTCGGCGCCGAACACGAAGTTCAGGGCGCGGCCGGGCGGGGAGGAGGGCGTGTCGGGTTCGGGCGGGCGGGTCTCGACGACCCCGAAGGCGTCCCCGAGCCACCGCCGTTGCAGGGCGCAGGACAGGCGGGCGCCGAGCATGCCGAGGACGGCGAAGGCCAGGGCCGCGCCGGCCTGGACGAGGACGGCGGTCCCCTGCGCCGCGAAGGCGGCGCCGATCAGGTTGTAGTAGATCTCGAAGCCGACGACGGCGGCCGCGAGCGTCACGAAGGTCGCGGGCACCAGGTACAGCGCGGACAGCACCAGGGAGGTGAGCAGGTGCAACAGGGCCAGGAGCCGCTCGCCCCACCCCTGCCGGGAGGAGGCGGCGGCCTCCGCCGCTCCCCCGCTCGCCATCGCGTCCGGCCTCCCGCCGTCGTCTCCACCGCTCACCATGCAACCTATGGTCGCGCGCCCGGACCGCGCGATGGCGCTGCCACGTGAAGGGGGGTAGTGCCAGCACACCCTCCCCTTCGGAGGTTCCTCCGAACCGGTCGGCACCCGGCCTCGCATATGCCGGTGAATCCGCTATTCCTCCTGGCATATGCAAGGAGTAGAGTGCCGGTCATGCCGACGTTCCGAATCAGCGAGGTCGCCGAGCTCGCCGGGGTCAGCCCCGACACCGCCCGCCGCTGGGTCGACGCGGGCCGCCTGCCCGCCGAGCGCGACGCGGCGGGCCGCCGCATCGTGGACGGCGCCGCCCTGGCCGCGTTCCTCCGCTCCCCCGACTCCGACCCCGACCTGGGCCGTTCATCGGCCCGCAACCGGCTGCGCGGCCTGGTGACCGGCGTGGTGCGCGGGGACGTGATGGCCCAGGTGGAGATCCAGGCGGGGCCGCACCGGCTGGTATCGCTGATGAGCCGGGAGGCCGCCGACGAGCTGGGGCTGGAGCCGGGTGCGGCGGCCACGGCGGTGGTGAAGTCGACCAACGTGATCGTGGAGAGCGGGACGGACTGGAGCGCACGCCATGACTGAGCCGGGCACCGCGGGCCTCCGGGCCGTATCGGCCGCCGTCGCCGCGCTGCTGCTGGGCGGGGCCGCCGCCGGGTGCGGCGCCGGAGGGGGCTCCGGCGGCGGCGCCCCCCTCACCGTGTTCGCGGCCGCCTCGCTCACCGAGGTCTTCACGGACCTGGGCGAACGGTTCGAGGAGGAAACGGGCACGCCGGTGGACTTCAACTTCGCGGGCAGCTCCGACCTGGCCCTGCAGATCGCCGACGGCGCGCCCGCGGACGTGTTCGCCTCCGCCGACACCCGCACCATGGACGACGTCGCCGGTGACGGGCTGGCCGAGGGCGACCCCCGGGTGTTCGCCCGCAACGAGCTGATGATCGCGGTTCCCCAGGGCAACCCGGCGGGCGTCGGAGGGCTGGAGGACCTGGCCGGCCCCGGCGCCCGGGTGGCGCTGTGCGCGGCGGAGGTCCCGTGCGGCGCGGCGGCCCGGGAGCTGCTGGACGCCCACGGGGTGGAGGTGTCGGGGGCTTCCGAGGAGGAGGACGTCAAGGCGGCGCTGACCAGGGCCCGCCTCGGGGAGGTGGACGCGGCGCTGGTGTACGCCACCGACGTCCGCTCGGCGGGGGACGACGTGGAGGGCGTCCCCGTCGACGGCGCGGAGGAGGCCGCCAACGACTACCCGATCGCGGTCGTGAAGGACGCGGCCGCCCCGGAGGCGGCGCGGGAGTGGGTCGACTTCGTCCTGTCCGACGAGGGCCAGGGGGCCTTGGCCGACGCGGGCTTCAGCCCTGGCGGGGACTCCTGATGCCCGAACCCCGCGTTGATCTCGGGAGAAGCGACGCTAAAACCGCACTCGTAGGGTCGTTTTCCCCGAGATCAACGCGACCTCCCCGGGGGCGGGTGCCCTGGCTGCTGGTCGTGCCCGCCCTCCTCGGGCTCGCGTTCCTCGTGCTGCCCTTCGCCGGGCTGCTCATCGGCGCCCCCTGGGGGGACATCGCCCCCCTCGCCGCCTCACCCGAGGTGCTCGGGGCCCTGTGGCTGTCCCTGTCCACCGCGACCGCCGCCACCGCCGTCGCCCTCCTGCTCGGGGTCCCGCTCGCCTGGCTGCTCGCCCGCACCGACTTCCCCGGGCGCCGGGCCGTGCGCGCCCTGGTCGCCGTCCCGCTGGTCATCCCCCCGGTGGTCGGCGGCGTCGCGCTGCTGCTCGTGCTGGGCCGCAACGGGCTGCTCGGCCGCCACCTGTACGAGTGGTTCGGCCTGTCCCTGCCCTTCACCCCGGCGGCGGTGGTCGTCGCCCAGGTCTTCGTCGCCATGCCGTTCCTGGTGATCAGCGTGGAGGGTGCGCTGCGCGGGGCGGACCGCCGCTATGAGGAGGCCGCCGCCACCCTCGGCGCCACCCGCTGGACCGCCTTCCGCAGGGTCACCCTGCCCATGGCCGCGCCCGGCGTGCTCGCCGGTGCGGTGCTGGCCTGGGCTCGGGCGCTGGGCGAGTTCGGCGCCACCATCACCTTCGCCGGGAACCTGCCCGGCCGCACGCAGACCATGCCCCTCGCCGTCTACCTGGCGATGCAGCAGAGCCCGGAGGCCGCCGTGGTGCTCAGCCTGATCCTGCTCCTGGTGTCGGTCGCCGTGCTGGCGGCCCTGCGCGACCGCTGGACGACGGCGTGAGCGCCCTGGAGGCCCGGCTGCGGGCCGAGCGCGGCACGTTCCGGCTCGACGCGGCGCTCACCGCCGACCGCGGCGAGGTGGTGGCGCTTCTGGGGCCCAACGGCGCGGGGAAGTCGACGGCGCTGCGGGCGCTGGCCGGGCTGCAACCGCTGACCGGCGGGTCGGTGGCCGTGGAGGGCCGCGACATCACCGCGCTGCCGCCCGAGCGGCGCCCCATCGGCGTGGTCTTCCAGGACTACCTGCTCTTCCGGCACATGTCCGCGCTGGACAACGTCGCGTTCGGGCCGCGCTGCCGGGGCGAGTCCAAGGCCGCCGCCCGTGCCCGCGCCGCCGAGCTGCTGGAGGAGATGGGACTGGCCGACCGGGCGCGCGCCCGCCCCGGGGCGCTGTCGGGGGGTCAGGCCCAACGGGTCGCGCTGGCCCGCGCGCTGGCGGCGCACCCGCGGCTGCTGCTGTTGGACGAGCCCTTGTCGGCGCTCGACGCCCACACCCGCGAGGAGGTCCGCGCGGGCCTGCGGGCCCGGCTGCACGCCTTCGACGGTGCCACCGTGCTGGTCACACACGACCCTCTGGAGGCGATGGTGCTCGCCGACCGGATCACCGTGCTGGAGGAGGGGGCGGTGGTGCAGGACGGCCCCCCGGCGGAGGTGGCACTGCGCCCGCGCACCGAGTACGTGGCGCGCCTGGTGGGGCTCAACCTGTACCGGGGCCGCCAGGAGGGCACGGCGGTCGAAGTGGACGGGGGCGCCCGCATCGAGGCCCCCTCGCCGGGGTGGGGGCCGGTGTTCGCCGCGTTCCCGCCACGCGCGGTGGCGCTCTTCCCCGACCCGCCCTCGGGCACGCCGCGCAACGTGTGGCCGCTGGTGGTGGAGGGGGTCGAGCGCTTCGGCGACCAGGTGCGGGTGCGGCTCGGCGGCCCCCTGTCCCTGGGGGCGGACGTGACCCCGGCGGCCCTCGCCGAGCTGGACCTGGCGCCGGGCGCCCGGGTGTGGGCCGCGGTCAAGGCCTCCGAAGTGCGGTGCTACCCGGCCTGACGTGCTGGTGATCGGCGGGCGCCTCCCCTACGCTCTTCACTGTCGGTAGTGCTATGACTACGCACAGGAAGGCATGTCCATGTCATTCACGCGCACGCTCGCCGCGGCCGCCGTCACCGCCGCCGCCGGGGCCGCCCTCGCGATGTCCGCCGGTGCGGCGGCCTCCGCCGACGGCTACTACGGCGACGGGAACGGGTACGACGGCTACTACGGCGACCGCGCCGGAGCCGCGGAGACGCTGCTGCTGGGGCACGGCGGCTACGACGGGTACTACGACGGCGACCGCCACATGGGCTACGACGGCTACTAGGCGGCTACGCAAGAGCCGCCCGCGCCACGCGGTACGGCCCCGGGCCCGCGGCCGCCACACCGGCCCCGGGCGCGGGGCCCCGGCGCCGGCGCCGGCGCCGGGCCGGGGGTCAGGCGCCGCCCTCCACCAGGTCCTTCAGCCGGACCAGGGTCTGCTCGATGGAGCGGCCGTTGCGCGCGGGCCACCCGGCCAGCATGTAGCCGAACCGCAGGGCGGGTCCCCCCGCCGAGTAGTCGAAGGTCTCGGTCACCCGACAGGTGCCGTCCGACAGCGGCTCGGTCTCGAACCGCCACCGGTGGACGCCGAAGTGCCGCCAGGCGATCAGCCGCCCCTCCTCGAACTCCACCACCCGGTTGGCCATCCGGTAGGGCACGCCCATCCGCATGTCCATGCCGAACTCGTCACCGGGGCCGAGGCGCTCCGGCCCCCGGACGGCGTCGCGCACCGTGCCCGAGCCGTCGAACTCGGCGTGCCGGCCGGGCGAGGCCAGGATGTCGAACACCTTCTCCGCGGGCGCGTCGACCACGACGCTCCGCGCCACCTTGTGCTGGGCCATGCCGGAATCATCTCAGTGCCCCCGCCCCGCACCGCCCCGGGGCCGTGTTCCGGAGCCGTGTTCCGGGGCACCGCTTGCGGGCCCGGCTCAGCGCATCACCTCGTGGCGCTCGACCGCCGCCAGGGAGCGCTTCTCGCCCTTGGTCACGTGCAGCACCCAGAACGTGCCCTTGCGCAGGGAGATCTGCTGCGTCACCGGCGCGCCGAGCCGCCCCAGCGCCTCCTTCATCAGGTCGCCCACAAGCTCCCCGTGCGTGCACACCAGCGTCGGGCGCCCCTCCTCCAGGAGTGTGCCGAACGCCGCACGCGCCGCCGCAGGGTCCACCCCGGAGCCGCCGTGCACGCCCGCGGTCAGCGCCGGGAGGGTGCGCACCTCCATCCCCGTGGCCACCGAGTACGGCAGCACGGTCTCGGTGCAGCGCGCCGCCGCCGAGGAGACCACCCGCATCGGCCCGTACGGCTCCAGCACCCGCACCAGCTCCTGCGCGCCCTCGCGCCCGGCGTCGTCCAGCGGGCGCAGCAGGTCCTCACCGTCCCAGGTGCGCTTCTCCCCCGCCGGGGCGTGCCGCAGCAGCACCAGCGGGAACGTCTCCAGCGGCCCCGACACGAAGTTGTCGAGCACCGAGACGTCGTGGTCGTAGGTGAGCCGGTCGCGCGCCTCGGCCAGCGGCACCCACTCCACCCGGTCGATCTCCTCGTTGGGGGTGAACACCGACGCCCCCGGGCCGGGCTCGGCCGCCCACCAGTCGACCAGTTTCGGCCAGCCCTCGCGCAGGTAGCGCTGCGGCGGAAGGCGGCGGCCGAACACCGGGCGCAGGCCCGTCTCCTCGACCACCTCCCGCGCGGCGGCGGTGAGCAGGTGCTCGCCGTTCTTCACCTTGCCCTTGGGCAGCGTCCAGTCGCCGCGGTCGGGGCGGTGCACCAGCACCGCCTCGTGCCCGGCCTCCCCGCGCCGCCACAGCACCGCGCCGGCCGCGCGGATGGGCTCCATGTAGCCGCCGGGAGCGGCCTCACGGGGCGGCCACGCGCTGGTGATCTCG
The DNA here is from genome assembly GCF_027706745.1 of Nocardiopsis suaedae. Lineage (GTDB taxonomy): Bacteria > Actinomycetota > Actinomycetes > Streptosporangiales > Streptosporangiaceae > Nocardiopsis_A > Nocardiopsis_A suaedae. The sequence goes on along the minus strand of NZ_JAQFWP010000065.1, from coordinate 34,058 downwards.
GCCTCGTCGAAGGGGTAGTCGTCAACCATCCGTCGCTCTCACATGCCGGTCGCGGCGCAGGGAGGCCTGCAGGTCGCGCAGGGGCGCCCCCTCGGCGTCGCGGGTGTGCCGGGTCCACTCCCCGTCCGGCCCCAGGTGCCAGGAGGAGGTCCCCTCGTCCATCGCGGTGTCCATCAGCTCCACCAGCCGGGCCCGGTGCTCGGGGTCGGCCACCCGGATCAGCGCCTCCACGCGGCGGTCCAGGTTGCGGGGCATCAGGTCGGCGCTGCCCAGCCACACCTCGGGGTCGCCGCCGTTCTCGAAGGCGAACACCCGGGAGTGCTCCAGGAAGCGGCCCAGGATACTGCGGACCCGGACCGTCTCGGAGACCCCCGGCAGCCCCGGGCGCAGCACGCAGCTCCCGCGCACCCACAGGTCGACGGGGACCCCGGCCGCCGAGGCGCGGTACAGCGCGTCGATGATGTCCTCGTCCACCAGGGAGTTGACCTTGATGCGGATGTGCGCGGGGCGGCCCTCGGCGTGCGCGCGCACCTCGGCGGCGATCCGCTCGGTCAGCCCCGAGCGCAGCCCGTCGGGCGCGGCCATCAGCCGCCGGTAGCTGGTGGTGCGGGAGAACCCGGTGAGCCGGTTGAACAGGTCGCTGAGGTCCTCGCCGACCTCCGGCTCGGCGCTGAACAGCCCGAAGTCCTCGTAGACGCGGGCGGTGCGCGGGTTGTAGTTGCCGGTGCCCACGTGGCAGTAGCGCCGCAGCGACCCGTCGTCCTCCCTGCGCACCACCAGGGACAGCTTGCAGTGCGTCTTGAGGCCGACGACGCCGTAGACGACGTGGCAGCCGGCCTCCTCCAGCTTGCGCGCCCAGGCGATGTTGTTCTGCTCGTCGAACCGCGCCTTGATCTCGACGAGGACCACGACCTCCTTGCCCGAGCGGGCCGCCTCGATCAGCGACTCGACGATGGGCGAGTCGCCGCTGGTGCGGTACAGCGTCTGCTTGATCGCGACCACGCTGGGGTCGGTGGCGGCCAGGGCCACGAACCGCTCGGTGGTGGTCGTGAACGACTCGTAGGGGTGGTGCACCAGCAGCTCGCGGCGGCGGACCGCGGTGAACAGGTCCTCGGCCTCCAGGCCCGGCGGCTCGGCCGGGACCATCGGGGAGAAGCTCAGCTCGGGGCGGTCCAGGTCGGCGATCTGGTGCAGCCCGGCCAGGTTGAGCGGCCCGGGGACGGCGATGACCTCCTCGTCCTCGGCGCCCAGTTCGCGCTCGAGGATGCGCAGCACCTCCGGGGAGATGTCCTCCTCGACCTCCAGGCGGACCATGGGGCCGAACCGGCGCCGCAGCAGCTCCTTCTCCAGGGACTGCACCAGGTCGTCGGTCTCGTCCTCGTCGACCTCCAGGTCGGCGTTGCGGGTCACCCGGAAGGCGTGGTGCTCCAGCACCTCCATCCCGGCGAACAGCTGCGGCAGGTGCCCGGCGATGACGTCCTCGACCGGGACGAAGGCCTCGCCCTCCAGGCGGATGAACCGGGGCAGCGCCGAGGGCACCTTGATCCGGGCGAAGGCGGTGCGGCCGGTGCGCGGGTCGCGCACGGTCACCGCCAGGTTGAGCGAGCGCCCGGAGATGTAGGGGAAGGGGTGGGCCGGGTCCACCGCGAAGGGGGTGAGCACCGGGTAGACCGAGCCGCGGAAGAACCGGTGCATCCGGCGGCGGTCGTGCTCGTCCAGGTCGTCCCAGCGCAGGATGCGGATGCCCGCCTCGGCCAGGGCGGGGGCGACCGAGTCGTGGTAGCAGCGGGCGTGCCGCCGCATCAGGTCGTGGCTGACCTCGGCGACCCGGGTGAGCAGCTCGCGGGGGTGGTGCCCGCTGGGTCCGGCCACGGCGACGCCGGTGGCCAGGCGCCGCTTGAGCCCGGCCACCCGCACCATGAAGAACTCGTCCAGGTTGCCCGCGAAGATGGCCAGGAAGCGGACCCGCTCCAGCAGGGGCATGCCGGCGTCCTCGGCCAGCTCCAGGACCCGCTGGTTGAACCGGAGCCAGTCGACCTCCCGGTCCATGAACCGCCCCTCGGGAAGGTCCTCTGCCTCTTCTCCCATGAAAACCGCTTCCGTCGCCATGGTTCGCACGCTGTCGTATTCCGGTGAACGGACGGCGAACTGTACTACCTGCACCGATTGTGACGTATCACCCGGTGGCCCCGTGCGAGGCGGGGCCGTGAACGCCCGCGGCCGCCGGCCGTCCGGCACGGGCCCCGCTGATCTCGGGAAAAGCACCCCTGAAACCGCACCTCTAGGGTCGTTCCCTCCCCCGGGACCGACGACGCTAGAGGAACGCCGCGGTGGGCGGGACCATCGCCAGCGCGGTGACGCCCCCGGCCAGCAGCAGGTTCGCCCACAGGTTGCGGTAGCGGGCCCACAGGTACCCGGCGACCAGGCCCGAGGCGCCCTGGACGGCGACCGCCGAGGCCAGGTCGTGCGCGCCGCCGGTGAGCGGCTCGCCGACCAGCGAGGACAGACCGTACAGCACCGCCGTGGCCGCGATGCCCGGCCAGCGGCCGAACAGCAGCTCCAGGCGGGTCTGCAGGAGCACGGAGAAGAACAGCACGTCGGCGACGGCCACCCCGGCGAACGTCAGCGCGATCACCGCGCCCAGCGCGTAGTCGGCGGGCAGCGTCCCCGGGAGGTCGGGGCGGGCGATCCACGGCAGGGCGAGCAGGGCGGGGAACACCGCGGCGGGGACCAGGGCCGCCCAGCGCCACGGCTCGCGCACCCCGGCGGCCAGCGCGAGCAGGTCGGGCCCGGCGGAGCGGCGGGTGATCCCCCCGGCCCCGGCGAACAGGGGCGGGAGGAGCAGCAGGAAGATGGCCTTGGCCGCGTAGTAGGACAGCGGCGGCGCGCCGGGGCCGATCAGCGCGAAGACCGGCGCGAGCACGGCGTCGCCGACCGCGAAGGCCGCCAGGCAGCCGACCAGGAGCGCGGCCTCGGTCCCCGGCGAGCGGTCGGCCATCCGGGCGCGGATCCGCTCGGCCGTGCGGGCCTCGGGGGTGCGGGGCGGGAGGAGCCGGACCAGGGCCAGGGCGACGGCGATCGAGGGCCACAGCAGGGCCACACGCGGATCGAAGCCGCCGTGGGCGAGCGACCCGGCCGTGTAGGCGGCGGCGCAGGCGGTGAACACGAGGACGGCCGCCCGGCCCAGCGCGCGCCCCGCGCGGCCGGTGGACGGCGCGAGCGGCGCCGCAGGAGGCGCCGCCGTGCCGTGGACCGTGCCGTCGATGGGGATCGCCGCCTCCGCAGTGCCGTCCGGGGGGACCGTCCGCCCCGGGGCGCATGCACGCCGACGGACATTTTACCGGTTCGACACTGTTACGTGACTATTCGGGCGGGGCTCCACCGCAGGTCGTGGGCCCACCGGTCAGCCGGCCCCGCCCTGCCCGGCGACGGTCGGCAGGGTCGCCAGGACCAGCGGGACCCCGTGGACGAGTGTGTTGATCCACATGTTCCGGTAGCGGATCCAGATGTAGCCCAGAAGCAGCCCCTGCACGCCGTACGTGACCACCGCCACGGCGACCTGCTCCACCGGGTCGTGCGCGACCATGGTCGTGAAGGTGTTGTAGTGGCTGCTCACCGCCTGTGCCAGCGCGTAGAGCAGGGCGGTCACGACCACCGCCGCGGTGCGGCCCGCCAGCAGCTCCAGGCGGGTCTGCACCATGCCGCGGAAGAAGATCTCCTCGATCGCGCTGACCCCCGCCAGGATCGCCAGGACCACGAGGAGGGTCCCGGTGGGCGTCGGCGCGGCCGCCGACTCCAGGTCCAGCAGGATCGGGACGCCGACCGCGGCGACGGTGACCAGCCCGAGCCAGCGCCACGGCTCGCGCACCGCCAGGGACAGCGCGGGCATACGGGTGCCGTGGCCGCTGGTGCTGAAACCGCCCTGGTCGACGAAGAGCACCGGCAGCACGAAGAAGAACACCAGGCGCGTGACCGGCAGCGCGACCCCGGACGGCAGCTCCTCGCTCACCTGGCGGATGAGGGTGGAGAGCCCGGCGGTGCCCACGGCGTAGCCGAGCAGCATCGCCAGCAGCAGCCCCAGCTCCAGCCGGACCGGGTGGCCCTCCATCGCGTCCTGGACGCGCAGGTCGAGGTCGATCTGCCCGGTGCGGCTGCCCAGCACCCAGGTCAGCAGGAGGCCCGCCGCGACGGGGAGCCAGACCGCCCAGAGCGCGCCGACGCCGTACCAGCTCACGTCGGCCAGGGCCGCCGGGCTCCCGGCGAACCCCGCGGCGGCCAGCCCCACCCCGGCGGCCACCGCCACCGCGGTGGTGACCGCACGGGCGGCGCGCCCTCGACCTGCCTCCACGTGCCACTCCCCCATGTCGGAGACTTCAGTCTGACCGGAGAATGACGCAATGTGACGGATCGTGCGCGGTATGTCGCGGACTCGGGGAGTGCGGATGATCGCAGTAAATGGCCCTGCGCGTGCCCGTGTGCGGCTTTCGCGGCCGGAATCGCCGTGTTGCCGGGCGATGGCGGTCCGTTGACCCTCCATCGGCGATGGCGGCGCACCCGCAGGCCGTGGCGATCTCGGGGAAGTCGGGCTTGAGCGGGCCCTCTCAAGCCCGACCCGCCCGAGACCGACGAGGGTTCACGGGTCTTCTCGGGACACCTTGGGGAGGCGGCGGATCCCGCGTACCTGGTCGAGGATCGCCTCACCCTGGCGGGCGACGGCGGCCCACCAGGTCCGCGCGTCGTCGTCCACGGCGGTGCGGGCGCCCACGCAGGCGGCGGCGAGGACCGCAAGGAGCACGGCCTGGTGCTCGTCGTGGTCGGTGCGGAGGCGGAGGACGCCGCGCGCGTCGTCGGTCAGGGCGAGGACCGCCTCGCCGGTGTCGGTGTCGAAGTAGGCCCACACCACGTCCGCGTCGGGCCTGGGGTCGGCGTCCGTGGTGCCGGGCCGGGTGGCGGAGGACGCGGCGGTCGGGGGCGGTCCGGGTCGCGGGTAGAGCCGCCGGGATGCGGCGGTCGCGCCGTCGGGGGTCATCAGGCCACCTCCCGCCGAGGCGCGGACCACGCGCGGTGCTGCCAGAGGCCGCCCTGGGCCGGAAGGACACGGGGGCGGGCGATCGGGGCCAGGACGGCGAGGGCCTGATCGAGGACGTCGACGTCGCTGGCGGTGATCAGGGCGTCCTCGCGGTGGCGGGACTGCGCCCGGTAGGGGGTGGGCGAGGCGTAGTCGTAGGTGATCGACCAGTCGTCGCGGTGGCGCGAGGCGACCTCACAGAAGCGGCCGAAGCCGGGGATGCGGTCGCGGCTGTAGCTGCGGACGCGCGCGGCCCGCCGCCGCTCGGGGGGCTTCTTCACCGACAGGTCCATGGACGGCTCCTCGGGGAGTGCGGCTGGTCAGGCCGCGTGGTTCTGGTGTGGTCCATACTGACCCCGAGCTACAGAATTTTCAATACAAAGATTCTGACTGCTGGCATCCGCTACTCAAAAGCTTGGCTAGAGGGGTGATCTACCATCGCCGCAGGGAAGCACCAGCGCCTGAAACGAGGGGTACGCACTGTGAGCGACAGGCACAGCCCGACTGTCCGCAGGCGTCGGCTGTCTGCCGAATTGAAACGCTTGCGTGAAGAGTCAGGGATGACGGCGGAGCAGGTGGGGGACCAGCTCGGCTGGTCACGTGGGCGGCTCACCAACATGGAGCTCAACAAGTGGAAGAGGCCCGACCCCGTCATCATCCGAGCGCTCGCCGACCTGTACGGCGCGTCCGAAGAGGTGCGGGAAGGCCTGGTCACCCTGGCCCGACAGTCCCGGGAGAAGGGCTGGTGGGCCAAGTTCACCGACGTCTTCACGGACGGGTACGTCGGCTTCGAGGCCGAAGCGTCCGTGATCTCGACCTACCAGTCGATGGTGATCCCGGGCCTCCTCCAGACTCGGGAGTACGCCACCGCATCGGACCGATCGATGCACGCACGCGACCTGGAGGCGACGGAACGGGCGGTCGACGCCCGCATGGAACGCCAGGAGGTCCTCGATCGGGAGGACGCCCCGCGCCTCTGGGCGGTCATCGACGAGTCCGTCTTCCTTCGCCCCGCAGGCGGCCCTGAGGTGATGCTGGCTCAGATCGACAAGCTCATCGCCTTGTCCGAGGAAGCGAACTCGCTCAAGATCCAGGTCCTCCCCCTGGGCGTGGGCCTTCACCCCGGCACCGCGGGCGCATTCACCATCCTCGACTTCCCGAACCCGGTGGACCCGTCGATCGTCTATGTCGAGACCAGGACAGATGGCCTCTACCTTGAGCGGGAGGAGGAGATCGGCATCTACCGGGACGCATGGGATGACGTCCGAGTGATGGCCCTCCACCCGGAGGCGTCCGTCGCCCGGATGCTCGAACTTCGCAGCAACTACGAGTAGGAACCGTGTACCAGAACCAGAACCCTCAGTTCATCTTTCGTAAGAGCAGCTACAGTGCCACGCGAAACGAGTGTGTCGAGGTAGCGGACGCCACGGGCCTCTCTGCCGTGCGTGACTCCACGCGTCCGGGCGCGGGACACCTCACTGCACCTTCGTCGGAGTGGGCCGCGTTCATCAAGGCCGTGAAGACCGGCGACCTGTAGCACGACAAGACACGGGCTCCAGCGAGGCCTCGCTGGAGCCCGTGTGCACCAGAACCAGGCCAAGGGTATCCCGCCGGGCAATCTCCGCCCAGCCGCCGGATCCGGCCACGCCCCGTCCCTTCCCGTCAGACCTCCCCCAGCGCCGCCAACGCCGTCACCGCCGCCAGCTCCCACACCTCTTCGCGGGCCTCGCGGCCGACCTCGCCGATGATCTCGGCGGGCGGGCGCACGCGTTCCCAGCCCATTCCCTTGGTGATCTGCTCGACGGCCCTGACCGCCCCGGCCGTGTCGTTGTTGCCGTGGACGTACAGCCCGTACGGCAGCCCGCCGGTGTCGTTCAGGCACGGGTAGTACACGCTGTCGAAGAAGTGCTTGAGGGCGCCGCTCATGTAACCGATGTTCGCCGGGGTGCCCAGCAGCACCGCGTCGGCGGCGAGCACGTCCGGAGCGGTGGCCGCCAGCGCCGCGCGCGCGGTGACCTCCACCCCCTCGATCTCGTCGTTCTCGGCCCCCGCGCTCGCGGCCTCGAAGAGATCCTGCATCCCGGGCGACGGTGTGTGGTGGACGATCAACAGGCGTGCCATGCCCACAGCGTGGCACATGGCCGCCCAGGACCCCCCAGGACCGCTCGGCGCCGCCCAGGATCGCCGCTCCGGTTCTGAAACGCTCGTTCCCGAATGTGCTAGCGTGTCGGCCATGGCACGGAGCAAGGGGTTCGACCCGGACCGGGTCCTGGACTCGGCCATGCACACCTTCTGGAAACAGGGGTACGCGGCCACGTCGGCACAGGACCTGTGCGAGGCGACGGGCATCGGACGCAGCAGCCTCTACGGCACGTTCGAGAGCAAGCACGGCCTCTACATGCGCTCCCTGGAGCGCTACGCCGAGGCGGGCACGGCCGGGCTCCGCGGGCTGGTCGAGGCCGAGGGGCCGGTCCGCGAACGCGTCCGGCGGCTGCTCACCAGCGTCGTCGAGGAGGAGGCCTCCCAACCCGGACTGGGCTGCTTCGTGGTCAACGCGCAGATCGAACGGGCCCCGACGGACCCGGACGTGGCGTCCGTGGGGCGGCGCAGCCGACAGGAGGTCGTGGACGCCCTCGTGTGGGCCCTGCGCGCGGCGCGGGCCGACGGCGAGATCGCCGCCGACAAGGATCCGGAGGCGCTCGCCGACTTCGTGCACGCCCAGATCGGTGCGATCCGCCTGATGGGCCGCTCCCGGGCCGATCGCGCGACCATGGAGCACGTCGTCGACGTGGCGGTCGCCGCACTCTGAGGCAGTGGGCCCACAGCCCCCTTCACGGGGCGCCGCAGTGGACCAGTTCCGAAACGTACGTTCTTCAAAGAGGCGGACCCCACCCCTCCGCCCGCGCGCCCTGATTCTGAAACGACCATTCCAATCAAGGAGTACCGGACATGACCCCACCCCTCACCGACGCCGAGCTCGCCGCCTCCCTCGACGGCGGCTTCACCAGCGCCCACGCCGACGTGAACGGCGTCCGGCTGCACTACGTCGCCGGCGGCGGCCAGGGCACTCCCCTGATCCTCCTCGGCGGCTGGCCGCAGACCTGGTGGCAGTTCCACAAGATCATGCCCGCCCTGGCCGCCGAGCACCGCGTGGTCGCGGTGGACATCCGCGGCCAGGGCGGCTCCGCCAAGCCCGCGGACGGCTATGACAAGAGGACCATGGCCGCCGACGTGCACGCACTGATCCGGCACCTCGGGTACGAGCAGGCCGACGTCGCCGGGCACGACATCGGCGGGATGGTGGCCGAGGCCGTCGCCGCGCTCTACCCCGACACGGTGCGGCGGCTCGTCGTCCTGGACGTGCCGCACCCCGACGAGTCCGTGCTGTCCCTGCCGCTGCTCCCCCAGGGCGACCAGGACGCCGGCATCACCGGAGCCGAACAGGGGCCCGGGACCGCGTACCTGTGGTGGTTCGCCTTCAACCAGGTGCCGGGGCTCCCCGAGGCCCTGCTCGAAGGGCGCGAGCGGGTGCTCGTCGACTGGCTGTGCCGGTACATGCTGCGCGACCAGGCCTCGATCGACGACGACGCCCGCGAGGTCTACGCCCGCGCCCTCGCCGCTCCCGGCGCGGTCCGCGCCGGGAACGCCTGGTACCAGGCGTTCGTCCAGGACGTCGCCGACCTCGCGGAGTACCCGCCGCTCTCCGCGCCCGTGCTCGGCCTGGCCTGCCCGGGCAACATGCCGCTGATCCGCGGCGGCCTCGCCGAGCGGGCCGCCGACCTCACCGTGGCCGAGGTGCCGGACAGCGGGCACTACCTCCCCGAGGAACAGCCGGAGTTCGTCGCCGACAGCATGCTGCGCTTCCTGCGCTGAGACCGGCGTACCCGGGGCCGGGGTCCACCGCGCCGTCCTCACGGCAAGGCCCCGGCCCCGCCGGGCGGCCCATCGCGCCATGGCGCGGTTCCGGGCCGCCCTGCTCAGGTGCTCACCCCTTCTCGAGGAAGGGGGTCAGCAGCCCCGGCACGGCCTCGTCGGCGAAGGCCGTCCCCTCTCCGAGGTCCACGTCCGGGGCACGGTGGATTCCGCTTCCGGCCGCGACCGTCGCACCCAGGGTCGCCAGCCCCGACCACCGCTGGAACGGCGACCGCCTGACCGTCCACCCGATCACCGAGTCGCGCTTGAGGGCAACCGTTGAACGCGCCGCCATCCCCTTGCGCAGGAGCAGGAACCGGCCGTCGATCCCGTGGCCCAGCCCCCGGTAGCAGCCGACCGCATAGGGCACCCCGAAGACCAGCACCGCGCCCCCGATTGCGGCGGCCCCCAGGGCCGGAACCTCCGCGGACACCTCCAGCGGTGTGAACGCCCCGAGCGCCCGCGAGGCCACCCCCGCCACGGCGGCGAGCGCGACCGCCGCGGCCAGCGCGCGCACGGCCCGGCGCCTCAAGGCCGCCCTCGGGTGCCGCTTCAGCTCGTCGAAGGCGATCCCGTGTTCGGCCCTGACGGCCGACTCCGCGGCCCGCCGCGCCCGGGCGCGCGGCATCTCCGGGGTCAGCGCGCGCTTGGGCACCACGCCGCCCTTGTTGCCGCCCTGGCCATCCTGGGCCTGGTCGAGGCCGGAGGCCACGGCGGCGACCGACGCCACGCCGAGCCAGCGCAGCGGGAGCCGCTCCTCCAGCTCCACACCGCGCATGCGGCGCTCCTCAATGGAGACCGAGGTGCGGGTGAGCAGGCCGCGCTGCACCCGCAGGGTGCCGTCGGTCTCGCGGGTGAGCCGGAAGTCCCACCACGAGGAGATCTGCACGACCAGCGCCACGACCGTGGCCACCACCACCAGGGACAGAACCGCCCCGACCGCCCACAGCACGATCGTGGTGACCGGCGCCGACTCGGCGTATCCCAGGAACCACGGCAGCGCCACCCGCAGGAGCAGCTCGGTGAACGAGCCCAGCAGCGCCGCCAGCCCGCCGTAGCCGATGGCCGCAGGTGTCCAGGCGAGAGCCCCGTAGCCGAACCAGCGCGGCGCCATGGTGGCCAGCTCGGCCGTCCCGTCGGCGTCCGACTCGGCCGCCGCACCGCGCTCCAGGAGTACGCGGCGCAGCCGCTCCCCCTCGGCCGCCGGGATCAGCGACAGGGCGAGCGTCCCGCCCGCCCCGGTGCTCTCGCCCGTGCCGACCTCCACGCGGCACAGCCCGAAGGGCCGCGCCCAAAGCGGAACCGCCACGTCGACGCTGCGGATCCGCTCCCGCGGCAGGGACTTGTGGCTGCGGGCGATCACCCCGGACACGGCCTCGAACCGCGCGTCGGTCACGCGGTAGCGGGTGCGGCGGTAGCGCAGCACGTCCGCGCCCACGGCGGCGGCGATCACCACCGCCGCGCCGAGGAGGATGAGCAGCGGCCACACCGCCGGGACACCGGCCACCGCCAGGATCACGGCGGTGACGACGGCGGGCCCCGGGATCACCAGGCCGAGCACGACCGCGTCCGCCCACACCGTCAGCGGGCTCAGCAGGGTCCAGCCCTGCACCGGCGCTCCGGGGGCCGCGAGCCCCCGCAGCCCTTCCAGGCCGCCCGACCGGGGCCGGTTCCCCTGGGGCGCTCCGGTGTTCGCGTTCCCGTCCATCGCTTCCGCGTCCCTCCTCGCGCCGGTCGTTCCTTCGACGCCTCCGCGCTCTCCGCGCCCTGCGGCCGCCCCGCCGTTCACGTCCCGTCCCCGGGGATCGTCTGCGTCACCTCGGTGAGCTGCTGCGCCAGGTCGGCGGCCTGTTCAGCGTCCAACCCGTCGATGCGCAGTGGGCCCGCCGCCGAGGCCGTGGTCACGGTGAGCGTGGCCAGGCCCAGCGCGCGCTGCAGCGGCCCCCGCTCGGTGTCCACCGTCTGGATGCGCGCCATCGGCGCGACCCGCCACTCCTGCCAGAGCCACCCGAACGAGGTGTAGACGGCCTCCCCGGTGACCTCCCAGCGGTGCACGCGGTACCGCCACTGGGGCATGGCCAGCACCACCAGCAGCCCCAGGGCGCCGACGGCCGCGGTCAGCGCCCAGAGCGGGCCGGTCGCCCACGGGACGGGGCCGGTGATGTCGGACGCGACCGCCAGGGCGGCGGCCACGCCGGCCGCCGGACCCCAGAGGAGGAGGGCGCGCAGCGTCCACAGCGCGACGGCGCGCCCCGCGACCCGGTGCCGGGGCGGGCGCAGCCGCACGGCCGTGCGGGCGCCTCCGGTGTGCGTGATCCCCTGCGTACTCATGCCGACCTCCCAAGCCGGTGGCCTCGTTCCGCGGGGCGCCGGTGCGGCGGCCGCGTCCGACCCCCTCAATAAAGTGATATCACAATGCTAGTCTATGGCAATCACGTAATCTGGAGTCGGAAGGAGCGCCGATGACCGACACCGCCACCCCCGCGCCGGGGGTCGACCTGCCCGAGCCCGTCTTCCGCGAACGGGCCGCCTTCACCCTGCCCGGCATCCCCATCGCCCTGGCCGCGATCGCCGCCCTGGTCGGCGGCGTACTGCTGGCCCTGTCCGGGATCGGCGCGGACTCCGGGGGCACGGTCGCCGCCGGGGCGGTTGTGGCCGTGGCCGGGGTCGTGGCCGGAGTCGGCCTGACCGTCGTCGCCCCGAACGAGGCGCGGGTGCTGCTGTTCCTCGGCCGCTACACCGGCACCGTGCGCCGCGACGGCCTGCGCTGGGTGAACCCCCTGACCACCCGCCAAGCGGTGTCCACGCGCATCCGCAACCACGAGACCTCGGTGATGAAGGTGAACGACGCCGAGGGCAACCCGATCGACATCGCCGCGGTGGTGGTCTGGCAGGTGGAGGACACCGCGCGCGCCGTGTTCGAGGTGGACGACTTCACCGAGTTCGTCTCCACGCAGACCGAGGCGGGGGTGCGGCACATCGCCAACCGCTACCCCTACGACTCCCACCAGTCGGAGACGCTGTCGCTGCGGGACAACGCCGAGGTGATCACCGAGCAGCTCTCCAAGGAGCTGGCGGACCGGGTGAACGCCGCCGGGGTGCGCATCGTGGAGTCGCGCTTCACCCACCTGGCCTACGCCCAGGAGATCGCCCAGGCGATGCTGCAGCGCCAGCAGGCCGGGGCGATCGTGGCCGCGCGGCGGCTGATCGTCGACAACGCCGTGGGCATGGTGGACATGGCCCTGCAGCGCCTGGCCGATGAAGAGGTGGTCGAGCTGGACGAGGAGCGCAAGGCGGCCATGGTGAGCAACCTGCTCGTGGTGCTGTGCGCCGACCGTCCGACCAGTCCGGTGGTCAACACCGGTTCGCTCTACCAGTAGGGTTCTGGGCCCTGAGCGGCCCACGCCCCTCAGGGACGTTAGGGAACGGCACGATCACCTTGGCCGAGCGCAAGAAGATCCTCCTGCGCCTGGACCCCGCCGTGCACGACGCGCTGGCACGGTGGGCGGGCGACGAGCTCCGCAGCACCAACGCCCAGATCGAGTTCGTCCTCCGGAAGGCCCTGGCCGACAGCGGCCGCATGCCCAAGGGCGCGGGCTCCCTCCCCAGAAGGGGCCGCCCGCCGAAGGAGCGGCCCGCGTCCGCACCGCCGGACCGGCCCCCCGAGGACACACCGGAACCCCCTGGCGACGACGAGGACTGAGCCCCCGGGCAAGGCCCGGGGAACACGGAGAGCGGCGCGGCCCGTATGGACCGCGCCGCTTCCGGCAAGACATGAACTCCCCGTCAGTCGTGCTCCAGGACCGCCTTGAGGAAGCTCTTCGTGCGGTCCTCGTGCGGGTCGCCGAAGATCTGCTCCGGCGGGCCCGACTCGGCGATGCGGCCCGCGTCGAACATGAACACCCGGTCCGACACGTCGCGCGCGAAGGCCATCTCGTGGGTCACGCACAGCATCGTGATGTCCGTTTCCCGGGCGATCTCGCGCAGCACGTCCAGCACACCCGCCACCAGCTCGGGGTCCAGGGCCGAGGTGACCTCGTCAAGCAGCAGGATCTCCGGGCGCATGGCCAGCGCGCGGGCGATCGCCACGCGCTGCTGCTGACCACCGGAGAGCTGGGTGGGGTGCGCGTCGATCTTGTCGGCGAGCCCCACCATCTCCAGCAGCTCGACCGCCCGCTCCGAGGCCTCCTCCTTGGGAACGCCCAGGCTGTGCACCGGACCCTCGGTGACGTTCTTGCGGACGGTCATGTTCGGGAACAGGTTGAACTGCTGGAAGACCATCCCGATGGTCTTCCGGTGCTCCCGCAGGTACTTCTCGCTCGCCGGGACGAGCTTGTCGCCCCGGTACATGTGGCTGAACGGCCGGCCGCCCACCCAGATCGTGCCGCCGTTGACGTGTTCAAGCGTCATCAGCAGCCGCAGGATGGTCGTCTTGCCCGAACCGCTCGGCCCGATCAGCGTCACGCGCTCACCGGCGTTGACGTCCAGGTCCAGGCCGTCCAGCACGACGTTGTCGCCGAACCGCTTGACGACGCTGTCGAACTTGATCAGCGGCTCGTTCCCAGGCTCCATGGCAGGGGCCTCTCCCCTCTGGTCAGACTGCTGCATATCGGCGCTCCAAGCGGCGGATCACCACCGCGGACGGCACGGCCACCAACAGGAACGCGGCGCCGACCAGGGTGTAGGCCTCGAACGATCGGAAGTACTGACCGCCCAGGTCGTTCGCGACCGACAGCATCTCCGGCACGCTGATCGCGAACAACAAGGGGGTGTCCTTGAACATGGCGATCAGGTAGTTCCCCAGTGCGGGGATGACCTTGCGGATCGCCTGCGGCAGCACCACCGCGCCCCAGACCCGGTGCGAAGGCAGGCTCAGTGCACGGCAGGCCTCCCACTGCCCCTTGGCCACCCCCTCGATGCCGGACCGGTACACCTCGGCCGTGTAGGTCGAGTAGTGGACACCCAGCACGACGATGCCGATGGTCAGCGGCGACACGTCGGACAGCGCACTGAGCGAGAAGATGAACACGAGCTGCACCAGCACCGGCGTGGTGCGGATGAACTCGGTGACCACGAAGACGATCCCGCCGACCACCTTGACCCGGCGCACCATCGCGACGGCCAGGCCCAAGACCAGCGCCAGGGCGTAGCCCAGCACGGTGGCCTGCACGGTGACCCACAGCCCGGTCAGCAGGGCCGGGATGAGCAGCCGTGTGAACTCGACGTCCCACATCAGCGGGCACCCCCCGTCGTCGTTCCGATGGACGGCGGCCGCAGCAGGCCCAGCAGACTGTCGTCGGTGGGTCGGCCCAGCTTCCTGTTGGCGCGCCGCTCCAGCAGCCGCACGAGCACGATGAGCACCTGCGCGAAGAGGAAGTAGCCCACCAGGGCGACGGCGTAGACCGTGAAGGTGTCCGCGACGGCGGAGGCGCGGAAGTCGTTCGCCACCTTCGTCAGGTCGGTCAGACCCAGGATGGACACGATCGCGGTGGCCTTCATCAGCTCGATGACCAGGTTGCCGAAGGTCGGCAGCATCTGCGCCCAGGCCTGCGGGAACACGACCAGCCGTGTCCGCCGCCACCAGGTCATGTTGAGCGCGACGGCCGCCTCGGTCTGGGCCCGGGGCACCGCGTTGATCGACGACCGGACCACCTCGGCGCCGTAGGCGCCGATATTGAGCCCCAGGGCCAGGATCGCCGCGAACTCCGTGGTCAGCCGGAAGCCGGTGATCTCCACGAAGGAGTAGCCGAACCAGTACAGCAGCACCAGGGCGGCGACCCCGCGGAAGACCTCGGTGTAGACCATGGCCACGGCCCGTGCGGTCCTGTTCCGCACGGTGCCCAGTGTGCCGACGACGACCGCGAGGACGAACGCCAGCACCGCCCCGAAGAGGGTCAGGCGAATGGTGAGGAGTGCTCCCTCCCAATACAGGGGGAGCGCATTGATTACGAAATCCACTGTGGTGGTGTCACCCCGACGCTATTCGGCGCAGAGCTGCTCGGTGGTGAGGTCGCCCGGGTCCGAGGTCTCGTCGAAGCCGAACGGCTCGACGGTCTCCCGGAGCGTGCCGTCCTCCTTGAACTGGGAAAGGACCCCGTTGAACTCGTCGCGCACCTCGGTGTTGTCCTTGGCGAAGGCGAATCCGCCGGCCGGGCTGACCTCCTCGCCGTTCTCGTCGAGCGGGATGAAGCCCTCGGTGACCTCGAAGTCCTCGCCCAGACCGCGCTCTTCGAGCTGGTAGTTGAGCGAGAAGGTGCTCAGCGCGACGGCGTCCACGCGGTCGTTCTGCAGCAGCTCGATGGCGTCGGCGGCACCGCCGACCGTCTCCATCTGGCCCTCCGGGACCCCGGCCGTCTCGGCGTAGCCCTGCTCGACCGAGGCGTTGAGCACCGCGATGGTGGCGTCCTCGTTCTCGGCGACGCTCTCGTAGGACACCAGCTCCTCCGGGTTGCCCTTGGGCACCATGAAGGCCTCCTGGACCCGGTAGTCCGGCTCCATGAAGGCGACCTCGTCGCAGCGCTCCGGGGTGATGTACATCCCGGCGGCCACCACGTCGAAGCGGCCGGACTTCAGGCCGGGGATGAGCGCGTCCCAGTCGACCGACTCGGCGCGCACCTCGTCCACGCCCAGCTCGGCGGCCATCGCCTCCAGCAGCTCGGGAGCGGCGCCGGTGACGTTGCCGTCCTCGTCGATGTAGCCGAAGGGCGGCTCGTTGTTGATGGCGGCGGTGATGTACCCGCGCTCCTGCATCTCCTCCAGCGTCGCCGGGCCCTCGTCGGCACGGGCACACGCGGTCAGCGACGTCGCCGCGACGACGGCCGCCGCCCCGATCGCTCCCGTACGGAGCCGGTTGCGACGCCCGTTCGCGCCGCGGGCGGCACCTCTGCGGGATTCGTGGTCGAACATTGCCATCTCCTTGTTCGGGGGTCGGGGGAACGCGAACGGCGCCCCGCCCCGCGCCGAGGGAGGCGCGGGGGGAGCGCCGTGCGATGACTGGGGAATTCGTGCACGTGGAGCACGGGAGCCCGCCGGTCGCACGACGCGGCGGGACCCCGGGGGGCCCATGCCGTGCGCTGCGGACTCACGTCCCCAGTGTTGAGCGCGCCCTAACGGGTCGGGAATGCGGCGTTATGCACTGGTTATCACCAGGCGTGGCCGACTCCGGCCCCGTAACGATCGGGTAGCGCAATTCGGTGACCCTGTGAAACACGCTGTTCACAGGGGGGTGCTCCTATTTCACGGGAGTGAAGTCCCGGGCACCGAGGAATTCCGGCCGCGGCTTCGGCGCGGCGAACGGCTCCGTGCACGTGTTCTCCACGCTGCAGAACACGATGAAGATGTTCGAGCGCGGGAAGGGCGTGATGTTGCCGCCCGAGCCGTGCATGCAGTTGGAGTCGAAGAACGTGGCGCCGCCGGCGGGCCCGGTGAGCACGTCGATGCCGTACATGTCGGCCAGCACGGCCAGGCTGTGCTTGTCCGGGACACCGAACTCCTGGCTCTTGAGCGAGGAGCGGTGGTGGTCCTCCGGCGTCTCGCCGACGCAGGACACGAACGTCTTGTGCGACCCCGGCATGATCATCAGGGCGCCGTTGTGCGCGTAGTTGTCGGTCAGCGCGATGGAGACGCTCGCGGCGCGCGGGGCCGGCATGCCGTCCTCGGCGTGCCAGGTCTCGAAGTCCGAGTGCCACCAGAAGTCGCCGCCGCCGAAGCCCGGCTTGTAGTTGACGCGGCTCTGGTGCACGTACACGTCGCCGCCGAGGATCTGGCGGGCGCGGCCCACCACGCGCGGGTCGCTCACCAGGTCGGCGAAGAGCTTGCTGACCTTGTGGACCTCGAACACGGAGCGGACTTCGTCGGAGGAGCTCTCGACGACGACGCGCTCGTCCCTCTTCAGCTCCGGGTCCTCGCTGAGCCGCCGGAGCTCGGCGCTGTAGGACTCGACCTCGTCGGCGCTCAGCAGCGCCTCGGTCTGGACGTAGCCGTTCTCGCCATAGGAGGCGATCTCGTCGGCCGCGAACGGGCCGCCTTCGCCGGAGCCCCAGACGACGGGGTGCCGGCGGTACAGCAGTGCGGGAGTGCTGTCCTTGCGGGTCGGGTACTCGTCCATGGTCTTCTGCTGGATGTCCATCAAAGCAGTCATGGCGCTACCCCGTGGGGTGTTCTCCCTCTTCCTCTATCGGTGTCGCTCTCTTGCCCTGTCGGTCTCTTCTGATGTGGCCCCGTTCCGGCCCAGGGGCCGGAACGGGGGGTCTCGGCGGGGGCGGGGGCCCGCGGGGGGGGCCCCCCCCCCGGGGGCAGCCGCTCGGCTCAGGCCTCGGCGGGCTCCTCGGTGATCAGCGGGTACACGCCGTTCTCGTCGTGCACCTCACGGCCGGTCACCGGGGGGTTGAAGACGCACAGCACGCGGAAGTCGGTCTTCGGCCGCACCGTGTGCTTCTCGTGGCCGTCGAGGAGGTAGAGCGTGCCGGGGGTGATGAGGTGGGTCTCGCCGGTCTCGTCGTTGGTGACCTCGGCCTCGCCCTCGATGCAGTGCACGAGCTCGATGTGGTTGGCGTACCACATGCTGGTCTCCGTGCCCGCGTACAGCACGGTCTCGTGGAACGAGAAGCCGACGCCGTCCTTGGCCAGGACGATCCGCTTGCTCCGCCACGTCTCGGTCTGGACGTCCGCGTCGGTGCCGTCGACGTCCTTCAGGCTGCGCACCTTCACAGTGCTGCTCCCTCACTACTCTCAATGCTGCACGGCCCCGCGGGGCCCGGTTCCGGACCCCGCGGACCGTTCCGGATGATGCAACCCGGTCTATCAGGGGACTAGGCCGGCTGGGCGATCTTCACCGCCGAACGCGCGGATTCGGAGATGATGTCCAGCCCGCGCTCCAGGTCCTCCACCGTGGTGGTCAGCGGCGGCAGCAGCTTGGCGACCTCGTCCTCGGGGCCGGAGGTCTCCAGCAGCAGGCCGCGCTTGAACGCCTCGGCGGCGACCGCCTTGGCCGCGCCCTCCTGCTCGAAGGCCAGCCCGCGGGCCATGCCGCGGCCGCGCACGTGCGCACCGGCCTCGGCGAACTCCCCGGCGATCTCGGTCAGGCGGCGCTCGATCAGCGCGCCCTTGTCCAGCGTCGAGCGCTCCAGGTCCTTGTCGGCCCAGAAGGTGCGCAGCGCCGCGGCGCCGGTGGCGAAGGCCGGGTTCGGGCCGCGGAAGGTGCCGTTGTGCTCGCCCGGCTCCCACACGTCCAGCTCGCGCTTGATCAGGGTGAGGGCCAGCGGCAGGCCGTAACCGCTGATCGACTTGGACAGCGTGACGATGTCCGGGGTGATGCCCGCCTCCTCGAAGCTGAAGAAGGGGCCGGTGCGGCCGCATCCCATCTGGATGTCGTCCACGATGAGGAGCATGCCGTACTCGCGGCACACCTCCTCCAGGCCGCGCAGCCAGCCGGCGCTGGCGGCGTTGATGCCGCCCTCGCCCTGCACGGTCTCCACGATGACGGCCGCCGGCTTGTCCAGGCCGCTGCCGCTGTCCTCCAGCAGGCTGCGCAGCCACAGGAAGTCCGGGGTCTGGCCGTCCATGTAGTTGTCGAAGGGCATGGTGGCGGCGTGGCCCAGCGGGACGCCGGCACCGCCGCGCTTCATCGAGTTGCCGGTGACCGCGAGCGCGCCCAGCGTCATCCCGTGGAAGCCGTTGGTGAAGCTGATGATCGTCTCGCGCCCGGTGTACTTGCGGGCGAGTTTGAGGGCCGCCTCGACGGCGTTGTTGCCCGCCGGTCCGGGGAACTGGACCTTGTAGTCCAGGCCGCGCGGCTCCAGCAGCACGTCCCCGACGGCCTGCAGGAAGTCGCGTTTGGCCGTGCTGTAGGCGTCGAGGCTGTGGACGATCGAGTCGCCGATCAGGTAGTCGAGGAGGACGGATTTGAGTTCGGGGTGGTTGTGCCCGTAGTTGAGGGAACCCGCCCCGGCGAAGAAGTCGAGGTAGGGGCGCCCCGATTCGTCGTAGACGTAGCTGCCCCGCGCCTCGTTGAAGACGACCGGCCAGCCACGGCAGTAGCTGCGGACTTCGGACTCGAGGCGGTCGAAGATCTCCATCGTGAGTTCCTTGGTTCCTTTCCCCAGGTTCGTGGGCTCTCGGCTCGACTGATCGGGGTTTTCAGGACGTCATCGCGGTCGCATCGTCGGGGTCTCGGTCGCGGCGGCGCACGGCGGCCGGGCGGCGGACGGTCCGCCGTTCAGCGGGCGGCGGGCGGTCGGCCCAGCGGGCCGATACGGACCAGGTCCTCGGGCTCGTGCCCGTCCCCGGCCCCCGGCTCGCCGTCCTCCGGGAAGTGCTCCGCGGAGAACAGCGGGCTCCACACCGCCTCGGCGCCGTTCGCGCGGGCGAACGAGCCGAACAGGGCGCGGGAGGCCGCGTTGTCCGGCGTCACCGTCGCCTCCAGGTAGCTCGCCCCCAGGGAGCCGAACCGCTCCGCGAGGTGGTCGAGCATCCGGCGGGCGAGGCGGCGGCCGCGCATCCGCGGGTCCACGCCCACCTGCCACAGGAAGTACGTACCCGGCTCTTCGGGTCGCATGAATCCGGTGACGAATCCGACGGGCGTTCCGTCGGCCTCATGGGCCATCACCGAGGTGCGTGCGAAGTCGCGGCACCAGAGGGTGTAGGCGTAGGGCGAGTTGAGGTCCAGTCCGCAATCGCGGGCCAGACGCCACAGCCGCGGGCCGTCGTCGGGCCCAGGGGCCGACAGGCGCAGACCGTCGTCCGCCCCCGGCCGACCGTCGCCGCCCTGGACAGGTGCGGCCGTGTCGGTCACGGAGGGGTGATCCCCCGCTCCGGTCGGGGCGGTCTCTGCGTCGTCGCTGCGTTGATGTGGCACGTCGATGAAACTTAGCGAACGTTCCTGAGCAGCGATTTCCGGCGATTCGCCGGAAATGTTTCGACCAGGTTTCAGCGGGTAGGGCTTGTCTATTTAGCACCCGCTGTCACGATGCGTCGACATCACCCGGGGGCCGCCTCTGGGCCCCCTGAGGGCGGAACGCTCCGGACTCACCTGGGGTTTCGGCCCGTTCACGGCGAGGGGCGGACGGCGTCCGAGCGGTCCGGCGCGGCGACCGCGCGCCGCTCTCACCGGGTAAACATACGCCACCCGCAACGAATCTTAAGGGTGGGCTAAGTCACACGAATCCGGGTGAAAGCCCGCGACAGACGCACGAGCCTGTTCCCCGGCCGGGCAAAGATCGGGCACAGATCTTCATTTTCCCAGGTGAACAGGGTGAAGACAGGACGGCCCGCAGGTCACTGCCCTGCACACCCCACCCGGGGGCGTCCCGACCCGGGGCTTGAACACGGCGCCGATCTTTAGCAGACTGCGCGTAGTACGACTCAACGTAGTACTACGTGCGGTGGCGACGAATGCCCCGCGCACCCCAGCTCCGTCGCCGACCGGCGTCGCGGATCGAGAACGGGAACGGAGGCACCCGGTGAATCGCCTGTACCACGAGAGCGAAGACTGGGTCCGGCACGGCGCCTGCCGGCAGTACGACCCTGAGCTCTTCTTCCCGGTCAGCACCGCCGGCCCCGGAAGCCAGACCACGAGCCTGGCCAAGGCCGTCTGCCGCAGCTGCCCTGTTCGCCAAGAATGCCTGCGGTGGGCGCTGAGGGCCGGGGAGGCCGACGGCGTGTGGGGCGGGACCACGCCCGAAGAGCGCCGCTACATGCGCCGCGACCTCCTGCCGGTGGCGAGTTAGGGGACGCGCGGCGGCGGGCGCCCGGTGTGGAGGCCGGGCCCCCGCCGCTTCCGTGCGCGAGAGGCCTCGGTTAGGTTCGGAGACCGTGCAGACCGCCAGCGACGGCGTACGGACCGTCAGCCACGGCGTGTGGGCCCTCGGCGACGACGGCGCGCGACGCCCGACGGAGAAGGCGCACCGCGCGGCCGCCGACGGCACGCGGGCGCAGGTCCGCCGTGCACCGAATGAGGGTGGTGGCGGGGCGCGCTTCTTCGGCGGCCTCCAGCGGACCGCCGCCGACCACGGCGTGCTTCACGGCCTGCTCCATATCCTGCGCACGGGCCTGCTCGCGTTCGGATGCACCGCCGTGGCGTGGTTCGGCCACGCCGCCTGGGGCGGGGCGCCCGCACCCGCCTGGGCCGTCGTCGCGGCGGGGGCCCTCCTGTGGGGGCCGCTGGCCCGATTCACGCACGCGCGGCGGGGCTTCGGGGCGATCCTCACCGTCATGGCAGGGGCGCAGGTCCCGCTACACCTGGTCTTCCTGGCCGCAGAGGCCGTGGGCGGCGTTCCGCACGCCGCGCACGCCACCGCGCACGCCCACGGCGTTCTCGGGTACTCCCCGGACATGCTGGCCGGGCACCTGCTCGCGGCCCTCATCGGCGCCGCCCTGGTCGCGTGGGGTGAGGGCGCGCTGTGGGCGCTGCTGGGGGTGCTGTCAGGGGCGCTGCCCTGGCTGGTCGTCCCGGCCGCGGTCCCCCCGGCGGGGGCAGCGGCCACCGGAACGTCTGGGCCGCCCGGCCGGGCGGCCCGCCACGCCCCGCTGACCGGCGTCCGCCCGCGCGGCCCTCCGCCTGCGACCGTGATCGAGGAGTCCCAGACCGCGAACGGGCCGAAAGGGCCGACGACCATGACCACTCTGTTCAGCAGGACCACCGCCCCGGGCAGCGGCCGGACGCGCCGCGCCGCCGCGCTCACCGGGGCCTTCACCGGGGCGCTCGCCGCCGCCACCGCTCTCGGGCTGGCCACCGCACCGGCGGTGAGCGCGCACGACGTCCTCCTCTCCTCCACCCCGGAGAACGGAGACGAGCTCGACACCGCCCCGGAGACGGTCGAGCTGACGTTCAGCGCCGACATCGGCGACGGCGGCAACGCGATCGCCGTCAACGGGCCGGACGGGTCCGACCACGCGTCGGGTGACATCACCATCGACGGGCCCGACGCCGCGATCGGCGTGGAGCCCCTGACCGAGGCGGGCGACTACACGATCGCCTACCGCATGGTCTCCTCGGACGGGCACGTCATCGAGGACACCGTCGAGTTCTCCCTCACCGAAGAGGCCGTGGCCGACCAGGAGGCGGAGGCCTCGGGCGACGACGCGGAGGGAGAGGCCGCCGGGACCGGAGGGGGCGGCGGGACGGAGGCCGCGGACGAGTCCCCCGCCGAGGAGGCGCCGCCGTCGACGGACCCGGTGTCCATGTTCGGCCCGGTGGGCGGGGCGATCATCGGCATCGCGGTGCTGGCGCTGGTGGTGATCCTGATCATCCGCATGCGCAACCGCCCGGGCGGCAAGGACTGACCAGGAGGACGTAGGCGTGGGCCCCGCCCCCCGGTGGGGCCCGCGATGATCTCGACAAAGGTGCTGTCAAAACCGGCGAAATGACAGCACCTTTGTCGAGATCATCGCGGAGGGGGCGGCGCCGCTCACCCTCTACATGCGGCGGGCCAGCAGGATGCTGATGTTGTCCCGGCCCGAAGCGTCCATCGCGGCGCGCCACAGGGCGTACACCGCGCCCTCGTCGTCGGCCGCCTCGGCGATGAGCCGCTCCATCTCCTCCTGGGAGACCAGGTCGCTCAGGCCGTCGCTGCACATCAGCCAGGCGCTCGGGTCGGGCTCGGCGTCGCGGCCGACGTGGGGCACCATCGCCGTGCTGCCGCTGCCCCCCAGCGACTGGGTGATGAAGTTCGTCGTCACCGGCTTGCCGTCCTCCGACGGCGGCAGCGGCGGGGAGTCGTCCTGGGAGAGCTGGCGCAGCCGGTTGCCTTCCAACCGGTAGGTACGCGAGTCGCCGACGTTGAACCAGAAGTTGCCGTCGGCGTTGACCAGCATCCCCGCCACCGTGGTCCCCATCCCGGAGAACTCGGCGTGCTGGGTGGCGTGGTCCTTGATCTCCTCGTCGATGTTCTTCAGCAGCATCGCCACGTCGTCCGGACCGGTCATCCGGGGGCTCATCTCCGCCATCCGGTGCACCGCGTGCTCGGAGGCGATCTCCCCGGCCGCGTGCCCCCCCAGCCCGTCGGCGACCGCCAGCAGCACCGGCTCGGTCAGCGACACCACGCAGCGCACGGGAACGGTCATGTTCGCACTGGCGACGGTGAGGGCACCCATGACGACGGCGTCTTCGTTCGCCGGCCGGACAGCGCCCCGGTGCGTCAGGGCAGTGACCGAGACTTCCCCACCAGCGACACCCATGCGCCCTACCTCCCGTTCACAACGGCAGCGACTGCCGTACGCGTCTGCGCGGCGCCCCGCCGGACGGAGGCCGGGGCGCGTTGATCTTGTAACCGTATCGGGGGACCGTTGTCCGTGGCCAAAGTCCGCGTCCATCATGGCGGAAATCGCCCGGCGCCGCAGTCCGGGGACGAGTCGTGCGCCCGGGGCGTAGGCCCCCGCTTCCGGTCGCCCCCGGATCAGCCGCGCGCGACGGGCGAAGGCACCCCGTTCCGGACGGCCGCGCGCACGCACGCGCGGGCCCGCTCCCCCGGCCCTGCGGACGGCCGCGCCCCGGCCGTCCCCACCCGGATGCCGCGGTTCCGCAGCGGCGCCCCCAGCGACCGCGCCCACCCCGACGGGTCCGGCGCCCAGGCGGCGCCCGCCAGCACCACCGACGCCCCCGGCAGCATGAAGTCCCGCGCCGCCCGCACCAGCCACGCCACCGCCTCGCGGTGCGCACCCGGACCCGGCGGGACCGCCGCCACCAGCAGGTCGAGCGCACCGAACTCCAGAGCGGCGTGTGCCACGGCGGCGCGGCAGGAGGCCTCACCGTCCATCGGGCAGTGCAGTGCGAGCGTCCAGGCGCCCAGCTCCGCCGCGCCCTGTGCCGCACGCTCCACGGCGCTGTGCGCGCGCGCCTGCGGCACCGCGTCCCCCGGCCGTGCCGTCGGCCGCGCTGCCGTCCGTGCCGTCGGGAGCGGTCCGGCGACCGCACCCGGCCGCCCCGCGTCGCCCGCGACCGCCACCGCCGCGCCCTCCTCGGCCAGCGCCGCCGCGACCGCGGCGAGGGCGCCCCCGTCCGCGGCCCCCGCGTCGCCGAAGTCACCGACGACCAGTGCGCGCCGCCCGGCCAGCCTTCCCGCCCCGCGGCCGTCCGCCAGGGGATCCGCCAACCCCATACCCCTGCCCTCCGTCCTGCCGGGGCTCCGTCGCCGCCACCCTGCCCGAGTCCTCCCCGCGCAAACGCCCGCCGCCGCCCGCCGACCGCTCCCCGGGCGCGTTCCCGCACGCCGCGGGCGCGTTGTCGGCCGTGGAACCCCTCTGGCAGAATGGGGCCGCTGGGTGTCTAAGACGCAGACACACCTCCTCCGAAGCGCTCCCTCCCGGGGACCACTCCCGGTGCCGAGGCGGGCGCTATACGTGTTTCCTCAGAAACCCCGAGGTGTGATTCCGTGCGTCTTCCTTCTCCTCTCCCTCCTTCCTGCCGACACCCGTCGCTTCCCCGTCACCCCCAGGCCCTCCGGCGCGTCCCCGCGCGCCCCTGGGCCCTCTCCCCTCGTGTGCTCCGCCTCCCCGCTCGCGGAGCACACCGTCCCGACTCCACCGCATCGAGGAGCACTCCGTGAAGATCGCCCTGATCGCCGAGCACACCGCCCCCCTCGCAGCGCACAGGGGCGAGCCGACCTGCGGTGACAGCGTCCACGTCGCCTCGCTCTCCCGCCACCTGGCCAAACTCGGCCACCGGGTGGCCGTCTACGCCCGCAAGAGCACCTCCGACCCGGTCGGCCGCTCCCGGATGGGGCGCGGCGTGCACGCCGAGATCCTCGCCGCCGGGCCCGACCGGCCCCTGGGCGAGCACGAGGAGGCCGACCACACCGGCGCCTTCGCCACCGCGCTGACCGGCGCCCTCAAGGACGACGCCCCCGACGTGGTCCACGCGCTCGGCTGGACAAGCGGCCTGGCCGCGCTGTCCGCCGTGCACGGCGCCGGGGGTCTGGGCGACGTGCCGGTCGTGCAGACGTTCCACTCCCTCAACGCCACCGAGCAGCGCGCGGGCCTGCCCGAGCGCCCCGAGCGGGTGCGCCTGGAGGCCGCCATCGCCGGGCGCGCCGACGCGGTCGCGGTCAGCTCCGCGGACCTGCGCTTCGAGCTGGCCCGTATGGGCCTGCCCCGGCACCGGGTGGCGGTGGTGCCCTTCGGCGTCGACACCGACCACTTCAGCGTCGAGGGCGGCGCCGCCACCGAGCCGTGGAGCCCGCGCCGCCAGGACCGCACCCGGGTGATCACCGTGTCCGGCCTGGCCTCGGGCGGCCCGGAGCGGCTGATCGAGTCGATGGTGCGGCTGCCCGACGCCGAGCTGCTGGTGGTGGCCGCGGCGCCGCTGGAGGTCGCGCTGGACGAGGACGCCCGCCGCCTGGAGCTGCTCGCCAAGGAGGCGGGGGTGGACGACCGGGTCCACCTGATGGGCCCGGTGGAGCGCAAGGAGCTGCCCCGGCTGCTGCGCTCGGCCGACATCTTCGTCTCCGCCGACCGCTACGACCCCTACGGCGGGGCGGTGCTGGAGGCCATGGCCTGCGGGCTGCCGGTGGTCGCCCGCGCGGCGGGTGGGCCCACCGGCGCGGTGCTGGACCGCACCACCGGGCTGCTGGTCCGCTCGGCCCGCCCGGACACGCTGGCCCGCGCGGTGCGCGGGATGATGAACGAGGCCACCACCCGGTCGGCGCACGGCATCGCCGGTGCCGACCGGGCCCGCTCCCGCTTCACCTGGCAGCGGGTGGCCGCCGAGACCGAGCGGGTGTACCGCACCGCCCTGCCGGGCGGGCACGGCCTCCCGCTGGCCGCAGGCGATGATGCACACTAGTCCGGACGCGGCCCCGTGAGCGGGGGCCTGCGCCTGCGCCGCCGCGTCCCCGAAGACCACGTTGCCGCCGACGCCCACGTTCCCGACGCGACCGGGAGGACCGCCCGGGGTGATGCCATGACGTCGCGCGCCGCGCCTCCGGGCTGCGGGGCCGCAGCCGTGGACCGCACCGCGGTGGAGCACGCCGCGGTGTTCGCCGGGACCGGTGCCGGGCTGTGCGGCCCGGTGGTCCCCCGGATCACCGCCGGGGCCGAGGGCGGGCGCCGGATCACCGTCGCCGTCGGCGACCGGCTGCGGGCGGCGCTGCGCGCCCGCCTCCCGGAGCACGTGCTGCGCCGGGTCGACTTCGCCGACCGCGCCGCGTACTACGACGCCCCGGGCCGGACGGTCGGGGCGCTGCACCGGCTGGCCGTGGAGGCCCAGGGCGCGGGGGCGCTGTTCGTCGGCGAGCCCGCCCCGCCGCCCGTCGTGGACACGGGGCGGCCGCCGGACCGGGCGCACCTGGAGCGGGAGCAGTGGCGGCGCATGGAGGCCGCGCTGGACCGGGCGCTGGCGGGCGACCGGCTGACGGTGCTGTGCCTGCACGACACGTCGGCGCTGGACGCCGCCGCGCTGCGGGACGGCCGCGAGTCGCACCCGCTGCTGCTGGTGCGCGGCGGCACGCGCGCCAACCCCGCCTACCGGGCCTCCGACGGCGGGGCCGACGCGGCGGAACCGGCCCCGCCCCCGGTCGCGGAGCCGGTACTGAGCCTGGACATCCGCCCGGACCTGCCCTCGGTGCGCGAGGAGGCCGCGGGCCTGGCCGAGGAGGCCGGTCTGCCGCAGGAGCGCCGGGCCGACCTGGTGGTGGCGGTCAACGAGCTGGCGGCGAACGTGCTGGAGCACGGGGCGGGCAAGGGGACGGTCTCCCTGTGGCGCGAGGGCGGCCGCCTGGTCTGCGAGGTCATGGACGGCTCGGCGGAGCTGGACGACCCGCTGGTGGGGTTCCGCCCGGCGGACGGGTTGGGCGGCCGGGGGTACGGCCTGTGGATCACCCGCCAAGTGTGCGACTTCCTGGAGGTCCTCCCGGGCCCCGAAGGGACTCGGATGCGGGCCCACTTCCGGATCTAGGGGCGTGAGGACGGCGCGGGGCACCGGGTCGGGCATCTGGTCCGGTGAAACGACCATCTCAGGGGTGATCGGGGGGGAACCGCCACCCGATCGCCCGTGAAACGACCCTTTCACCACGATGAACGACCGGTTCGGCGTTCGCGCGCCCGGTATGCGCGGTATGTGCCGGGCTGGCGGCCGCCATGCGCGCGGACGACCCCGCCCACCGCGCCGTCCGGCCTGGACCGCGAGCAGCCCGCCGCCCGGCAGGCAGGGCCGGGGAACCACCCCCTTTTTCGCCGTCGCCGCCCATCACGGCGGCGGCCATCCGCACGCGCCGCGCCCGACAACGCTGCGGCGAGGGCCATCGACCCGTGTCGCCGCCGCCCTCCCCCCGGCCACCCGCCGCTCAGCCGGAACCCGTAAGTGGGGCACCGGCTCCGTCGCCGGGGGCTTCCCCCTGTGGGGTGGACATATCGGACAATTGAGTCTGGGAGGAGTCCACCATGGCCATGAAGGTCTACCCGCCGGAGTTCAAGGCCGACGCCGTCGCGCTGTACCGCTCCCGGCCCGGGGCCACGATCGCCGAGGTCGCCGACGGCCCCGGCGTCAACCGCGAGACCCTGCGCAGCTGGATCCGGATCGCCGACGGCCGCCGAGGGCCGGGCGCCGCGCCTGCGCGGCAGGCCGCCGCCTGCGAGGGGGAGGGCCCCGAGCAGGAGAACCGGCGGCTGCGCGCGCGTATCGCCGAACTGGAGAAGGAGCGGGAGATCCTGCGCAGGGCCGCCGCCTATTTCGCGGGAGAGATGAAGCAGTGAGCCGCTTCTGCTTCGTCGAGGACATGCGCGGCGCTTATGGCGTCAAGCGGCTGTGTGAGGTGCTGGGGCTGTCCCGCTCGGGCTTTTACGCCTGGAAGGCGGGTGCGGCGGCGCGCGCGGCGCGGGCGGCGGCCGATGCGGAGCTGACCGCGGCGATCAGAAGGATCCATGCCCAGGACCCGGCCAACGGGGCCCCGCGCATCACCGCCGAGCTGCGCGAGCAGGGGCACCCGGTCAACCACAAGCGCATCGAGCGCCTGATGCGCGAGGCCGGGATCCAGGGGCTGCACCTGCGCAGGAAGGTGCGCACCACCGTCGCCGATCCGGACGCGGCCCCGGCTCCCGACCTGCTGGGCCGCGATTTCACCGCCGCATCGCCCAACACGCGCTATGTCGGCGACATCACCTACCTGCCTGTGGAAGGGGGCCGGTTCTGCTACCTGGCCACGGTGATGGATCTGTACTCGCGGCGCCTGGTGGGGTGGTCGGTGGCCGAGCATATGCGCGCTGAGCTGGTCGTCGACGCGTTGGAGGCCGCCCGGCGCGAGCGCGGGAGCCTCAAGGGCGCGGTGTTCCACTCCGACCGGGGCGCCCAGTACGCCTCTGCCGCGTTCGCCGCGGCCTGCCGGAGGGCGGGGGTGGCCCGGTCGATGGGCGCGGTGGGCTCCAGCGCGGACAACGCTGCGGCCGAGTCGTTCAACGCCACGTTGAAGCGCGAGACCCTGCAGGGGCGGGGGCTGAAGTGGTGGTCCGGTGTCCGGGCCGCGCGGCTGGCGGTGTTCTCCTGGATCGCCCGTTACAACACCCGCCGACGGCATTCAGCGAACGGGCAGCTCAGCCCGGTCGTCTACGAGCAGCGAGCGGCTAGCCTGGAGCTCGCTGCCTGATCAGAAGGTGTCCACCATTTGGGGGGAACCCCCCGCTTCCAACAGGCGCAGGAGGTTGGCGTTGCGCTCGGCGATGAGCAGCCTCATGTACTCCTTCAGGACCAACGCGTCGGCCAAGCACCCCAAGGGGCCCAGGGGCGATCGGAAGTCCACCAGGTCGGTCATCAGGCACGAGCGGTCCTCCAGCCGATGGAAGACGTGCTCATGACGCAGGCGGGCGAAAGGGCCGCGCACCTGCTCGTCAACGAAGGAGTGCGGGGCGTCCATGCGCGTGATGCGGGCGCTCAGCCGCCAGGGTATTCCGAAGTGGCGGGCCTGGAAGGTCACGGTGTCGCCTTGGGCGAACAGCCCGCTGGCACTGGTGTGCACCACGCGCTCGCGGTGGCGCCGCATGGTGAGCGGGTGCAGGTGGGGATCCGCACAGGCCCGGAAGACCCGGTCGGCGGGCACGGGAAGCACAGTGGTCAGCTCGATGCGGGACACACGCGCATCCTAGTGACCGGGCGGGCGCATCTCGGGGCCGCCTCGTTCCGTCCCCGCCCGGAGGTTCAGGTCCCGGTACCGGCGAGGACCGCTTCGCGGGCGTCCTCCGGGTCGTCCTCGATGGTGATCACCTGGTCGATGCCGGCGATCACGAACAGGCGGTGCACGGTGCGCTGAGGGGCGGCGACGGCGAGGCCGATGCCGCGGTCGCGCGCCTGGCGGTACGACTGGACCAGCACGCCGATGCAGCGGGAGTCGCAGAAGCTCACCTTCGCGAAGTCGATGACGATCCCGCGCGGCGGCTCCTCGGCGGTCAACAGGCCGTCGAGAACCTCCGCCAAGGCCGGTGAGGTGACGGCGTCCATGTCCCCCTCGGGGGCCACGACCACCGCGTCACCGTCTCTGCGGACCGGGATCTGAGACGGCACGCCCACACTCCTCGCTCGCGCCTGTCGTGGACTCCACCCGCCCCACACTAGCGCCCGCCCGGACGGCGAGACAGGCACGCCCGTCCACCGTCACCACACCGATACACCCCGTCGCACAGCGCTGCACCCGCGCCCCCGGCCGGCACCCGGCCGGTCCCGCTCGGCGCCGGGCCGCCGCTCACCGGGCGCGGCCGGGCGCCTCGGCGTTCTCGGCGACCAGGCGCCGCGCCACATCGGCGACCTTCATCCGGTTGCGCTGGGCCACCCGGCGCAGCTCCTCGAACGCCTCGGCGGCGCCGCAGCCGCGGGCGTGCATCAGGATGCCCTTGGCCTGGTCGATGACGGCACGGGCGGACATCGCCCTGCGCATGTGCGCCGCCTCGCGCGCCGCGTCGACGTATCGCCCCGCGCTGTGCAGGGCCATCGCCGCGTGCTCGGCCAGCAGCGCCACCAGCGGCGCCACCGCCTCCACGTCGAAGGCGTCGCCGCGCCCGGAGTGCACCCCGAAGGTGACGACCTCCTCGTCGAACTGGCAGGGGTAGGTGATCGAGGCGCGGTCCCCGCACTGCACCGCCGTGCTCAGGTAGTCCGGCCACCGGTCCTCGCGGAGCACGTCGCCCACGGTGACGGCGTGCATCTCCCGCACCGCCTCCACCGCGGGCCCCTGGTCGACGGTGTACTGCCGCTCCAGCGCGGTCGCCAGGTCCGAGTGGGAGGCGCCGTAGTCGACCACCACGTGGCCGCCGCCCGCGCAGCGGGCACCCTCCTCGTCGCCCTGCCGCACCCCGCGCCAGATCACCACCAGCGCGGCCGAGCACCCGGGGACCCCCCGGGCGGCGGCCGCGCTCATCCGGTCCAGCGCCCGCACGGGGCCGCTGCCCTCGCTCTGGCCGAGGGCGCCGATCTCGCGCGCGAGCCGCTCCACCCACGCGGGTGTGGCCGATTCGCCCACCGTGCACCCCCTTCCGGCCGTCCGCCCGACTCCACGGTAACCGCAGAACCCGGGGGTCCGCGCATGCGTTAGCGTCGGTAGGTGGCGCGCGGCACATCCCGCCGCCGACCGCATGACCGTGCATTTCACAGGGGCTGGAGTCCGAGAGCGTGCCGGAGAACCTCGCCGATCTACAGCGTGAGATCGCGGAGCTGAACGAGCGGGCGGAGGCCCTGCGCGCGACCCTGGCCATGGATCCGGACGACGCGGCGGGCACCGCCGAGGCCGCCCTGGCCGAGCTGGCCTACGCGGGCACCCTGCTGCGCGACTGCGGTGAGCGGCTGGCCGCCGACGCGGCCGCGGGCGGCGGCCCGCGCCGGGCGGCGTCCGGCGGCGACGAGAAGGCGGTACTGCGCGCCGTCTTCAACGAGCTGACCGTTCCGGTGCTGCTGCTGGACCACGAGGGCTACATCCGGCGCATCAACACCCTGGCCTCCGAGCGGCTGGGCGGCGCCCCCGGCTACCTCACCGGCAAGCCGTTCTCCAACTTCGTCGACCTCCGGCGGCGCGCCCCGATGCGGTCGTGGCTGGCGGCGGTGCTGCGCGGCGGGGAGACCGCGTCCTTCGCGTCCCGGCTGGCCCAGCGGGGCTGGGCCGAGGACGTGCACCTGACCCTCACCCGGCTGGACGTGCCCACCGAGGCCAATCCGCTGGTGCTGGCGGTCGTCTCACCCGCGCCGGACGGCGGCGGGGACGAGGGCCCGGCGCCGCTGGAGCCCGAGGTGGAGGACCAGGTGGTGGTGCTGGCCGCGCGGCGCCTGGACGTGCTGACCCGGATGACGCGGCTGCTGCTCGCCTCGGCCGGCCCCGGCGGCGCCGGGCGGCCGCTGGCGCTGGACGAGGCGGCGGCGCTGCTCGCCGACTCCTACGCCGACTGGGTGCTGGTGGACGTGTGCGACCTGCCGGGCGACCCGGCGCGGGCGCGCCGCGCCGTGGTGGCCGCCCCCGAGGCCGACGGCCGCCGGGAGCTCCTGGAGGGCTGCGACCCCGGCGCGGCCGAGGTGCCGGGGCAGGTGCTGGCCACCGGCACGTCGGTGCTGGACCAGCAGATCGAGGACGAGACCGCGCTGGGGTCGGCCGCCGACGGTGCGCCGCTGCTGAGCCTGCTCGGGGCGGGGTCACTGCTGAGCGTCCCGCTGGTCGGCAGCCGGGGCGTGCGCGGCGCCCTGACGCTGGTGCGGCGGAGCAACCGGGGCGCGTTCCGCCTGGCCGACCTGGGCCTGCTCGAAGAGATCGGCGAGCACATCGGGCTGGCCCTGCCGCCCCGCCCGCAGGCCTGACCCGACGCGCCGTCAGGCCCGCCGGGCGCGGGCCCCGGTCAGTCGTCGGCTCCCGGGCGCTTGCGGGCCAGGAACATGGCCGTGCCTCCCGCTCCCACGGACACCGCACCCGCGGCGGCCAGGCCGAGCAGCGCCGGGCCGGTCACCGGCAGGTCGCCCAGGGGCGTCGACACCGTCCCGTTCCCCGCCGCCGCGGCCGCGCCGCCGTCGACCGCGGCCCCGTCCTCCTCCGTCTCCGCCTCGGCGACCTTGAGCTCCAGCAGCGGATCCACCGCCTTGGCCGGGGTGCAGTCGGTGACGGCCTCGCGTCCCCCGCTCTCCACCGCCAGCCGCACGTCGCCGGGCGTGACCGTCAGCCGTCCGGCCCGCTCCGGGGTGGTCTGCACCGCCGTCCCGTCGAAGTCCCAGTCCAGCCCGAAGGGCCCGTCTCCGGGGTCGGCCCGCACCGTGGTGTCCACCGCGTCCTCGGCGGCGGCCTTCCCCCCGAGCCGCACCGTCCCCGTTTCGGTCACTCCGTCGGCGTCCACCGGCTTCCCGCGCTCGTCCAGAAGCCAGAAGTAGTCCCCGGCGAACACCGCGCCGATCTGGACGCCCTCCCCCGCGACGGGGTCCTCCGGCAGGGCCCACGCACTCCACAGGAACGTCTCGTCGGTCGTGCCGCCGTCGGGAAGCGTGCACACGTAGTCGACCTCGGCCACGTGGCCCCCGAGGTCGTCCGGCTTCAGGTCGTCGAGCTCGAAGGGGGCGCCGACGGCGTCGTCGGAACCGTCCGCGTCCTCCTCGCCGCCGTCCCCGTCGGCGCCGTCGTCTCCGTCCTTCTGGGTCTGCGGCCCGTCCGGCCCAGGCGACGGCTCGGGGCTCCTCCCGCCGGGGCCGTCGTCGGGCGCCGACGGGTCGGTGGCGTCGGACGACGGCTCCTGCGTGGGCGACGGCGAGGGGGACACGGACGGGGCGTGCCCGGGAGACCGTTCGGCCGAGGGCGAGGCGGACGGGGGCGCGGCCGCCGACGCGGAGGGTTCGGCCTCCGGGGTGCCGGCTTCCGGGACGTCGGCCCAGGCGGGGCCGGATCCGGCGGCGATGACGGCCGCGACCGCGGCGAGACCGGTTGCGATACGGGGGGACACTGACCCACGCTCCAGTCATGATGGGGGATGAGGGGGTGCAGGTGCGATAGAGAGGCGTGTTCCTTCGCTCCGGTTCCGATCCTATGCCGCCCACCCAACGGGAGCGAGGGACCCGGGCGACGCACGCTCCCCGGTGAGCTCGGGGGAAACGACGCCACAGGCGCGGTTTCAGCGTCGCTTTTCCCGAGATCAACAACGGAGCGGGCGAGGGCGTGCTTCTCGGATCATTTTCGGCTCGCGACCACCAGAACGACGCTCGCTGATCGAAAAGCCTCCAAGAAACACACCCTAGGCGGCGGGGTCCGAGCCGGTGTTCTTCCTGCGGGAGAGGTACACCGCCGCACCACCGCCGATCGCGGTGGCGGCGGCCGCGGCGGCCGCCGCGCCGCCCAGTACGGCCCCGCTCACCGGCAGGCCGCCCGGCCCGCCGCGCCCGTCCGCCTGATCACCCCCGCCGGATACGGGCTCGGCGCCGGCTCCGCCTTCGGCCCCGTCGCCCGCATCGCCGCCGTCGCCGCCGCCGTCCTCTTCGAGGACGCTGACCTCGGCGAGCACCGGGGGCGACGCCTCGTCCGGGGTACAGGTGGTGGTCGCCTCGACGCCGTCCTCCTGCTCGGCGGTGACCACGACCTCCCCGGGCCGGTAGGAGACGGGACCGGCCCGGGTCAGTTCGCGCTCCTGGAACAGCCGGTCGTCCCAGCCGTCCGCCTCTTCGAAGGGTTTCAGGGCACTGCCCGACCAGGTCGACTCGAAGTGCTCCGCGTCCTGCTCCGCCGCCTCGCCTTCGGTGAGGACCTGCAGCGTGTAGGTCAGCGAGGTGACCGGCGTCCCCGGGTACCCGACCCAGTAGGTGAGCCCGTCGACGACGGCCCCGTGCTCCAAGGTGCCCCCGACCCGGGCCTCTCCGCCGTCAGGGGTCGCCTCGATGTACCAGTGGAGGGTCACCCCCTCTTCGTGGCCCCGGTCGCTGCTGCAGGTGTAGGCGAGCTCGGCGTCGTAGTCGAAGGGCGGGGCGTCGTCCGCCAGGACGGGACCCGCGCTCAGGGCCGCGACGGCGAAGACGGCGAAACCGGTGGTCAGGCGTGTGGTCGGGTGCGACACGGTCGATCGCTCCAATGCATCCGGGGGGGACGGGGCACCGCTCAGCGGTGGACACGGCGGCGGACAGGGAGAAGGGGGGGGGGGGGGCCCCCCCCCCCCC
>NZ_JAQFWP010000064.1 GCF_027706745.1 Nocardiopsis suaedae | reverse complement strand
GTTTCCGGTTTCCGGTTTCCGGTTTCCGGTTTCCGGTTTCCGGTTTCCGGTTTCCGGTTTCCCCAGCTTATTGTATCCGGCGCCGTGGGAGACGGCGACCACAGGGGCCTTGATCAGGTGCAGATCATCGCCGAGGCTGGCGGTCACCGCGAGGTCGAATTCCTCCTCGACGGCCTGCTCCCATGGGGCCACGGCGGCTCCCAGGTCCGACAGGTATCCGTCGACCCCTTCCCGGAAATTCGAGGTGCGGGCGCGGGTGAAAACCACCTGCACGCGGAAGTCCGATTCGAAGAGCGGAAGGACGTCCATCAGCCGGGTCACCGCGGTGACGGTGTGCGCGACCGCGAGAACGCGGCGGCAGCCCGGGCGTGTCGACCATTCCTCCGCGACACGTCCGATCGGCACGCTCAGCCGCTCGTGCACGGACAACCGCGATCGCGCTCCCTTCCCGCGCCCCGTGTCCGGTGCGCGTTCCGCCCCGGAATTCCCTGCGCCGCCGCACAACGCTACCGGATGCCGCCGGCGCCGCCCCGTCCCGCACCCTGGGCCCCGGCGGTCCCGTCCGCTCCGCGGGACGGGAACCGTGCCGACCCCGCCTGGCCGGATGAGGACGGCCGCGGCGACGTGCCGGGATGCGGAGGGCCGGGTCCGGCCAGCCGCGGGTATCGCCCCGGCCGCGCTCCGTGGCCGCCCCGCCCCGTGCCGGGCGCGGCGCAGGGCGGGGCGGCCGTCACGCCGCGTCGCCGTCCTTGACCCGGTCGAGCCGCAGCCAGGTGTCGCGCAGCTCCACCCCCGGCAGGACCCGGAGCCGCTCGTGCACCTCGCGCACCGCCTCCGGGCTCTCCGCCGCGACCGACCCCACCAGGTCGCTCCGGCCCAGGCAGCGGGTCAGGAACCGGACCTCCTCCCAGGACGCCACCGTCGCGGCGGCCTCCTCGGCTCCCGGCCCCAGCGTCAGCGCGAACCCCCCGTGGCACGCCTGGCCGGCCGTGGCCGGGTCCAGCAGCGCCGTCACCCGCAGTGCGCGCCCCTCCAGCAGGCGCATCACCCGGCTGCGCACCGCCCCCGGCGACAGCCCCACGTACCCGGCCAGCTCGGCGAAGGAGAGCCGCCCGTCGCGCTCCAGCAGCCCCAGCAGCCGCAGGTCGACCTGGTCGGGGGAGGCCTCCGGCGGCGGGGCCGACGCCAGGTAGGGGTCCTTGAGCACCCGGGTGTACACGGTGGCGTCGATGCCCGACACCCCCTCCACCCGGCGCACCCGGTCCACCGCGGCCGTCAGCCGGTCCAGGCCGCCCCCGGCCACCTCGGCGACCACCGGTGCGCGCCCGGCGGCCAGCTCGGCCCGGTGGCACTCGGGCAGTTCGGCGACGGCCGCGGCGACCGCGGCGGCGGTGGTGCCCCGGACCGAGACCGCCAGCTGTGCGCGGGCGGTGATCCCGCGGACGGCCGGGTGCACGATGCCGACGACGCGCAGGCGCCCCGCCTCCTGCATCCGCCGCACCCGCAGGCGGGTGGCGGCGCGGGAGAGGCCCACGCGGCCCGCGAGGGTCTCGAACGGCAGGCGGCCGTCCGCGCCCAGCTCGCGCACGATCGCCGAATCGGTCTCGTCCAGCTCCATACCGCCCATGGGCGCTCACCTATCCAGTGGGGGAATTTCCCCCCAATTCTGCACATTGAGCGCCTCGTACGCGGTGCGGGCGGGCGGGAGCCGACTTGACAGATCGCCGATCCCTCCCCTGGGGTACCGGGCGGCACGGGCGACGAACGGACGACCCGTGCGCACCGGGGCACCGACTTTTGACGATCTGTTTCCCCTATATCTACGCCTGAGGAGGGACGCGAAGGACAAGCGGGTTATCTACGTTTGGGAGGAGAGGACGGGCCTGCGTCCTTCTCGGTGATGCGCGGGGGAGGCGCGCGCCGACCGCATTGTCCGACCGCAGTACCGGGGGTGCCGTGCGAGGGACCGGAGGACATCGGACCGGGTGCGGCCCGTGCCGCGTGTACGCACGGGGGAAAGGGCGCGCGGGCGCACCGCGCGATTCATGGTGGGGCGTACCGCTCCTCCAGGGGTGGGGCGAGCACCACCCCGGACAGGGTGGTGGCGTTATCGCACTTCGCCGCCGATCATCCGTACCGTTTTCCCCGATGGAGCGAGTGGGCCGCGCGGCGGCCGTACGGAGGGGGGAGACCGTGGTGCGATCGAGGCGGGGCGCGGAGCGCGCCCTCCCTGTCGCGGTCGGCGGGCGCCCGCCGCGCCGCCCCCAGGGGGATGCGGGGCCGCCGTGCTGATCGGATCGGTCCTCATCGCCCTGGCCGGGGCCTTCTGCATGGCGCTCGGGTCGGCGCTGCAAGAGCGCGACGCGGTCCGGGCGCCGGGCAAGAGCGTGGCCCGCTTCAGCCTGCTCGTGCACCTGGCCCAGCGTCCGCGCTGGATCCTGGGCACGGTCGCGGCGGGCGCCGGTGTCTGCCTGCACCTGGTGGCGCTCAGCGGGGCGCCGCTCACCATCATCCAGCCGATCGGCGTCACCGGACTGCTGTTCGCGATCGTGCTGTCCATGTTCTTCACCCGGCGCCGGGTGCGCACCGGGCAGATCCTCGCCGGGCTGGCGGTCACCGCCGGCCTCGTGGGCGTGATCACCCTGTTCCCGCACACCGCCGAGCCGCCGGAGATGACCACCGCCACCGCGCTGGTGCTGGCCGGCACGGTGGTGGGGGCCGGGTTCGCCGCCTTCGCCGCCGCCCGGTACCTGCGTGCGGGGGCGCGCGGCGTGCTGCTGGCGGCCGTGGGCGGGACCGCCCTGGGCACGACCTCGGCGATCGCGCGGGTGATCGCCGCGGGGGCCGTCCAGGACCTCGGCGCGGTGGTCAGCTGGCTCACGCCCATCGCCGTGGGCGTGGCCCTGTTCGGCGGCCTGATGATGCAGAACGCCTACCGCACCGGCCACTTCGCGGCCGCCTACGCGGTGCTCCTGGTCGCCGACCCGGTGGTCGGCGCCGGGCTGGGGGCGCTGCTGCTGGGCGAGGGGCTGCCGACGACTCCGCTCGCCCAGGCGGGGGCCACCGCCTCCGCCGCCGTCGCCGCGGCCGGCATCGCCGTGCTGGCCAAGGCCAGGAACCAGAACCCGGAGGCCGTGGTGCGCCGCGGCGCACCGGTGCCGGGCGGCCGCTCGGCGCCCGCCCCCGGGCAAGCCTCGCCGTTGTCCACCTCCGCATCTGCACAGGAGCAGCCTGATGACCGCAATGAAGGAGAGAACCCCGGGGGCCGCCGGCCAGGGCAGCCGACCGAGCGGGGGGCCTGACCGCCTGCGTCTGCTGATCGCGACCGACACCTACCCGCCGGACGTCAACGGCGCGGGGTACTTCACCTACCGGCTGGCCACCGGGCTGGCCGAACGCGGCCACGACGTCCACGTGGTGTGCGCGTCGGCGACGGGCCGCCCCGGCATCGAGTACGAGGACGGCGTCGTGCTGCACCGGCTGCGCTCGGCCCCGGTGGTCGTGCACCCGACGATGCGCACCGCCGTACCCGCGGGCGTGGGCGGGCACGTGGCGCGGATCATCGAGCGCCTCGCCCCGCACGTCGTGCACGCCCAGAGCCACTTCACGGTGAGCAGGGCGGCGGTGCGCCGGGCGCGGCTGTCGGGGGCGCCGGTGGTGCTCACCAACCACTTCATGCCGGACAACCTGTTCGCCCACGCGCACATCCCCGCCTCCCTTCAGGGCGTCGCGGGCGGCCTGGCCTGGCGGGACATGGTGCGGGTGGCCTACGAGGCCGACCACGTGACCACGCCGACGCGCCGCGCCGCCGACCTGCTGGCGGCCAAGGGGTTCAGCCGCCCGGTGGAGCCGGTCTCCTGCGGCATCGACCTGGAGCGGTTCCGGCCCCGGCCCGCCGAGCGCGCCGACGTGCGCAAGCGGTTCGGGCTGGAGGACCGGGAGACGATGGTGTTCGTCGGGCGCCTGGACGAGGAGAAGCGCATCGACGACCTGATCCGCGCCCTGGCGCTGGTGAAGGACCGGCGCGACCTCCAGCTCGCCCTGGCCGGGACCGGCCAGCGCCAGGCGGAGCTGGCCCGGCTGGCCGAGGAGCTGGGCGTGGCCGACCGGGTCCGGTTCCTGGGGTTCGTGCCCGACGAGGAGCTGCCGCAGGTGTACGTGGCCGGGGACCTGTTCGCCATCGGGAGCGTGGCCGAGCTGCAGAGCATCGCCACCCTGGAGGCGATGGCCACGGGGCTGCCGGTGGTGGCCGCGGACGCGCTCGCCCTGCCGCACCTGGTGGACGAGGGCGGCAACGGGTACCTGTTCCCGCCGG
Organism: Nocardiopsis suaedae; assembly: GCF_027706745.1. Lineage (GTDB taxonomy): Bacteria > Actinomycetota > Actinomycetes > Streptosporangiales > Streptosporangiaceae > Nocardiopsis_A > Nocardiopsis_A suaedae. The sequence goes on along the minus strand of NZ_JAQFWP010000064.1, from coordinate 38,987 downwards.
GGGACGCCGAGGCGCTGGCGGGGCGGCTGCTGGACGTGCTGGGCCCGGACCGGCGCGCGGCGATGGGGGAGGCGTCCCGGGCGCTGGCGCTGACGCACGACCACCGGCGCTCGCTGGACCGGTTCGAGGAGATCTACCGGTCGGTGCGCCCTCGCCGCCCGGGGGCTCCCGTCGCCGACCGGTCGCTGCGCGCGGTCGCCGGACCGGGGGAGCGGGGCCGGGCCGCGGCGGCCGCGTGATGACTTTCCGTGGTTTTTGCGTCACAAGCTGATGTAAGGTCCGGTTCGCGGGACATATCCAGAGTGTGTGGTTCGTTGGTACCGGACGGGCGGGGGCGGCGCACGCCGACGGCGTGGCCGCCCGGCTCCGCAAGGCCGAATCCGACGAGAGGTCGTGTCAGGACGTCCTCGGCGACTACGACCGCGCCCACCGTGAGCTGGAGGAACGGGTCGAGCGCCTGGAGGCCGAGCTGGCGGAGGCGCGGCGGGAGAAGCTGGAGGCGTTCGCCCGCTGGTGGAACTGCCGCGAGGACCGCGACCGGGCCCGCCACGTGGCGCGCAGGCTCCGGCGCCGGTTGAAGCGCATCCACCGCCGCGAGACGGCCCGCGGCCGGGCCGCGCCCGCCGGGGCGGCGGAGGACGGGCGGGCGGTGGACGTCCCGGCCCAAGCCGAGGGCCCAGACGGCGCGGTCCGCCCGCAGCGGTCCGGCCACCCCGACCACTCCGGCTACCCCGGTGGCGTCGGCCACCCCGATGGCGGGGACCGTGCGGGGGAGGGCGGCCGGGCGGAGCGGAACGGGCCGGCGGTCCGTTGGGCGGACCCGTGGTCCGGCCGGGGCCGGCCGCCCGGCGCGGATAGGGCGGACATGGATAGGGCGGACACCGCCGAAGAGGGCGCGAACGGCCGTCCGGGCGGCCGCCGGGCGGGTGGCTCGGGCCCGATTCCGTCCCAGCGCGAGGACGCCGAGGGCACCGGCGGGTCCGGTGGAGTCGGTGGTGACCGGGAACGCCAGCGCCCCCGCGTCGGCTGGAAGCGCGCCAACGGCGACCGGCGGCGCCCCCGCGAGTAGGCCGTCCGGAGGACGGAGGAGGACGGTGCGTGCCGCGGCTCCAACGACTGCGCGGAGCGTGCCTGGTCGCCGTACTGGGCGGCGACGGGAGAGCAGGTATCCCGCCGCCCGGCCGGGGCCCGGAGCGGGGTACCTGCTGTGCCGCCCCTTCCCTGAGGGAGTCACCCTCTTCCGCCGTTGGGGCCGGGGTGGTGGCCCGGGATGCGGTCAAGGACCTCCTCCATGCCGCGCTGGACGTCGATCGCCGCCTCCTTCAAGGCCCGCTGCGTCACCCCGATCGCCGGTCGGCGCAGGCTCGCCGCCCGGACCGCCATGTAGACGTCCCGTGACGGCGCGTCCTCCGGCAGTCTGCGGAACGCCAGTCCCCCCGTGCCCGTGCTCAGGGACAGCGCCGGGACGGCCGCGATGCCGATGCCCCGCGACACCAGGCTCAGGATGGTCCCCAACCCCTCGAACTCCCACGCCGCCGCCGGGGCGCCGCCCAGTTCGGCGAGCAGGGCGTCGGTGCCGTACCGGGACGGCTCACCCTGCGGGGCGGCGATCCACGCCTCGTCCTGCAGCCGTTCCAGCTCCACCGGGACCGCCGGGTCCGCCAGCCGGTGCCCCTCCGGCACCGCCAGCACCATCGGGTCGCGCAGCAGGTGCTCGTGGCGGAGCTTGCCCGCGCCGGTGTCCGGGCGTCGCCCCGTCCAATCGTCGACCAGGGCGATGTCCGCCTCGGCGGCGCTGACCTGGCGGACCCCCGCCCCCTCGGTGGTCTGGCGCAGCACCAGCTGCATGCCGGTGTGGCGGCGCAGGCTCTGCGCCAGGCGGGGCGCGAACGCCACCGCCGCCGTCGGGAAGGCCGCCACGGTCACCCGGCCGGTCACCCGCCCCCGCCGTTCATCCAGCACCGCCTCGGCCGCCTCTACCAGCGCGAGGATCTGCTCGGCCTGGTCGGCCAACAGCCTTCCGGTTTCGGTCAGTTCGGCGCTGCGTGCGGTGCGGTCCAGTAATTGGGCCCCCGCCTCGCGCTCCAGAGCGGACAATTGCTGCGAAACGGCCGAAGCCGTATACCCCAGCGAGGCGGCGGCCGCCGCGATCGTCCCCTTATCGGCGAATTCCTTGAGCAGTTGGAGCCTGCGGAGATCGAGCATAAGACCACCTTACGCTCACCATCGAAAAGAGTCGCTTGTACTGATGGGTGAAACCGGGCAGGGTGAAAGTGCGAGGCCGGGAGCACCAGCCGCCCCAGGCCTCCCACCAGCCGCCGGACGTATGCGGGGTCGATCTCTTCATGTCTGTTGCCGTTTCCGCCACACTCGCCGTGAACGAGGCCCTGGAGGCCCGGCGCCGCTCCGGCGCCGCCGTCCTGCCCCTGGGGTTCGGCGAGGCGGGACTGCCCGTCCACCCGGCGCTGCGGGACGCGCTCGCGGCCGGGGGCGGGTGCAACTCCTACGGGCCGGTCGCCGGGGAGCGCGGCCTGCGCGAGGCCGCCGCCGGGTACTGGTCCCGCCGCGGCCTGGACACCGGCCCCGACGCGGTCGTGGCCGGGCCGGGCAGCAAGCCGCTGCTGTACGCGCTGCTGATGAGCATCGGCGGGGACGTGGCCGTCGCCGCCCCGAGCTGGGTCAGCTACGCCGCCCAGAGCCGCCTGGCGGGCAACCGCCCGCTGTTCGTGCCCACCGAGCGCGGACAGGGCGGCGTCCCCCAGCCCGACCTGCTCGCCGAGGCCGTGCGGGACGCGCGCGGGCAGGGCCGCGACGTCCGTGCCGTGATCGCCACCGTCCCCGACAACCCGACCGGCACCGTCGCCGGCGCCGACACCGTCCGGCGCCTGGCCGAGGTGGCCCGCGCCCTGGACCTGGTGGTCATCTCCGACGAGATCTACCGCGACCTGGTGCACGACCCGGCCGCCACCGAGGTGCGCAGCCCCGCCGAGTTCGCCCCCGAGCGGACCGTGGTCACCACCGGTCTGAGCAAGAACCTGGCCCTGGGCGGCTGGCGCCTGGGCGTGGCGCGGATGCCGGATGGGCCCCGGGGAGCGCACCTGCGCGCCGAGCTGCTGGGGGTGGCCAGCGAGCTGTGGTCGAGCCCGAGCTCACCGGTCCAGCGCGCCGGGGCCCTGGCCTTCAGTGAACCGGCCGAATTGACCGAGCACATCGGGCGCAGCCGGCGCCTGCACGGCACGGTCGCGCGCGCGGTGGCCGAGCGCTTCACCGCCGCCGGGGCGGCCGTGGCCGCACCGCGCGCCGCCTTCTACCTCTACCCCGACTTCGAGCCGCACCGCGAGCGCCTGGCCGCCGACTTCGGCGTGGCCGACGGTCCCGGCCTGGGCCGGATGCTGCTCGAACGCTACGGCCTGGGGGCGCTGCCCGGCGTCGAGTTCGGCGAGTGCCCCGAGGCCCTGCGCCTGCGCGTCGCCACCAGCCTGCTCTACGGCGACACCGACGCCGAGCGCTGGGCCGCGCTGGCCGTGGACGACCCGACCTCCCTGCCGTGGATCCGCGCGCACCTCGACCGCTTGGAGGAGGTGCTGTCCGAGGTCGTCGAACCCGTGGCCGCGGCCGTCTGAGCGCGCCGCCCGCCACGCGGGGCGCCGGAGGGCGCCGACAACCGGATACGGGACACCAACGCCGAGGCGAACCCGGAGAACGGGGGCGAGGAGCGGGGCCGGACATCGCGGAAGGGCCGGTCCCGCTCCTCTGCGCGGGCCACCCTAGCGTTAGGCCCCCGCGGTCGCGGCGGGCGGGACCCGTGCGCCGCCGAACGCCTCGCCGCCGCCCCCCTTCCGGAGGCGCATTCACCTTCGTGGCGCGCCTGCAGCGCGCCTCTACCGCGCGCCGGGCGCCGGATGGCTCTAGGATCGCGAGCAGTCTTCACCGCATTTTCCTTCTGCTGAGGAGCAGCGATGACGCTCGTGGAGTGGGCGCGCCAGGTGTGCGCCGAGCTCGACCTCCCCGAGGAGGTCGTCAAGGAGGACGTCGACCGCGTCCTCGACCTGGCCCGGGACGCCGCGCACTCGGTGGCCCGGCCGGCGGCACCGCTCACCACGTTCCTGATGGGCATCGCGGTCGGCCGCGGTGCCGACCCGGACGAGGCCGCCCGCGTGCTCACCCGGCTCGCGTTGAGCCGCGCCGACGGTGCCGACGGTGCCGACAGCGGAGGGCCGGAGAGCGGGAACAGCGGATGACCGGGTGATCTCCGCTGGTCACGGCCCCTCCGCAACCGGTGTGTCGAGGGACCGTGACGTGAATGTGACGAATCGGTGTGAACCTGGCGGAACACCGCGGTTCCGTACCCCGGAAGCCGTGTCCGGAAGGGGAGCACCCCCTCGGAGCGCCCGGTGATCCTCGGGCGCGCCGCGCCCCCGTCCCCCGTCCGAGATCGATTGGGAGCCCTCACGTGGATCAGACCGTGAGCCTGTTGGAAGACCTGTCGTCCATCATCTGGGGACCCTGGGTCCTCATCCCCCTGCTGCTGATCACAGGGCTGTTCCTCACGATCCGCCTGCGACTGCTGCAGTTCCACAAGCTCTTCCACGCCCTCTGGCTGGCCTTCGTGCGCCGCAAGGAGGCCGAGGGCGAGGGCGACATCTCGCACTACCAGGCGCTCAGCACCGCGCTGGCGGCCACCGTCGGCGTCGGCAACATCGCCGGCGCGGGCCTGGCCATCGGCATCGGCGGGCCCGGCGCGCTGTTCTGGATGTGGATGACCGGCCTGGTCGGCATGGCCACCAAGTACAGCGAGGCGCTGCTGGGCGTGAAGTACCGTCAGCGCGACGACGTCGGCAAGCAGAGCGGCGGGCCGATGTTCTACCTGAAGCACGGCCTGTCCGGCGGACTCGGCACCACCCTGGGCTTCCTGTTCGCGCTCTTCGGCGCGGTCGCGGCCTTCGGCATCGGCAACGGCACCCAGGCCAACACCGTCGCCCAGCAGCTCGACGGGAACTTCGGGATCGCCCCGTGGGTCTCCGGCCTGGTGATGATGGTGCTCATCGGCATCGTCGTGATCGGCGGCATCAAGAGCATCGGCCGCGTCGCCTCGGCGGTCGTGCCGGTGATGATCCTGCTCTACATCGCCGTCACGCTGCTGGTCCTCATCGTCCACGTCGCCGACCTGCCCGCGGCCCTGGCGCTGATCGTCACCGACGCCTTCACCGGCACCGCGGCCACCGGCGGCTTCGTCGGCTCCACCGTGCTGATCGCCCTGCAGATGGGCGTCGCCCGCGGCATCTTCTCCAACGAGTCCGGCCTGGGCACCGGCGCCATCGCGGCGGCCGCCGCCAAGACCGACCAGCCCGTGCGCCAGGCGATGGTGTCGATGACCCAGACCTTCATCGACACCATCATCGTGGTCACCATGACCTGCCTGGTCATCATCGTCACCGGGGTGTGGCGGACCGGTGACGACGACGGCGCCGCGCTGACCTCCGCCGGGCTGCAGGAAGGCCTGGGCGGCGTCAGCCCGGCCCTGGGCGCGATGGCCGGGCCGATGCTCGCCATCGCGGTGGTGGTGTTCGCCTTCACCACCATCCTCGGCTGGTCGTACTACGGCGACCGCTGCATCGACTACCTGATCGGGCACCGCGCGGTGGTCTTCTACCGGGTGCTGTTCGTGGCCGTGGTCTTCGTGGGCGCCACCGCCGAGCTCGACACGGTCTGGCTGTTCAGCGACATCGCCAACGGCCTGATGGCGCTGCCCAACCTGGTCGGGCTGCTGCTGCTGTCGCCGGTGGTGGTCGCCGAGACGCGGCGCTACTTCGCCAACCCCGAGTGGAAGAACCCGGACTTCCGGGTCCCCGAGAAGCAGTAGCGCGCGGGTGCGCGACACCGCATGAGAAGGGCCTGTCCGCAACGGACAGGCCCTTCGGCCGTTCGGCCGTCCCCCGAGGGGCGGTGCGGGGCCGCGCCGCCCCGCGTCACCACCAGGCGTGGAAGTGGTGCACCGGCCCCTTGCCCGCGCCGACGTCCAGGTCGTCGGCGCGGCGCAGCGCCTCGGTCAGGTACTCCTTGGCGTCCCGCACCGCGTCCGCGCAGCCGTCCCGCTGCGGGAGCAGCGCGGCGATCGCCGACGAGAGCGTGCAGCCGGTGCCGTGGGTGTTCTTCGTGGCGACCCGGGGCGCGGTGAACGGGACGGCCGGGCGGCCCGGCTCCACCAGCAGGTCGGTGCTCTCGGCGGTGTCCAGGTGCCCGCCCTTGATCAGCACCCGGCGGGCGCCCAGGTCGAGCAGCCCGCGCGCCTGGTGCTCCATCCCGGCGGTGTCGACCGCCTCCTCCACGCCGAGCAGCTCGGCGGCCTCGGGCAGGTTGGGGGTGATCAGGTCGGCGCGCGGCAGCAGGCGGGCGCGGACCGCCCCGATGGCGTCGGCCGCCAGCAGCCGGTCGCCGCTCTTGGCCACCATGACCGGGTCGAGCACCACGTGCGGCGGCCGGTGGGCGTCGAGCGCCTCCGCCACCGCGTCGATCACCTCGGTGTCGGCCAGCATGCCGATCTTGACCGCGTCGGCCCGCACGTCCTCCAGCAGCACGTCGAGCTGGCGGGTGATGAACTCCGGGGGCACCCGGTGCACCTCGGCGACCCCGGTGGTGGTCTGCGCGACCAGGGCCGTCACCACGCTCATGCCGTAGCCCCCCAGCGCGGAGAAGGCCTTGAGGTCGGCCTGGATCCCCGCGCCGCCGCTGGGGTCGGTCCCGGCGATGGACAGGATGTTGAAGGAGCTCATGGGCGTCCCTTCGCTAGTGCGAGCTAGTGCAGGTTCGACGGGTGTGTTCTCAGCCGCGGTGGGAGGAGGGTCCGCGGCACCCCGCGCCGGTGTTCGATTGGAGGCCGGGCCGCTCCGGGGTGCGCCCCGGGCGGCCCAGCGTGCGATCAGGGTGTCACATGCGCGGGGCCGAGCCCGAGGCGGGGCGCGCGTGGCGCCCGCCCTGCGGCGCGGTGCCCCCGCCGCGGTGGCCGCCGCCGGAGTCCCCGCCGTGGCCGCCGCGGCCGCCGTGGCCGCCGTGGGCGTCCCCGCGCCGGGAACGCGTCGCGCGCTCCAGCAACAGCACCGCGACCACCACCGCGAAGCCGACGGCCATCAGGACGACCGTGAACGGCACCTCGGTGGGGGCGGTGAACGTGCGGTCCTCCTCCTGCCAGGGCCACAGCGCCCGGAGCGACCCGGCGAGCAGGCCGGTCATGACCACCATCGCCAGGTGGTGGTGGTGCTCCAGCACCCACTGCAGCAGCTTGACGAACAGGGCGCCGCCGATCAGTGCGCCGAGGAAGAAGAACCCGAGGTAGCCCAGGTCGCGGTCGTTCACCGCGTTCATGGTGGAGGTGTACAGGCCCAGGGTGAGCAGGATCAGCGAGCCCGACATGCCGGGCAGCACCAGGGCGGACACCGCCACCGCCGCCGCCGCGGTGACGATCAGCGGGTTGGGGTCGACCTGGGAGGGCGGCAGCCCGATGAGGACGAACGCCACCGCCGCCACCACGAGGGCCAGCAGGTAGTCGCCCACCCGCCAGCGCCGCAGGGTGCTGGAGTAGGGGACGTACACCGAGGCCACCACCAGGCCGAAGAAGACCGCGTAGGCGAACTGCTGCTCGGACTCCACGAGCGGGGCCAGCAGCTTGGCCGCGGTGAGCGCGGCGGTGGCCATGCCGATCAGCACGGCGAACACGGCCGCCCAGTCGGCCTGGCGGAACTCGGTGCCGGCGCGCGCCAGGCCGCGCCCGCGGGGCAGGTCGGAGACGGTGAGGCGGATGCCGCTGACCACGTGGCCCGCCGAGGTGATCAGGGTCTCGTAGATGCCGGTGATCAGGGCGACCGTGCCGCCGCTGATGCCGGGCACCACCTCGGCGGTGCCGATCAGGGCGCCGCGGACCAGGTTGAGGGCGTGGGTGCCGATTGGTTTGGCCATGTCTCGCGTTTCGTCGATGGGTCTGGGAGGCGGGGCGCGCGGCACCGGCCGCGGGGAGGCGGGCGTCGGGACGCCGCGCCCCGGACGTCTCGTCTTCCCGGACGGTCGCGGCGGTGGCCGACCGTCACCCGTTCCGAGTCCGCTCGGGCTCAGCGGGTTCGCGCGGAGCGCGGGAAACACGCCCTAGTGTAAGGACTCCCGCCCGGCCAGGGGCGCCGGAAGAGGCCCGAGGAGCGGGTTTTCGGGAAGTCCGCGCGGTGGTGTGCGGAAGACCGCAACCGGGCGGGTGCGGTGGTCCCCCGCCTCGGGCCGAAGGGCCGCCCGTACCGCCCGTGCCGCCCTCTCGTGGCCGACGGAGTCGAAGCCGGCCCTCTCTCATGGGGGTACCACCGCCGGTGTGCCGGCACCTTCGTCGAGACCGCCGCGGAGCGCGGGACCGGTCCCGCTCCGGACGCACCGCAAACATCTCCGCCGCGACCCTGGGCTAACGGCCGAGCCCGAGGGCCCCGCCGATCCATATGTCCAGTGCCGACTCCTGTGCGGCCTCCCGTCCTCTTCGTCTCCGAACGGACCCTTGTGCCTGCTCCTGGGCGTCTGTTCTTCTGCTGTGGGTCCCCGACCGGCACGCGTATCGTCCGCGGGCCGCGGGGTATCCCAAGAGCGACACGATCAGCGCTGATCGGAAAGGGACACCTGGATGAGCGACACCCGCGTTCTGGGAAGCAGGCCCTCCGGGGGCGACCCCTCCGGCCCTCCTGTCTCCACCGCCGACCACATCGCCCTGGCCCAGGCCCGCTCGGCCCACAACTACGCGCCCCTACCGGTGGTCATCGCCTCCGGCGAGGGGGCCTGGGTGACCGACGTCGAGGGGCGGCGCCACCTCGACATGCTCGCCGGGTACTCGGCGATGAACTTCGGGCACGCCAACCCCGACCTGCTCGCCGCCGCCCACCACCAGCTGGACCGGGTGACGCTCACCAGCCGCGCCTTCTACAACGACCAGTTCGCGCCCTTCGTCACCGCCCTGGGCGACCTGGCGGGCAAGGAGCGCGTGCTGCCCATGAACACCGGGGCCGAGGCGGTGGAGACCGCCATCAAGGTGGCCCGCAGATGGGCCTACGAGGTCAAGGGCGTCCCGGACGGGGAGGCCACCATCGTCGTGGCGGGCGGCAACTTCCACGGCCGCACCACCACGATCATCTCCTTCTCCTCCGACCCCGACGCCTACGGCGGGTTCGGCCCCTACACCCCCGGGTTCCGGTCGGTGCCCTACGGCGACGCCGAGGCCGTGGCCGAGGCGGTCGACGGCACCACCGCCGCGGTGCTGGTGGAGCCGGTGCAGGGGGAGGCCGGAGTGGTGGTGCCGCCGCCCGACTACCTGCCGCGGCTGCGCGAGCTGTGCGACTCCGAGCGGGTGCTGCTCATCGCCGACGAGGTGCAGTCCGGGCTCGGCCGCACCGGCACCGTGCGGGCCTGTGAGCACACCGGGGTGGTGCCCGACGCCTACCTGTTCGGCAAGGCGCTGGGCGGCGGCGTGCTGCCGGTGTCGGCGATGGTCGCCGACGAGTCGGTGCTCGGCGTCATCCAGCCGGGCCAGCACGGCAGCACCTTCGGCGGCAACCCGATGGCCGGGGCGATGGGCCGCACCGTGGTGCGGATGCTCAAGGAGGGGCCCTACCTGGAGAGCGCCCGGACGCTGGGGGAGGTGCTGCGCACCCGCCTGAAGGAGTTCGTGGGCGACGGTGTGGCCGCCGCGCGCAGCATCGGGCTGTGGGCGGGCATCGACATCGACCCGTCGCTGGCCACCGGCCGCCGCATGTGCGAGCTGCTCGCCGAGCGGGGCGTGCTGGTCAAGGACACCCACGGGTCGACGATCCGGCTGTCGCCGCCGCTGGTGATCAGCGAGGAGGACCTCAACTGGGGCCTGGACCAGCTCGGGGCGGTCCTGGCCGACCTGAAGGCGGGACGGGCCTAAGGGCGGTGTCCCGGACCGGGCGGGCCGCAGCGGGCGGTCCGCCCGGACCGGACCGCGCCGGTCCGGGCTCAGTCGAGGTCGCGGGCGAGGACCTCGGGCCCGGCGGAGTCCACGGTCTCGCGGGCGACGTACAGGTCCCGCTCGGGCCCCTCCTCGATCCGGGCGGCGATCCGCTCGGCGAACGCGCGCTGTCCGGCCGCGGTGGGGTGGAAGCTGCTGCGGTGCACCTGGATGCCGTCGGACAGGTCCCGCAGCACGACCCCGTTCAGCCACGCCTCCTCCGCGTTCACCTCGTGGCCCGCGAGCGCGGTGTAGACGTCGACGAACTCGACGCTGCCGACGTCGCCCTCCTCGGCGATCTCCCGGTCGGCCTCCCGGGCGGCGGAGCGCAGCCGGTCGTTGAAGGCCCGCACCTTCCCGTTCAGCCAGGCCTGGTCCTCGGCGGTCAGCGTGTAGTACATGCCGGACGGCTCCTCGGGGAACAGGCGCGGGTAGCCGACCAGCAGCAGGCGGGCGTCGGGGGCGCGGTCGCGCACCTCGGCGATGATCCCGTCCAGGGTGTCGTCGAAGGCCCGCATCCGGCGGTCGACGTCCTCCTCCTGGCCCTGGCAGACGCCGCCGGAGACCAGCGGCACGCGCACCATGCAGGTGCGCAGGACGGGGGTGAAGCCCAGGTCGTTGCCGCCGATGCCCAGGCTCACCAGGGAGGTGTACTCGTCGACGGCGCCGAGCTGGGCGTCCTCGGCCCCGGCCTCCTCCAGGAGCTGGGAGCCCTTGTGCTTGCTGCACGCGACGAACCCGAAGCCCCCGGCGAAGTCGAAGGACTCGGAGGTGCGGGAGGGGTAGGCGTCGGCCGAGCGGAAGCAGCCGTCCTCGCCGGTGGTGCCGGGCAGGTAGGAGCCGGCGCCGTCGCCGGAGGAGTAGGAGTCGCCCAGGGCGAGGTAGTGGCCCCAGGTGGCGGCCTCGACCGGATCCATGGCCAGCCGCCAGTCGTCCTGTGAGCCCGGCTTCCCGCCCGGCGGCCCCTCTCCGGGCGCGCACCCCGACCCGGTCAGCGAGCACCAGGCCCCGGCCAGGCCGCCGCGGGTGACGGGCACCGCGAGCACGAGGACGAGCAGCAGGGACACCGCGGCGGCCGCGACGAGGAGGACGCCGCGGCGGCCGCTCCCGGGTCTGAGCACTGTCGGCCACCGCCCCTCGATAGCTCCGTCGGCCGGGTTCCGAAGGGCAGAGTACCCGCGGCCACGGGGGTGCAGGGGTAACGGCGCGGCCGCCTCCGAGGCGTCCCGGGCACCGGAAGGGCGGCGGGCCGCGAGGGGACGCCGACGACCAGCGAGGATGCGGGGGAGAGGCGCGCATCACACCGTGGCCGGAACCGGAAGGGGGCGGCTCCGGCGGTCGCGTCCAAGAGAGGCCTTCCCCCGTTCGTCCGCACACGGTCATGGGCCCTCGCCGACGACCGGGGCCGGAGGGGGGCACCTGAACGGATTTCCGCGGGGTCCCGGCGGCCCGGATCCTCGTTGGTCTCGGGGATGACGCCCCTAGAGTCCCGTCGGTGGCGTCGTTTCTCCCGGGATCGACGATGGAGGGGCCGGGCGGCAGCGCACCACTGTGTCGATCGCGCGGTCGATGTCGGTAGGCGACAGGTCGGCTCGGGCCGTCAGGCGCAGGCGGGGGCGGCCGTCCGGGACCGACGGCGGGCGGAAGCACCCCACCCGCACGCCCCTTTCCGCGCACCGGCGCGCCCACCGGGTGCATTCCTCGGGCGAGTCCGCGATGACCGAGACGACGGCGCCGTCGGGGGCCGACGTGTCCAGGCCGTGTTCGCTCAGGCCGGTGCAGAGCGCGCGTGCGCGGCCCCTCAGGCGCTCGGCGAGCCCCGGATCCGTGCGGAGAAGGCGGAGCGCCTCACGTGCCGCACCGGCCGAGGCAGGGGCGAGGCCGGTGTCGAAGATGAACGTGCGCGCCGTCTCCACCAGGTGGCGGACGACGCAGGACGGCCCCAGGACGGCGCCGCCCTGCGCCCCGAGGGACTTGGACAGCGTCACCGAGACGACCGTGTCCCGTGCGCCGCGCAGCTCCGCGGCGGTGAGGGCCCCCGCGCCGCCGGGCCCGACGACGCCGAGGCCGTGGGCGTCGTCCAGCAGCAATGCCGCGCCCGTGCTGCGGCAGGCGCGGGAGAGGCCGGGAAGGTCGGTCAGGTCTCCGTCGACGGAGAAGACGGTGTCGGACACGAGGGCGCGGCGTTCGGCCTCTGAGCCCTCGGACGCCTCGTCCAGAGCGCGCGCGGCGGAATCGGGATCGGCATGGCCGAACAGGGAGACACGGGCGCCCGAGGCCTTGGCCAGCCGGGCGGCGTCGATGAGGGAGGCATGGTTCAGGCGGTCGCACACCAGGTGTGCCCCGCGCCCGGAGAGCGCGGTGACCATGGCGAGGTTGGCGGCATAGCCGGAGGAGAAGACGAGCGCGGACTCGGTGCCGTAGAAGTCGGCGAGCTCCTCCTCCAGCGCGCGGTGGAGCAGTGTGTCGCCGGTGACCAGACGCGACCCGGTCGCCCCGGCGCCCCACCGCCGGGCGGCCTGCGCGGCGGCCCCGGTGACCCGTGCGTCGCGGGCGAGCCCGAGATAGTCGTTGGAGGCCAGGTCGAGCACGTCCTCGTCGTGGGGGCGCGGCCGCAGGACCCGGGTGAGCCCGGCGGCGGCCCGCTCCCGGGCGGCCCCGGCGAGCCACCGGAACGGCGGCGCGGGGGAGGTGTCGTCGGCGGTGTCGTCGGTCGTCGCGGTCACGCTCGGGTCTCCCGCCTTCCTGGTCTCGGCCCGGGCGGCCCTGATCCGGGGGGTGGTCGACCGTGCCGACGCGGATGGGCGGAGGCCCCCGCCCCCGAGCGGGCTCCTGCGCCGATCAAGGCCGTACGGCCCGCCCGGTGGCCGCGGTGTCCGTCCTCGATGGGGAGACACGCCTGTACGCGGACCGGCTCGGCCGGGCCGGGCGCGGCCCCTGGCCCCCTGCTCTTCCCCACGGGCGGGCGGCGGGGTACCGCCGCCCGCCCGGACCGCCTGGAAAACGGTCACGTGGAGCCTCACACGTGTTCGGCGCCCCCGTCATGCGCGGGAACGCACAAACATCCCCCGCCCGATTCTGTGGGAGGGACCATCGCCCTGCGCCGGGCCCCTCGGAAGGATGTGCGGGTATGACGTCTCCGCTCCGACCGGCCCCCGACGGCACCGAGGCCGACGCCGCGACCGGCGCCGCCGCCGAATGGGTCCGCGAGGTCGACCGCGACCTGCTCTGGCACCCCTACTCGTCCGTGGGCCCCGGCGCCGCCGGCGCCCCCTACGTCGTGACCGACGCGCACGGCACGCGCCTGCGCCTCGTCGGCGACGACGGGCGCGAGCGCGAGGTCGTCGACGGCATGGCGTCCTGGTGGTCGGCCATCCACGGTTACCGCCACCCTGTCCTGGACGCGGCCGCCCGCACGCAGCTCGACCGGTTCGGGCACGTCATGTTCGGCGGCCTCACCCACGAGCCCGCCGCCCGCCTGGCCGCGCTGCTCTCCGCCGCCGCCCCCGGCGACCTGCGCCACGTCTTCCTCGCCGACTCCGGGTCGGTGGCGGTCGAGGTCGCGCTCAAGATGTGCCTGCAGTACCAGCGCTCCCAAGGCCGCCCCGAGCGGCGCCGCATCCTGACCTGGCGCGGCGGCTACCACGGGGACACCTTCCACGCCATGTCGGTGTGCGACCCCGAGGGCGGGATGCACTCCCTGTGGGGCGACGTCCTGCCCCGCCAGGTCTTCGCCGACGCCCCGCCCGAAGGGTTTGATGCCGACCCGGACCCCTCCTACGTCGCCGGGCTGGAGCGGCTGGTCGCCGCGCACGCCGACGAGCTGGCGGCCGTCATCGTGGAGCCGGTGGTGCAGGGGGCGGGCGGCATGCGCTTCCACAGCCCCGGCTACCTGCGCGAGCTGCGCCGCATCACCCGCGAGCGCGGCCTGCTGCTGGTGTTCGACGAGATCGCCACCGGCTTCGGCCGGACCGGCTCCATGTTCGCCGCCGGACACGCCGGGGTCGTCCCCGACGTGATGTGCCTGGGAAAGGCGCTGACCGGCGGATACCTGACGCTCGCCGCCGCCCTGTGCACGCCGGAGGTGGCACGCGGCATCTCGGAGGGGGAGGTGCCGGTGCTCGCCCACGGGCCCACCTTCATGGGGAACCCGCTGGCGTGCGCGGTCGCGGCGGCGAGCGTCGGCCTGCTGACCGGCGGCGACTGGCGCGGCGACGTCGCCCGGGTCGAGCAGGGGCTGCGCGACGGCCTGGCCCCCGCGCGCGCTCTGCCCGGGGTGCGCGACGTGCGCGTCCTGGGGGCGATCGGCGTCATCGAGCTGGACCGGCCCGTGGACACGGCCGCCGCCACGCGCGCCGCCGTCGACGCCGGGTGCTGGCTTCGGCCCTTCCGCGAACACGTCTACGCGATGCCGCCCTACATCTGCGACACCTCCGACCTGGAGGCCGTCACCGGCGGAATGCTCGCCGCCGCCGAGGCCTCCCTGAAGGCGACCGCGTGACGGTGATGGCGGTCGCCGGGACCGGAACCGGGGTGGGCAAGACCGTGTGCACGGCCGCGCTCGCGGCCCTCGCCGTAAGGGCCGGACGGCGGGTCGCCGTGCTCAAACCCGCGCAGACCGGGGTGCGGCCGGGTGAGCCCGGGGACGCGGACGAGGTCGCCCGCCTGGCCCCGGGGACGACGGTTCGGGAGCTGGTCCGCTACCCCGACCCGCTGGCCCCGGCCACCGCCGCCCGCCGGGCCGGGATGGAGGGGCTGCCCGCCGAGCGGGCGGCGCGGGCCGCCGTGGAGCTGGTCGACGAGGGGCACGACCTGGTGCTCGTCGAAGGTGCGGGCGGGCTGCTGGTGCGCTTCGACGAGCAGGGGTCGAGCCTGGCCGACGTGGCCGCGGCCCTGGCGGCCCCGGTCCTGCTGGTCGCGCGCGCGGGCCTGGGAACGCTCAACGAGACGGCGTTGACGGCCGAGGCGCTGCGCGCCCGCCGGATCATGTGCGCGGGGGTGGTGATCGGCAGCTGGCCCCGACGGCCGGGCCTGGCCGAGCGGTGCAACCTCGGAGACCTCCCGAAGGAGGCCGGGGCGCCGCTGCTGGGGGCATTGCCCGAGGGCATGGCGGAGCTGGCGCCTGAAGAGTTCGCCACCAAGGCACAGGCCCTCGGGCTAGCATGGATGACGACGGTGGGTAGCCGCGGCGCTCGTACATGACGCTTCGAGGGAGTGGGCGAGATGACGGTCTCCGACGAGCTGAGAGGGCAGTCCAAAGTCGCCGGTCTGCTTGATCAGCATGAGGTTCGCTACGAGATCATCAACGGGGAGATCATCATTTCGCCGTCTCCGAGCCAGCTGCACCAGGAGATCCAGCTGGACATTCTGCTGCAGTCGAGGCACAACGGCTACCCCGCCACGATGGATGCCTCCGTGCGGTTCCCAGGGTGCGATGACGAACTCAGGCCGGACGTGGCGGTCTTCGAGGAGGGAACGCGGCTTCCCGCCTCGGGAATGCGCCCAGGAGACAAGGTTCTGCTCGTCGCCGAGGTCGTATCCCCGTCATCCCGGATCACCGACGAGGTGTCGAAGAAGGACCTGTATGCGCAGCTGGGCGTTCCCTGCTATCTGATCGTTCGGCAGAGCGGTGACCTGTGGACCCTGTACAGCGCTCCTGAGCAGGAGGAGTACACGGAGATCGCCGAGGGGCCGATGGGGGACTTCGTCGGCGTGCCCTCTCTGCCTTGGGCTGTGCGGACGCGCAGCCTGGAGCGCTACATGTAGTCGGGGCTCTCCCCACCCCGTGGCCCGCCGCGCCACCGTCCTCCGCCGTACTGTGTGCCGCGCCTCCATGGCGCCCGTGCCGTCCCGCCGTCAGGCTGTGTCGCGGCGGGACACCCTCGGGCACCCCGCCCACCTGCGCTTCGCCAGCCGGGCTCACCGACCCCCGTGATGCGCGACACTCCGACCGTGTTGTTAGATGGGCGTCACATCACAGCGGCGGCCCCGCCTGACCGGCGGGCGCGGCCGACCGCTCGCCTGCGTTACATGAGGAGGGCGCCAGCAATGACGCAGCCACCACCCCCCGTGCTCTGGACCCCCGACACCGAACGGCGGGAACGGGCCAACATCACCGCGTTCGCCCGCTGGGCGCGCGAGGAGCGGGGGGCGGCCGTCGACGAGGGCGACTACGACTCCCTCTGGCGCTGGTCCACCACCGACCTCGACGGGTTCTGGTCGGCGATCTGGGACTACTACGGCGTCCGCTCCTCGACCCCGCCCACCGAGGTCCTCGCCGAGCGGGCCATGCCCGGAGCGCGCTGGTTCCCCGGCACCCGCCTCAACTACGCCGAGCACGTCTTCGCCGACCGCGACGACGACGCCGTGGCCATCCGCCACGCCTCCGAGCTGCGCGTCCTGGGCGAGTGGACCTGGGGCGAGCTCAAGCGCCGCACCGCCGCCATCGCGGCCGGGCTGCGCCGCCTCGGTGTGGGCCCCGGCGACCGGGTCGCCGCCTACCTGCCCAACATCGCCGAGACGGCCGCCGCGTTCTACGCCTGCGCCTCCATCGGCGCGGTCTGGTCCTCCTGCTCGCCCGACTTCGGCGTGCGCAGCGTGATCGACCGCTTCGCCCAGATCGAGCCGAAGGTGCTGCTGACCGTCGACGGCTACCGCTACGGCGGCAAGGACTTCGACCGCACCGGAACGGTGCGCGAGCTCCGCGCCCAGCTGCCCGGCCTGGAGCACACCGTCGTGCTGCCCTACCTGGGCGACGAGGTGCCCGAGGACGCCCTGGCCTGGGAGGCGCTGGAGCGCGCCGGGGAGGGCGCCGAGCTGGAGTTCGAGCGGCTCCCCTTCGACCACCCGCTGTGGGTGCTCTACTCCTCCGGGACGACCGGGCTGCCCAAGGCCATCGTGCAGGGCCACGGCGGCATCCTGCTGGAGCAGCTCAAGAATCTCCACCTGCACCTGGACGCCCAGGAGACCGACCGGGTGTTCTGGTTCACCACCACCGGGTGGATGATGTGGAACTTCCTGGTGAGCGTGCTGCTCACCCGGGCCTCCATCGTGCTGTTCGACGGCAACCCCGGCCACCCCGACCTAGGGACCCTGTGGGACCTGGCCGAACGCGCCGGGGTCACCGTCTTCGGCACCAGCGCCGGATACCTTTCCACCTGCATGAAGGCCGACATCCACCCCACGGAGGGGCGGGACCTGTCGGCGCTGCACGCCATCGGCTCCACCGGGTCGCCGCTCAGCCCCGAGGGGTTCGACTGGTGCTACCGCGAGTTCGGCGACGGGCTGTGGCTCTTCTCCACCAGCGGCGGCACCGACATCTGCAGCTGCCTGGTCGGCGGCGTGCCCACCCTTCCGGTGTACGAGGGGGAGATCCAGGCCCGGTCCCTGGGAATGGCCGTGGCCTCCTGGGACCCCGAGGGCAAGGAGCTCGTCGGCGACGTCGGCGAGCTGGTGGTCACCGAGCCCGCGCCGTCCATGCCCCTGTACTTCTGGGGCGACGACGACGGGGAGCGCCTGCGCGACAGCTACTTCTCCATGTACCCGGGGGTGTGGCGGCACGGCGACTGGATCTCCATCACCGACCGCGGCACCGCCGTCATCTACGGCCGCTCCGACTCCACCATCAACCGGGGCGGGGTGCGGATGGGCACCAGCGAGATCTACCGGGCGGTGCTGTCCCTGGACGAGGTCGTCGACGCGCTCGTGGTGGACGTGCCCCAGGAGGACGGGAGCTCGCGCATCGAACTGTTCACCGTCCTGCGCGAGGGCGCCGACCTGGGCGAGGCGCTCACCAAGGCCATCGCGCGCCGCATCCGCGAGGACTGCTCGCCCCGGCACGTCCCGGACTCGGTGCGGGCCATCGCCCAGGTGCCGCGCACCCTCTCGGGCAAGGTGCTGGAGGTCCCGGTCAAGCGCATCCTGATGGGCGAGCCCGCCGAGAAGGTGGCCAGCCGAGACTCCCTGGCCAACCCTGAGGCGCTGGACTACTTCTCGACGCTCGCGCGCGGCGGGGACTGAGCGGCGGCTGCCGGGGGCGGGGCGGCGCCGTGCCGCCCCCGGCCGGTGGGGGCCGCGACTCCAGCGCAGGCCCCGAAACCGGCCCCCGCGGGCCGCCCCAAAACACCGCAATACCTCCTAAGGTGGGCGTCGTGACTCCGCCCCAGGACCCCCGCCTCCCCGACGGGTCGGCGGCGCCCGCGGCGCGCGAGCGCATCGCCGGGATCGACGCCGCGCGCGCCCTCGCCGTCTTCGGCATGCTCACCGTGCACCTCGGCGTCGGTTCGCTCGGCGTCGCCGGGCTCGCGGGCGATGAGGCGGCCGAGGCCTTCCACGGGCTGACCCGCGGCCGGTCCTCGGCGCTGTTCGCCTTCCTCGCCGGGGTCTCCCTGGCGCTGATGACCGGCAGGTCGCAGCCCCTCCCCGGCCTGGCGCTGCAGCGCCCCGTGGCGCGCATCCTGGTGCGCGCGGTGGTGCTGGCCCTGCTCGGGATGGCCCTGGACGTGCTCGACGCGCCGGTCGCGGTGATCCTCGCCTACTACGCCGGGTTCTTCGTGCTGGCCCTGCCGCTGCTCACCCTGGGCCCGGTCGCGCTGGGCTGCACGGCGGCGGCGGTCGCCCTCATCGGGCCGCAGGCATCGTTCCTGATCCGCTCGGCCATGGGCGACCAGGGGTTCCGGGAGAACTCCATCGGCGGCATCACCGACCTCCTCCTCACCGGCTACTACCCGGCGTTCACGTTCATGGCGTTCGTGGTGGCGGGCATGGCGGTCGGACGGCTGGACCTGAACGCGGCCCGGGTGCGCCTGGGCATGCTGGGCACCGGGGCCGCACTCGCCCTGCTCGGCTACGGCGGGTCCTGGCTGCTGCTGTACCCCCTGGGCGGGATCGACCGCCTGGCGGCCGACCTCGCGGCGTCGACCTGGGGTGCCACCGGCCTGGACGCCGCCGGGCTGGCGCCGATGCGCGACTGGGTCGTCGGGGAGCTGGGCAACATGCACGGGCAGGTCCCGACGGACTCCCCGCTGTGGCTGCTCATCGCCAGCCCGCACAGCGGCACCAGCTACGAGGCCGTCGGCGCGATCGGCACGTCCCTGCTGGTACTGGTGGCCTGCCTGTACGCGGCCGAGCACGCGCGGGTGCCGCTGTACCCGCTGTCGGCGGCCGGGGCCATGGCGCTGACGGTCTACGCCGGGCACATCGTGGTCATGGCGCTCGGCGGCATGTCCTTCCAGGACACCGCTCCGTTCCGGTGGGAGGCCTTCGTGGTGGCGGCGCTGGTGCTGTGCACGGTGTGGAAGCTGCTGCTGGGCCGGGGACCGCTGGAACGCGCCCTGGGGTGGCTCGCCGACCGCGGCGCCGACCTCGTCCCCGACCGGGGGGCCCACCCGGCCCGCCAGGGCTGAGCCCGCCCCCGCCCCTCGTCCGCATCCGGCCACCCGCCGAAGCCGCGCCCCACACTTGGCCCGCCCCGCCCGCGGCGCCCACGCCCCGGAGCCTCTCGGCCGATCGGCCGATCCCTGCGGAGTGACCGCCCGGCTACCGTCACGGCCGTGTCCGAGGCGGCGGCGTATCGCGCCCCGCGCTCCAAGCGATGCCGGAGGGGTGACGACCAGTGTGGAGGACGACGCTCGCCGGGCTCCGTGCCCACAAGGCGCGGTTGGCGATGGCCGCCCTGGCCACCGTGGTCGGGGCGGCCTTCACCGTTGGAACCCTCGTCCTCGGCGGCACCCTCCGCGCGGACGCGGAACGGACCGTCACCGCCAACACGGCCGACGTGGACGTGGCGGTGCTCACCTCCAGCGGCCTGCGCAAGCTGCCGCAGGAGACCGTCGACGACCTGGCCGCGCTCGACGGGGTGGAGCGCGCCCAAGGGGTCGTGGAGGGGCAGGCGACCCTGCTCGGCGCGGACGGCCGCCCCCTGAGCCAGAAGCCCGTGGCCGCCTCGGTCACCCTGCGCACCTCCACGGTGGAGGGCAGCGCCCCCGAGGCCGACCACGAAGTCGCGCTGGCCGCGTCGACCGCCGACGACGCGGGCGCGGGCGTCGGCGACACGGTCGGCGTGCTCGACGCCCAGGGGCGGCCGCGCGAAATGACGGTGACCGGGCTGGTCGACACCCGGGGCGAGGGCTCCATGGCCCTGCGCGGGGCGGCGGTCTTCACGCTCCCGACCGCGAAGGCGGTCACCGGGGAGGCGGACTACGCGGGCATCTACATCACCTCGTCCGGCCCCGCCCCCGAGGACCTGCGCGCCGACGTGGCCGCGGCCATGGGCGGGGGAGGCGAGGAGGTCCTGACCGGCAGGCAGTGGGCCGACGCCAAGGCGGCGGGGAGCGGTGTGGACCCGGCCCTGCTCAGCGCCGGGCTCGCGATGCTCGGCCTCGTCTCCCTGCTGGTCTCCGGGCTGGTCATCTTCAACACGTTCAGCATCCTGGTGGCCCAGCGCAAGCGCGAGCTGGCCCTCCTCCGGTGCGTGGGGGCCGCCCGCTCCCAGGTGTTCGGCAGCGTGCTCGCCGAGTCCGCCGCCCTGGGGGCCGCCGCCTCGGTGGTGGGGGCGGCCCTCGGCGTCGCCGCCGGGTACGCGGCCGTCCCCGTCCTCAGGGCCTTCGGCAGCGACATCCCCTACTCCGTCGTCGCGGTCACGCCGCTGACCATCGCCGTCGGCCTGGCCGCCGGGGTCGCGGTCACCGTCGGCGCCGCGGCCGTTCCCGCGCACGCCGCCACCCGTGTGCCCCCGGTCGCCGCGCTGAACAGCACCCGGGAGCGCGAAGGCGGGCGGTTCGGGTCGGTGCGCGGAGTGCTGGGCCTGCTGGCGGCCGCGGCGGGCGCCGGCGCCTCGGCGGCGGCCGTGCCGGCCCTGGGGCCGGGGGCCGCGGCGCTGAGCACCGTCGTGGTCGGCGGCATGCTCTTCTTCCTGGGACTGGTGGCCCTGGGGCCGATGCTCGTGGGTCCGGCCGTCCTGGTCGTCGGCTTCCTGCCGCGACGGCTGTTCGGCACCCCCGGGCGCCTCGCGGTGGCCAATGCCCGCCGCGCCCCGCGGCGGGCGGCGACCACCGCGATCGCTCTGGCCGTCGGGGTGACCCTGATGTCCGGTGTCTCGGTGGCCGCGGAGAGCTTCGAGGCGTCGGTGAACAAGGGCGTGGAGCAGGCGCTCCCGGTCGACTTCATGGTGACGGCGCCCGGGACGGCGGAGCAGGCGCAGATCCCGCCCGGGGTGGTCGAGCGGCTCCGGGGAACCGACGGCGTCGCCGAGATCGGCGCACAGCGCGAGGCGGTGGTCGAGCTGGACGGGAAGGAGGCCGGGTTGGCGAGCGTGGTCCCCGGCGGCCCGTTCGAGGAGCCGGTGGTCGTCGAGGGCGCCCGCCCGGACGCGATGGGGCCCGGACAGATCGCCGTCACCCCCGACCGGGCCGAGGAGTTCGGCATCGGCGTGGGCGACACGGTGGGCGTGGCCACCGGGGACGGGCGGACCGCCGAACTGGAGGTCGCCGCGGTCGTCCGGGCCTCGCCCTATCCGCCGTTCTCCATGACCGGGGAGGGCTTCACCGCCCTGTTCGGTGAACGCGGCTACGGGGCCCTGATGATCAACACCGACCCGGGCCTGAGCCCCGAGGAGGGCCGCGCCGCCGTGGAGGCCGGGACCGAGGAGTACCCGGCCGTGTCCATCACCGGGACCGACGACGCGCGGCGGCAGCTGGAGGAGGCGCTGTCCAACCTGGTGATGATCGTCGGAGGGCTGCTGGCCCTGTCCGTGGTCGTCTCCCTGATCGGGATCGCCAACACGATGAGCCTGTCGGTGGTGGAGCGGACCCGGGAGTCGGCCGTGCTGCGCGCCCTGGGGGTCACCCGGCGCCAGCTCGGCCGGATGCTGACGGTCGAGGCCCTGGTCCTGGGGGCGGTCGGGGCGTGTACGGGCGCGGCCGTGGGCGGCCTGTACGGCCTGGCGGTGATCACCGCGATGCGCGCCGACGCGGTTCCGGCGGTGCCGGTCGGACAACTGGCCCTCGTCGTGGCCGGGTCGGGCCTGGCGGCCATGGCGGCGGCCGTGCTCCCCGCACGGCGGGCGGGGCGGACGTCGATCGCCGCCTCCCTGGCAGGAGGGTGAGGGTGCTCGTACCGGCCGTTCGCCCCGGCGATCGCCTGTGCGGTGCGAATCACCTGCCGGTCAGGCGGGCCACTTGGGGGTGCGTTTGTCCAGGAACGCCGCCATCGCCTCCTGGGCCTCCGGGGTCTGGGCGGCGGCCGCCATCACCTCCACCGCGTACGCCATGGCGTCGGACTCGGGCCGCTCCATCTGGGCGTAGAGCGCCTGCTTGCCCAGGGCCTTGCTGCGCGGGGAGCCGCGGGTGGCGCGCTCCAGCAGGTCGCGCGCGGTCTCCTCCAGCTCGGCGTCGGCGACGGCGCGGTTGACCAGCCCCCATTCGGCGGCCGTGCTCGCGTCGATCACGTCGCCGGTCAGCGCCATCTCCGCGGCCCGCTTGCGCCCCACGTTGCGGGAGACGGCGACCATCGGCGTGTGGCAGAACCAGCCTCCCTTCCCGCCGGGGGCCGCGAACCCGGCGCTGTACCCGGCCACGGCCAGGTCGCAGGTGGCGACGAGCTGGCACCCGGCGGCGGTGGCCAGCCCGTGCACGCGGGCGAGGACGACCTGGGGCACCGACTGCACGGTGCGCATGAGCCGGGCGCAGGTGAGCAGGGTGCGGCGGGTCGCGGCGTGGTCGGCGCCGGCCAGGTCGGCGAAGTCGTGCCCGGCGGAGAACACCGGGCCGTTGGCGGCGAGGGTGATGCCGAGCGCGTCGGAGGCGGCGGCCTCTTCGAAGGCCGCGGTCAGCTCCTCCATGAACCCCTCGGAGAGGGCGTTGCGGCGTTCCGGCCGGTTCATGGTGATGGTGGCGTGCGGTCCGGAGCGTTCCACGAGGACACGGTCGTTGCTGCTCATGAACCGACGGTACGCCGAGGTCCGCGCCGCGTCACGGGACGCGGCGCGGGGCGGGGCCGGTCAGGCGCCGTCGGTGACGGCCAGCGCGCCGGACGGGCACAGGCGGGCGGCCCGGAGCGCGTCCCGTTCCCGGTCGGCGGCGGGCGCCCCGTCCAGCACCCGCACCAGCCCCTCCTCCTCGTCCTGGTCGAATAGGTCGGCGGCGGTCAGGACGCACATCCCCGCCCCGATGCACCGGTCGCGGTCGGCGCCGATCCTCATCGCCCGCCCCCTTCCGGCCCCCAGGTGACGGGCAGGGCCTCCACGCCGTAGATGTCCGCCTCGGAGCGCAGCGGTACCTCCTCCGGCGGCACCGCGAGGCGCAGGTCGGGGAGGCGCCGCAGCAGTGCGGGGAAGGCGGCCCGCATCTCCACACGGGCGAGCTGCTGGCCGAGGCACTGGTGCACGCCGTGGCCGAAGGACAGGTGCCCGGGCGCGTCCCGCCTCAGGTCGAGCCGGTCGGGGTCGGGGAAGCGCTCGGGGTCGCGGTTGGCGGCGGCGAGGGACACGGCGACCGTGTCGCCCTCCTTGATCGTGTGCCCCTCCAGCTCGACGTCCTCCAGGGCGGCGCGCTGGCCTGTGTGCGGGATGCTCAGGTACCGCATCAGCTCCTCCACGCCCTTGTCGACGGCCGCGGGTTCGTCGCGCATGACCGCGAGCTGGTCCGGGTGGAGCAGCAGGGCGAAGGTGCCCAGCGCGATCATGTTGGCGGTGGTGTCCAGCCCGGCCGCCAGCAGCAGTGTGGCCACGTTGACCAGCTCCTCCTCGGTGAGGTCGGAGTCGGTCAGCTCGCTGAGGATGTCGTCGGTGGGGGCGGAGCGCTTGGCGGCCACCAGGTCCCGCAGGTACGCGTAAAGCTCCTGCCACGCGCGGTCCGTCTCCTCGGCGGTCGCCGCGGGGTCGTTGAAGGTGCGGGCGGCCCCGTTGAACCGGGCGTGGTCCTCGGCGGGGACCCCGAGGATCTCGCAGATCACCAGGGCGGGGACGGGCTGGGCGTAGGCGGTGACCAGGTCGGCGGGGCCGCCCGCGCGCTCCATGGCGTCCAGGTGGTCGGCGACGGTCCGCTCCACGCGCTCGGTGAGCAGCCGCATCCGGCGGACGGTGAACCTGCCGGTGAGCAGCCGCCGGTAGCGGGTGTGCTCGGGCGGGTCGGCCTGGAGGAACATCCCGGGCGGGGCGGGCGGCATGCGGTCGGGCATCCCGAACCGGGGCAGTACGAGGCGCTGCAGCTCCGACCGGGTGCTGAAGCGCGGGTCGGAGGTGACGGCGCGGGCGGCGGCGAAGCCGGTCACCAGCCACCCCGGGGTTCGGTCGGCGAGCGGGATGCGGGCCAGCGGGCGCACCCCGGCCAGCTCCTCGGGCGGGTCGAAGGGGTGCCCGGCGGGGCGGGCGGTGGGCATCCCGGGCAGTTCCGGCAACGGTGCCGTGGTCATGGTGGATCTCCCCCGTCAGAGTTTCGATCGAATGAAACGCTACGTTGCATTCAAAAACTCATCAATGCGGGCAGAGGTCAGATCGCCTGTCATGCCTGGTGTAAGGCGACAATCGTTGCGGTGGGTGTGGGGTGAATGCAACCTTCCCGTGGTCGCTACGTTGCAATGAAGGTCGAGTGAACGCACAATGGGGTGAAGGGGCGCGCATTTCGGCACGGCCCGCCGACGAGTAAGGGGGAAGCGCATGCCCGGAGGACGCCTCACCCCTGACGAGCGCCGCCGCATCGCCCGCGGTCTGGGCGACGGGCTGTCCTACGCCGGGATCGCGCGCGGGCTGGGGCGGCCCACATCCACCGTGACGCGCGAGGTGATGCGCAACGGGGGGCCGAACGACTACCGGCCCGACCGCGCCCAGAGGGAGGCCGAGCGCCGCGCCCGGCGCGGCCCTGCGGCGCCGCCGCGCTCGGCGTCCCAGGCCCCCGGCCCAGTGGACGGGGCGCGGCGCCGGGCCGAGGAGATCGTCATCGGGCCGCTCCAGGCGACCGGTCTGCCGCGCACCCCGGCGCGGGTCGTGGCCGCCCTGTTCGTGGCCGACGCCGGTCTCACCGCCGCCGAGCTCGCCGAACGGCTCGGCCTCAGCCCCGCGTCGGTGTCCAAGATCGTCGGCTACCTGGAGGAGCAGGACCTGCTGCGGCGCGAACGCGCTCCGGGCGGGCGCCGCGACCTGTACTTCGCCGACCGGACCGCGTGGGTCCGGGCGTGGGAGGCGAGCATCCGGGCGAACCTGCAGCTGGCCGAGGCGGCTCGGGAAGGCGCGCGCATCCTCGGGGCCGGGACCCCGGCCGGTGCCCGCCTGGACGAGGTGGGGGCCTTCTTCGCCATGTCCTCCGAAGCGCTGTTGGAGGCCACCGCTCGCTGGGAGCGGGAGACGGGGTGGCGGTTCCCGGACTGCGGCGAGCCGGACGCGGACGGCGGCGCGGATCGCGGACCGACGCGGACACCGGCCGCCGGAGCGCCGGAACCGGAGGAGTAGCCTCGCTCGCATGGGCGGCGGCAGCGGCGACGGGGCGGTGAACCTCCGGGCCCGTGAAGCCGAGCGCCGCATGGCCCCCGTGGTGATCGCGGCCGCGCTCGTCTCGGTCCCCGCCGTGTTCTTCGAGGTCTGGGGCTCCGGTGCGGTGGCGGCGACGGGCCGCTGGGCCAACATCGCCGCCGGGGCGGTGCTGTGGGCCGAATGGGGTCTGCTGTTCCTGCTCGCCGAGGGCAAGCGGGCGTGGCTGCGCGATCACCGCTGGACCACTCTGGCGGCCGTGGCCGCCGTGCTCGCGGTGGTGCTGGTGGTCGGCCCGCTGCAGATGCTGCGCCTGGCGCGCGTGGCGGTGTCCCTGAGGCTGCTGCGGGCCGGCCGCATCCTGAAGGCGGGCCGTGTCCTGCACCGCCGGACCGAGCCGGGCCGCCTCCAGCGGGCCCTGCTCACCGGGGCGGTGTCCCTGCTGGTGGCGGTGTTCTGCCTGACCGTGCTGGCCGACCCGCGGGCGGAGAGCCGCCGGATGGTGGAGGCCGCCATGGAGACCTGGGGAGCGGTCCCGGTGGCGGGCGCGGGCGTGGCGGCGGCCGCGGCGGTCGTCGGCTCCCTGCTGTGGCGGCGGAGGAGGCCCCGCCCCGGGGGCGAGGAGTGAGCGGCCCTTCTCCCGCGCCGCGCCGCCGCGCCTCAGCCGACCGCGTCCTCGCAGGTGGAAAACGTGTGGCGGAGGCTCACGGCGCTATGGAAGCATCATCGGCCGTGTTCGACGAATCGGAACCGGACCCCTGATCCATCGGCCCCTGAGCCGTCGGGCCCTGACCCGCCGGCCCCGCGCCCTCCGCTGTGGGAGGCGCCTCCTTCCCGGCCGGAAGGTGCCAGGGCTCGGTGAGCGTTGGGACGAGCGTGTCCATCGCCGTCTCGATGAGGGCGTAGAACCGGTCGGCGCTGGGCTCGGCGACCATGCAGGCCTGGGTGACCGCGGTCTTCATGGCGCATCCGAAGACCGAGGCCAGGAGCCGGGGCCGGAGGTCGCGGGGCGAGGCGCCGCACCGCTCGGCGATCAGGGCCTCCAGGCGCGCCGTGTGCCGGTTGCCCGAGTCGAACCGGGCCGCGAGCAGGTGGGGCGATTCGGCCAGCACCGGCAGCAGCCGGAGCTGGCCCGCGACCACGGTCGGGCTCAGGTCCGCGCGGGTGTTCTGGACGGCCCGGGCCATCGCGGTGAAGGGGTGCTCGTTGAGCGGCCGTTCCCGGAGCCTGTGGAGGAAGACCTCTTCGATGTCGTCGTAGACCGATAGGACGATGTCGTACTTCGACGGGAAGTAGCGGAACAGGGTCCGCTGGGAGACCTCCGCCTCGGCGGCGATCTCCTCGGTGGTCGCCGCCTCGAACCCCCGCTCGGCGAACAGGTCCAGCGCGGCCCCGACCAGGGCCTCGCGGGTCCGGGCCTTCTTGCGCTCGCGCAGGCCGGCCGGGTGGTCCGGTGCGTCGGCTCCGGCGGTGATTCCGGTCACGTGCTCCTCCGGTTCGGCCGCGCGCCCCGCCGGGGGGCGCGTGCGGGGGCGGCGCCACCTCCGCTTTCGCGGATCGGTCGGTCCGAGGATACCGCCGGGCGCAAAATACGTCAGTGATTGTCATCTGTCAGCGGCTGCCACTAGTGTTGCCGGGTCGCGACGGATCGGTAGGCACCGCGGGGCGGCCCGCGGGGGAACGGGGGACGCATGACGCAGACGGCACCACGGGAGGCGCCGCCAGGGCGGCGCCCGGGGCCGCGCGGCGGCCCCTGGGGCACGCTGGTGGCCATCGCCTTCGGGGTGATGATGGTCGCCCTGGACGGGACCATCGTGGCCGTGGCCAACCCGGCGATCGGCGCCGACCTGGACGCCTCCCTGGCCGAGCTGCAGTGGGTCACCCACGGCTACCTGCTCGGCCTGGCGGTCTTCCTGATCACCGCGGGCAAGCTCGGCGACCGCTACGGCCACCGCCGTGTGTTCATGGTGGGCGTCGTCGGCTTCACCCTCACCTCGGTGGCGATCGCCCTGTCCTCGGCGGTGGTCCCGCTGGTGGCCTTCCGCATCCTGCAGGGCGTGTTCGGCGCCACCATCGCCCCCGCGGCGATGGGGCTGCTGCGCTCCAGCTTCCCGCCGGACAAGCTGGGCCGGGCCTTCGGCATGTTCGGCAGCCTGATCGGCGGCGCCACCGCGGCCGGGCCGATCGTCGGCGGCATCCTGGTGTCGGCGTTCAGCTGGCACGCCGCCTTCCTGATCAACATCCCCGTCGGTCTGGCCGCCCTGGGCCTGGGGGTGTGGCTGCTGGGCCCCAACCGCCCCACCGACACCTCCTCGCGGATGGACCTGCCCGGGATCGCGCTGCTCAGCGTCGCGATCTTCGCCCTGGTGTGGGCGCTGGTGGAGGCCCCGGTCAAGGGGTGGGCCCACGCCGAGACGCTGACCGTGCTCGCGGTCGCCCTGGCCTTCGGCACCGTGTTCGTGCTGTGGGAGCGCAAGGCCGAGGCGCCGCTGCTGCCGCTGGGCATCTTCCGCTCCGCGCCCATCTCCATCGGCGTGGTGCTGATGGTGCTGATGGCCCTGGGGCTGATGGGCTCGCTCTTCTTCATCACCTTCTACCTGCAGGGGGTGCTGGGGCTGACACCGCTGCAGGCCGGGCTGCAGCTGCTGCCGCTGACCGCGATGATGGCGATCTGCGCCACCCCGGCCGGGCGCCTCATCGACACCGTGGGCACGCGCGTGCCCACGGTGGGCGGCCTGGTCAGCGCCTCGGTCGCGCTGTTCATGCTCTCCCGGCTCACCCCCGACACCGGGGTCGTCTACACCTCGGTCGGCTTCGTGCTGCTGGGCGTGGGGCTGAGCATGGTGATGACCGGCGCCACCGCCGCGATCCTCACCAGCGCGCCGGTCTCCCTGGCCGGGGTGGCCTCGGGCATGCAGCAGGCCGCGATGCAGCTCGGCGGGTCGCTGGGCACGGCGGTGCTGGGCGCGGTGCTGTCGGTGCGGGTGGCCGCGACGCTGCCCGGCCACTTCGGCGACGCCGGGCTGGAACTGCCGCAGGGGGAGGGGCTCGCCGCGCTGCAGAGCGCCGTCGCCCAAGGCTCCGCGGTGGTCCCGGAGGGCGCCTCCGACGCGGTCGCCCAGGCGGTCACCCGGGCGAGCCACCTGGCGTTCATGGACGGCCTGTTCCTGGCGTTCAGCGTGGCGGCGGCGGTCATGGCCGGGGCGGCGGTGCTGTCCCTGTTCATGAAGCCGGCCGCGAAGGAGGAGGGGGCCGAGGGCGGGGCCGCGCCCGAGCCCGCCGTCCACCTGTGACCTGAGCGGAGAGGAAGGGGGCGGTCCTGCGGGCCGCCCCCTTCCGCCGTGCGCGCGCCGTGTCCGCGAGCCCGGGCGGCGGCCCGGCCCCCGGACACGGCCTCCTCGCACCCGCCGTCTATCCGGTCGTGCGGCGCTCCAGCGCGGCCTTGTGCCGCGCGGCCGGGTCCCAGCCCCCGAGCACGGCCTTGCGCTGCACCAGCACGGCCGCCGCGAACAGGACCGCCGCCACCAGCAGCGACAGCACCACACCGGCGGCGTCCCCGGCCCGGAAGGAGTAGCCCACCGCGATGCCGAACCACCCGAAGTCGGCGTCGCCGAAGGTCGTGTTCGCCTCCCCGAACGAGCCCAGCACGCCCAGCAGCAGCGCGGGCAGCACGGTGATGATCACGCCGTTGACGAAGGCGCCGAGCACCGCGCCCCGCCGACCGCCGGTCGCGTTGCCGTACACGCCCGCCGCGCCCCCGGTGAAGAAGTGCGGCACCAGCCCGGGAAGGATCAGCGCCAGCCCGAACGCCGGGTTGACCACCGCGGCCATGAACGCCAGCGTCACGAGCCCGCCCGCGAAGCTGGCCAGGAACCCGACGAGCACCGCGTTCTGCGCGAAGGGGAAGACGATCGGGGCGTCCAGGGCGGGCACCGCCCCCGGAACGACGCGCTCGGCGATGCCCTGGAAGGCCGGGACCAGCTCGCCCAGGATGGTGCGCACGCCGTACAGGATCACCGCCACGCCGATCCCGAACTGCAGTCCCTGCATCACGGAGGCCATCAGGAAGTGCCCGACGGTGGGCTCGACCCCTTCGGTCGGCGGGAACATCTCCAGCGCCGCCCCGGTGCCCTGGCGGGCCCAGTACAGCAGCGCCACCGCCACGTAGATGACGACCATGCTCAACGCGGTCGCCACCATGGAGTCGCGCAGGAACCGCAGCCCTTCGGGCAGCTTCATGTCCTCGGTGCTGCGGCTGCCCTTGCCGACGAGCTGCCCGGTGGCGCCGGCGGCGACGTAGCCCAGGGTGCCGAAGTGGCCGATGGCGATCTTGCCGTCGCCGCCCACCGCCCGGGTCCACGGCTGGGCCAGCGCGGGCAGGGACACCATCACCACCGCCAGCAGCAGCGCGCCCAGGGCGACCGCGGCCGCGGCGGGCAGGCCGGTCGTCGCCAGCACCATGGTGAGCAGGGTGGCCATGAACAGGGTGTGGTGGCCGGTGAGGAACACGTACCGCAGCGGCGTGAAGCGCGCCAGCACCAGGCTGAGCGCGAAACCGGCGATCATGATCCAGGCGACCTGGGCCCCGAACTCCTGCTGGGCGATGGCCACGATCGCCTCGTTGGTGGGCACCACGCCCTGTGCGCCGGCCGCGCCCTGGATCATCGTGCCCAGGGGCTCCAGGGCGGCGGTGACCAGGCCCGCCCCGGCGCCGATGAGCAGGAAGCCCAGCACGGCCTTGATGCCGCCGCCGACCACCTGCCCGGCGGAGCGGCGCAGCGCGATCAGGCCGACCGCGGTGATCAGCCCGACCATGTAGGCCGGGACGCTGAGGATCTCGTTGACGACGAACCGGGCGATCGCGAGGACCGCGTCCATGGGGGGCTCCCGCCTGTCCGACTACCGGGGGTCGAGGCCGCGCGGACGGACCGCGTCGATCTCGGGAAGAACGCCCTTGCCGGCGTGGTCTCGGCGCCGGCTCCCCGGGGTCAGCGCCCGGTGGCCCCGGCGACGGCCCGGCGGATCTCCTCGGCGTCCATGAAGTTGGCCACCACCGTGACCGGAACGCCCACGTCGCCCAGCTCGGCGGCCAGTTCGCCGGAGGTGAGCACCAGGTCGGCGGTGGCCGCGGCGCCGCGTGCGGTCCCGATGTCGGCGACCTCCACCTCCGCGTCCAGCCCCAGGTCCTGGACGGCCTTCTCGGCATTGGCCTTCAGCAGCACGCTGGTGCCGATGCCCATGCCGCACACGGCGAGGATCCTCACCTATTCGCCCCTCTCGTACTCGGTGATCGCCTTGTGGATCGCCTCGGGCTCGCGCATCGCCTTCAGCTCGCGCAGCCGTTCGGGGTCGCCCAGCATGCGCGCCAGGCGGGACAGGGCGCCGGAGTGGCCGTCGTGGTCCACCGCCGCCAGCCCGATGACCAGCTCCACGGGGTCGTTCTGCGGGTGGCCGAAGGCGACCGGCCGCGCCAGGCTCGCCCAGGACATGCCGGTGTGCAGCACCGCCTCGCTGGGCCGGGCGTGCGCCAGGGCCAGCCCCGGCGCGATGACGATGTAGGGGCCGTACTCGTCCACCGCGTCCTGCATCTGGCCGATGTAGTCCGAGGTCGCCACGCCTCCGGCGACGAGCAGCTCACCGGCGGCGCGGATCGCCGCGCGCCAGTCGTCGGCCGCGATCCCGGTCACGATGGCGTCGGCGGGCAGCAGGGTGGACAGGGACGTGTCGGCCATGGGCCCTCCCGGCGGCGGGACGCGAGGGACGGTCGGGGCCGCGGCGGGCCGCGGCCGCGGGTCCGCGGTGCGGACCGTGTCCAACGTTACGGCGCTTCCGGAGGAATGTAACGCATCACCGACTGGGGTGTCGTGCCCCGAAGCTACTGATCCGCGTCCGGTGTCCGATTGATACGGGTTGCGGTGCGTTCCTGGTGGGACAGGCCGTCGCTGGTCGTGCGGGTCGCGGCGCGGATCAGCCGCCGCGCGTCGTCGGCGGCGGCGCGCAC
Organism: Nocardiopsis suaedae; assembly: GCF_027706745.1. Classification (GTDB taxonomy): domain Bacteria; phylum Actinomycetota; class Actinomycetes; order Streptosporangiales; family Streptosporangiaceae; genus Nocardiopsis_A; species Nocardiopsis_A suaedae. The sequence goes on along the minus strand of NZ_JAQFWP010000064.1, from coordinate 7,538 downwards.
CCGGTCGGGGGCCGCACGGCCGGTGCGCGGCCCGGCGTCCTCCTCCGTCCCGTCGGGGGGCATGCCGATGTCCTCGGGCAGCCCGGCCCGGCCGACGATGCGCATCTGCACCGTCTCCTGGGAGACCGAGGGCCGGATGTCGCCGCTGGGGGTGGTCCAGTGCTTGAGGCGGTGCCGCAGCCACTCCACCCCCTGGTAGCCCTCGCCGCGCGGCCAGGGGGCGCCGTCGGGGCGGTGGCTGAGCGCGTGCAGCAGGTCGGCCACCGACCACCCCGCGGAGAAGAAGCGGGCGGCCTCGCGGCGCAGCTCGGCGAAGTCCACCCCGCGCAGCGAGACGTCCCGGCGGCGGATCAGCTCGCAGGCGCGGTGCACGTCCCGGGGGGTGTGCATGGGCAGGGTGAGCGGGTCGGGGCCGGAGGAGGGGGCCAGCAGCTCGTCGTCGACGGTGACGACGACCTCCCCGTCGCGCCGGTTCTCCCAGATGCCGATGCGCTCGCGCGGCCAGCCCTGCGACTCGGCGAGCGCCGCCGCGAGCCGCTTCAGGTCGAACCCGTCCTGCGAGACGATCCGGAACTCGGCCATGTCCCCCTCCGGCGCGGCGTCGGCCCGGTGCCGACGTCCCTCGCCTGTTCAGGGTACGGGCCGCCGTGGCGGGGCGGGCGCGCCCCGCCGGGGCCCCGGCCCGGTCCCCGGCCTCGGCCTCGGTGGAGTCCCAGGACCGGCGGGCGGTGCCGGAAGCCGCGGGTGAGCCAGGCGGGCGGGGCGCGCCCGGTCGGCATCCCTGCACGGCGAAGGCCAGGGCGCGGTCTGTCCGAGCCGTGATTCCGTCGTCGCATCCGTGGACGGCAACAGGGCGGGCCGCGGCTCCGGCGGCGGCCGCCGCGGCGGCCCGGCCCGCGGAGGAGGGCGCCCCCGCGGCCGCGCGCTAGGGTGGCCCCAGGCGAGGGCCGGACGATCCCCGGCCGACGACGAGGAACCGCTCACGACGACCGCTCACGAGGTGGACCGTGCCCCAGACCGCCATCGCCGCCGAGCAGGCCCCCACCAACCGGGCCCTGCGCGAGTTCCTGCACGGGCTGCCCGGCGTGGACGACGTCGGCGCCCGTGAACGCGCCGCCGGGCTGGCCACCCGCTCGGTCAAGACGACCGCCAAGGCCGCCGCGCTCGACCTTGCCGTGCGCATGGTCGACCTGACCACCCTGGAGGGCGCCGACACCCCCGGGAAGGTGCGCGCGCTGGCCGCCAAGGCCCGCCGCCCCGACCCCGACGACCCGGACGCCCCCGCGGCCGCCGCCGTGTGCGTCTACTCCGACCTGGTCGGCGTCGCCGCCGAGGCGGTGCGCGGCAGCGGCGTGGGCGTCGCCTCGGTCGCCACCGCCTTCCCCTCCGGGCGCGCCCCGCTGGAGGCCAAGCTCGCCGACACCCGCCGCGCGGTGGCCGACGGCGCCACCGAGATCGACATGGTCATCGACCGCGGCGCGTTCCTCGCCGGGGACTACCGCAAGGTCCACGAGGAGATCACCGCCGTCCGGGAGGCCTGCGGCGGCGCCCACCTCAAGGTCATCCTGGAGACCGGCGAACTGGCCACCCTGGACAACGTGCGCCGCGCCTCCTGGCTGGCGATGGGCGCGGGCGCCGACTTCATCAAGACCTCCACCGGGAAGGTGGCGCCCGCCGCCACGCCCCCGGTCGTGCTGGTGATGCTGGAGGCCGTCCGCGACAACCTGGCGGCCACCGGCCGCGCCGTCGGCGTCAAGCCCGCCGGGGGCATCCGCACCGCCAAGGACGCGATCCGCAACCTGGTCATGGTGCAGGAGGTGGCCGGGCCTCGCTGGCTGGACCCGGCACTGTTCCGGATCGGCGCCTCCAGCCTCCTCAACGACCTGCTGATGCAGCGCGCCAAGCAGCGCACCGGCGCCTACGCCGGTCCCGACTACTTCACCATCGACTGAGGCGGCCCCCATGAGCAGCGAGGACCGGCCCCGGGCGCCGGAGGAGCAGGCCGCCGGAGCCGGCGGCGGAGAAGTCGGCGGAGAAGCGGCCGACGGTCACGGCACGAGCAGGAAGGGTTCGCGGTTGGACGGACAGCCCCTGGAGTACGCACCCGCCCCCGAGTCGCGCTCGGTGGTGCGGCTGCGCGAGGCCTACGACCCGTTCATCGACGGGGAGTTCGCGCCCGCCAAGAGCGGCGAGCACCTCACCACCGCCAACCCCGCCGACGAGGAGCCGCTGGCGCAGGTGGCGGTCTGCGGGGAGGCCGACGTCGACCGGGCCGTGGCCGCCGCCCGTCGGGCCTACGACACCGTCTGGCGGGACCTGCCCGGCGCCGAGCGCGGCAAGTACCTCTTCCGCATCGCCCGCGTCCTCCAGGAGCGGGCCCGCGAGACCGCCGTGCTGGAGACCCTCGACAACGGCAAGCCCATCAAGGAGACGCGCGACTTCGACGTGCCCATGGCCGCCGCGCACTTCTTCTACCACGCCGGGTGGGCCGACAAGCTCGCCTACGCCGGTATGGGGTCCGACCCCCGGCCGGTCGGCGTGTGCGCGCAGGTCGTGCCGTGGAACTTCCCGCTGCTGATGCTCGCCTGGAAGATCGCCCCGGCGCTCGCGGCCGGCAACACCGCCGTCCTCAAGCCCGCCGAGACCACCCCGCTGTCGGCGCTGTTGTTCGCCGAGGTCTGCCAGGAGGCGGGACTGCCTCCGGGCGTCGTCAACATCGTCCCCGGGGACGGGGAGACCGGGCGGCTGCTGGTCTCCCACCCGGGGGCCGACAAGGTCGCCTTCACCGGCTCGACCGAGGTCGGCCGGGGCATCGCCCGCACCCTCGCCGGAACCGGTAAGCGCCTCACCCTGGAGCTCGGGGGCAAGGGCGCCAACATCGTCTACGACGACGCCGCCCTGGACCAGGCCGTGGAGGGCGTGGTCAACGGCGTCTTCTTCAACCAGGGGCACGTGTGCTGCGCCGGGTCGCGGCTGCTCGTCCAGGAGTCGGTCGCGGAGGAGTTCCTGGAGCGGCTGCGGGCCCGCATGGCCCTGCTGCGGCTCGGCGACCCCCTCGACAAGAACACCGACATCGGCGCGGTCAACTCGGCCGCCCAGCTCGAACGCATCCGCGCGCTGGCCGAGACCGGGCGTGCCGAGGGCGCCGAGGCCTGGTCGCCGCCGTGCCCGCTGCCCGAGCGCGGCCACTGGTTCCCCCCGACGGTCTTCACCGGCGTGACGCAGGCCCACCGGGTCGCCCGCGAGGAGATCTTCGGGCCGGTGCTGAGCGTGCTGACGTTCCGCACCCCCGAGGAGGCGGTCGCCAAGGCCAACAACACGCCCTACGGGCTGTCGGCCGGGGTGTGGACCGAGAAGGGGTCGCGGATGCTGTGGACCGCCGAGCGGCTGCGAGCCGGGGTGGTGTGGTCCAACACCTTCAACAGGTTCGACCCGGCCAGCCCCTTCGGCGGGTACAAGGAGTCCGGCTACGGCCGGGAGGGCGGGCGCCACGGACTGGAGGCCTACCTTGTCTGAGCACCGGCACGACGGGGCGGCGGCGCCGCGCGTCGCCGTCCGCAAGACCCACAAGCTGTACATCGGCGGGGCGTTCCCGCGATCGGAGTCGGGGAGGTCCTACCCCGTGGCGTCGGCGGACGGAGAACACCTGGCCAACGCGGGCATGGCCTCGCGCAAGGACGCCCGGGACGCGGTGGCGGCGGCCCGCAAGGCCTTCCCCGGGTGGGCGGGGCGCACCGCCTACAACAGGGGGCAGGTCCTGTACCGGGCGGCGGAGATGATGGAGGGGCGGCGGGCCCAGTTCGCCGCCGAGCTGTCGGCCGCCACCGGTGCGGGGCGCCCCGAGGCCGAGCGCGAGGTGTCCGCCGCGATCGACCGGTGGGTGTACTACGCGGGCTGGACCGACAAGGCCGCCCAGGTGCTCGGCGGCACCAACCCGGTCTCCGGGCCCTACGACAACCGGTCCGCGCCCGAGCCGACCGGGGTGGTGGCGGTGCTCGCGCCGCAGGACGCCCCGCTGCTGGGGCTGGTGTCGGTGCTGGCGCCGGTGGTCGCCATGGGCAACACGGCGGTGCTGGTCGCCTCCGAGCGGGCGCCGCTGCCCGCGGTGGCGCTGGCCGAGGTGCTGGCCACCTCGGACCTGCCGGGCGGGGTCGCCAACATCCTCACCGGCCGCACGGCCGAGCTGGCCCCGCCGCTGGCCGCGCACGCCGATGTGAACGCATTGGACCTGGCCGGGGCGCTGGACGTGGCCGGAGCGGGAGACCTGGCCGCCGACCTGGAGGAGGCGGCGGCCGAGACCCTGAAGCGGGTGCTGCGCCCGGACCCGGCGGTGGAGTGGGAGGCCGACCCGGGGCTGGGCCGTATCCGGCCGTTCCTGGAGACCAAGACCGTGTGGCACCCCGTCGGCACCTGAGGTGCGCGAGGTGCCCGGGCGGCGTCTGTGGCGCCTGAGGTGCCCGGTCTCGGGCGCCTGGGGCGCCTGAGGTCGCCTGGGGCGCCGCGGGCGGGGCGATGGGCCGTCATCCGGCCCGCCGAGGAGACCTGGAGGAGAGGCGATGCCCGGCGTGACCGGCTCCACGGGGCACCGTGGAGCCGTCGAGCTGCTGCGTTTGGACAAGCCGGACGGAGTGTCGGACGAGCCACCGGGCGAGGCCCGGGACGAGCCGCCAGGTGAAGCGTCACGCGATGAGTCGGGTGGGCCGCGCGAGGCCCGCGATGAGTCGGGCAGGGAGCCGGGCGACGATCCGGCCGGCGCGGACGCGCGCCTCGCGTTCATCGCGCGCGTCCGCGCCGACGTCCTGCGCCTGCGCCTGGCACCGGGGCAGGGCAGGTTCGTGGACCCGCCGGTGGTGACGCTCCCCAAGGCCGACGCCGTCCCCGGGCAGGTGCCTTTCGCGGTCCTGGTGGACGGCGCGACGGCGGGCTTCGGGATCCTCGACAAGGCGGTGCCGTCGGGAACAGGGATCGTCCCTGGCGACGGGTCGAGCCTGACGGCGGCGCCGGAGCGGGCGGTGATGCTGAGGTCGTTCCTGATCGAGGTCCGATGGCAGGGCGAAGGGGTGGCGCGCCGGGCCTGCCGCCTGCTGCCGTCGCTGGCCCGCGAGGCCGCCCCGGAGGCGGAGGAGGTCCTGGCGACGGTGAAGACGGCCAACCCCGCCGGGTACAGGGCGTACACCGCCGGAGGGTTCGAGGACACGGGCCGCCGATACCTGGGCGCCGATGCGGGGCCCCAGCACGTGCTGTCGATGCCCCTGGTGTGACCTGGGGTCGGCTCTCCCCGCGATGATCTCGACAAAAGTGCTGCCAGAACCGCCGGAACGACAGCACTTCCGTCGAGATCATCGCGGAGAGGGCCGAGCCGCCGCCGACCCGGACCGCGAGGAACCCGCCGCCCGGCAAGCAGGGCTGGGGCACCCTCCCGTAAGGGCGTGAACTGGGCGTTCGTCGAGTGGTCGGTTGCCGGGGCGCCCTTCGCGACACACGGGGGCGCCCGGCGCGGCCACCATTGCCTTCGACCGCCGGGACGGGAAAGGATGCCCCAAGCGGCATTCCCGCGACCGTCCCCCCGTGCGGGCGGCCGCGATCACCCGGACCACCGTGAGGAGAACGCGACCCGTGAGCACCGACCCGATCGCCAGAGCCCGAGAGGCCGCGGACGCGCTGCGCGAGCGCACCGGTACCGATTCCTTCCGCGCCGCCGTCGTCCTGGGCTCCGGCTGGGGACCGGCCGCCGATGCGCTGGGGGAGACCGTCGAGGAGGTCCCCGTGACCGACCTCCCGGGCTTCCCGCCGCCCGCCGTCACCGGACACGCCGGGACGGTGCGGGTCGTGAGCTCCGGAGGTGGTGAAGTGCTCGTCTTCCTCGGCCGGACCCATCTGTACGAAGGGCACGGCACCGACGCCGTCGCGCACGCGGTGCGCACGGCGGTCCAGGCCGGAGCCGGGAACGTGGTGCTGACCAACGCCGCTGGGGGACTGCGTTCGGACGTGCCCGTCGGCAGCCCGGTCCTCATCGCCGACCACATCAACCTCACCGCGCGCTCGCCCTTGAGCGGTGCGGACTTCGTCGACCTGACGACCCTGTACGACCCGCGCCTGCGCGCGCTGGCGCGCGAGGTCGACCCGTCGCTGCCGGAGGGCGTGTACGCGGCGATGTCGGGCCCGCAGTTCGAGACCCCGGCCGAGATCCGCATGCTGCGCGCGCTCGGGGCCGACCTGGTGGGCATGTCGACCGCCCTGGAAGCGATCGCGGCCCGTGCCCTGGGGGCGTCGGTGCTCGGCATCTCGTTGGTCACCAATGTCGCGGCGGGACTGTCGGACCAGCCCTTGGACCACAAGGAGGTCCTGGACACCGGCCGCGAGGCCGCCGCCGGACTGGGCGACCTGCTGGCAGGGGTGGTGGCCAAGCTCTGACGCCCGGGGCGCCGGGGTGGTCGCCGGAAGATGATGCCTGGCGTCGCCGCAGGTCATTCGCTCCGAGTTCCGCGCACGCGGTGATGGGCCGGCCTTCGTCCGCGTCTGCTCGGGGACGGGGGCCGAACTCCGCGCAGGCGGAGATGGACCGCCGCAGATGCGCCGCGCGCACTATCGGGCCCCGAGCCCGGCGCAGGCGGAGGCGGGTCGGCCATGGCGGCCTGCACCTCGAACGGCTGCAGCCGAACTCCGCGCTCGCGGAGATGCGGCGTTACACCTGGTTGCGCCGGGTGGGTTCGGGGTGAGGGGCGCCGCGCCCTTCGCCCCTCGGCGCAAGGCCCGCCCCCTGTCGGCGCCTGCGGAGTAGGCTGGCGGCGCCCGGGCGACCGGGGCGCACCCTCTGCGTAAGAAAGGCGTTCGCATGGAGGAGACCGCGGCCGTCCTGCGCGACCGTGCCCGCGAATGGCTGGCCCACGACCCCGACCCCGCCACCCGTGCCGAGCTCATCGCCCTCCTGGACTCCGGTGACGACGCGGCCCTCGCCGACCGGTTCGGCGCCCGCCTCGAGTTCGGCACCGCGGGCTTGCGCGGCGAGCTCGGGGCGGGCCCCAACCGGATGAACACCGCCGTCGCCATGCGCGCGGCCGCCGGGGTCGCCGACTGGGTCGGCACCGGCGCCGTCGTCGCCGTCGGGTACGACGCCCGCCACCGCTCCGCCGACTTCGCCCGCGCCACCGCCGAGGTGCTCGCCGGGGCCGGGTGCCGCCCCGTCCTCCTCCCCGCCCCGCTGCCCACCCCCGTGCTCGCCTACGCCGTGCGCCGCCTGAGCGCCGCCGCCGGGGTGATGGTCACCGCCAGCCACAACCCCGCCCGCGACAGCGGCTACAAGGTCTTCCAGGGCACCGCCGGGGACGCCGCGCCCGGCGAGGTGGGCGCGCAGATCGTCCCGCCCTCGGACGCGGACATCTCCGCCGCCATCGACCGGACCCCCTTCGCCGACGAGCTGCCCCGCGGCACCGCCGTCGCCCCGGCCCCCGAGGGCCTCACCGCCGACTACACCGCCGCGCTGGCCGCCCTGCCCATCGGCGACGACCGCGACGTGCGCGTCTGCTACACGCCCCTGC
>NZ_JAQFWP010000063.1 GCF_027706745.1 Nocardiopsis suaedae | reverse complement strand
CCGCCGCCCGGCAGGCAGGCCCGGGGAACCGCCCCGCTTCCGCCGTCGCCGCCAACCACCCGAACCACGCACACGCCCGGCGGCCGACAGAACAGCAGGTAGGGCCGCCGACCTTCGTCGTCGCCGCCCTCCACTCTGCACCCCGACCACCCGCTACCCGGCCGGGGTCCGTCAGTGGGGTACCGGCCGAGCCGCCCGCCCACCTGAACCGTGAGCAGCCCGCCGCCCGGCAGGCAGGCCCGGGGAACCGCCCCGCTTTGGCTGTCGCCGCCCATCACGGTGACCACGCACACGCCGGGCGGCCGTCGACGCTGCCGTGAGGGCCGCTGGCCTTCGTCGTCGCCGCGGTCCGCCTGGCACTCCGGCGATCCGCTGGACGGCTGGAATCCGTGAGCGGGGTACCCGTCGAGCCGTCCCGCCCGCCTGTACTGCGAGGGGTGGGCGTGCGGATGGCAAGCCGGACCGACGGACCGCTCGCCCCGGCCGCCCCTGCCCCCACACCGGCCACGCACTCACCCGCCACCCACCCACCCGCCGCCGGGCCGCCCTGTCGCGGTCGCGCCGACGACATCGCAGGCCTGGGCGTGTAACCGGCGGTAGCGTTTTTTTACCGATTCCTTCCTGCACGTCTTGCGCACCAGGGAAGTTACCCATGAGTATGAGGGAGTCGGGCCGCCGCCGGACCCTCTCTCCGGCGTGCGCGGCCCGCTTCAGGCGCGGTGCATTCGGGGAGGTCGACGTGGCGCTTGCGGATACCTTGACGGCGGTCGGAACAGCGGCGCTGACCAGGAGCGGGGCCCTTCCCCTCGGGGCCCACCTCTTTCCCGTCCAGCCGGGGGAGGGGCTGGCGGCCACGGTGCTGCCGGTGCGCTGCGCGCCCGGCGACAACCTCGCCCTGCACGTGGCCGTGGCCCAGGCGGCGCCCGGCTCCGCCCTGGTCGTGGACGCCTCCGCCGACCCCGAGTTCGGCTACGTCGACGAGATCCTCGCGGTGGCGGCGCGCATGCGCGGCCTGGCCGGGATCGTCGTCGACGGGTGCGTGCGGGATCTGGGTGCCATCGCCCGTACCGGCCTGCCGGTGGTGAGCGCCGGGGTGTCCCCGCGCGGCACCGCGCACGAGGCCGGAGGCGCGGTCGGCCGTGAGATCACCATGAACACCGGCGGCGCGCCGGTGGCCGTGCGGCGGGGCGACTGGGTGGCCGTGGACGACGACGGCGTGGTGTGCCTGCCGCGCGGCCGGGCCGCCGACATCGTGGCCGACGCGCTGCGGGCCGCCACCACCGACCGCGAGCTCGTCGAGGCCGTGTGCGCGGGCGAGAGCACGATCGAGCTGCTCGACCTCGACCCGACCCGGGTGGCGGGCTGGGAGGGCGGCCCCGGCCGCTTCGAGGCCGCCCCGGCCGCCGAGCGCTGAGGAACGGGCACCTGCGCGCCGGTCGGTGTTCCCACCTGTCAGGTGGATCGTGAACCCCGGGCGTGCTCAGTGGGGAGCGGCCCTGCGGCGGCCGGGCCGCCGTGGGTTCCCGGCCCGCCCCCGGTCGCCCTCCGTTCCGCCACCGGGCTGCCACCGGGCTGCCACCGGGCTGCCACCGGGCTGCCCCCGGCCCGCCTCCGCCCCGCCCGCCTGACCGCATCGCGGACGAGCCGGGCCGCGGGTAAGGGAACGGGCCCGCGTCCGACCGTGAAATCCGCCTTTTCCGATGGGGGTGAAGAGGCGGTCCCCGCGGCCGGGCGCGGGCCCGGTTCCGCCGTTCGCGCCCACTCAGTCGTCGGCGCGGGCCAGCAGCTCGTCCAGGTAGCAGGCGGCCTCGCGCAGGGCCTCGCCCTCGTCGCCCGCGCGGATGGCGTCCGCGAGGCGCCTGTGGTCGAGGTCCTCCTGAGGGGCCTGGATCAGCGCCGACTGGGCGATACTGTCGTAGACGACGGACGCGATGTCGTCGTAGAGCTCGATCAGCAGCGGGTTGTGCGTCGCGTTGACCACCGCCCGGTGGAAGGTGAAGTCGGCCTCGACGAACGAGGACATGTCGCGCTCGCGCCACGCGGTGTCGCGCAGGGCCAGCGCGCGGTCGATGTCGGCCAGGTCCTCGTCGGACCGGCGTCCCGCCGCCAGGCGCGCCGCCTCCATCTCCAGGGCGCGCCGCACCTCCAGGTTCTCGCGCATCCGGGACCGCTCCAGGCGGCGGCGGAGCGCGCCCCCGAGCTCGCTGGAGGCGCGTACGAACGTGCCCGCCCCCTGGCGGATCTCCAGGAGGCCCGCGTGGGCCAGGGCGCGCACGGCCTCCCTGACCGTGTTGCGGCCCACCTCCAGCTGGTCGGAGAGCTCCGACTCGGTGGGGATGCGGTCGCCGACATCCCACTCGCCAGAGTCGATCTGTGTTCTGAGCTGGCTGATGACCTGGTCGACCAGGCCGGTCCGGCGCGTCGAGGCGAGGGGCACGCGGTTACCTCCTACGGGTGTCGGCCCTCCGGGGGCCAGATCATGAGGGTCGGTTAAAGCCGGAGCTTAGACCAGCCCGCGCGGGGAACAGGCCGTCCCCGCGAATGCGTTACGCTGTCGATGTAGATCCTGTCATCCTATGAATAAGGGGGGCGAGTGACAAGCGCCACAGCCGAGCGCGTCGTCGAGACCGGTCCGGACGCGGGCCGGGGGCGCCGCCGGCACGTCGCCTGGCTGCTGATCGCCGGCGTCGCCCTGGCGGCGATCAACCTGCGCACCGCGATCACCAGCGTCGGCCCCCTGCTCGACGAGGTGTCCGCGGGCCTGGGCATGTCCACCACCGTCGCGGGCGTGCTGACCACGCTCCCGGTGCTGTGCTTCGCCGCCTTCGGGGCGGCCACGCCCGCCCTCATCCGCCGCTTCGGCGAGCACCACGTGCTCGTGGCCGCGCTGGCCGCCCTCACCGCGGGCCTCGCCGCGCGGGCGCTGGTCGGCGACCCCGGGACCTTCCTGGTGCTGAGCGCGGTCGCGCTCTCCGGCGGCGCGGTCGGCAACGTGCTCCTGCCCACCCTGGTCAAGCAGCACTTCCCCGACCGGGTCGGCACGATGACCACCCTGTACACCACCGCGCTCGCCGCCGGGACGACCATGGCCGCCGCGGCCACGGTGCCGGTCTTCGACGCCACCGGGAGCTGGCGCACCGCCCTGGGCATGTACGCCGTCTTCGGCCTCATCGCCGCCGTCCCGTGGGTGCTGGTGCTGCGCCACGAGCCCGCCAAGCAGGACCCCGCCCAGGCCACCTCGCTGCGGACCGTGCTGGGCACGGCCATGGGCTGGCAGTCGGTGCTGTTCTTCGGCACCCAGTCGACCGTGGCCTACATCATGTTCGGCTGGTTCGCCCAGATGCTGCGCGACCAGGGCATGAGCGCCGGGAGCGCCGGGCTGGCGCTGTCGCTGCTGACCGCCCTGGCCGTGCCCACCTCGCTGGTGCTGCCCGGCCTGATGGCCCGCGCCCGGGACCACCGCGGGTACGTCGCGTTCTTCTACGTCTGCTACGTGCTCGGCCTGGGCGGGCTGTGGATCGCCCCGACCAGCGGCGTGTGGCTGTGGACCGTGCTCATCGGCATGGGCATGGGCACCTTCACCCTGGCGCTCACCTTCTTCGCCGTGCGCACGCGCACGTCGGCGGCGACGGCGGCGATGTCGGCGTCCAGCCAGAGCCTGGGCTACCTCATGGGCGGGCTCGGCCCCTTCCTGTTCGGGCTGCTGCACGACCTGTCCGGAGGCTGGCACGCGCCGCTGGCCCTGGTGGCGGTGCTGGTGACCGGGAACATGGTCGTGGGCATGTTCCTCGGGCGCCCGCGCTTCCTGGAGGACGCGCTGGAGCGCAAGTCCGCGCGCGCGGCCGCACGGACCGGGGCCTCCGCATAAGGCCAGAAGCGGTCACGGGCCCGGTGCGCGGAGGAGGGGGCGGCGCACCGGGCCCGACGCGTGTCGGCGGCCCAGAGGGAGGACGGCTCACCCGCCCGGGAGCCAGTCCACCTTCCCGATGAGGGCGACCGACCCGGCGAAGGCCACGATGTCGATCAGGGAGTGGGCGACCACGAGCGGCATCACCCGCCCCCAGCGCTTGTAGGCCCAGCAGAACACCACCCCCATCACCAGGTTGCCGAAGAACATCCCCACGCCCTGGTAGAGGTGGTAAGCGGCGCGCAGCACGGAGCTGAACAGGATGGCGCGCACCGGCGACCAGCCGAGCTGGTCGAGCCGCAGCAGCAGGTAGCCGACCACGATGACCTCCTCCAGCACGCCGTTCTTCACGGCCTGCAGGACCAGGACCGGGTACTGCCACCAGTGCGGCTCCAAAGCGCTGGGCGCGACCGTCACGGTCAGGCCCATCCGCCAGGAGACCAGGTACACCACCAGGCCCCCCAGACCGATCGCCGCGGCCAGCGCCGCGCCGCCGAGCAGGTCCGGGCCGGGGCGGCGCAGGTCGAAGCCGATGGTGGCGGCCGACTCGCGGGTGCGGTGCAGCAGGAACAGCACCAGTGCCACCGGGGCGAACGCGAACACCAGCGAGGCCGTCTGCCGGGACAGGTCCAGCCACGGGCGCTCGGCCTCGGCGCGCGGCGCCACCAGGTTCGCGCTCTGGTCGGCCAGCGACCCCGGCGCCGTCAGGGCGCCGGTGAAGGAGATGACCGCGTACACCGCGGACGCGCCCAGGGACAGCGCCAGTACGCAGGCGATCTCCCAGCCGATGGTCCGGCCGGTGACCGGCGCGGGCCGCGGCAGGGCGGGGGCCGGGCGCGCCCGCTCCCGTCCGTCAGGGGCGGTCCCCTCCGGAGGGGGCGGCGGGGCCGGGGCCGGGGTGGATTCGGACATGCGGCCGATCATCGCACGCCTTCCGGCGGCGTGCGGACCCGCTCCCGCCGGGAGGGCGGCGCGGGGGACCGGGCCTGCGCACACCGGACCCCGCGCACGGAGAAGCCGCCGGTCCCACGGGTGACACGATGCCGTGGGACCGGCGGCGGGGGGACGGCCCGCCCGCCGCGCCCCAGCCACGAAAGCGGGGCGGGCGGCCCGTCAGGGACGAGGATCCAGTATCAGTGAGCCGCTGAGAACTGGTCCTCTTCAGTGGAGCCGGTGAGCGCGGTGGTGGAGGCGTCCGGGGTGATCGCCGTGGAGATCAGGTCGAAGTACCCGGTGCCGACCTCGCGCTGGTGGCGGGTGGCGGTGTAGCCGTCGGCCTCGGCGGCGAACTCGGCCTCCTGCAGCTGGACGTAGGCGCTCATGCCGCCCTGGGCGTACCCCTTGGCCAGGTCGAACATCGAGTGGTTCAGGCTGTGGAAGCCGGCCAGGGTGATGAACTGGAACTTGTAGCCCATGTGGCCCAGCTCGCGCTGGAACTTGGCGATGGTCGCGTCGTCCAGGTGCTTCTTCCAGTTGAACGAGGGCGAGCAGTTGTAGGCGAGCATCTGGTCGGGGTACTCGGCCTTGATCCGCTCGGCGAACTGGCGGGCCACCTCCAGGTCGGGGGTGGAGGTCTCCATCCACAGCAGGTCGGAGTAGGGCGCGTAGGCCAGGCCGCGGGCCACGCAGGCCTCCAGCCCGTTGCGGACCCGGTAGAAGCCCTCGGAGGTGCGCTCGCCGGTGACGAACCGGCGGTCGCGCTCGTCGACGTCGCTGGTGATCAGCGTCGCGGCCTGGGCGTCGGTGCGCGCCACGACCAGCGAGGGCACCCCGGCGACGTCCGCGGCCAGGCGGGCGGCGTTCAGCGTCTTGACGTGCTGGCCGGTCGGGATGAGGACCTTGCCGCCCAGGTGGCCGCACTTCTTCTCGGAGGCGAGCTGGTCCTCCCAGTGCACGCCCGCGGCGCCGGCCGCGATCATGCCCTTCATCAGCTCGTAGGCGTTGAGCACCCCGCCGAAGCCGGCCTCGGCGTCGGCGACGATCGGCGCCATCCAGTGCGGGGCGTCCTCATCGCCCTCGGACCAGGTGATCTGGTCGGCGCGCAGCAGGGCGTTGTTGATCCGGCGGACGACCTGGGGCACCGAGTTGGCGGGGTACAGGCTCTGGTCGGGGTAGGTCTGGCCGGCCTGGTTGGCGTCGGCGGCGACCTGCCACCCGGACAGGTAGATGGCCTTGAGCCCGGCGCGGACCTGCTGGACCGCCTGGTTGCCGGTGAGCGCGCCGAGGGTGTTCACGTAGTCCTCGGAGTGGAGTAGCTTCCAGAGCCGCTCGGCGCCCTGGCGGGCGAGGGTGTGCTCCTCGGTGACGGACCCGCGCAGGCGGACCACGTCGGCGGCGGAGTAGGTGCGCTCGATGCCGGCCCAGCGGGGGTCGGACTCCCACTCCCGCTCGAGCGCCGCGGCGGCTTCCTGCTGACGGCCGGTGATGCTCATGTGCTTCCCGCCTTCTTGTTTCCCCTGGTCGACGATGAGGCTGGAGACCCGTACCCGTGGGCCCGGGGCCCATCCGGTGCGGTGTGTTCCCCGCCTGTGCCAACGATTCTTCGCAAAGTTCCAGGGTTTTTCGAGCGGAATCCGTGTGAAGATCTTCGAATCTTTCCTTAGTATGAACCCATGACGTACTTTGGTACCGAAGAAATCCCGTCTTTGCCGGGTGACCTGGACCTGGTCACCTTCGGCCAGCGGCTGCGCCACCTCCGGCGGGCGCGCGGGATGACCCTCGCCGACCTGGGTGAACGCGTGGGCCGGGCCCCCTCCCAGCTCTCCCTGCTGGAGAACGGCAAGCGCGAGCCCAAGCTCTCCCTGCTGACCTCGCTGGCCCAGGCGCTGGGCGTGTCCGTGGAGGAGCTGCTCTCCCGGCAGCCCCCGAGCCGCAGGGCGCAGCTGGAGATCGCCCTGGAGGAGGCCCAGCGCGACCCCGTCTACCAGAGCCTGGACCTGCCGCACCTGAAGGTCGGCAAGCGGGTCCCCAACGACGTGCTGGAGCACATCGTGGGGCTCTACGACGAGCTGCGGCGGCGCAGCGTCAAGCCGACCGCCACCCCCGAGGAGGCGCGCCGGGCCAACGCCGAGCTTCGGCGGCAGATGCGCGAGCGCGGCAACTACTTCGCCGGAATCGAGAAGGCGGCCCAGGAGACGCTGGACGCCGTCGGCTACAGCGGGGGAGCGCTGTCGCAGGGCCAGATCCTGTCGATCGTGACGCACCACGGGTTCACCCTGAGGTACGTACAGGACCTCCCGCGCTCCGTGCGGTCGGTGACCGACACCCGCAACCGCCGCCTCTACCTCAAGCGCGAGTCGCTGGGCATGCACAGCCCGCGCACGATCCTGCTGCAGACGCTCGGCCACTTCGTCCTGGGGCACCAGCAGCCCCGCGACTACGCCGACTTCCTCCGGCAGCGGGTGGAGGCCAACTACTACGCGGCCGCCGTGCTGATCCCCGAGACGTCGGCGGTGACCTACCTGCAGGAGGCCAAGAAGGCGCGCGACCTGTCGGTGGAGGACCTGAGGGACGTCTTCTCCGTCTCCTACGAGATGGCCGCCCACCGGTTCACCAACCTGGCCAACCGGCACCTGGACCTGGTGTGCCACTTCATCCGCAACGACGAGACCGGGATCATCTACAAGGCCTACGAGAACGACGGCCTGGTGTTCCCCACGGACGAGAGCGGGGCCATCGAGGGCCAGCGCATGTGCCGCTACTGGTCGGGCCGCCAGGTGTTCACGTCGCCGGACCGGTACTCGATCTACTACCAGTACACGGACAAGCCCAACGGCACCCACTGGTGCGTGGCGCACGTCGACCCCAGCCGTGAGCGCAATTTCGCGATCACCCTCGGGGTGCCCTACAAGGAGTCGCGCTGGTTCCGGGGCAGGGAGACGACCAACAGGACGAAGTCGAACTGCCCGTCGGGCGAGTGCTGCGTTCAGCCCCCCTCGGACCTGGCCGCGCGTTGGGAGGGCAACGTCTGGCCGTCGGCGAGGGCCCACTCCCACGTCCTTTCGGCCCTCCCGTCTGGCACCTTCCCAGGCGTGGACGAGACGGACGTCTATACCTTCCTGGAACGCCACGAGGCGGACTAGGAGGCGGATCAGATGGCCGTGGAAGGATCCCCGGTGCCCGGCGGCCGCGGCACCGGGGATCGGCCGTGTTGGCCATATCGGCCACGTCGGCCGTGCGGCTACTTGACCGGCAGGCCGGTCACCGAGCGGCCGATGATCAGGCGCTGGATCTCGCTGGCGCCCTCGAAGATCGTGAAGATGGTGGCGTCCCGGTGCCAGCGCTCCACGGGGTACTCCCTCGTGTAGCCGTTCCCGCCCAGGATGCGGATCGCGTTCTGGGTCACCCAGGTCGCCGTCTCGCTCGCGAACAGCTTGCTCATGGACCCCTCCGCCTGGGCGAAGTCCTTGTCGTTGCGCGCCATCCAGGCCGCGCGCCACACGAGCAGCCGGGACGCGTCGATCCGGGTCGCCATGTCGGCCAGTGTGAACGCCACCGCCTGGTTCTCCCCGATCGGGCGGCCGAACTGCTCGCGGTCGCGGGCGTAGTCGCGCGCGTACTCGTAGGCCGCGCGCGCACACCCCACCGCCATCGCGCCCACGGTCGGGCGGGACGCCTCGAAGGTCTTCATCGCCGCCTGGCCGCCGGAGCGGCGGCCCTCGCGCGCGCGGGCCAGGCGCTCGTCGAGCTTCTCCTTGCCGCCCAGCAGGCAGTGGCCCGGCACCCGCACGTCGTCCAGGACCACCTCGGCGGTGTGCGAGGCGCGGATGCCGTGCTTGGCGAACTTCTGCCCCTGCGACAGGCCCGGGGTGCCCGGGGGCACGACGAAGCTGGCCTGCCCCCGCGAGCCCAGCTCGGAGTCGACCGAGGCCACCACGACGTGCACGTCGGCGATGCCGCCGTTGGTGGCCCAGGTCTTGGTGCCGTTGAGCACCCACTCGTCCTTGGCCTCGTCGTAGACCGCGCGGGTGCGGATGGAGGCCACGTCGCTGCCGGCGTCCGGCTCTGAGGAGCAGAACGCGCCCAGCTTGACGTCGTCGGCGGTGCCGAACATCTGCGGGACCCACTCGAAGAGCTGCTCCTGGGTGCCGTTGCCCGCGACGGCCACGGCCGCCAGTCCGGTCCCGGTCAGGGACAGGGCGATGCCCGGGTCGCCCCAGTACAGCTCCTCGAAGGCGGCGGGGATGCCCACGCCGCTGGGCTCCAGCCACTGGTTGGCGAAGAAGTCCAGCGAGTACAGGCCGATCTTGGCGGCCTCCTGGAGGATCGGCCAGGGGGTCTCCTCGCGCTCGTCCCACTCGGCGGCGGCGGGGCGGATCACGTCGCGCGCGAAGCCGTGGGTCCAGTCGCGGACGTCGCGGACGTCCTCGCTGAGCTCCAGGCTGAACGCGGGGGCGCCTGCGGAGTCGGTCATGTGCACACGTCCTTCGTTCGTCCCGGCGGCGGGCCGGGAGACGGGCGTCGGGTCTCGGGGGAGGGCACGGGCGGCCGCGGGGGCGCCGCCCGCCCTAGTGTTACCAACGGTAACACGCGGTCTCGGGCCGCCGGAAGGGTGGGCGGGCGCGGTCGGGGGCCCACGGCGGCACCCGGGATGACCGGCGGGAACGGCCGGATCGGGACGCCTTCCGGAGGCGCGGCCGGGCGAACCCCGGGCGGGCGCGGGGCGTCCCACCGGGTGTGATCCATCCGGGGGTCCGGGCCGAACGGCCCGGCGTTGAAGGGGGAGTCGTGATGCCGACAGAACCGACCGGCGCGAGCGCGGGTGCCGAGGGCCGGGCCGGAGGGCCACCGCGCAGGGCCCGCCGCAGGGCGGGCGTCCTCGCGGCGGCAGTGGCGGTCCCGGCGCTGACGATGGGCGTGTCCGTGCCCGTGGCCGCGGACGGCGCCGCGGAAGGGGGAGCCCCTGCGGGGATCAGGGCGTGCGAGTCCGGCGACTACAAACTCATCTATGAAGGGCGCGAGGCCGCCGCCGGGACCATGTACATCCGCTTCGCCATGGCCCGCATCATGGGCGATGGGCCGGGCGAGGAACCGTGCGTGCAGTACACCCCGGTCGCCATGCACTGGATCGACACCTTCGAGGGGGAGCGGGTCGGTGACTGGGCGCGCTACGACGACGACCCGCCCGAGCCCTTCGTGGTCGAGCCGGGCGGCGTCGCGGACCTGACCGTCCGCCAGCCCAACCCGCTCAACTACCCGGAGGAGGACTGCGAACCCCAGCCGGTCGCGGGGATCCAGGTCTACCTGCGGTTCGAGGACGACGAGGGCGTCTACGGGCCGACCGGCGGCCAGGACGTCATGTGCTCGCTGCCCGGCAAGGGCGTCCCGACGGTGTTCGTCGAGCCGTCCGGCGCCTGACCGTGTCCTCCACCTGACCGTGTCCGGGCCCTGGCCGCGACGGCGCGGTTCAGTACCGGGAGCCAGGGGCCCCGCCGCCGGCGGGGCCCCTGCGCGTGCCCGTCACCGGCCCCTCACCAGGCCACGGGGAACGCCTCGGCCGACCGGACGAACCGCTCCTCGTTCCAGCGCAGATCGTCCAGGGGCGCGGCGGGGTGCAGCCCCGGGAGGCCCTCCGCCATCGCCTCCAGCGCCACCTGGAGCTCCATGCGCGCCAGCGACGCCCCGACACAATGGTGGATCCCGTGTCCGAAGGCCAGGTGCGGCGTGCGGCCCCGATCGAAGTCCAACCGGTCGGGGTCGGAGAAGGCGTCCGGGTCGCGGTTGGCCGCCGACAGCTCCACGATCACCTGGTCGCCCGCGGGCACACGCACACCGCCCACCTCGGTGTCCTCGAGCGCGTACCGCGTGAACGAGCCGGGGCGGATCAGCGGCACCAGGCGGAGGAGCTCCTCGACCGCCCCCGGGACCAGCCCGGGGTCGGCGACCAGGCGGGCGAAGCCGTCCTCCTTCAGCAGCAGGTAGAAGAAGCCGGGGACGAGCGAAGCGGTCGTCTCGTGCCCCGCGATCAGCAGCGCGCGCAGGAGCCCGAGGAGTTCCTCCTCGGTGAGGCGGCTGCCCTCGTGGTGTTCGCGCGCCAAGGCGCCGACGAGCCCGCCGTCCGGGTCGTCCCTGCGCAGGGACGCCATCTCCGTCAGGTAGGCGTCGATGCGCGCCTGGTTCTCCTGCACCCGGTCGGTGCTGTCGGTCGTGCTGAGGAACGCGTCGCTCCAGGCGTGGAAGGAGTGCCGGTCCGAGGAGGGCACGCCGAGCAGTTCGCAGATGACCTCGATGGGCAGCGGAAGCGCGAGGTCGCGGACCAGGTCGCCCGGCGGCCCCTGGTCGCGCATCTCCTGGACGAGCCGGTCGGCGACGCCCCGGGTCCACGGGCGCAGGCGCTCGACCCGTCGCGGGGTGAACACCTTGCCGACCAGGCCGCGCACCTGGGTGTGGCGGGGCGGGTCCATGTTCATGATGGTCCGGTTGGACACGTCGATGGGGCCGATCCGGGCGGTGCGCTCCTCCGGGATGCCCGCGCGTCCGGCGTCCCGGCCGAACCGAGGGTTGCTCAGGACGTCCTTGGCGTCCTCGTAGCGGGTCACGAGCCAGGCCGGGTCGCCGAAGGGCAGGCGCACCCGGACCGGGACGCCGTCCTTGCGGGCCTCGGCGAGGGCGGGGGCGGGCGTGAGCGGGTGGTCCGAGGGGAAGGGGAACGCGGCGGCATCGGGCATGAAGGTCTCCGGGAAGGCGGTGTCCCCGCGGGTTCGAGGCGGACGGGATACGGGAGGCGGCGCCGCATCCTCCAACCTAGACGGAACACGGGGAATCGATAGAGGCGCTTCGGTGACACTGTGCTACCCGTCGATCGCGCGTGGCGACCATTGCGGGCGGCCGGAACCGGCCCCGAGGGGCGGGAGGGGGCGACGTGGAGAACGTGGTCCGGTTGTCGGGGTTGATCCACTCTTTATATAACGGTCTGATATCGGTAAAGGCGTGTACGTCGACGACATCCGCACCGCACCCGACCGCGGCGAGACGGCCGCCGGTCCCGACACGGCTGCCGGGGCCGGCGGGGCCGGGCCCCGGCCCACACCGTCCACGGCCTGGATCGACCTGGCCCGGGTGGCGGCGATGGCGGCCGTCGTCCTCATCCACGCCTACTCGCCCCTGGTCACCGAGGTCTACACCGGCCAGGGCAGCACCTCCTGGTGGACCTCCACCGCCCTGGATGCCGCGCTGCGCTGGTGCGTGCCCCTCTTCGTCATGATCAGCGGCGCCCTGCTGCTCGGCCCCCGGGACGAGGCGGCGCCCGACTTCTACCGCAAGCGCTGGGCCCGCATCGGCGTGCCGCTGGTCGTGTGGACCGTGGCCTACCTCGCCTGGGACATGTGGCGCACCGGCCTCACCCTGTCCGGCGCCGTCGAGCAGGCCGCCTCCGGCGAGCCCGGGATCCACCTGTACTTCCTGTACGTCATCGCCGGGCTCTACGTGTTCACCCCGTTCCTGCGCACGCTGGCCGGCGCGGCGTCCCGGAGCGCCCTGTGGTGGTTCACCGGGGCCGCCCTGGCCTTCGGCGCCGCGGACCAGGCCCTCGGCCTGATCGACGGGGTCGGCGGGACCACCGCCGTCGCCCGGTTCCTCCCCTACGTCGGCTACTACGTGCTCGGGTGGCTGCTCTTCCACGGCCCGACGGGCACCCGGCCGCTGCGGCTCGGGCTCACCCTCCTGGTCACCGGGAGCGCCGCCGGCGCGGTCGGCGCGGGCGCCCTGGCGGAGCTGGCGGGGGAGTGGGGGGCGGGGGCCGACTACGTCTTCGACTTCCTCTCGCCCGCGGTGATCGCCGCCTCCATCGGCGCGTTCCTGGTCCTCAGGGAGGCGGGCCTGCGCCTCGCGTCCTCGGACAGGTGGGCCGCCGCGCTCGTGTCCCGGACCGCCCGCTGGGCCGCCGCCCCCAGCTTCGGCGTCTACCTGGTGCACGTGATGGTGCTGTTCACCCTGAGGGATCTTTTCGGCATGCCCGCGGAGGGGCCGTGGTCCGTCGTGGCCGCCGCGGGGTACGCAGTGGTGGTGATCGCCGCCAGCCTGGCGGTCGTCGAAATGATCCGCCGTATTCCTTTCGCGCGTGCCGTTGTCTAGAACCGGTCGGCCTGAATTCCGGAATCGGTGGTACGGCTCACATCGCCGACGTACGATGGCGCGGACTTCCCCTCCCCCCGAACCAGGTAAGGGCACCGCCGATGACCGACACTGACGGACAGTCGAAGGCCTCTGACTGGGCCCCCACGAGCGCCCCCGTCATCCAGACGACGGAGCCGACCATCGCCCGGGTCTACGACGCGCTCCTGGGCGGCAAGGACAACTTCCAGGTCGACCGGGACGGCGCCGCCCTCTACATCAAGTATGTGCCGATGTCGGGCCAGTGCGCGCTGGACAACCGCGCCGCGCTCGTGCGGGGCGTGCAGTACCTGGCCCGAACCGCGGGACTCGACCAGTTCCTCGACATCGGCAGCGGCCTGCCCACGGTCAAGAACACCCACGAGGCGGCGCAGGAGATCAACCCGAACGCCCGTGTGGTCTACGTCGACAACGACCCCATCGTGCTGGCGCACGGCAGGGCCCTACTGGCCGAGAACAACACCACCACCGTGGTCACCGCCGACTTCCGGCGGCCCCAGGAGATCCTCGACCACCCGGACGTGCGCGCGCTGCTGGACTTCGACCGCCCCATCGCGCTCATGGTGGTCGGCCTGCTCATGCACTTCCACGACGATGAGAACCCCGGCGAGTGGATCCGCACCCTGATCGACGCCATGCCCTCGGGGTCGCACCTGTTCATCACCGACTTCGTCGACACCGGTGACGACCTGCAGAAGGCCATGGAGCGGGCCGGCCTGGAGAGCCTGGGCAACGGCTGGATCCGTACACCCGAGCGGATCCGCGAGCACTTCCTGGGCCTGCCCCTGGTGCCCCCCGGCCTGGACTTCCTGGAGCGCTGGCACCCCGGGGAGCCGGACGCCGACGTCCCTGCCGCCGAGGACCTCGAACCCCACCAGCGCATCCTCATGGGAGCGATCGCCTACAAGCCCTGAGGCCGCCGCGCCCTGAAGCGTCCGAGGCGCCCGGGGCGCGCTCAGGAGCCCAGGTAGGCCAGCACGGCCCGGACACGGCGGTGCCCGCCGTCGTCCGGGCCGAGGTCCAGCTTGGCGAAGATGTTCCCGATGTG
The DNA here is from genome assembly GCF_027706745.1 of Nocardiopsis suaedae. Lineage (GTDB taxonomy): Bacteria > Actinomycetota > Actinomycetes > Streptosporangiales > Streptosporangiaceae > Nocardiopsis_A > Nocardiopsis_A suaedae. The sequence goes on along the minus strand of NZ_JAQFWP010000063.1, from coordinate 29,499 downwards.
CTTGTGCACCGCCCGCTCGGTGACCACGAGCCGCCCGGCGATCTCCCGGTTGCCCAGCCCCTCGGCCATCAGGCCCAGGACCTCCCGCTCGCGCCCGGTGAGCCGCTCCAGCGGGTCGCGGCGCCGCGCGAGGAGCTGCGCCACCGCCTCCGGGTCGATCACGGTGCCCCCGGCGGCCACCCGCCGCACCGCGTCCAGGAAGTCGTCGACCCGCGACACCCGGTCCTTGAGCAGGTAGCCCACTCCGCCGGCGCCGTCCGCCAACAGCTCGCGCGCGTACACCTGCTCCACGTACTGCGAGAAGACCAGGACCGGAAGGCCCGGCAGCGCGGCGCGCGCGGCCAGCGCCGCCTGCAGGCCCTCGTCGGTGAACGAGGGCGGCAGGCGCACGTCGACCACCGCGGCGTCCGGCCGGTGCGCGCGCACCGCCTCCAGGAACCCGGCCGCCTCGGAGGCCTTCGCGGCGACCTCGAACCCGGAGGCGGTGAGCAGCAGGTCCAGCCCTTCCATCAGCACCGCGTTGTCCTCGACGATCACGATCCGCACGGCAGCACCGCCTCCACCGCCGTGGGGCCGCCCGGAGGGCTGGACACCGCGATCGACCCGTCCAGGGCCGCGACCCGGCGCTTCATCCCGGCCACCCCGGTCCCGTCGCGCTCGTCCACCCCGCCGCGCCCGTCGTCGCGCACCCGCACGACGAGCGACCCGCCGTCCCGGACGAGCTGCACCTGCGCGCGGGCGGCACCGGAGTGGCGGGCCACGTTGGTCAGCGCCTCGGCCACCACGAAGTAGGCCGTCGACTCCACCGCCGCCGGGACCTCGCCGAGCGGGGCGGCCTCCACCGCCACGGGCACCGGGGCGCCGGCCGCCAGCGCCGACACCGCGCCGGGGAGCCCGCGGTCGGCCAGCACCGGCGGGTAGATGGAGCGCACCACCGTCCGCAGCTCGGCCATCGCCTCCTCGGCGCCGTTCTGCGCCTCGGTCAGCAGCCGCGCCGCCGCCTGCGGGTCGTCCCCGACCACCTTCTGCGCCAGGCCCAGCCGCATCGCGAGCGCCACCAGCCGCGCCTGGGTGCCGTCGTGCAGGTCCCGCTCGATGCGCCGCAGCTCCGACGCGTGGGCGTCCAGCGCCCCCTCCCGCGTCCGGCTCAGCGTCTCGATGCGCTCGGTGAGGCGCGCCTCCGGCGAGGGGGCGAGCATCCGCGCCGAGAGGCGGGCGTGCAGGCGAGCGACCGGGGCCGCGCCGAAGCACAGCAGCAGGGCGATCACTGTGATCTGCGCGGGGCCCAGGGTGAGCGCCAGCGGCCAGGACACCACGTCGATCCCGAAGACGGTCAGTGCCTCACCGGGCATGACGATCCACCAGGTGAGCGTCTGCACGACGGTGGTGGGGATCCCGACCACCGTGACGAAGCCGAACAGGCCGACGAGAAGGCCGGGCAGGATCAGCGTCGCGATCCACCGTAGGTCTCGCACCGTCTGCGGGTCGGTCACGGCCGTCGTGAAGGCGGCGACGCGTCTCTCCGGCAGCGGGCGGTAGGCGACGGCGATCTCCTCGCCCAGGAAGCGCCCGACCCGCCGCCTCTCCAACTCGGCCCACTGCCGCAGCCCGAGGAGCAGCGCGGGGACCAGCAGCAGCCCCAGCCCGGCGATCGGGACGGTGACGAACCCGACGAGCAGGAGCGGGGGGACCAGGAGGGCGGCGAGAGCGAAGGGCAGCGTGGTGATCAGGAAGAGCGCGGCGCGCACACCGTCGGCGAGCCGCCCCGATCGACCCGGCCGCCCCGAACCGGGGCCGCCCGTCGACCGAGGGGAGGCCGCGGCGGGAGGGGAATCGTTCATGATGGGGATTCTTCCGGACCCGCGGCGCGGTGTCGGTGTAGCGCGCTCCACTTCCGCCCCGGCGCACGCGCACCCCGCATGAGGGCGCCCGGCCGACCGCGTCCTAATGTGGGATCCCATGAGCGTTTCCACGGGCGACGAGGCCCCTGCAAAGCTGACCGTCGGGCGCCGGTTCAACGGCCCTCCCGGTTCCGCGAACGGCGGATACCTGGCCGGACTCCTCGCCCGCCGGGTGGGCGCCCCTGCCGTACGGGTCACCCTGCGCACCCCTCCGCCGCTGGAGACGCCCATGGAGGTCGCCCCCGGCGGTGACGGCCCGCTGCGCCTCCTGCACGGCGACGCACTGGTCGCCGAGGCCGAGCCCGCCGACGCGCCCTCCACCGACCTGCGCCCCGTCTCCCCGGAGACCGCCGCCGGGGCCGCGCGCGGCTTCCGCGGCCAGAGCGGCCACCCGTTCGCCGGCTGCTTCGTCTGCGGCACCGACCGCGCCGAAGGGGACGGGCTGCGCGTACTGGCGGGCCCGGTCCCCGGTTCCGACGGCGGCCTCGTCGCGGCGCCGTGGACCCCCGACGCCTCCATGGCCGGGGACGACCCCCGCACCACCGGTCCCGAGGCCGCCTGGGCGGCCCTCGACTGCCCGGGCGGCTGGGCCAGCGACGTGCACGAGCGCCCGATGGTGCTGGGCCGGATGACCGCCGAGGTCGTGCGCCTGCCCGAGATCGGCAAGCCGCACGTGGTCATGGGCCGCCTGCTGCGCACCGACGGCCGCAAGGTCTTCACCGCCACGGCGCTGTTCGACCATGAGGGGGCGCGCATCGCCTCCGCCGAGGCGACTTGGATCGTCATCGACCCCAAGGATTTCGGCGCCGCGGGCTGACCGCAGAGCACCGCGCCCGCGCGCTTTACACTCGTGCGGTGTGGCCCTTGAATCCGCACAGCCGACCCGTCCCGCGCGCGGGCGCAGTCCCGAACGGCGGCGCGCGATCCTCGACGCCGCCGACCGGGTGATCCAGCGCGACGGCCCCGACGCGCCCATGTCCGCCATCGCCGCCGAGGCGGGGATCAGCAAGCCGATCCTGTACCGGCACTTCGGCGACAAGGGAGGGCTCTACAGGTCGCTGGCCGAGCGGCACGTCGACCCGCTCATCGACCGGATCCGCGCCGAGCTGCACGGGGAGCAGACGCTGCGCCTGCGGGCGCGCGCCACCGTGGGCGCCTACCTGCAGATGATCCGCCGGAACCTGAACCTGTACCGGTTCCTGATGGACCGGGCCACCTCCGAGGACCCGCAGACCCGCGGCGACGTGGGCATGATGGTGCGGCGGCTGGGCGAGGAGCTGGCCGGGATGCTGGTCTCCGAAGGGCACATCCTGGACCCGCTCAGGGCGCAGATCGTCGCCCACTCGGTGGTGGGCATGGTGCAGGCGGCCGGGGAGTGGTGGCTGGAGCACCCGGAGGTCGGCGACGAGGTGGTCATCGACGACCTCACCGACGCCGTGGTGGGGGCCATCACTCGGTGACGGCCTCGAACCTGCGCGTGTAGCGCTCCTTGCGCTTGCGCGCCTCCTCCTCCCGGGAACGCGGCGGGGCCGTGGTGCTGAGCTCGTCCATGAGCTCGGCCGTCGCGGCGGCCACGGCCTCCACCGCCCGGTCGAACGCCTCCCGGTTCTTAGCGGACGGCGCCGTCGACCCGCTGACCTTGCGCACGTACTGCAGCGCGGCGGCTCGGACCTCTTCATCGGTGACCGGCGGCTCCATATTGTGCAGCCGGCGAATGTTGCGGCACATACCCGCGACGGTACGCCGCCCCTGAGACCGAACGCCATGAAGAACGCCCCGGGGCGGGCTCCCACGATCGGTTCCATCGGACAGCGCACCCGGACTAACGTCGGTTCCGCCGAGGGGCGACGGAAGGCCGGACGGCCCGTGGGACCGGGGAGGCGCGCATGCCCGATGCGGAGAACGTCAACAACCGCGCGGCGTGCAATTCGGGTGACACATTTCAGTTCGGGGCGGTCCACGGCAGTGTTCACGTCGGCGCGGAGCGGACCGAGGAAGGCGGCCTCCCGTTCATCGACGTGTCCCCGCCCGAACTCCCGGAGGGAGCGGAGCGGATCCCCCACTGGGACACCGTCGCCGCCCGAACCGTCGAGGCCCTGAAGGCCACGCCGGGGCCGAGAGCGCTGCACGGTCCGGCGGGTGCCGGTACCTCGACGGTCGCCGCCGGGGTCGCCGAGAGGGTGCGCGGCGGCCTGGGATGGCCCGTCTTCTGGATCCGCCACGGCAGGCGCCTGCACGGACTCCTCCATGCCGCGTGCAGGCTGGGTGGCTCGCACGTCCGTGCCCGCGAGTTGCTGTGGGCAGCGCCCGAGGACGGCATCTCCTGGGCGCGCGAGGTGGCCGGAGCGCAGCGCACTCCGGCCCTGATCGTCATCGACGGGGCCGACGGCGGCCCAGGGGGCAGCGGCGCCGAGCGCGCGGTGGCGAACGGATGGGAGGGGGTCGGCGGCGAGTGTCGTGTCCTGCTGACGGGACGCTCCGGGCGCGCGGTGAGCGCCCGTCGGCGCCACGCCTTGGCCCCGCTCGACGACGGGGCGGCCTACACCCTGCTCCACGAGCGCATTCCCCCTCGGGATGCGGAGGAGGGCCGTGTCCTGGAGGAGGCGGTCGCCTCGTGCGGAGGCAGGCCGAGGCGGCTGTTCGAAGCGGCCTCCGCCGTTGGGGAGGAAGGAAGCCAGGAGGCTGTGAAACTCCTGCGGGCGTGGGAGCACCTGGACGCGGTCCTCGACGGTCCACACGGCATCGGCAAGAGGAGGGTCCTGGAAGTGCTCGCCGCCGTCGGTGCGGACACGGCGCCCGGGGGAGTGCCCCGGCGCTGGTGCGGGGCGCTCAAGGCGGACGCCGGATCGGCTTCCGAGGAGGAGACCCGGCGGATCCTTGACCTCCTGGCGGAGCAGCGCCTTCTCTCCCTGGGAGGGGAGGGCCCGTGGGCGCCGGTCGGACTGGACGCGCGCGTCGCGCGCTGCATGCGGACGGACATGGGGCCCGTCCACGCTGCCGAGACCGCTCTGGGCGTCCTCGAATTCTGGGCGGGCCACGATGTCCCGGTCGACCGTACCGGGCTGGAGCGGGTGCGTGGACTGTACATGTCCGTGCCCGGGGTGGGGATTCGTGCCGATACCGCCATCGGCCTCGCAGAGCTGGAGGCCCCCGGGCGTCTGGTGACCGAACGCGCGCAAGGTTTGTTCGACAGGGTGCTCAAGGTGGTGGACGGCACCTCGTCCGTGGTCGACGAGGCCCTGAGGGTGAGGTGGCGCGCTAAGGCGGGAACGGCCTGGGTCGCCGCTCGACAGTGGAGGCGGCAGACGGCCCTCGCCGAGTTCATGGAGCTCGCCGCCGTCCAGACGAACGCCCTGGGTCCCGGGCACGCCGACACACTCGTCAGTGAGTACCTACACGCAGCGCTCGCGCACGTCTACTGCGACTACCACCGGTCGGAGCAGGACTACACGCGCATCATGGAGCCGATGGCCCGCGTCTTCGGAAAAGACCACTACCGGGTCCTGTTCGCCCGCTACGACGTGATCGGGGCCCGCGCCGCGCGAGGCGACTATGCGGGCGCCGAATCGGAGATGCGCGTCCTGGCGGACGAGTGCGCGGAAATCCTCGGTCCCGACCATCACCTTACGAAGCACGCTCGCGGAGCGGCGCGAGAGTGGGGCCTCTTCAAGCACTGGGCACTGAAGGTGCCGATGAAGCTCGCGCTGGACCTCGGGCAGTTGCTGACCCGCAAACTGGCGCGACGGATCTTCGGTTAGGAGCCGTGGCACGAGCGGTCGCGGGCGCTCTGAGCGCGAGTAGGCCCCGGCGCCCCTCCGTAGGCGTCATACCGTGACGGTGTGCACGTCTTCGGCGCCGATCGCTTCGACATAGGCCCCGATGTCCCCGGGATCGCTGGTGAACACGACCGCGCTTCGGTGCTTCACCGCAGTCCACACGACGATGGCGTCCACTGCGTCCGGTCTCTTCTTCGCGGGAAGGTCCGCTTTGCCCAATACGGCTCCGATGCGCCTCCAGTCGGCGATGTCGGGCGCGGTCGTGCAGGCGATGCATTCGACCTGTCCCGCCGCTGTGGGGCGCAGCGCGGTCGGAGATGAACAGGCCTGAGGAACCGTGCACTCCTTGAGCACCGCGCTCATGGCGTGCACGGTCGCCGGGTCCGGGCGCCACACCTGGGCGAGGACGGGGCCGGGGACCACAGCGCGATGCGGGGTTCCAGCCAGGCCCTGGTGCAGCCGGACGGCCTTCGCCTTGCGAGCGGCCAAACCGATGAGCATCCCCGTGTCGTACACGGGGACCCGAGGGGTCACGCCGCGTCGCCGCGGTCGCGGTGAGCTGCGTCGTCAACGCCGTATACGAGGCTCAAGGCCTCATCGACCGCACGGCGCTCATCCGCGGACAGGGCGCCGTCGTCGACTTTGACCGGCTCGTGGTCCTCTGCAGCCTGCCCCTCGGCCTCGGCGATCAGGGCGTCGACGGCCGCGAACTCGGCTTCAGCCGCTTCGGCCTCGGCCATCTGCAGCGTAGCGGCGTTGACCATGTAGCCGGAGACGTCCATCCCGGCGCGCTCCGCATGGGACCTGATCCGCTCGGCCTGGTCCGATTCGAGACTGATACTGATCCGCACCTTGGACATGCGATCAGGGTAATACGTGTATTACGCGACGTCGAGCCCTATCACCGCCGCTCGTCGGCCCGATCGCGACCGCGCGGTGGTCACACGCCGCGACGATCCCGCCCTTCGCTGCGAGGCCACCGTCCAGCGCCGCCGTCAACGAACGGCTCTGACTTCCCGAACGGGCACTAATGCAGACATTCGTGCTCTATGGCCGGGGCCGGCCCGAGCGTCCGCCCCCACGGGCCTGGTCGGAGGGGTCAGACGCTGGCGGGAACGCGCCACTCGCGTAGCTCGGCGTTGTGCATGTTCGGGTGGCCCAGGCGGCTGAAGAAGACCGCGTGGCCGACGACCAGGATCGACCGCTCCGGGCGGTGCTCCACCCAGTCGGTGAACGCCGCCACGCGCTCCCGCAGCACGTCCTCGGGCTCCACCGGGACGCCGCGCTCGTCCGGCTCGCCCGAGTACCACCAGGTCTCGGGCAGGTGGCCGAAGTCCAGCCCGGGGAAGTCCCCGGCCAGCGCGCGCGGCGGGCGGCCGATGTCGCAGCTGTTGCCCAGGTGCTCGCGGTGCAGCGGCTCCACGACGATGGGCACATCGAGGCCGCCCGCCACCAGGAGCGCCGTCTGCACGGCCCGGGTGAGGGGCGAGGTGACGACCAGCTCGGGCGCCAGGCGGCGCACGCCGTCCGCGGCCGCCGCCGCTTGCGCCTCTCCCATCGGCGTCAGCTTCGCGTCGAAGAGGAGCGGGTCGCGCCCGGTCTGGTCGAAGACCGCATTGAAGGCGCTCTGCCCGTGCCGCAGGATGTGGACGGTGCTGTGGTCGGTCGATGGCGTCACGTGTCGGCCCCCGTCGGGTCGTCCTGTCACTGTCCCCTCCCGGAAAGGGGCCGGGAAGGGACGGCGCTGGATCAGACAGGTTTCCCGCCCGGGGTTACGCGGCGCTGACGGCAGTGGCTCGCCGGGCCGAACGGACGCGGTCGCCCGGGGCGTCCCGGCCGACCGCGCCGACCGCGCCGACCGGTCAGGCCGGGGACAGTCCCCCGAGCATCCCGGGCAGGTCCGCCTCGTGCAGCACGGTCAGGCGCCGCGTGGCGCGGGTGACCGCCACGTACAGGTCGCGCCCGCCCTGGGGCGACTGCTCCAGGATCTCGTCCGGGGCGGCCACCACCACCGCGTCGAACTCCAACCCCTTGGCCTGCGTGCAGGTCAGCACCGCGACCGGGGCGTCCAGCACCTCGGGGGAGGCCTGCGACTCCGCCTCGGGCAGCAGCGCCGCGAACGCGGCGTGCCGGGCGTCGGGCACGATCACCGCGACGCGGCCGGCCACCCCGTCGGGGTCGCCGCCCCCGCCGCTCTGTACGGCGCGCACCTCCTCCTCGGCCACGCCGGGCAGCCGCTCCTCCCACGTGCCGGGGGCGATCCGCACCGCCCGCGGCGCGTCACCGCCCTCGCGCACCGACTCCGGCGGGTCCTGGCCGGGGGCGACCTCCTTCAGCACGGCGGCGGCGACCTCCATGATCGGGGCGGGTGTCCGGTAGTTCACCAGCAGCCGCTCCTCGTGCAGCCCCGAGCCGACGTGGCGCTCCAGCATCGACGTCCACGACGACGCGCCCGCCGCGCTGCCGGTCTGGGCGACGTCGCCCACCACGGTCAGGGAGCGCGTGGGGATGCGCCGCATGACGGTCCGCCAGGCCATCTCCGACAGCTCCTGGGCCTCGTCCACGATGACGTGCCCATAGGCCCACGTGCGGTCGGCCGCCGCGCGCTCGGCGGTGGTGCGCTCGGGCCCGTCGTAGCGGTTGCGCTCGGAGAGCATGTCGGCGTCCACGACCAGGTCGCCGTCGGCGGTCCGCTGCTCCGACAGGCCGGTCACCTCCAGCACGCCCTCGGCGTAGCGCTCGGCCTCCTGGCGGCGCCGCTCCTCGGCCCGCTTGCGCGCGCGTCGGACCGAACCGTCGTCCCCCAGGAGCTCGGCCGCCTCGTCCAGCAGCGGGACGTCGCCGACGGTCCACGCGGACCCGGCCGGGCGCACCAGCGCGCCAAGCTCCTCCTGCTCCAAGGCGTCGGAGGGGGAGATGCGCGCGGCCTCGCGGGCCGCGGCGGCCAGCCGGTCGGCGTCGCTGAGGAGGTCGGCGATCAGCGCCTCAGGGGTCAGGTCCGGCCAGAGCCCGTCGATCGCCTGTCGTACCGCGGTGTCCTCCCAGAGGGTCTCCCGGGCCGACTGCAGGTCCTCCTCCGTCCACAGCGGGGCGTCGGGGTCCTCCAGCTCGGGAACCCCTTTGAAGGCGCCGTCCCAGGCGGCCGCCTCCTCCGCTTCACGGATGGAGTTCTCCAGCACGTCGTGCTGGTCCTGGGCCAGGGCGGTGAGCATCTCGTTGGCGAAGAACGTGCGCGCGGCGTTGTGCTTGACGCCCAGCTCGCGTGCGCGGTCGCGGATGGTGCGGCAGACGTCCTCGTCGACGAACAGGTCGGTCCCCGAGGCGGTGACCTCCAACCCGCCCTCGGGCACCTGCTGGCGGTCGCGCACCGCCCCCTCGACGAGTGCCGCCATCCGAAGGGACCCCTTGACGGTGGCGGCGCGGTGCCCGTCGCCCTCCTCGGCCTGGACCCCCGGGAAGAGGCCGCCGACGGTCGTCATGACGACGTCGGTCTCGCCGAGCGAGGGGAGCACCTGGCCGATGTAGCGCAGGAAGACGGGGTTGGGCCCCACCACGAGCACGCCGCGCCGCTCCAGGAGATCGCGGTGGGTGTACAGGAGGAACGCGGCGCGGTGCAGCGCGGCCACCGTCTTGCCCGTGCCCGGCCCGCCCTGGACCACCAGGGCCCCCTGCAGGGACGAGCGGATCACCCGGTCCTGCTCGCTCTGGATGGTGGAGACGATGTCGTGCATGCGGCCCGTGCGCCCGGCGCGCAGGGACGCCATCAGCGCGGCCTCGCCGACCAGCGACCTCCGGTCGTCGTCGCTCAGTCCTTCCAGGTCGAAGACCTCGTCGTCGAGGCCGATCACCGTCCGGCGCCGGGTGTACAGGTGGCGTCGGCGGGCCAGGCCGGAGGGGGTGGAGGGGGTCGCCGAGTAGAAGGGGCGCGCCGCCGGGGCGCGCCAGTCCACCAGGGCGACCTCCCGGTCGCCGTTGCGCAGTCCGATGCGGCCGATGTACAGCGTCTCCCCTGGGGCGCCGTCGCCGCCGTGCAGGTCGATGCGTCCGAAGCACAGCCCTTCCTCGACCGATTCGAGGCGGGTGAGGCGGCGCGCCTGCTCGTCGACGCTCGCCTCCCGATCCATCAGGGCGCCGTACCCGCTGCCGCCCGCGCGCTGGGCGCGCCGGAAGGTGTCGGCCGCGTGCGCGCGCTCGGCGTCGAGGTGACCGTAGAGCGCCGAGACGCGGTCCTGCTCGGCGCGGATTGACACGGCGAGGGGGTTGTGGCCCACGCTTTGACTCTGCTCCATTGCCTTGGTACACTCCATATTGAGTGGACGAGTGTGGCCCGTTTCGTTCTTTCGGAGGGGACACCCTACCACGGCGTGCGCGCGCGTGCCTTCCCGCCGCCCCGCGCCGCATCATCCCTCCCGCTTTTCTCCACGGTTCCTCCCCGGCCGAACGCCCGGTGCTCCCCATCACGGCCGCACTCGCGCTACACTTCGGCACATGCGGAACCCGGAGACCACCCGAACGCTCAAGCAGTGGTGGCGCCGCTCCTAGGCGGCGCTCCGAGTTCAGCCCTTTCCACAGGCCACGGCGACCGCCCCCGGACGGCGGTCGCATCGCGTGCACGGCGCGGCCCCGGACAGGCGGCGCGGCGGCCTCGAGCCCACCCAGCGCGATGAAGGACCGCCCGTGGAACCCAGCAACGACGCCCGACCCGCCGCCTATACCACCGCGGGCGGGATCGCCGTCCGCCGCACCGCGGCCCCCTGCGACCCCGCCGCGCTCACCGGCCTCGTCGAGTCCGTGGAGAGGCGCCGCGGCGGCGTGCTCTCCTCCGGGATGGAGTACCCGGGGCGCTACAGCCGGTGGCACCTGGGCTACGTCGACCCCTGCCTGGAGATCGCCGCGCGCGGCCGCAGGGTGAGCGCGACCGCCCTCAACGACCGGGGGCGCGTCCTGCTGCCGGCCGTCGCCGCCGCACTGGCCGAGCACGGCCCGGTGGCAGCCGAGGGCCCCGACGGGGCGACGGCGGCCGTCGCCGTCCCCGAACCCGACCCCCGGGTCTTCTTCACCGAGGAGGAGCGCAGCCGCCGCCCCGGCGTCTTCACCGTGCTGCGCTCGCTGGTCGCCGCCTTCTCCTCCGACGCCGACCCCAACCTGGGCCTGTACGGGGCGTTCGGCTACGACCTGGCCTTCCAGTTCGAGCCGGTGGAGCGGGTGCAGGAGCGCGACCCCGACGACCGCGACCTGGTCCTGCACCTGCCCGACGCGGTCATCGTGCACGACCGCAAGCGCGAGACCTGCTTCCGCTACACCTACGAGTTCACCGTCCCCGGCACCGGCGGGCACGGCCCGTCCACCACCGACGGCCTGCCGCGCACCACCGGGCCCACCCCCGAGGTCGTCCCGGCGCAGGTGCCCGGCCAGCCCGAACCCGGCTCCTACGCGGCGATCGTGGCCGAGGCCAAGGAGCGGTTCCGCAGGGGCGACCTGTTCGAGGTCGTCCCCGGGCACCGCACCTACGGGCCCTGCTCCTCGCCCGCGCGCTTCTACGAGCGGCTGCGCGAGCGCAACCCCGCCCCCTACGAGTTCTTCTTCAACCTCGGTGAAGGGGAGTACCTGGTCGGGGCGTCGCCGGAGATGTTCGTGCGCGTGGGCACCGGCTCCGACGGCCGCCGCAGGGTCGAGACCTGCCCCATCTCCGGCACCATCCAGCGCGGGGACGACCCGCTCGGCGACGCCGACAACATCCGCGCGCTCCTGTCCTCTCTCAAGGAGGAGTCGGAGCTGACCATGTGCACGGACGTGGACCGCAACGACAAGTCCCGGGTGTGCGAACCGGGCAGCGTGCGGGTGATCGGCCGCCGCCAGATCGAGATGTACAGCAGGCTGATCCACACGGTCGACCACATCGAAGGGGTGCTGCGGCCCGAGTTCGACGCGCTGGACGCCTTCCTCACCCACATGTGGGCGGTGACCGTCACCGGCGCCCCGAAGACCTGGGCGATGCGCTTCATCGAGCGCCATGAGACCTCGCCGCGCCGCTGGTACGGCGGCGCCGTGGGGGTCATCGGCTTCGACGGCTCCATGAACACGGGGCTGACGCTGCGCACCGCGCAGATCCGCGACGGAGTGGCGACGGTGCGGGTCGGGGCGACCCTGCTCTACGACTCCGACCCCGATGCCGAGGAGCGGGAGACCTTCCTGAAGGCGCGGGCGCTGCTGGAGACCCTGAAGGACGTCGAGGAGGAGGTCCAGGAGGACCAGGGGCCGCGCGCCCCGAAGGACGCCCCGGCCGCGCCCGCCGCCCCGGCGGGGGAGGGCATGCGGGTCCTGCTGGTCGACCACGAGGACTCGTTCGTCAACACCCTGGCCGACTACTTCCGCCGGCACGGGGCCGAGGTCACCACGGTCCGCTACGGCTTCGACCCCGCGCTGCTGGACGAGATGGCGCCCGACCTGGCCGTGCTCTCGCCCGGACCCGGCCTGCCGTCGGACTTCGACACCGACGCGCTCCTCGACGCCCTTGAGCAGCGGTCGCTGCCGGTCTTCGGCGTGTGCCTGGGACTGCAGGCCATGGTCGAACACGCGGGCGGGGAGCTGCTCACCCTCAAGGAGCCGGTGCACGGCAAACCGGGCCGGGTGCGCGTGACCGGCGGGGAGCTGCTCGGTGCCCTCGGGGAGGGGGAGGCCTTCCAGGCCGCGCGCTACCACTCGGTCTACTCCACACCGGAGAAGGTGGCGGGCTACCGGGTGACCGCGGTGACCGAGGACGGGCCCGAATCCGTCGTCATGGCCATTGAGGACCCGGAGAAGCGCAGGTGGGCGGTGCAGTTCCACCCTGAGTCCATTCTCACCGCCGAGGTGGGCGAAGCGATCGTGGAGCGCGCGCTGCGGCTGGCACGGCGGCCCGCCTGAAGAGGGTCCGCCCCCCGTCCGCCCCTGTTCACCGGCGTGCGGGGGCGGCCGTCGGCCGCGTCCGCGATGCTGAAAAGGCGCGTCACTCGTAGGCTTCGGCATATGGATTCACAACTCGGACGAGTGGCCGTCACAGGAGCGGCGGGACAGGTCGGCCGCACCGTGCGCGAAGGGCTCGGCGACGCGGAGCACCTGGTGCTGATCGACCGGTCCCCGTTGCCCGAGCCTGCCGACGCCGACCGGGAGACGGCCGTCGAGGCCGACATCACCGACGTCGAGGCGATGGTGAAGGCGTTCGAGGGGGCCGACGCGGTCGTGCACCTCGCCGCGATCGCGGACGAGGCCGCGATGCCCGACCTCCTCAGGGCCAACGTCGAGGGCGCCCTGGCCGTCCTGGAGGCGGCGCGCCGCGCCTCGGTGCGGCGTGTGGTGCTGGCCTCCAGCAACCGGGTCACCGGCAACTACCCGATCCACCACCACGTGTTCCCCGACGAGCCGCCCCGCCCGGACGGCTTCTACGGCGTGACCAAGGTGGCGGCCGAGGCGCTGGGGCAGCTGTACGCCGACACCTACGGCATGCAGGTGGTGGCGCTGCGGATCGGCTCCCTGGAGGAGCAGCCCACCGAGACGCGGCACCTGGCGACGTGGCTCAGCCCGCGTGACTGCGTCGGCTTCGTGAAGGCGGCGCTGACGGCGGACAACGTGAACTTCGTCGCGGCCTATGCGGTGTCGGCCAATGCGCGCCGGTTCTGGGACCTGACGGCGGGGGAGAACGAGCTGGGCTACCGGCCGGTGGACGACGCGGCGGTGTACTCCGGGGAGTTCCCGGACGACGACCCGTTCTGGCACGGCGGCCCGCAGGGAGGGGCGTTCGCGGGCCCCGAGGCGCTGGCGCCGCACCTGCCGGGAGGCGGCACGCAGGAGTGAGGCACGCCGCTCCGGCCCGTGCCGGAGCGGCACCGTCCGCCCTCCGCCACTCCCCGCCCGTCCGTCCCCGCCCCCCGCCAGGTCCCGGTAGGGTCGATGCGGCCCGGGGGCGAGGCGGTCCCCGCGGCGCGAGCGTTCGTCGAGGGGGAGCACGATGAAGCAGGTCGAGCCCGAGGTCCACCTGGTCGCCAAGCCGCAGCTGGACTACGGCGAGGTGGCGAGCTACCTCGCCGACGTCGGCGGGGAGAAGTGGCTGGAGCGGTTCGACCGGGGCGAGCTCGACGCCCACCTGAACGACCCGCAGAACCTGGCCGAGTTCGCCGGGCGCCTGTGCTACCGCTCCTGGGAGCCGGGCCTGAACCCGAACGTGACGCGGGTGCGCACCGACCAGGACGCCTACCTGAGCAACATCCTGCGCAGCCTGCACGGGTCGGTGCTGGAGCACGTGAGCTTCAGCTTCGTGCTGCACAACGTGAGCCGCGTCCTGACCCACGAGCTGATCCGGCACCGGCCCGGCGTGGCGGTCTCCCAGGAGTCGCTGCGCTTCGTGCGCCTGACGGACCTGCCGTTCTGGTTCCCTGAGTGGGCCCAGGACGACCCGGAGCTGATGGAGCGCGCCACCGACATGCTGCGGCGCATGGAGGAGTTCCAGCTCTGGATGGCCGACCACTTCGAGCTCGACGAAGAGGGCAAGAAGTTCGCCGACAAGAAGCACAAGACGTCGTTCATGCGCCGCTTCGCCCCCGAGGGCGTGGCCACCGGCCTGGTCTGGACGGCGAACGTGCGCACCCTGCGCCACGCCATCGAGGCCCGCACGGCCCCCGGCGCGGAGGAGGAGATCCGCCTGCTGTTCGGCAAGATCGCCGCAGCGGTCCGCGAGGAGGCCCCGTCCCTGTTCGGCGACTACACGGTCGACGAGGACGGCACCTGGGTCCCCGAATGGCGCAAGGTCTGACCTGACCCGAAGCGGCAAGGGGCGGGAGGCGCACGCCTCCCGCCCCGACAGACGGCGGCCTTACGGCTACCTGCGTTCGGCGAGCCACTCCCTGCAGTGGCCGAGGAACCACTCCAGCGTCTCGCGGACGATCTCCTGGCTCTCGCCCGTGAGCGCCGAGACGGGAAAGCTCGGACGCCGTTCCAGAGCCGCTTCCGGCAGCTCGATACCGGGCACCTGGTTCAGGCGCTTCAAGAGCTCCAGGCGCAGGTCCGCATCATCGAACGGCGGCCGCGTGCGCAGGTACTGGAAGACCACCTCGATGTTGCCGTACTGGGGGTAGGTCACCAGGGGCCAGCGGATATCCGGTGAGGTCGACCGCTCCCAGGCGAAGAGGCGGCAGCTGACGGCCTGGTTCGATGAGGTCCGGTAGTCCAGGACGCCGCCCAGCCTCTCCCAGGTCTCCATCAGCCCGGTGACGGCCTGCGCTTCGTCGGCGGACAGGTGGGCGGCGAGCTGGTCGAGGAACATCTGCTCCTGCTCGACGCGCTCGTTCACCTCCATGCCGGTGAGCGTGGCGAGCGTCGCCGCCGACAGGCGCCGGTCCGGGGCGGCCGCGCCGGTGCCGGTGAAGGCGACCCCCTCCGCGGCCAGCGCCTGCTCGGCCTCCGCCGTCGCGGGCACACCGTCGGTCGCCAGGACGCGGTGCGCATTGGGCAGTCCCGCCCCCTGCCGCAGGAGGGAGGCGATGGTCGCCGCCTTGGCCCCGACCAGCTGGCCGACATCCCGGTAGGACGTCCAACCGCCGGAGGGGATCGCGGCCAGGGCGGCCCGGGTCGGCTCTCCGATCAGTTCGGGGCCCTCCTCGCCCTCCTCCGCGGGGAGCGGCGCCGGCCACAGGGCGATCGCCCTGTCCGCGAGGCGCTCCGAACGCCTCTCGATCTCCGGGCGGCCCCAACTGTCCGCGTCCGCGATCTCGCGGTTCATCTCCAGAGCGCTGCGGTCGAGGATCTGCTGCTTGCGCTCGAACAGGTGGTTGGACAGGCGGGAGTTCTGCGAGGTGAGGGTCAGGTTGCCGAGGGTGTGCAGCAGCCGCGCGTGGAGTTCGGCGGGCGTTTCATCGTCGTCGGCCTGACCCGCGAGGACCTCGCCCCAGTGGGGCGTGAGCGACTGGGGCATCACGTGCTCGATCGACAGCTTGGCCTTGCGGAAGTCGACGGGCTCGTCCCCGCAGTAGCTCTCTTCGAGCCGACGGAGGACGAACGTCCTCTGCGGGGCACGGCCCGTCCAGTAGAAGTTGCGCGTGGCGATCGCCGAGCGCAGCGCACGGTCCGAGGGCCAGCGGTGCCGCGGGAGCGACAGGTAGCGGTGAACGGACTCGTCCACCGGCACGCCCGTCTGGACCGCGGCGGGTGAGGACATCATGATCCGGTTGAGCCCTTGGGACTGGATGCCGGCGAAGAGCCGCCGGACCAGATAGCTCTCCACGTAGGAGAGCGCGCGCACGACCTCTTCGGTGGAGGCGTGGTCCTGGTCACGGAGCTGGAGCAGGCGCAGGGCCAGCGCGCGGTAGATCGTGTTGCCCCACGCGACCAGCCTGGCCAGCGCCGCGCGCAGCTCGGGGTCGTCCTCATGGGCGGGCTCGACCACGCGCAGCAGCAGCTGGCCGAGGCGCCACAGCTGTTCGAGCTCCGTACGGACCGCGGCCTCGCCGCCGCGTTCGGCGACCTCCTTCAGCCGCTTCTGCTGCCCGTAGTAGACCTCGCTCTGTTTTGCGCGTTCATCCCCGCGCAGCACGAGGTCGAGCCAGGCCAGGGTCTCCAGGTGCTCTGGGCCCAGCTCGTCCTGCATGGGCGACCACACCTCGTCGTAGACCTCCTCACCCGTCTCGGGAAGGAGCATGAAGACGTAGTTGCGCAGGAGGTCGCTCTGGCTGAGCCCCTTGCCCGTGTCGTTGAGGGACTCGAAGATCCGGAACACGTTGTCGCCGGAGTCCGCCTGGATCTCCACGAGGCTCAGCCGGCGCCCGACGGCCGCCTCGACCTCGAGGAGCTCGTCCTCGGAGTACGTGGCCATCTTCTGGAGGAAGAAGTGGTGGGCGCCTTCGACGCCGTCGGTGTCGCCGTTCTTGGGGCGGCCGTCGACGACCGCCTTGAACACGGCGCGGTCGACCTGGGTGGGCAGGAGGCGGAACTTGTCGTCGCGCTTCTTGTACCGGTTGACCAGGTAGGTGTCGTGGATCCGGTCGGCGTTCTGGTGGGCGTCGGACTCCTCGTCCCCGCCGTCGCCGAGGTCGCGCAGGCGGTCCCGGACGGCCGCGAGCGCCAGGGTCAGGCTCGTCAGCCGCTGCTGCCCGTCGATCACCAGCCACCGGGTCATGTCACTGGCGGCGGATGCGCCCGGGGCCATGACGACCGAGCCGAGGAAGTGCGTCGTGGCGCTGCCCGCCGGCGCCGCACGGTCGTTCTCGATCTGTTCGAGCAGGTCCTCCCACAGGCGGGAGAGCTCGTCCTTCCCCCAGGAGTACGGCCGCTGGTACAGCGGGATCTGGAACTGCTTGGTCCCCTCGACCATCTTCTGGAATGCGGTTTCGTAGGCCTTCATGCTCCGGGCTCTCGTCGGTGTGACTGGTCGTGGGAGGGGCCGCTCAGCGGGAAAGCGGTCTTCCCTGTGCTGACGGCCGGTCAGCGGGAAAGGAACCGGCTCGGCTCGCCGGTGTAGGAGACGTACAGGGAGTCGCGGGCCCGCGTGCACGCCACGAACGCGAGATTGCGCTCCTTCTGGACGTCGTGCGCGTGGGCGACGGGGTCCTCGTCGGCCGGGACCAGGTGGGGCTCGTAGGGGAGATGCTCCGCGTCGGCCCCGACGACGGCGGTGCACCGGAACTCCAGCCCCTTCATCGAGTGCATCGTTCCGACGCGCACGCCGCTGTTCTCGGCGAGCCCGCACGTGGCGATGGAGCGGGTGCGGAGTGCTGCGGCCGCTTCGCGTGCAAGGGCGTCGGTCCGCGCGGCCACACCGATGGCGTCGGCCTCGACCCCTTCGGCCGTCCATGCCGTCACCCTGTCGGCCAGCGCCGACAGTTCCTCGTCCCGGGAGGGGAAGGCCTGCACGACCGGCGTGCGTCCGTGCAGGGGAGAGGAATAGCCGTCGAGCCGGTCCTGGAGGCCGTCGAGCCCTTCGACGGGGGAGGTGCCGAGGAGGGGGACGGCCCACGACAGGATCTCCTGCGTGCTGCGGTAGTTGACGTTCAGCTTGCGGCTGCGGCCTCGGACGTTGATGCCGACGGCCGCCAGGGAGACGCGGTGGTCGTAGATGCGCTGGTGCGGGTCCCCGGCGATGAAGAGGTCGTCGGGGCCCTCGGGGACCAGCGCCCGGACCAGGCGCCACTTCGCAGGGTGGAGGTCCTGCGATTCATCGACGACGACGTGGCGGTACAGGTGCCGCCCCTTACGGGCGAGGACCGCCGCGGCCTCGGAGGCCAGTTGGGTGAACGTCCACTGGCCCTGGGCCCGCATCCGGTCCGTGGCCCCCAGGACGGCGGACCAGATCGCCTTGCGGTGCCCCTCGCCCAGCCGCCCGCCCCTGCCGCGCCGCCGGGCCTTGAGGTACTCCTTCTCGGTGGTGAGCTCCTGCGCCAGGATGACGTGCTCCCACTCGTCGAGGAGGAAGCGGCCGCTGAAGCCGGTCTCCTCGGCGAAGCCGTCCCACAGGTCCATGAGCTCGCGTGTCCGCGGGAGCGCGGGCATGGCGCCCGTCTCCTCGCGCACGACCTGGTGGGCGATCTTGTCGAGGTTGCGCACGTCGACCAGGCGGCGTTCCTCGGAGGCGCCGGCGAGCAGGTCGATCTGGGCGCGGAGCGCGGCATCGAGGGTCTTGGTGAACGTGGTCAGCAGGATCGGCGGCTCCCCCGTGCCGCTGTCGCCCGCCTCCTGTCCGGAGGCGTGCACCCGGGCGGCGAGGTGGGCCGTGCGGTGCACGGCCGTGACCGTCTTCCCGGTCCCCGCGCCGCCGGTGACCATGGCCGGGCCGCCGTAGCCCTCCTTGTAGGCGATCCGCTTCTGCCGCGGGTGGAGGAACGTACGCCAGGCGTCGAAGGGATGGTCGAGGATGTCCTGCAGCTCCTCGGGCCCCTCCACGAAGACGGCCCGCTGCGGGGTGCGGCGGATGGCCGCGGTCAGGTCCTCGGGGTCGATGTCGGAGGGCGCGACCTCCTCGACCAGGTCCTTGCTGAGTTCGGCCCACGCCTCCTCCACGGTCATCCCCGAGGCCAGGGCGACGAGGGCGTTGTGCTGGGCGGCCGGGAGCATGGGCTGGAGCGCGTCCAGGTGGGTCTCGTCGGGCAGCAGGCGCACGATGCGCTGCGTGTGGGCGTCGATCCCGAGTTGGGCGAGGTGCTTGTCGGCGACGTGGTCGAACAGCCGCTTCTCCGCGCCTTCGGCGGTCGGCCGCAGGGCGGCCCCGACCGTCTCCAGATTCGCCTCGTCGCGGAACTCCAGTACGCCGAACGCCTGGTTGACCGAAGCGCGCCGCCTTTTGCAGTACTGGTAGGCGTCGTCGTGCGGGAGGACGGCCACGAGCAGGAACATGTCCCCGTCCCCGGGCGCCAGGACGACACCGCGGTATCCGAGGGTGATCCGCAGTGTCCGCCACCGCGGGTCCATCGCCTCGTGGGGGCGTTCCAGGTGCCCGCCGGCGAAATAGGTGTCGGAGAACTTGCGCAGCGCCGCGTTGACCGCCTCGCGCACCCTTTTCTCCAGTGCCGCGTACTGGCTGAGGAAGTCCATGGCGAGCGCGAGCTGGGGCATGGGGGCCTTTCCGGTGCGGGGGCGGGGCAGCGGGCGGGATGTCCACCAGGATAGGGACCGGAGGTCCCCCTCGGGACGGATGAGCCCTCCCGGCCGGATCCGGACTTTCGGCGGACCGCCGGGCAAGAATTCCGGACTCGGTGCGGCCCCCGGGGCTCCACGCGTCAGTCGGTCGCCGGCATTGAGCCCGTCCTGTTCACGTGGGGGGAAAGGGGCGAGGACGCGGCGGAGGGGACCGTCGGGCGACTCCGTGGGCGCGCGGAGCGGCGCCGATCGGAGGACGCCTTCCTCCCGGCTTCACAGGAGCGACTGCCACATCCGGCCACTCGTGAAAGAACCGGCGGGGTGGAGGGGGCCGGGTTGCTAGCGTTTGGCTCCTCCGGTGCGGGCGGGCCGGTGGTCGTCGCCGCCGTGCCCGCCGGACCGTGGACGGAGAGCAGGCACCGACAGCGCACGCCGAAAAGAGAACATGCCCCCCACACAGACCCCTCCCGGGCGGGAGGTTCGCAGGTGTTCCCTGGCGGACCGCCCATGACCGGACGTGACCTCGTCGTCGTCGCCCTGGCGGGGGTGCAGCGCTACATCGAGGAATCCCGCACCACCACCGACCTCCGGTCGGGGAGTCAGATCATCGCCGGGCTCGCCGCCGCCGGTGTCGAGTGCCTGCTCGCGGACGACCGCCTGGACGCCCGCATCGTCTTCCCGGTCGAAGGGCGCGCCCGCGGGGCCGAGGACGGGATGCCCAACCGCATCGTCGCCCGTGTCGCGGCAGGGACGGGACCCCGGGCCGCCGAGCAGGTGCGCGACCACCTCGACGGGATGTGGGCCCACTGGGTCGGGCAGGTCTTCGGAGAGGACGACGGCAGGCGCGCCCGGGGAGAGCTGGACACCCCCGGCTGGCCCGTCGTCCAGTGGGTGAGCGTTCCCGCGGAGGCCGGTGACCATGCCGCCCAGTGGCGCCGGGCCCAGCGGCTGCTCGCCGGGCGCAAGAACATCCGCGACTTCGCCCAGCCCCTCGACGCCTCCCGGCCGCTGTGCACGCTTTCGCCCCGTTGGCGGTCGGTACCGCCCCCTCAGCGCGCCCCCGAGCACATGCGCGGCGAGGACCTCTCCGTCCCGAGCTGGGTCAAGCGTCTCTGGCACAGGCGCGGCGGCGGCGAGCAGAAGGGGTTCCCCTCTACCAAGGGGATCGCGTCGGCCCACTACCGCGCCGCGGTCCTGCGCCACTGGGACCGGCCCGGGATCGCGGAGGCGGTCAGGGACCTCAAGGACTGCGTCGACCAGGTCGACAGGCAGGACATCTCCGAAGCGGCGCTACCGGGGTTCCCCGAGGAGGTCACGGGGGCCGGCGGCGGCGACCCGGCCGCCGACTGGTTCCGCGGGCGGGGCGCGCAGTGGGTCTACCCGGGGGTGTGGCACCTCGACGCGCTCGCGCACCGCTTCGGTCTCAAGGGCGACGACGGAGAGGCCGGAGAGGACGGGGAATCCGGCCTGCCCGAGCTGTTCGAGGAGGCGGTCGGGCTGGGCGCGATGGCGTCCAAGGCCTTGGCGCAGGCGGGCGAGCAGGCCGGGCTGGCGCCGCCGTCTCCGCACCTGGCCGTGCTCGTCCAGGACCTCGACTCCATGGGCCGCTTCCTGTCCGGCAGGGGCCGTGGCCAGGACGGCGGACCGCTGGAGGTCACGGCGGAGGAGCACGGCCGGATCTCCCGCGAGTTGTCCGAGGTCGCCGCAGAGCAGCGCTCCGCCGTCGAGAAGGCCCTCGGCACCGTCGTCTACGCCGGGGGCGACGACCTCTTGGCGCTCGTCCCCGCCGCCCAGGCCCTCGGCGTGGCGCGCGCCTGCCACGACACCGTCCGCGCCCCGCTGCCCACCGCCAGCACCGGGCTGCTCTTCTTCCACCACGACTCCTCGCTCCGCGAGGCCCTGCACCGCGCGCACGAACTCCTCGCGGAGGCCAAGCGAAGGGAGGGCAAGCACGGCCTGGGCATCGGTTACATCCGCAACAGCGGCGCGCACGCCGAATGCGTCGTCGGCTGGGCGGACGGCGCCCCGCCCGAGGAGGCGCTGCGGGTCTTCATGCCGCGGGGCGACAGCGCCCGCATCCGCCTCTCGCCCCGCCTCTTGGCCGACCTCATCGCCGAGCGGACCCACCTGGACGGGGGTGCCGACGGCGCCGGGGAAGATCACCGGCCGCTGCCGCGCGGGGTCGCCGAAGCCGAAATGCGCCGCCTCATCCGGCGCCACACCACCGTCGCCCCGCCACCCGGCGGCAGCGCTCCCCCAGAAGCCGCCCCAAAGGACGACGAGAAGCTGAAACGCGCATTCGCGCACGACGCCGTCGCGGCCCTCGCGCGCTTGGCGCCCGAAGGGCGCCTGCTCGACGAGGACGCCGTGCGTGTGGCCGTCTTCCTCCGCCAGGAGGTGCTGTGAACGCACGGACACCCCGCCCGCCCGTGACCGACCGCTGGCTGGTGGTGCAGCCCCACGACACCGTCCAAGTGCGGGACGGGCGCTCCTTCGACGCCGGGACCGGAGGCATCGCCCACAGCGTGCGCCCGTGGCCCTCCACGATCGCCGGGGCCCTGGCCGCCGCCCTGGGAGGTGAGGACCCGCAGAGCGTGCGCGGCCCCGTCCTCGTACGGCGGACGGGCGACGGTTGGCGGCCCTACTTCCCCGCCCCCCATGACCTGCATACCGACCCGGTGCGCACGAAGGTCTGGCGCATGTTCCTGCCAGGAGGCCCCGATGCGCAGCCCGGATCGGGGCCCGGCGGGGCCGGAGCGGTACCCGTGACCGACCTCCACAGCACCGCCGAGGCGGGCGGCATCGGCGGCCTGCGTCTGCCCGCCCTCCCCGACGACGTGGAGGACGAGGACAAGAAGACCGCGCCCTGCGATGCGCTCCTCTCCGGAGGGACCCTCCAGGACTACCTCCACGGCGCCCTGGTCGCCCCCGGGAGCGTCGCCTCCTATGACGTCCTCGACGCGGTCGACGACCCGGTCGTCCCCGAGCCGCGCACCGGCATCGAGCTGGACCCGCGCACACGCACCGTCCGCACCGGGATGCTCTACCGCACCACGCACATGCGCCTGCGGCAGGGATGGGCCTTCGCCGCGCACGTGACCCCCGAGCCCCGGCAGCAGCGCCAGGTCGACATCGGCCCGCCCGACCCGGTCCAGTTCGGCGGGCTGGCCCGCATGGCCGACGTCGACCCGGCCCCGGGCGCCGACTGGCCCCGGGCCCCCGCGCGCTTCCCCGGCGGGCGCGTCCTCCTCTACGTCGCCACCCCGGCCCTGTGGCCCCGGGGATGGCACCCCGAACCGCCCCCAGGGGCCGAACTCGTCTCGGCCGTGGTGGGCGACCCCCTGGCGGTCGCCTCCGCCTCGCCCAAGGCCGGGGACGAGGGGTTCTGGAACACGCGGGTGCTCGCCTGGGCCGTCCCGCCCGGATCGCTCTACCTGCTGCGCTTCCCCGGCGAGGAGGAGGCCGCCGCCTGGGCCGCCGAGCACCACGCCCGCGCGCTCGGCCCGCCCGCACGGGAGCGCATGGACACCGCGGGTTTCGGAGTCGTCCTGACCGGAGTGTGGTCGTGAGAACCTATCTGCTCTACCTGTACACCGAATCGCCCCTGCACGCCGGGGGAGCCGAGGCCGACGGCTCGGTCGACCTGCCCATCCAGCGCGAGGCGGCGACCGGCCACCCCCTCGTGTGGGGTCAGAGCCTCAAGGGCGCGCTCCGGCAGGCCGCCTACGACGCCGGGTGGGGGGACCGGCGAGACGGCGCCGCCGACGGCGGGACCCTCCTGGACGAGCTCTTCGGCCGCGCCACCTCCGGCGGCGACGACGGCCCCGGCATCAACGGCAACGCGGGACGCCTGGTGGTGGGCGACGCCCAGCTCCTCGCCGTCCCCGTGCCGACCCTGAAGGACACCTTCGCCTGGGCCACCTCGGCCCTGGCGCTCAGCCGCCTGGCCCGCAAGCACGCCCGCGTCCGCGACGACCGCGGCACCCGCCCCTTCCCCGCCGTCCCCGACGGCGGCGGCGTCTGCGCCAAGGACAAGTGGGCGGACGCCCGGCAGGTGCTCGGTCCGTGCGTGGTGCCGGTGCGCGGCGCCAAGAAGGGCGAATCCGACCCGGTGGCCGAGTGGGCCGACCTCATCGCCCGCGAGGGCATCGGCGACGAGCCGTTCTTCGCGCCTTTCGCGGGCAAGCTGCGCGAGGACCTCATCGTGGTGGACGAGACGGTCATGGGCCAGCTCCTCAGGGAGTGCACCGAACTGTCGGTGCGCGTGCAGCTGAACGCGGAGAACAAGACCGTCGCCAACGGCCCCTTCACGAGCGAGTACCTGCCCGCCGAGACGCTGCTCGTGTCGGTGCTGACCCTGCGCGACGACGGCGCCGCCTCCAGCGGCCTGGCCGACCGGGTCGACGAACTGCTCGACGGCCGGGTCCTGCAGGTCGGCGGCGACGAGACCCTGGGCAAGGGCCTGGTGTGGGCCCACCTGGTCAAGGGGGAGGCGGACGCCGTATGAGCGGAGCCGTGCGCATCGACCAGGAACTGGCGGCCACCGCCTACGAGATCCTTCCGCAGAAGGTGACCAAGGAGGTCCGCACCCGCATGCGGCAGCTCCCCTCGCGCCTCAGAGGCGGAGGACTGGCCGCGACCTACGCGTTCATCTGCGCCCGCGCCAACGATTCCAAGGACAAGCTGCAGCAGGCTTACGGCCTTCTCGCCGACAAGATCGCCCAGCGCCTCGCGGACAGGCGGATCCTCGGCAAGGCGGGGGACACCATGACCCGGCAGGAGTGCCTGAGGCACCTGGCCGGCGCCACCCCCATCGAGTACGCGCGCGCTTCGGCGGAGATCGACGCCCTGGCCATCTGGCTCTCCCGGCTGTCCGACGCGTTGTGGGACCGCTCCGACGAGGGAACCGGGGAGGGAAGCGACAATGCCCAGAGATAAGCGCGCCCCGGGCGCGGGAGGCGACCCGGACGACGAGACGGTCCACCCGTTCCGCGCGTACGGCCCGCTGGGCGCCCGGGTGCAGGTCGAGCGCCGCATCCCCGTCGATGAGAATCGCAAGAAGGGCCGCCCCTCCACCGTCCTCAAGGATGGCGGGGGCGACGTCGACAAGGGCGCCAACGCCCTGGTCCTCCTCCAGCGCTTGGCGTTCGAGAAGGAGCACGAGGACCAGAAGCTCAAGGTCGCCGAGGCGCGCGGGCTGCTCAACCGGTGGGCGGCCGAATCAGGGCTCGGGCAGGGCAACGCGGAGCTGCTCAAGGGCGCTCTGGCACGTCGGCACGCCTTCGTCGAGCGCTGGAAGGCAGGGGAGACGCCCCGGCGCTACGCCGAACGGCTGGAACTGGTGCCCGAGTGGCGCATCGTCACCGGCCTGGGCCTGCAGTACGGCGAGCAGGAGAGCGGCCTGGCGATGCACGGCACCTACGGGTGGCCGGTGATCCCCGCCTCGACTCTCAAGGGCGTGGCGGCCGAGGGCGCCCGCGTCGTGGAGAAGGAACTGGAGGAGGAGCTGAAGGCGCGGAAGGCGGAGGCGGAGGAGCGGACGGAGCGGATCTCCGCGTTCCGCGAGAAGGTCCGCCGGATCCTCGGCGGCCCCCGCCCCGGCGAGTCCCCCGCCACCGACGGCGAAAGCCCCCAGGGGAGGGGAGCCGTCCGCTTCCTGGACGCCCTTCCCGGAGAGAAGGGGGTGCGGGTGTACGACGACGTCATCACCCCGCACCAGCAGCCCTACTACACCGACACCATGCCCGGCGGTGGCCCCGCGGCACCGCGCCCGCCCGCCGAGCACCACAACCCGGTCCCCGTGCCCTTCCTGTCGGTCAGCGGCACGTTCCACGTGGACCTGCTCGGCGACGACGAGGACGCTCTGCGGACCGCCGCCGAGTGGCTGGAGCGCGCCGGGGACGAGAGCGGCGTCGGCGGCCGGACCACCGCCGGATACGGCTACTTCATGTGCCGACCGGCATCCGCCCCCTCCACCGGGGGGCCGGCCGGGGCGGGCAAGGGGACGAAGAAGGGGAAGCGCACGTGACGGCCACCGGGACCGTGCACATCGTCAGCGTGGGCCTCAGCCTGTTCGGCAACCTCAGGGCGGAACCGGCCGCGATGGCCGAGCGGCACCGGTTGGACCGGGAGGTCGCCGAGAGCCTCCATGCCCGGAGGAAGCGGCTGCGCGACGCGGAGGACTCCGGCGACCGGGACCGGCAGGCCGAGCGGGTGGCCCGGGCCGTGAAGAAGGGGGAGGAGGCCCACACCGAATTCACCGCGCTCCTGCGCGAGGTGCGCGTGGAGGAGTGGAAGCCGGGCCTGAGCGCCGAACTGTCCGCGCTGGCGGCCTACCTGGGGCGCCCGGCCGACGGACCCGGCCCGGGCACATGCGCCCTTCCCTCGCAGGACACGGCGGTGCTCATCGCCAGCGACACCGGCCCCGGGCTGCGGGCCGCCCTGGTCAACGCCGCCGCCATGGCCGGCGGCGACCTGGGGCGCGTCCACTACCTGCACGACCCGTCCGACGCCGTGGCCTCCCTCGACGGCGCGATCGTCATCGTCCGCGTCCCGGGACTCGATGCTCGGGACACGGCGGGCTTCATCGAGGCCATGCGCGACCTCGGCGGTGTGGGGCGGGGCGTGCGCCGCATGGTCGAGCGGGCCAGGGCGCACGGTGCCGGTGAGCGCGTGGTCCGCTTCCACACCTCCGGCGGCTTCAAGGGCGCACTGCCGTTCGTCCTCGGAATGGCCGAGGCACTGCGCAGCATCCTCGGCCCCCGAATGGTGAAGGCGTACGCCGTACACGAGCTCAGCTCCGGCAGCGCGGTCGAAATGCCGCTGCGGTCGTTCCACAGGGAGTTCCTGGAACGCCAGTTCAAGGGCGTCGAACGAGGGGACGGGGTCTTCAGGACGGAGCCGCCCGACGGGAAGCCCTTGCAGGGTTTCGCCTACGACTTCGACAGCGACAAGCGGGAGTGGCGCCTGACCCCGTTCGGGTATGCGCTGAACGAAATGCTCCCTGAGGCGACGAAAGAGCCGTGAGCGAAACGCACCCCGAGCACGGGGACCGTGCCGCGCTTGGGCCTTCGCTGCCGTCGATGCTCGTCGCCCTGGCGGAGCGCCTCACCACCGGCCTTGGGGCCGTGGCCGACGCCGGACGCGACGGCGCCGGCCGGGGCGGTGCGGCATCCGGCAACGACGCCGCCGCCCTGGCGGGGGAGGAGCTGCGGGAGGCCGTGCTCCAGGTCGACAGGGCGCAGCAGGACGAGGGGATCGGCTACCGGCAGGCCGGTGAGGGCCTCTTCCGCCTCTGGGAGGAGCAGCCGCACACCGCCCGCGTCCTCGTCCACCGGCCGGAAGCGTTCATCGCGTGGCTTCCGCGCGTGCTTCGAGTCCGGCCGGACCTCACGGAGGAGGAGGCCGAGGCCCAGGGGCCGTCCGTGTGGTGTGTCCTGGCGGGAACCGTGGACGCGCTCTGGGAGTACGCCCAGGGGGACTCGGCGGGGGCGCACCGGATCCGCCGGTGGGAGCCGCTCATCGCCCGTATGCGCTTCCTCGTCCTGGCCGAACCGTTCCGGGACCTCGGCCTGTGGGAGCCGTCCTGGGCGTCGACGAGCGCTCTGGGGCGGGTCTTCGGCTACGACACCGGGGTCGAACTGATCCGCCGCGCGCGCGAGGCGCGCGAGGCGTGGCGCGCGCACCTGGGCGGGTACCAGTCCGTGCCGCTGTTCGACCATGCGCCGCCGTTCGCCGTCGAAGAGGAGGTGCGCGCGCTGGCCTTCGCCTCGGGGTTCGACGGGCGTCCGCTCGTTCTCGCCGACCTCGCGCAGTGCGAGCAGGGTGGGCGGGGCGGCGCCACCCTTGCCGTCCCCACCGGGCTGCCCGCAGACCGGGCCGTCACGGAGGACGCCGTCGAGCACCACCTGCTGCCCCGGTTCGCGGTCGTCGAGGCCTGGGCCGCGGTCGTGGGCAGGCCGGGCGCCTGGCGCGCGAAGGGGCAGGCGCTGCTGTTCGGCGCCGTACTCGGCACGGCCCTCCTGGCACTGGTCTCGGCCGCCGTCGCGGCCCTCGCGTCCGGAGCACTGGGCTCCTGGTACCTCGCCGCCGCGTTCGCGGGGGCGGCCTACACGGTGATCGGGGCGGGAACGCTCGCCTACGGACGCCGGTGGGCGATGCCCCTGATGCTGCGCTTCCCCGCTGCCGCCGTGGTCGGGCTGATCGTGCTGGTCGCCTTCCACCCCGACTGGTGGACGGGGCTCTCCCTCGGGTGGGCGAGTGCCGGGACGGCCCTGCTCATCGCCGCCGCGCCGTTCGGCTACCTGCTCACCCAGGTCCGCAACCACAACTCCGGCCAAGTGCCCGAAGGCGGCGGCCGGACGCGGGTCCGCGGGCGGGTCGTCGCCCGCGCCGCCCTGGCCACGGGGACGGGGCTGGCCCACGCCTTTCTGGTGGCGCTGCTGGGGATGGTGCTCGTCGCCCCGGTCTTCTCCGAGGACGGGGACCGGCTGCGCACCGCGTGGACCGGGGACGCGGCCGCCCCCTCCTCCGGGGCCTCGACGGAGGCCTTTCCGGCGGCGGAACCGCCCAGGCGGCCGGGCAGTCCCGCGGCGATCCTGGCGCTGGCCACCTCGGTCTGCCTGGCGGCCGGGGTCTTCTCGCAGATCCTCTGGGACGACAAGCCGGTCACCGCGCCCCTGTCCCATCAGCGTTGGCGCTCGGAGCGCTGAGCAGAGACGCGGAGACGACGACGGCGCAGACGAGACGTCTGAGAAAGGAGGGCGGCACCGATGGCGTGGACGACGTTCGGGCTGAAGGTCACGACGCCCCTGTTCAACCATGACGACACCGCGACAGGGCTGCGGGTGGCGTCCATCAAGGGCCCGATGCGGTACTGGTTTCGCGCGCTGGCCGGGACGCGGTTCGGCGACGACGTCAAAGGGCTGGCGCGTCTCGAACAGGCGGTCTTCGGGAGCACGGAGCGCAAGTGCCCGGTGCGGCTCCGCCTGAGCGCACAGCCGAGGGACACTTACCGGGGCGCCGCGGGGACGCTGCCGCTCTCCGACGACGACGGGAAATGGATCGCCTACCTGCTCGGGCAGGGCCACGTCGTCTACAACCGCGAGACCAAGAAGTTCTCCAACACGCGTCCCTACGTCAAACCCGGCGGCACCTTCACGCTCAAGGTGGGCTTCTCCGGAGACGAGCGCGCCGACGCGCTGACGATGGCGGGCCTGTGGCTGGCGTGCACCTACGGCGGGTTCGGTGCCCGCACACGGAAGGGGTTCGGGGGCGTGCGCCTGATCCACCAGGACGGCCCCCTGCCCAAGGTCTGGCAGCAGCATTCCGCCGACACCCCGGGGATCGACCACTACCGGGCCCTTGGCCACCTCCCCGTGTCGGATGGCGCCCTGGCCGAGTGCGCGAAGAACTACCTGCCCGAGGCGAACGGGCGCACCGGCGGCACTCCGAGGTACCCCGTGCTCGGGGAGGGGGCGACCATCGCGGCGCTGGGCGAGCCGAGCGGCGGCACCTGGCGCGAGGCGGCCGCCGAGGCCGGGGAGTTGTACCGCCACTTCCGGGCGCCGCGTCCGAACCGGTCGACAGAGGCCAGGTACGACCCCTTCATCAAGACCGCTGAGTACGAAGAGGTCGTACACGGCGACGACACACGCTTCCCGCTGGGGGCGCTCGGGCTCCCGGTCGTGTTCAAGGAGGGAAACGTCGTCAACGCCTACGACGGCGGCGAGGACCTGCGCCGCGCCTCACCGCTGTGGTTCCGGTTCGTCGAGGACCCGGAGCGCAGGGAGTGGCGGCTCTTCTCCTTCGCGTTCCACAGTGCCTTCCTCCCGGGCGGCCGCGGCCCGGAGGTCCGCCTGCAGGGCGGCAAGCAGGGCAGGAAGACGGTCACGGTGACCGACGCCGACGTGCGCGAGCGGACGCAGGCATGGATGGAGGCCTCCACGTCGCGCGACTGAGCGCGCTGTGCCCGCGGCAGAGCGGATCCGCGAGGACCTGGCCGAACCCATCCGCCCCGCGCCGCGATCGCCGACCGGGCCACCGACCGGACCGCCCCGGGCCGAGGAGAGGACGCGACCATGGTCGACATGCCGTCCGGCGGGCTTCTCGCGGTCCGGGTCGGTGGGCGGCTCGGCCGGTGCCCCGCTCATGCTCCCCGGCCGGGCGGCGGGCGTCGGAATGCAAGGTGACCGGCAGCAACGACGGCACCAGCCGGTGCCCCG
>NZ_JAQFWP010000062.1 GCF_027706745.1 Nocardiopsis suaedae | reverse complement strand
GCCGACCGATCCGCAGGTAGGGCCGCTGACCTTCGTCGTCGCCGCCCACCACCCCACACCCCGGCAGCCCACCGCCCGGCCAGAGCCCATGAGCGGGGTACCAGCTGGTCCCGTCGTCGCCGCCATCCACCCCACGCCGCACCGGCCCACCGCCCGGCCGGAGCCCATGAGCGGGGTACCAGCTGAGCCGGGGGGACCTCCTCCCCCTGGTTCCCTCCTGTCTCCCCCCTGCGTGTCACCTCTCCCCTGGGGGCTCCTCCTCCAGCAGCCTCAGGGCGATCCACAGCTCGGTCCTGTAGTCCGGGTCCGACAGCTCCCCCGGGAGGAGCTTGCGGATGCGGTTGATCCGGTACCGCAGTGTGTGGCGGTGGATGCCCAACCGCTCCGCTGCGGCGTCCCACTTCCCCGAGGCGGCCAGGTAGCCGCGCAGGGACGCGACCAGGTCGTCCGCCGACCGCTGTTTCAGCAGCGGCGCCAGCACGTCGCCCGCCATGCGCCTTCCCGCCCGGCCTCCGAGCAGCCCGAGGAACCCTCCCGGCAGCTCCGACGCCCGGACCACTCCCCTGCCCTCGGCTGCCGCCGCCTCCAGCGCGCGCTCGGCCTCGGCGCGGGCCGCCGGGAGCCCTTCCAGGTCCGACGGGCGGCTGACGCCGACACTCCCCTGCACCGCCTCGGCCAGCGCCTCCCCCGGGGCCGCCGCCTTCGGGCCGACCAGTACGGCCCTGTCCCCGATCCGTCCCGCCAGGCATCCGCGCGGCGGGTGAAGGTGCGTCAGAGTGAGGTCCCCGTCGCCGCCCAGGGGCGCCGCCTCGGCCACGGCGACCACCAGCGGCGGTTCGGGCAGCGCCCCGCGCAGGCGCTCCGCGCGCCCCTCCGCCAGATCCAGCTCCCCGTCGAGGAGCGCCTCCAGCACCCCGGCGGCCAGCTCCCCCTCCTCGGGGGCGCGGTGCTCCAGTTCCAGCGACATCAGCGACGCCGCGGCGCTCACCAGCGTGCGCTCATCGGCCCCGAGCCCGTGCGACGCCCCGACCGCCAGGAACCCGCGCACGCGCCCGCCCACGCCCAACGGCTGGAGCGAGATGCTCTCCCCCTCCGACGACACCGACGCGCCCGAGGGGCGGCGGGCCGCGCGCAGCCGCGCCACCTCTTCCCCCAGGTCCCCCGCGCGCGCTGCGGCGCCCTCCGGGGCCGCGTGCCGCGCGCGCCCGTCCGGGTCGAGCAGCAGCACCCACCAGCGGGACGGCTCCCCGCCTCCGGCACGGCCCGGCACCGCCCGGGCCGGTGACGCGACCTTGGCCAGTTCCGCGCCCAACCGCTCCACGACGGCGCGGTCCCCGCGCAGCGCCGCCTGGGTGAGCCTGCGCTGCGCCGCGAACGCCCGCGTCAGCCCCTCGTACTCCTCTTGGGCGAGCAGGCGGGACACCTCCTTGCCCACCGCGATGAACGGAGTCGGCCGGGGCACCTCGATCAGCGGCAGCCCGGCCTCCTCGGCCGCGTCCACCAGCGCCGGGGGAACCCGTTCGTGCGCGACCCCGCTGCCGAACCCCAGCCCGGCGGCGCCGCTGTCGGCCAGCCGCCGGGTGTAGGCGGCCAGCGCGTCCGCACCGCCCCCGCCTTCGGGCCAGCGGATGCCGGTGGTCAGCACCAGCTCCCCGCCCTCCAGGTAGGGGGTGGGGTCGGTGAGCTCGCTGATGGCGACCCAGCGCACCGGCCGCACCTCGGCGTCTGGGCCGCCGGCGCGCAGCCGCAGGCCCAGACGGGGGGTGCGCAGGACGGCGCCCAGTGTGGGAGGCACGGCGTCCCCTCTCTGAAGTCTCTCCAGAATGGCCAATCGGGTGCCGTGATTTTATCCGGATGGGAGAGGTCCGGTCGCCCGGCGCGGCCGTAGGGTCGGGGCGTCGCGCCGGTCCCGCCGACCGGCGCCCGAGCGTCCGGCGCGCGGGGGCGCGCCGCCGAGCAGAGAGGGAGGACGGTACCCATGGCCAGCACCGATGTCGCCCAGGCCCGGCGGATCGTCACCGAGATCCCCGGCCCCAAGTCCCAGGCGCTCCAGGAGCGCCGGAAGAAGGCGGTCGCCCAGGGCGTGGGGAGCGTCCTGCCGGTCTACGTCCAGCGCGCGGGCGGGGGCATCGTCGAGGACATCGACGGCAACTCCCTGATCGACTTCGGTTCCGGCATCGCCGTCACCAACGTGGGCAACGCCGACCCGCGGGTCGCCGAGCGCGCGGGCGAGCAGCTCTCGCGCTTCACCCACACCTGCTTCATGGTCAACCCCTACGAGGGGTACGTGGAGGTCGCCGAGGCCCTCAACAGGCTCACCCCCGGCGAGCACGAGAAGCGCTCGGTGCTGCTCAACAGCGGCGCCGAGGCGGTGGAGAACGCGGTCAAGATCGCCCGCAGCGCGACCGGCCGCCAGGCCGTCGTGGTGTTCGACCACGCCTACCACGGGCGCACCAACCTCACCATGGCGCTGACCGCGAAGAACATGC
This sequence comes from Nocardiopsis suaedae, assembly GCF_027706745.1. GTDB lineage: Bacteria > Actinomycetota > Actinomycetes > Streptosporangiales > Streptosporangiaceae > Nocardiopsis_A > Nocardiopsis_A suaedae. The sequence continues at coordinate 42,001 of NZ_JAQFWP010000062.1, read as the reverse complement.
CCTACAAGCACGGGTTCGGGCCGTTCGCCGGCGAGGTGCACCGGATCCCGATGGCCTACCCGTTCCGCTGGCCCACCGGCCCGCAGGAGTGCGGGCGCGAGGCCGCCGCGCAGGCCATCGACCAGATCACCAAGCAGGTCGGCGCGGAGAACGTGGCCGCCGTGCTGATCGAGCCGATCCAGGGCGAGGGCGGGTTCATCGTCCCGGGCGAGGGGTTCCTCCCGGAGCTGGCCGACTTCTGCCGCGACAACGGCATCGTGTTCGTCGCCGACGAGGTGCAGACGGGCTTCGCCCGCACCGGCCGGATGTTCGCCTGTGAGCACGAGGGCGTCGTCCCGGACCTGATCACCACCGCCAAGGGCATCGCCGGGGGCCTGCCCCTGGCCGCGGTGACCGGGCGTGCCGACCTGATGGACGCCGTGCACGGCGGCGGCCTGGGCGGCACCTACGGCGGCAATCCGGCCGCCTGCGCGGCCGCCCTCGCCTCGATCGAGGCCATCGAGTCCGACGGCCTGGTCGAGCGCGCCGAGGCGATCGGTGAGCGGATGCTTTCCCGCCTGCGCGCGCTGGCCGACGAGCACGGCATCATCGGCGACGTGCGCGGCCGCGGCGCGATGGTCGCGATCGAGCTGGTCCAGGGGCCGGACGACAAGACGCCCAACGGCGAGGCGCTGGGCAAGGTGGTCTCCTACTGCCACAAGCAGGGCCTGGTGCTGCTGACCGCCGGGACCTACGGCAACGTCATCCGGATGCTGCCCCCGCTGGTGATCGGCGACGACCTGCTCGACGAGGGCCTGTCCATCATCGAGGAGGCCTTCGACCGCCTGTAGCCGAGGCCTCGCGCCTCCAGGGCCCGCTCCCCCGTCCGCGGGGGTGCGGGCCCTTCGCGGTAGAAAGGGGATGCGGGAGTGTCCCCGGTTCCTGAGGAGGCGGCATGGTGGATGTGGCCATCGGGCAGTACGCGCCCGGCGAGGACAAGCGGCGCAACCTGGACACGGCGCGCGCGATGGTCGGCGAGGCCGTGGCGCGCGGCGCGCGCGTGGTGCTGCTGCCCGAGTACGCGATGTTCACCGCGCCGCGCACCGACCACCGGTTCGTGGAGTCCGCCGAGCCGATGGACGGCCCCTTCCCGTCGGGGATCGCCGCGCTCGCCGCCGAGCACCGCGTCCACGTGGTGGCCGGGCTGAACGAGGCGCTGCCGTCGGCGCCCGGCCGGTTCTCCAACACCCTCGCCGCCTTCGGCCCCGACGGCGCGGTCGCCGCCCGGTACCGCAAGCTCCACCTGTACGACGCGTTCGGCGCCCGCGAGTCGGACGTGGTCGAGCCCGGCCCGGTCGCCGAGCCGGAGACCTTCACCTGCGACGGCCTCACCTTCGGCCTGCAGACCTGCTACGACCTGCGCTTCCCGGAGGTGACGCGGCGGATCGCCGACGCGGGGGCCCACATCCTGCTGCTGGCCGCCGAGTGGGTGCCCGGCCCGCTGAAGGAGGACCACTGGACGACGCTCCTGCGCGCCCGCGCGATCGAGAACACCCTGTACGTCGCGGCGGCGGGGCAGAACGCGCCGACGGGGGCGGGCAACAGCGCGATCATCGACCCGATGGGGACGCGGATCGTCGCATTGGGTGAGCAGACGGGGGTAGCGGTCGGCCGTATCGCCCTCGAGCGGGTGGCCGAGGTCCGGGAGAAGAACCCTGCCCTGCGGCTGCGCCGGTTCACGGTGGTGCCGCGCGACCCGGACGCCACCCCGTAAAAATCGGACAAAAGGAAATATTCACCCGGAAGGCTTGGCCAAGTCTTCCCGATCCGACTACCAAGAGTTAAGCTTCATGGGCTTAGAGTCACAGAAAACGGCCTGAGCCATTCCGGTCGCAGACCGTTTCTGGTTCAATAAGAGCCGAACTCTATAGGTCCGCCAGACTGTCCTAAACCACGGGGGGAGATGGGACGTTGAGCGGTCTGAGCATTGTGCCCCGACTGGGGGCCGCTGCCGACACAACCGACATCTACACGTTCGAGCCGGAACTGCTGAGCACCGCGCAGTGCATGGGGGATGCCTGCGCCATCTGCCACGTCCGCTGGCCCCGACCACGCCACGCGTTGGGCGCACTGCCCGACGGCAGCGAGGTCTACGGGTGCGCGGAGTGCGCGGGCATCGCCGCGGCGCACGACGCGCACGCGGGAGAACCCGAACTCGCGGCCCGCTGAGAGGGCACCCGCACGGAAGCGCGAGCGCCGTCCCCGGGAACGCCGTCCGAACACGCTGCGAGCGCCGCACCGGCCAGGGTCGTCAAGGCCGGGTGTGCGCCGGAAGAGGGTCGACGGGACGGACGGGGAAGGTGGGTGCTCCGGGGCCAGGGGGAGAGCGGCCCCGGAGCACCCGACGCGCTCGCTTTCCGTGGGGGGAGGAGGGGAAATGAGCGCATCTCCCGGTGTGGTCCGCGGTCGTGCCTCAGCGGCGGCATGCACCGCCGGGTGAGGCGAACCTTGCCCCACGATACTCCCTGTAGCGACCGCCCGACCTTGGGTAGGGCGATTCCGCCGGGGAACCTTGAAAAAGTGCCGGACCGCATCCCCCTGAGCAGAAGGGGGACGCGGTCCGGAGCCGCGGTCCGGTGAACGCGGCCGCCCGCCGTGGCGGCGCCGCGTCACCCGCTGGTCGGGAACCCCAGGTTCACCCCGCCGTGCGAGGGGTCGAGCCACCGGGAGGTGACGGCCTTGGTGCGGGTGTAGAAGTGGACGCCCTCCATTCCGTGCGCGTGCGAGTCGCCGAACAGCGACTTCTTCCACCCGCCGAAGGAGTAATAAGCCATGGGCACCGGAATCGGCACGTTGATGCCGACCATGCCCACCTCCACCTCGTTCTGGAAGCGCCGGGCCGCGCCGCCGTCATTGGTGAAGATGGCGGTGCCGTTGCCGTAGGGGTTGGCGTTGATCAGCTCCAGAGCGCTCTCATACGAGGGGACGCGCAGCATGCTGAGCACCGGACCGAAGATCTCGTCGGTGTAGCAGGCCATCTCCGGGCTGACGTGGTCCAGGAGCGAGGGCCCCAGCCAGAACCCGTCCCCGCCGCCGCCGAGCACCGGGTGCACGCGCCCGTCGATGGGCAGGGACGCCCCCTCGCGCACCCCCGACTCCAGGTACGAGGCGACCTTGTCCCGGTGCGCGCGCGTGACGAGCGGCCCCATCTCGCTGCGGTCGTCGTCGCCCGGCCCCACCCGCAGTCCTTCGACCCGCTCGCGGATGCGCTCCAGCAGGTCGTCGGCGATGGTGTCGATGGCGACCACGGCCGAAATGGCCATGCACCGCTCCCCCGCCGACCCGAAGCCCGCGGAGACCGCCGCGTCGGCGGCCAGGTCCAGGTCGGCGTCGGGCAGCACCACCATGTGGTTCTTCGCCCCGCCCAGCGCCTGCACCCGCTTGCCCGAGCGCGCGGCGCCCTCGTAGATGTACTGCGCGATGGGCGTGGAGCCGACGAAGCTCACCGCCTTGACGTCCTCGTGCTCCAGCAGCCCGTCGACGGCCTCCTTGTCGCCGTGCACGACGTTGAACACCCCGTCGGGCAGCCCGGCCTCGGCCCACAGCTCGGCGATGCGCACCGACGCCGAGGGGTCCTTCTCGCTCGGCTTGAGCACGAAGGTGTTGCCGCAGGCGATGGCCACCGGGAACATCCACATCGGCACCATGGCCGGGAAGTTGAACGGTGAGACGCCCGCGACCACGCCCAGGGGCTGCAGGATGGAGTAGGCGTCCACCCCGGTGGACACGTTCTCCGAGTAGCCGCCCTTGAGCAGGTGCGGGATGCCGCAGGCGAACTCCACGACCTCCAGGCCGCGCTGGACCTCCCCGGCGGCGTCGGAGACGACCTTGCCGTGCTCGGCGCTGATCAGCCGGGCCAGCTCGCCGGCGTTCTCCTTGAGCAGCTCGCGGAAGCGGAAGAGCACCGCGACCCGCTTGGACAGCGGGGTGTCCCGCCAGCCGGGGAAGGCGTCCTCGGCGGCGGCGACGGCCGCGTCCACCTCCGCCCGCCCGGCGAAGTCCACGGTGCCCGCGACCTTCCCGGTGGCCGGGTTGTAGATGTCCCCCCTGCGGCGCGCCTCGCCCGCGGCGGGCCGACCGCCGATCCAGTGGGTGACGTGCTTGCTCATCTGCGTCCTTCCGATTCCACGTTGCCAGGTCGTTCTGTGCGGGCCGCGGCGCCGGTGCGGGCCGCGTCCCCGCCCGGGTCAGCCCCGCCCGGGTCAGCCGCGGGCGGCGGCGTCCACCGCGCGGACCGCGTCGGCGAGGGCGTCCCGCCCCTCGTGCGCCTCGTCCTCGGTGAGGGTGAGCGGCGGGGCCATCCGCAGCACGTTGCCGCGCAGGCCGCCCTTGCCGATGAGCAGCCCCCGCCGCCGGGCCTCCTCCAGCACCCGGGCGGCCAGCGCCGGGGCGGGCGCCCCCGTCTCCGGGTCGACCATGTCGACGGCGAACATCAGCCCCTTGCCGCGCACCCCGCCCACGGTGGGCAGGTCGGCCAACGGGGTCAGGCCGCCCAGCACGACCCGGCCCAGACGGTCGGCGTTGGCCTGGAGGTCGTGGTCGAGGACGTAGTCGAGGGTCGCGTTGGCCGCGGCCATCGACACCGGGTTGCCGCCGAAGGTGGACAGCCCGTTGGCGGGAAGCGCGTCCATCAGGTCGCCGCGCGCGACCACGCCGCCGACGGCGAAGCCGTTGCCCAGCCCCTTGGCGAAGGTCAGGGCGTCGGGCACGACCCCGTGGTTCCCGATGCCCCAGAAGGAGGAGCCGGTGCGGCCCCAGCCGGTCTGCACCTCGTCGGCGATGAACAGCGCCCCGTACTCGTCCAGGACCTCCTTGTAGGCGGCGAGGAGCCCGTCGGGCGCCATGCTGAACCCGCCCACGCCCTGCACCGGCTCGGCGATCAGCGCTGCGGGGCCCCCGGCGGCCACGGCGGTGGCCAGCACCTCGCGCAGGTCCGCCACGCAGGCCTCGGTGTAGGCGGCGTCGTCCATGCCGCGGAAGGCCGGGTGGTCGCGGTCGGTGCCGTGCAGGTAGTGCACGTTGAGCGGGGACAGCGAGGAGTTCTTCCAGGCCGTGTTGCCGGTGACCGCCACGGCGCCGAAGGAGCGGCCGTGGTAGCTGTTGCGCATGGCCAGCACCTGGTCGGTGCCGCGCGCGTAGGTGGCCAGGAGCAGTGCGGTCTCGTTGGCCTCGGTGCCGGAGTTGGTGAAGAAGACCTTGGCGTCGGGGATCCCGGACAGCCGCGCGATCTTCTCGGCCAGTTCGACCTGGCCGCGGATCAGGTACAGGGTGGAGGTGTGCACCACCCCGCGGGCGATCTGCCGTTCGACGGCCTCGCGCACCTCGGCCACGTCGTAGCCGAGCATGTTGGTGAGGATCCCGGCGAAGAAGTCGAGGTAGGTGTTCCCCTCGGCGTCGGTGACGCGGTTCCCCTTGCCGGAGGTGATCTCCATGGGGTCGTCGTAGTAGAGGGCGAGCCACGAGGGCATCACGGCGCGGTGGCGTTCGTGCAGTTCCGACATGACCTCAGTCTCACCCCCGCCCGGCCGTGCGGCCAGCGCCACACTGTCGGTTCCGGGGACGCGGATCTGACAGTCCGTCAGCCCGATTCCGGCGCCGCGCCTGTCACTCTGTAAAGCCGGGTCGCATTCCCACTTACACACCGCAGACCCAACCCCGTAGACTCGCCGGTGTGCTTCCCACACTCGCCGAAGTCCTGCGCATCCCCGTCGTCGAGCGCGCCCGCCCCCGCGTGGTGGTGGGCGAGGACCTGCTCGGGGTCACCGTGCGCTGGGTGCACATCGCCGAGGTGACCGACCTGGCGCACCTGCTGCGCGGCGGCGAGCTGGTGCTCACCACCGGCATCGCGATGCCCGACTCCCCTGGGGCGCTGCGCCGCTACGTCGAGGACCTGGCGTCGGTCGGGGTGAGCGGCATCGCCGTGGAGCTGGGCCGCAAGTACGGCGCGGAGTCGGAGCTGCCGCGCGCGCTGCTGGAGGCCGCCCGCGAGGCCCACATCCCCGTCATCGCTCTGGACCGCGAGACCCGCTTCGTGGAGATCACCGAGGCGGTGCACGTACGGGTGGTCAACGAGCAGCTGGACGAGCTGCGCGAATCCGAGCGGCTGCACGAGGTCTTCACCCGGCTGTCCGTGGAGGGCGCCCGGCCCGAGCACGTGCTGCGCGAGGTCGCGCGCCTGTCCGAGTGCCCCGTGGTGCTGGAGAACCTCAACCACCAGGTGCTCCTGTGCGAGGTCGCCGGGGAGCAGCCCGAGGCCGTCCTGGCGTCCTGGGAGGGGCGCTCGCGCACGGTCCGCGGCGGCGGGCGCACCGTCCACGACACCACCATGGGGTGGCTGGTGACCATGGTCGGCGCGCGCGGGCAGGACTGGGGACGCCTGGTACTGATCTGCGGGGCCTCTCCTTCGCCCCGCCAGTCCATGCTGCTGGAGCGCGCCGCGACCACGCTCGCCCTGGGGCGGCTCCTGGAGCGCCACCAGGAGAGCCTGGAGCGGCAGACGCACCGCACGATCATCGCGGGCATCGTCGACCGCTCCTATTCCGACCCGCAGGAGGCTCTGGTGCGTGCGCGGGCCGTGGGCGTCCCGCTGGACGGGCGCGCGCTCAGCGGGCTGGTGCTGCGGCTCCCCGAGGGCGGGACCGGACTGGCCGCCCAGGCCCGGCTCTCCGACACCGCGGAGGCCACCGCGCGCGCGTGCCGCGAGGTGCGGCTGCCCGCCCTCGTCGGATCGCTCGACGACGTGCGCGTGGGCATCCTGCTGGCGCTCCCCCAGGGGCAGGACCCCGAGCCGCGCCTGCAGCGGCTGGCGGAAAGGGTGCGGGAGCTGGTCGGCACCGGACCGGTACTGGCGGCCGGGTCGCACACCGACGACATCCGGGAGGTGCGCCGCTCCTTCCTGGAAGCGCGCCAGGTGGGCGACGTCGCGCTGCACCGGCCCGAGCGGCGGCCGCTGTACCGCCTGCCCGACCTGCACCTGCGCGGGCTGCTCCACCTCTTCCGCGACGACGAGCGGCTGCAGACCTACGTGGAGCGGGAGCTGGGGCCGCTGCTGGCCTACGACGCCCGGCACGGCAGCGACCTGACCGAGATGCTGCGGCACTACCTGGAGGCCGGACGGAACAAGGCGCTTGCGGCCACGTCGGCGCACCTGTCCCGACCCGCGTTCTATGAGCGGCTCCGCCGCATCGCCCGGGTGCTCGGCGCCGACCTCGACTCGGTAGAGACCTGCCTGTCACTGCACGTGGCGCTGATGTCCCTGGACTCGGTGCGCGACCGCCTGCCCGGCGAGGCGCCCTGAGCCCACGACCACCGCGGCGCGGCCGGACCCCGCGCACCCTCCGATGCACTACTTTGGATTCCGTCGCCCAGGGGGCGGCTCCCCACCGATTCCCGTGCCCCGGCGCACGGCCAGCGACGATCACGCCAGCGGAGGACCACGTGACCGAGCACGAGGACAGCGCGCCGGGGACCCGGCGCAACCACGCGGCGCCGGTGCTGGACGAGACCGCCAAGCGCATCATCGAGCAGCTCCAAGAGGACGGCCGCCGCTCCTACGCCGCGATCGGCAAGGCGGTGGGGCTGTCCGAGGCGGCCGTGCGCCAGCGGGTGCAGCGCCTGCTGGAGACCGGCGTGGTGCAGGTCGTCGGGGTGACCGACCCCATGATGCTGGGCTTCAGCCGCCAGGCGATGATCGGCGTGCGCTGCAACGGCGACCTGAACCGGGTGGCCGACGAGATCGCCGGGCTCGACGGGTGCGAGTACGTGGTCATCACCGCCGGCTCCTTCGACCTGCTGGTGGAGGTCGTGGCCGAGGACGACGAGCGCCTGCTCGACATCCTCGGCTCGATCCGGGCGGTGCCGGACGTCGTGGGCACCGAGAGCTTCCTCTACCTGAAGCTGCGCAAGCAGACCTACGCCTGGGGCACCCGCTGACCCGCGCTCACCCCGGCCACAGCCCGTAGACCCACGTCAGCGCGCCCGGCGCGAAGACCACCACGAGGAAGCGCACAAAGCGCGTGGAGGCGGTCACCGCGCAGAACACGTCGACGCGCATGCGCACCGTCCCCGCGAACACGCACACCACCATCAGCGGCGGCACGCTCACCAGGGACGAGACGGCGAGCAGGCCCGCCGCCCACGCGGGGCGGTCCTCGGCCTTGCGGCGCCAGCGCTCCACCCGCCCGGCCCAGGCGCGCTCGGGGCGCTCGCTCCGGCGCTTGAGCCACGGGATGTCCAGGGCCCCTCGCGCTGCCCCGTAGTGGGCCAGCTTCCCCGCCGTCTGCCCGACCGCGGCGGCCATCGCCATGGCGACGAGGCCGGCGTCGCCCATCAGAACGGCGGCGCCGACCAGGTACACCTCGATGTTGAGCACCGGCAGGAGGGCCGCCACGATCCCCGCCGCCAGCGCCGTGAGCACCTCCACGGGCGCCTCCGGGGGGCCGGGGTCAGTTCTGCGCGGCGAGCTGTCCGCAGGCGCCGTCGATCTCCTGGCCGCGGGTGTCGCGGACGGTGACCGGGACGCCGTGCGCCTCCAGGCGGCGCACGAACTCGCGCTCGTCCTCCGGGCGCGAGGCGGTCCACTTGGAGCCGGGGGTCGGGTTGAGCGGGATCAGGTTGACGTGCGCCAGGTGCCCCTTGAGCAGCCGCCCCAGCAGGTCGGCGCGCCAGGCCTGGTCGTTGATGTCGCGGATGAGCGCGTACTCGATCGAGACCCGGCGGCCGGTGGTGTCGGCGTAGCGCCAGGCGGCGTCCAGCACCTCGTCCACCTTCCAGCGGGTGTTGACCGGCACCAGCTCGTCGCGCAGCTCGTCGTCGGGGGCGTGCAGCGAGATCGCCAGGCGCACCTGCATGCGCTCGGCGATGAGCCTGTCGATCGCCGGGACGAGGCCGACCGTGGAGACCGTCACCCCGCGCTGGGAGATGCCCAGCCCGCCGGGGACCGGGTCGGTGATGCGGCGCACCGCCTCCAGCACGCGCTTGTAGTTGGCCAGCGGCTCGCCCATGCCCATGAAGACGATGTTGGAGATGCGGCCTGGGCCCCCGGAGACGTTGCCCCGCTCCAGGTCCCGGGCGCAGGCGACGACCTGGTCGACGATCTCGCCGGTGGACAGGTTGCGGGTCAGCCCCTGCTGGCCGGTGGCGCAGAACGGGCAGTTCATGCCGCACCCGGCCTGGGAGGACACGCACAGGGTCGCCCGCTCGGGGTAGCGCATCAGCACCGACTCGAACATGACCCCGTCGAAGGCCTTCCACAGGGTCTTGCGCGTCATGCCGCCGTCGCAGGAGATGTGCTTGACCGGGGTCAGCAGCTTGGGCAGCAGGGCCTCGCCCAGGCGCTCGCGCGCGTCCGCGGGCAGGTCGGTCATACCGGAGGTGTCGGACTCCAGGCGCCCGAAGTAGTGCTGGGCCAGCTGCTTGGCGCGGAACGGCTTCTCGCCGAGCTCGGTGACGGCGTCCTTGCGCTCCTGCGGGCTGAGGTCGGCGAGGTGCCGGGGCGGCTTGGCCCGGCGCGGTGCGGCGAAAGTGAGCTCGGCAGGCATGTGCATCCAGTGGGACGGGTGGGAACGGCGGCCGCGCGACCGCCCGCCAACGGGTTGCTACAGGACCGATAACGCTCTGGTCCCCACCTAGTGCGGCATCGGCGGTCGGGGCATTAGGTTCATACTATGCGGCGCCGGGAAGGGCGCGGCACGGCGCGCCTGCGGCGCCCGGGCGGCCGCAGGCGGCGAGGAAGGGAGCTCAGGTGGCCGGAGCCCGCGTTCTGCTCGACGAGTACAGTCCTTATCACAGCCGCCGCATCGTCGTCGAATGCGACTCCCGCACCACCGCCGGCTACCTGATGGACGCCCGCGGGCGGATCCGGGTGCCGGTGTGGCTGGCCAACCACGACGTGGCCCCGGACACCGGCGACCCGTCGGGGCTGTACCGGGGCGAGGCGCCGCTGATGCCCGCCGCGCACACCCGCCACCCGCAGGGCAGGGCGCCGTTCGCGCCGGGGGCGCTGCGCGCGGTGTGGTTCGAGGAGGGCGACGGGGTGGCCCTGCTGGAGTCGGGGCCGGACGGCGACAGCCTGCTGGCGGTGGTGCCCGGGTGGGCCGAGGCCGACAGCGGCATCCCGGGGTACGCGCGCGAGGCCATCGGGCGCAGCCCCTACGCCTGGGCGCTGGACCCGGTGCGGGCTCAGCTGTGGCCGCGGGTGGTGCACGCCGAGGCCTACTGGAGCTGGCGGGACGCGCCCAACGCCTGGCGGTCGGTGCAGCGCACGGTGTTCAACCACCTGAGCCGCACGGTGGGGCCGCCGGGGCACTACTGGGACGTGTCCGACGGCCATGCGCCGCTGCTGCGGGTGACCGAGCGGCCGCCGGCGGAGGGGCGCCCGTACACGGTGCTGAGCTCGGTGGGCATGTGCGGGCAGCGGATGCCCACGCTGGACCGGTACATGGCCGACACCTCCGAGTACGCGCGCATCGAGCTGGCGCTGGCCACGACGATGCCGGCGCACGTGGCGGCGCGGATCTTCCGGTGGATCGGGGCGTTCCCGTGGCGGGCGGTGACCTGGTTCGGTCCGGGGCACAGCGTCAAGTGGCTGGACGGCCAGGAGGACCGCAAGATGCGCGGGGACCGATCGGCGGTGCTGCTGGTGGCCGATCCGTCGCCCCTGGCGGGCGGCGGCCCGCCGCCCCCGGACACCTCGGGGCTGACCTTCCACGGCGACCCCGTGCGGTGGCTGTGGATCGTCCCGATCACCCGGCCCGAGCACCTGTTCGCCAAGGAGCACGACGCGGCGACCCTCATCGAGAAGCTGGCGGCGGAGGGCCGGAGCTGGATCCTGGGCGACCGGTGAGGCGGTCGGCGAGGACGGTCGGCGGGGCCGCCGCACGCGGTCCCCGGCCGTGAAGCGTGAAGGAGGTGGCCGTGCCTGAGGGGTTCGCGGCGCTGACGACCGTACTCGCGGTGCTGCTCGGGCTGCTGGCGCTGTTCAACGCGGTCCAGGCGGTCCATCCGCGCTTGACGTGGGAGCTGTCCAAGTGGCGCTACCGCGATCCCGCGGCGGTCGAGCCCAGCCGGGCCGTTTTCCGCCTGCGCCGGGTGGCGGCGGTGGTGCGTTTCGCCCTGTTCCTGGCCGCGGCGGTGCTGGTGGCCGGTATCGGCTGAGAGGGCTCCCGGCCCGGCCACGTTCCCCGGCGCCCAGCACACCCCGACGGGCGACCCCCAAATAAGTGTTTGACGGTCGGCCGGGGCGCGGCCACACTGGCCGCATGCCTTCCGGATCCGAACCCCCCGCCCCGTCGCCCGTCACCCTGCGGGCGTTCGCGCACCCGCTGCGGCTGCGGCTGCTCTCCCTGCTCACCGGCGCCGCGATGAGCGCCGCCGAGGCCGCCCGCGAACTCGGTGAGAGCCAGGCCAACGTCAGCTACCACGTGCGCCGCCTCCACGAGGCGGGCCTGCTCACCCTCGCCGAGGAGGTGCAGGTGCGCGGCGGGCGCGCCCTGCGCTACCGGCACGACCCCGCCAGCGGCCCCGCGACCGCCCAGGGCGGCGCCGAGGACCTGCGGATGCTCACCGCCGCGCTCGCCGAAGAGCTGCGGCGCCGCTCCCGGCTGCGCGACCCCGAGCCGCCGCGCACCTTCACCGACACCGAGGTGTGGGTCGCCCCCGAGGAGTGGGCGGCACTGGTCGAACGGGCCTCGGAGCTCGGCGAGGAGCTGCACCGCGCGGCGCGGGCGCCGCGCTCCCCCGGCGCGATCCCGGTCAGCGCCAGCCTGCTCTTCTTCGCCCTGCGCACCGCGGACGGTCCCGACAGCGGCGAGGGCGGCGACGACAGGGGCGAGGGGGACCCGGCATGACCGGTGGGCCCCGCTCCCGCGGTGACGTCCTCGCCCCGCTGCGCTCCGGGGCCTTCCGCGCCCTGGGCGCGGGCCGGGCCCTCATGTACTTCGGCAACGGGCTGGCACAGGTGGCCCTGGCCTTCGTCGTGCTCGACGCCACCGGCTCGGTCGTGCACCTGGGCCTGGTCATCGGGACGCGCACCCTGGCCAACGTGGCGCTGCTGCTGGCCGGGGGCGTGCTGGCCGACCGGCTGCCCCGGGCCGCGGTGCTGCGCGGGGCGTGCGCGGTCGCCGCCCTCTCGCAGGGGCTGCTGGCGCTCGCGCTGGCGGCCGGGGCCGCGTCGATGCCGCTCATGCTGGTCCTGGCGGCGGTCAACGGGGCGGCGGCCGCGGCGAACCTGCCCGCGGCGGCGTCCCTGGTGCCGCAGACGGTCCCCGCCTCGCTGCTGCGCCAGGCCAACGGCCTGATGCGGATCGGCGTGGAGACCGGGCGGCTCATCGGGATGTCGGCGGGGACGCTGCTCGTCGCGCTGCTCGGCTCCGCCGCCGCGATCGCCGCCGATGCCGGGGCGTTCGCACTGGCCGGGGTCTGCTTCGCGTTCGTGCGGGTGCCCGCCGCCTCGGAGGCGGACCCCGCGCCCTCGCACCCGCTGCGGGACCTGGCCGACGGCTGGTCGGAGTTCGTGCGGCGGAGCTGGGTGTGGGTGGTCGTCGTGCAGTTCCTCGTGGTGAACATGGTGCACTCGTCGATGGTGGCCGTGATCGGCCCGGTCATCGCCGACGACGTGTTCGGGCGGGCCACGTGGGGGCTGCTGCTCACGGCCAACAGTGTCGGCCTGCTTGCGGGCGGGCTGCTGGCGGCCCGGTGGCAGCCCCGCCGGGCGCTGCTGTTCGGCGTCGGGCTGACCGCCGTCGAGGCGGCGCCGATCCTGGCGCTGGGCGTAGCCCCGGCCCCCGTCCTGCTCTTCCCGCTGTTCTTCCTGGCGGGGATGGCCATGGAGCAGTTCAACGTGGCATGGGAAGTGTCGCTGCAGGAGAACATCCCCCAGGAGCGCCTGGCGCGGGTGTACTCCTACGACGCGCTCGGGTCGCTGCTGGCGGTGCCGCTCGGGCAGGCGGTGGCCGGTCCGGTGGCCGAGACCGCGGGGCCCGGACCCGCCCTGACCGGGGCCGCCGCGCTGTCGCTGGGCGCGACCGCTCTGGCGCTGTGCGCCCCGGGGGTGCGCACCCTGCGGCGGCGGCCCGCCGCCCCCTTGACATCAAGTTCGCTTGAGGTTGTTTCGTGGGGATCCGACGGCGCCGCCGAAGGGCGGCGCCCCGGGCACACAGAAGAGGAGCACCCACCATGATCCTGGTGACCGGCGCGACCGGAACCGTCGGCGGCGCGGTGGCGCGCAGGCTGGCCGGAGCAGGCGAGGACGTGCGCGCCCTGGTGCGCTCGCCGGAGGCGGCGCGGCTTCCGGCGGGGGTGGAGGTGATGCGCGGCGACCTGTCGGACCCGGCCTCGGTCGAGGCGGCCATGCACGGGATCGACGGGGTCTTCCTGGTGTGGCCGCTTCCGGGGGCCGCACCGGTGGTGCCGGTCCTGGAGGCGGTGCGCCTGCACGCCGAGCGCGTCGCCTACCTGTCGTCGGCCGGGGCGGACCCCGCCGCGGAGGAGCACGGCGACCCGATCACCGCGACGCACTCCGAGGTGGAGCGGGCGCTCGCCGCCTCGGGGCTCGCCTGGACGGCGGTCCGCGCGGGCGGGTTCGCCGCCAACGACCTGGCCTGGACGGAGGAGCTGCGGGGCGGCGGGTCGGTCGTGCGCACGCCGTTCCCCGAGGCGCGTCGGGCCGTGGTGCACGAGGACGACTTGGCCGATGTGGCGATCCACGCGCTGACGAGCGGGGGGCACGAGGGGCGGGCGTACACGGTGACCGGGCCGGAGATGCTCAGCGAGACCGATCGCGTGCGCTTCCTGGGCGAGGCGCTCGGGCGGACGCTGAAGACGGAGCGGACGGGCCTGGACGAGGCGCACGCCCGGTTGACGGCGGCCGGCCTGCCCGCCGAGGCGGTGAACGGGATCCTGGAGGCGCACAGGACCTTCTCCGACCCCGCCTACACCGAAGAACGGCACACGGCGGAAGAGGTCACCGGCATGCCGCCGCGGACCTACCGCCAGTGGGCGGCCGACCACGCCGACGCCTTCCGCTGAGGCCCGGCGGCGGCCCTGCCCCGAACGGCCGGTCAGGGGACCGGCAAGCCCCGGAGGAGCGAGTGGGGACCCGCCCTCCGGGGCGCTCCCAGACCCCCGATGATCTCGGGGAAAACGACCCTACAAGCGCGGTTGTACCGTCGTTTTCCCCGAGATCAACAAGGGAGACGCAAGGCGCGCACGGCTCACCGGAACGAGATACCGCCCCACCCCCGGAGCGGCCGTGGGCGCCCTTGACGGGCTTGGCTAACTGGATTAGCTTTTGAGCTATCGAGATTAGCCAGGAGGCCCTCATGCGGTACCTGCGGCGCCCCGACGGGCGGATCGCCTATGACCTGCACGGCCCCACGGACGGACCGCTCGTCGTGTGCGTCCCCGGGATGGGCGACGTCCGCACCACCTACCGGCACCTGCCCGCACCGCTCGCCGGGGCCGGATACCGCGTCGCCGCCATGGACCTGCGCTCGCACGGCGACAGCGACACCACCTTCACCTCGCACACCACCGTCGACACCGCCGAGGACACCGCGGCCCTCATCGGCGAACTCGGTGGGCCCGCGACCGTGGTCGGCAACTCGCTGGGGGCGACCGCCGCAGCCTGGACCGCCGCCACCCGGCCCGCGCTCGTGAACGGCCTCGTGCTCAGCGGCGCCTTCCTCCGCGGCGGGGGCGTCCGCGGACCCACCGCGCTCGCCCTGAAGGCGATGCTGATGCGCCCCTGGGGTCCGGCGATGGCCGGGCGGTACCTCGGCTCGCTCTTCTCCGGGCGCACGACCGACGACCACCCCGCCCACACGGCCGCGATCCGGGCCGCCCTCCGCTCCCGCGACAGGTACCCGGGCATCCTCGACACCTTCCGCAACGCCTTCCGCCCGGTCCCGGCCCGGCTGGACGACGTGCGCGCGCCCGCGCTGGTCGTCATGGGCGAACAGGACGCCGACTGGCCCGATCCCGCGGCCGAGGCGGCGTGGATGCGCGACCGGCTCGGGGCCGAGCTGCTGATGGTCCCCGAGGCGGGCCACTACCCGCTGGCGCAGCGGCCCGACATCACGGTCCCGGCCCTGCTCGCCTTCCTCGCGACGACCGCGCGGGAGGCCGGGCGTGCCTAGAGCGGGACTGTCACCGGCCGCGGTCGCGGAGGCGGCCGCGGCCGTGGCCGACGCCGAAGGGCTCGGCGCACTGTCCCTGAAGGCCGTCGCCCATCGGCTCGGTGTGGCCTCCCCCAGCCTGTACAAGCACGTCGCGGGGCTGGACGGGCTCCGACGCGAGGTCGCCATGCTCGCGGCGCGCGAGTTCGGGGAGGTACTGGGCTCGGCGGCGATGGGGCGCTCGGGGCCGGACGCCCTTCGGGCGGTCGCGGCGGCCTACCGGGAGTTCGCGCGCACCCGGCCCGGCAGGTACGCGGCGCTGAACACGGCGCCGCCCCCGGAGGACACCGAGGTGGCCGCCGCGTTCTGGCGGCCGGTCGAGGTATTGGCGGCGGTCCTGCGCGGATTCGGCATCGCCGAGCGGGACCTGGTCGACGAGATCCGCGCCGTGCGGTCGTCCCTGCACGGCTTCGCCGACCTGGAGGCGACAGGCGGGTTCGGCCTCCCCGAGGACGTGGACCGCAGCTTCGACAGGATGGTCGAGCGCTCCATCGCCGGACTGCGGGCACGGACGGCGGCCCCGAGGTGACGAAGGTGGCGGTTCAACCGCCCGATCGCCTCCGAGACGTCCCTTTCCCCACGCCAGAAGCCCGGCGCACCTGCGCCCGGTATGCGCTTGTGCTGAACGGCGGGGCGGCGGGGGTCACAGCAGCAGGCCGAGCACCACCCAGGCCACGGGCCCCGCGATCAGCAGCGAGTCGACGCGGTCCATCAGGCCGCCGTGGCCCGGCATGAACCGGCCCATGTCCTTGATGCCCAGGTCGCGCTTGATCAGGGACTCGATGAGGTCGCCCACGATGGCGGCCAGCACCACCGCCACGCCCAGCACCAGCCCCACCCACACGGGGCCGTCGAGCATCAGCGACACCGTCAGCCCTCCGGCCACCATGCACGCCAGGACCGACCCGCCGAAGCCCTCCCAGGTCTTGTTGGGGCTGATCACCGGCGCCATCTTGTGCCGCCCCAGCAGGATCCCGGCGAAGTAGCCGCCGATGTCGCTGCTGATGGTGACGATGATGAAGGCGATCAGCCGGTCCCGCCCGTCGCCCGGGTGGGCCACCAGCAGCTGCCAGGTCCCCAGCAGGAACGGCAGGTAGCACAGCGTGAGGAGGCTGGCGGCCGCGTCCCGCGCGTACCCCTCGGCGCCGCCGCGCAGCCGCCAGGCCAGGGCGCAGATCGCGGTCAGCGCGGCGGTGCCGACCAGCCATTCCGCGCCGCCGAAGTGCGCGCCGAACTGCATGGCGACGCCGCCGACGGCCAGCGGCGGCAGCGCGAGCCGCGCGCCGCCGGAGGCCAGCGCGCGGTTCAGCTCGCGCAGCCCGATCACCGTGGCGGCGGCCGTGATCAGCGAGAACGCCTGCGGGTAGGGGAACAGCGAGAGCAGCACGAGGGCGCCCAGGGCCACGCCGCTGGCGATGGCCACGGGGAGGTTGCGGCCGGCCCGCACCGGCTCGCCGCCGGGCTTGGTCAACCGGAAGCGCGCGCCGCCGTCGTCGTCGGCGGCCGCACCGCCCGACCCTGACTCGGGCCCGCTCCCCTCGCCTCGTCTCTCCCGCTCGAAGCCCGAATCAGAGTTGGACACCGGGGTGATTTCCTCGACCTCGACCTGGACCGGAACTAGACCTCCAGCAGCTCCGACTCCTTGTGCTTGAGCAGCTCGTCCACCTCGGCGGCGTACTTGTGGGTGGTCTCCTCCAGCTCGGCCTGGGCGCGGTGGCCCTCGTCCTCGCCGATCTCGCCGTCCTTGACCGCCTTGTCCAGGGCGTCCTTGGCGCGGCGCCGGATGTTGCGGATGGAGACCTTGGCGTCCTCGGCCTTGGTGCGCACCACCTTGACGTACTCCTTGCGGCGCTCCTCGGACAGGTCCGGGAAGACCACGCGGATGATGGTGCCGTCGTTGGCCGGGTTCACGCCCAGGTCGCTCTCGCGGATGGCGCGCTCGATCGCCGACAGGGAGCTCTTGTCGAACGGCGAGACGACCACCATGCGCGGCTCGGGCACCGAGAACGAGGCGAGCTGGTTGATGGGCGTCTGCGCGCCGTAGTACTCGGCGGTGATCTTGTTGAAGGTCGCGGGGCCGGGGCGGCCGGTGCGCACCGACGCGAAGTCCTCCTTCGCGACCACGACGGCCTTCTCCATCTTCTCCTCGGCCTCGAGAAGTGTCTCTTCGATCATTGCGGCTCCCGTGTGTCGCTGCTCATGGGGAAGGTTCGGGTCGTTCGGGCCGGCGGGTTCGGGTGCGGGTCGGACGGGGCGGTGCGGCCGCCCGGGCGGCTCAGGCGTCCGCGGGGCAGACGATGGTGCCGATCTTCTCGCCCCGCACGGCGCGGACGATGTTGCCCGCCCCCATCAGGTCGAAGACGACGATCGGCAGGCCGTTGTCCATGCACAGGCTCACCGCGGTGGCGTCCATGACCTTCAGCCCGCGGGTGAGGACCTCGTTGTACTCCAGGCGGTCGAACTTCACGGCCGAGGCGTTGCGGTGCGGGTCGGAGTCGTACACCCCGTCGACCTGGGTGCCCTTGAGCACCGCCTGGGCGCCGATCTCCAGCGCGCGCTGGGCGGCCGTGGTGTCGGTGGAGAAGAACGGGGCGCCCAGTCCGGCGCCGAAGATGACGACCCGGCCCTTCTCCAGGTGGCGCACGGCGCGCCGGGGGATGTAGGCCTCGGCCACCTGGCTCATGTGGATGGCGGTCTGCACCCGCGTCTCCACGCCCTGCCGCTCCAGGAAGTCCTGCAGCGCCAGGCAGTTGATGACGGTGCCGAGCATCCCCATGTAGTCGGCGCGGCCGCGCTCGACGCCGCTGGCGGACAGCTCCGCCCCGCGCATCATGTTGCCGCCGCCGACCACGACCGCCACCTGCATGCCCTCGCCCACGGCCTGGGCGATGGCCTCGGCGACGTACTGCACGACGCCGGCGTCGATGCCGAGCTGCTCCCCGCCGGCGAAGGCCTCGCCGGACAGTTTCAGTACGACACGCCGCCAGCCGCCGTCGTGCATCTCCGCGATGCCCACGGCGCTGTGTCCCTCGTTCTCCGGCACGGCGCTCGGCCTCCTTCTGGTTCCCCCGAGTGGTTGGCGTCGCGGGGTCACCTGGGCCGTGTCCCCGCCTTGATCCACCGAAGGTGCCGGGGATGACTCCCCGGCACCTCCATCATGTCAAAGACTTAGGACTGGCCGACCTTGAAGCGGACGAAGCGCACGACGGAGACGCCGGCCTCGTCCACGACCTTCTGCACGGTCTTCTTGTTGTCCTTCACGAACGGCTGCCCGAGGAGGGTGGCCTCCTTGAAGAAGCCGTTGACACGGCCCTCGATGATCTTGGGCAGGGCCTGCTCCGGCTTGCCCTCCTCGCGGGCGGTCGCCTCGGCGATGCCGCGCTCCTTCTCGACGATGTCCTCGGGGACCTCGTCCTTGGAGACGTAGCGCGGGGCCAGGGCCGCGATCTGCTGGGCCAGGTCCTTGCCGACCTCGGCGTCGGCCTTGTCCAGCTCGACCAGGACGCCCATCGTGGGGGGCAGGTCCGGGTCGGACTTGTGCAGGTAGGAGGCGACGTAGGCGCCCTCGAACCTGGCGAAGCCGCGCAGCTCCAGCTTCTCGCCGATGACCGCGCTGTTCTCCTCGATGACCTGCTGGACGCTCTTGCCCTGGCCCATGTCGGCGGCGGCGAGGGCGGCGACGTCGGCGAAGTCGCCGGCGGCGGCGAAGGCGGCGATCTCGTCGGCGAGCTTGATGAAGCTCTCGTTCTTGGCGACGAAGTCGGTCTCGCAGTTGAGCTCGACGAGGACGGCGGCGGTGTCGGCGTCCTGCTTGAGCGCGACCAGGCCGTTGGCGGCGGTGCGGTCGGCGCGCTTGCTGACGGACTTGGCGCCCTTGATGCGGAGGAACTCGACGGCCTTGTCGAAGTCGCCGTCGTTCTCCTGCAGAGCCTTCTTGCTGTCCATCATGCCGGCGCCGGTCATGTCGCGCAGCTTCTTGACGTCGGCGGCGGTGAAGTTCGCCATGATTCTCTGTTCCCTAGGACGTGGGTCGGACGCGGAGAGAGAGGGAGGAAGGGCGGCCCTCCCGCCGCGGGGGCGGGAGGGCCCAGAGGCTCAGGCCTCCTTCGGGGCCTCCTCGGCGGGCGCCTCGGCAGCGGCCTCGGCGGCCTCGGCGGCCTCGGCGGCGGCCGGGGCCTCCTCGGCGGGCGCCTCGGCGGCGGCGTCGGCGGCCGGGGCCTCCTCAGCGGCGGCGTCGGCGGCGGCCGGAGCGGCCTCGCCCTCGCCCTTGCCCTCCAGGAGCTCGCGCTCCCACTCGGCCAGCGGCTCCTCGGCGGACTTCTGCTCACCGGCGGCGGACCCGCCCGAGCGGACCATCAGGCCCTCGGCGACGGCGTCGGCGACGACCCGGGTCAGCAGGCTGACGCTGCGGATGGCGTCGTCGTTGCCCGGGATCGGGTAGTCGACCTCGTCGGGGTCGCAGTTGGTGTCCAGGATCGCGACGACCGGGATGTTCAGCTTGCGGGCCTCGCTGATCGCGATGTGCTCCTTCTTGGTGTCCACGATCCAGACCGCGCTGGGCACGCGGGACATGTCGCGGATACCGCCGAGCGTGCGCTCCAGCTTCTCCTTCTCCCGGCGCAGGCCGAGGAGCTCCTTCTTGGTGAGACCGGAGGCGGCCACGTCGTCGAAGTCGATCTCCTCCAGCTCCTTGAGGCGCTGGAGCCGCTTGTGCACGGTGGAGAAGTTGGTCAGCATGCCGCCCAGCCAGCGCTGGTTGACGTAGGGCATGCCGACGCGGCGGGCCTGCTCGTCGATGGCCTCCTGCGCCTGCTTCTTCGTGCCGACGAAGAGGATGGTGCCGCCGTGGGCGACCGTCTCCTTGACGAACTCGTAGGCGCGGTCGATGTAGGCCAGCGACTTCTGCAGGTCGATGATGTAGATGCCGTTGCGCTCGGTGAAGATGAAGCGCTTCATCTTCGGGTTCCAGCGCCGGGTCTGGTGCCCGAAGTGGACCCCGCTCTCGAGCAGCTGACGGATGGTCACGACTGTGGCCATGACTTCCTCCTCGGTGCGGCGGGCGCCGCCCGCCGTGGTTGTGCCTGACGCCCCGGCCGCATCCGCCGCGCCGGCGTGCGGCGCGGACCGTGGACGCGGCCCTCCCCTGCCTCGGGGAGCGCGTGGGCGTGCGTGATGTGGTTCGGCCCGTAGTGGACCGTTGACGATTCTAACCGGACCGGAGTCCGGCCGAGGCCTTTAAGGACCCCGACGGCGCGATGTCAAGCACATCGGCCCGAAATCACATCGGGACCGTTGTCCACAGGCGGTGACGACCTCCTCGTGTCGCGTGGGCCCCGGGGAGATCCTGAGCCCATGCTCTGCGATACCCCCGCTCGCGCCCCGCACGCACCCGACTCCCGCCGCCGGGTCCGCCCGGCCGCACCGCTCCCCTCGCCGGGCCCCGCGCCCGCCGCCGTGGTCGCGGCGGCGCTCGCCCTGGTCGGGGCGGTCGCGGCGGGGGCGCCCGCCTCCGCCGACGCCGGGCCCTGGCGGTGGCCCCTGGACGGCGTCCCGGCGGTGCTGCGCCCCTTCGACCCGCCGCCCCGGCCCTGGCTCCCCGGCCACCGCGGCGCGGACCTGGCCGCCGGGGAGGGGGCCGAGGTGGTGGCGGCGGGGCCGGGCCGGATCGGCTTCGCGGGCGAGGTGGCGGGCACGGGCGCGGTGACGGTCGTCCACGGGGGGCTGCGCACCACCTACCTGCCGGTGCGCGCGTCGGTGGAGGCCGGGGACACGGTGGCCCCGGGCGACGTGCTGGGCGTCCTGGCCGAGGGGGACGCGCACTGCCGGTCGCGGCCGTGCCTGCACTGGGGCCTGCTCCGCGGGCGGGACTACCTGGACCCGCTGTCCCTGCTCGGCCGCGGCCGGGTGCGGCTGCTGCCGCTGCCGTTCGGCCCGGCGGGGGCGGTCGCCGCCGCGCCGCCGCGCACGCTCACGCGCGGGGGTGGGAGCGCCGGTAGACCTCGGTCAGCCGCTCGATCGAGACATGGGTGTACACCTGCGTGCTGTCCAGGGACGCATGCCCCAGGTACTCCTGGACGCTGCGCAGGTCGGCGCCGCCGTTCAGCAGGTGGGTGGCGGCGCTGTGCCGCAGGGCGTGCGGCCCGGCGTCGCTGCCGTCGCCTGCGGCGCGCAGCAGCTCGTGCACGTCGCGGCGGGCGCTGCGGGTGCCCAGGCGGCCGCCCCGCGCCCCGAGGAACAGGGCGCGCCCGGAGTGCGGCCCCGCCAGGGCCGGGCGCCCGCCCTGGAGCCAGGCGTCGACGGCGTCGAGGGCGGGCTCGCCGACGGGCACCGCGCGCTCCTTGCCGCCCTTGCCCAGGACGCGCAGGGTGCGCCGCTCGCGGTCGACGTCGTCGAGGTCGAGGCCGCACAGCTCGGCGACGCGCAGCCCGCCGCCGTAGAGCACCTCCACCACCGCCGCCCGGCGCAGCCCGTCGGGGGCGGCGGCCGCCTCGGCGTCCCCGGCGTGCGCGGTGAGGGCGTCGGCGGCCTGGTCCTCGCTGAGCACCCGGGGCAGGGAGCGGCGGCGCACCGGGGTGGCGAGCATCGGCCCGGGGTCGTCGGCCAGGCGGCCGGTGCGGTGCAGGTGGGCGGTGAAGGCGCGGGCGGCGGCGATGCGCCGGGCGAGGGTGGCCCGGCTCGCCCCGGCCTCGCTCAGCCGGGAGAGCCAGCCGCGGAGCAGCCCGAGGTCGAGGGCGCCGACGGGGGCGCCGACGGCGTCGAGGTGGCCGAGCAGGGAGCGGGCGTCGCCCAGGTAGGCGCGCACGGTGTGCTCGGACCGCCCCAGCTCGGAGCGGAGCCGCCGGGCGAAGTCGTCGAGCAGCGCGTCCCGGCCGCCCCGTTCCCCGTCACCGGGCGCGTTCGGGCTCACCCTTCCCCGCCCCGGCGCTCGGAGGCGGGCAGGGCGGCCACGGCGTCGATCTCGACCAGGCAGCGGGAGTCGGCCAGCCCGTTGACCTCCACGAGCGTGGAGGCGGGCCGGGGTTCGTGGACGAGGAACTCGCGCAGCACCTGCCGGACGGACTGGAGGTCGGCGATGTGGCGGAGGTAGTAGGTGAGCTTGACGACGTGCCGCAGATCGGCCCCGTGCGGGGCGAGGGCGGCCTCGATGTTCCGGAAGACCTGCCGCGTCTGTTCGACGGCGTCGCCCTCGGCGAAGCTTCCGTCGGGTGCGATGGGCAGCTGCCCGGAGACGAACACGAACGGCCCGTCGGCGAGAAGCGCGTCACTGTAGTTCTTCGCCATGCGATCACCCTAACGGCCGGAGGTACAGGAGTCCCGGTGCGCGAGAGCGCCCCGGCCGCTCCGTGCTCCCTCACACCCGCTGGTAAACGTGGTGGGCCGCTCCCGTCCCCGGGCGGACGCGCCAGCCGGACGCCGTGCGTTCGATGAAGCCGCCCGCCGCCAGCAGGCCCAGTCGCCTCAGGGCCTCGTCCATGCCGACGCCCGCCGCCGTCGCGATCTCCGCTGGGCCCACCCCCTTCCTCGCCGGGACCGCCTCCAGCACCGTGCGCGTCGCCGGGTCCAGGCCGTCGACGGCCATCACCGTCCCGCCGCCCTCGCGGAGCCCCTCGCCCACCGCCCCCAGCTGCTCGGCGACGTCCGCCGCGTCCGTCACGCACACCGCGTGCCAGTCCCGCAGCAGCCGGTGGCAGCCCGCCGACAGCGCCGAGGTCACCGGTCCCGGCACCGCCATCACCGTCCGGCTGAGCTCCTGGGCGTGCCGGGCCGTGTTCAGCGCCCCGCTCCGCAGCCCCGCCTCCACGACGACCGTGCCGGGCGCCAGCGCCGCGATGACCCGGTTGCGCACCAGGAACCCGTGCCGTGTGGGCCGCACCCCCGGGCCGTGCTCGGTGGTGATCACCCCGTGCTCCACCACCTCCGCGAAGAGCCGCTCGTTCCCGCCCGGGTACAGCCGGTCCGGCCCACACGCCAGCACCGCCACCGTCGCCGCCCCTCCCCCGAGGCACCCCCGGTGCGCCGCCGCGTCCACTCCGAACGCCCCTCCCGACACCACCGACCAGGAGTCCCGCGCCAGGTCGTGGGCGAGCGCCGAGGCCACGTGCAGCCCGTAGGCGCTGGCCGACCGCGACCCCACCACCGCCGCCGACCGCAGGCACGCGTTCCGCAGGTCTCCGCGCCCGCGCACCCACAGCGCGTACGGCCGCTCGTCGCCCAGCCCGTCCAACCGCCCCGGCCATTCCGGGTCGCCCGGAACGACCAGCCGCGCCCCCGCCTCGGCCGCCCGCTCCAGCAGGCGCCCCCCGTCGACCGCCCGCGCCCGGCCCGCCCACGCCTCCGGCCGCCGCGTGCTCCGCACCGGCCCCGCCTCGTCGGCGATCGTGCCGCGCCGCACGAGCTC
The DNA here is from genome assembly GCF_027706745.1 of Nocardiopsis suaedae. GTDB lineage: Bacteria > Actinomycetota > Actinomycetes > Streptosporangiales > Streptosporangiaceae > Nocardiopsis_A > Nocardiopsis_A suaedae. Next base: position 18,391 of record NZ_JAQFWP010000062.1, on the reverse strand, counting down.
CCACGCCTCCACGGCCCCGCGCGCCCGCAGCACGGCCCCCACGAGCGGGTGCCCCGGGTCCACCGCGGCGGAGAGCATCGCCCGCGCGAAGGCGTCCTCCTCGTCGCGGCCTTCGGCGGTCACGGATACCGCCCCGACCACAGGGCGAACGCCATCGCCGTGTCCTCCGGCTCCGGTGCGCCCCGGCCCGCCAGGTCGGCCAGGGTCCACGCCACCCGTAGCGACCGGTCCACCCCGCGCGCGCTGATCTCCCCGCGCTCCATCGCCGACGCGAGGATCGACCGGGCCGCCTCGGGCACCGGGAACCGGCGCCGCAGCTCGGCCCCCGGCACCTGCGCGTTGGCCCGCCACGGCGTCCCCTCGAACCGCTTGGCCGACCGTTCGCGCGCCTGCGCCACCCGCTCGGCCACCTGCTCCGACGTCTCCGCGAACGGCTGGTCGGCCAGTAGTTCGCCCCGGGTGACCGGCTGCAGCTCGATCTTGAGGTCGACCCGGTCCAGCAGCGGCCCCGACAGCCGTGCGAGGTACCGGCGGCGCTGCGGCGGAGGGCACGTGCACGCGGGACCGGGCCGGGCGCACGGGCACGGGTTGGCCGCCATGCACAGCTGGAACCGTGCCGGGAAGGTCACCGTCCCCTGCGCACGGTCCACGGTCACCGCGCCCGACTCCAGCGGCTGCCGGAGGGAATCCAGGACCGACCGCTGGAACTCCGGGGCCTCGTCGAGGAACAGCACCCCGCGGTGCGCCCGCGACACGCAGCCCGGCCTGATGCCCGTGCTGCCGCCGCCGACCATCGCCACCCGGGTGGCCGTGTGGTGCGGCGCGCTGTACGGCGGCACGCTGATCAGCGGCTCCCTCCGCGACAGGGTGCCCGCGACGCTGTGCACCGCCGTCACCTCGACCGCCTCCTGCCGCGACAGCGGCGGCAGCACCGTCGGCAGCCGCTCGGCCAGCAGGCTCTTCCCCGTCCCCGGTGGGCCCACCATCATCAGGTGGTGCCCGCCCGCGGCGGCGATCTCCACCGCGCGCCGCGCCACCGGCTGCCCCAGCACGTCCGCGAGGTCCGGGCGGGGTGCCCGGTCCGCGTCGCGCTCCGGGCGGGGCGGCGGCTCGTCCTCGAACAGGTCCTCCTGGGGCGGCGCCTCACCGCGCAGGCGCGCGAACAGCTCGGTGAGCGAGCGGACGGCGATCACCTCCACGTCCGGCACCAGTCGCGCCTCGGCGGCGTTCTCCCGGGCCACGGCGAAGGTCGTGTGCCCGCCCCGGACGGCCGCCAGGACGGCGGGGAGCACGCCTTCCACCGGCCGGGTGCGCCCGTCCAGCCCCAGCTCGGCCAGGAAGACGCAGTCGTGCACGCTCTCCAGGGGCACGGCCCCGTCCGCCCCCAGCACCGCCGCGGCGATCGCCAGGTCGAACCCGCTCCCGCGCTTGGGCAGGCTCGCCGGGGACAGGCTGACGGTGATCTGGCAGTCCGGCCACGTCTCCCCCGAATTGGCGACGGCGGCGCGGATGCGGTCGCGGGCCTCGCGCAGCGCGGTGTCGGGCAGGCCGACGAGGGTGAGGGCGGCCTGCCCGGAGCCCAGGTGCGCCTCGACCTCGACGGGGTGCCCCTCGACGCCGAGCAGGGCCATGGACAGCGTGCGGGCCAGGGCCATTCACGCCACCCCCTGGTCGTGCCGGAGGTAGGCGCGGCCGTCCCGCCGGACGAGGACGCCGACGACGTCGACACGGGTGCGCGGCGGCGCGTTCAGGGTCCGGGAGCGGTAGCGGCGGGCCAGGCGGCGCAGCCGCCGCATCTTGGCCGGGCCGACCGCTTCGAGCGGGGTCCCGAAGCGCTGCCCGGTGCGGGTCTTCACCTCCACGACGATGAGCGTGCCGCCCCAGCGGGCGACGATGTCGATCTCGCCGTCCGGGCAGCGCCAGTTCCGCGCGAGGATGCGCAGCCCCGTCCGCCGCAGGTGCGCGGCGGCCAGGTCCTCGCCGTACCGCCCGAGCGCCGCCTTGGTCCACCCTGATCCGGCCGTCGCCGATGCCATCAGCCCTCACCTCCGACCCCGATGGTGAGGGGCGGCGGGGCGCCGCGGCGGACGGATCGGCGGCCTGTGGACAAGCAGCGCGAGGGCCCGCACCGGCCTCTCCGCGTACGCGGGTAGGCAGCAACGGCGACGGGATCGGGGACTTGGAAGGGGTTCCGTCTCCGCACGTACGGAGCACCGGGCGGGTCTCCCCTGGAGAGCCTACGGCCGGGCGCGCGCCGACACCGGCTGCCCCGCGCTCCTGAAGCTTCCGGACCGGCGGCCGTCGCACCAGGGCCGCTGGAGGCCGTCAGAGCACAACAGAGGGCGGGGCCGTACGGCCCCGCCCTCCGTGGGCGTCTGTCCCGAGGGGTCCTGCTACTCCTGGCCGGGGCGGCCTGAGGGGACCTCAAGGTCGGACTTGGTGATCTCCTCGACGTTCACGTCCTTGAACGTCACCACGCGCACGTTGCGGACGAACCGCGCCGGGCGGTACATGTCCCACACCCAGGCGTCCTCCATCGTGACCTCGAAGTACATCTCACCGTTCTCGGTGCTGCGCGGCTGCAGGTCGACGTGGTTCGTCAGGTAGAACCGCCGCTCGGTCTCGACAACGTAGGAGAACAGGCCGACGACGTCGCGGTACTCCCGATAGAGCTGCAGCTCCATCTCGGCCTCGTACTTCTCCAGGTCCTCAGAACTCATCTCGCGCTCGCTTTCGTCGTGCACCCCAGGTCCGCCGGCCCGGCCCCCTTCGCCCCGTTCGGCGCCTCTTGGTCCTGCCATGCTCGAAAGCGGATGTCTTCCGCTACAGATCCATCATGCGCCATATGTCAACCGCGCGCTGTCATTCGCCGGAATCCCCGGCGTGTGACTTCCCAGACCTCGGACGCCGCCGCCACAGGCCCCGGCCCGCCCGCTGCACCGGGACCGCTGCCGCCGCCCCCAGCAGCAGCGGCGCCGCCGCCGGGACCGCCGCGGCCGCCACCGGCTCCGACGCCCGGTCGCCGTCCGGGGCGCCCGCGGCCTCGCCGCCCCCGCCCCCTTCGTTCAGGGAGTCGAACGTCTCCGGGATCGGCAGCGTGCGCATCCGGTCCACCGGCCACATCAGGACGAACGCCCGGCCGATGACCTCGTCCTCGGCGATCGTGCCCTCCCCCGGGTCGTTCTGGTGCAGCCGGGAGTCGTAGGAGATCTGCCGGTGGTCGCCCATCAGCCAGAGCCGCCCCTCGGGGACCTCGACCGGCCCGAACTCGGTGTGCGTGTCCTGGCTGCCCGGGTACAGGTACGGCTCGTCCAGCGGCTCGCCGTTGACCATCACGCGCCCCTCGGCGTCGCAGCACTCGACCGTGTCGCCGCCGACCCCGATCACGCGCTTGATGTAGTCCTTGCCGGTGGGCTGCACGCCCAGCTGCTGGCCCACCCAGGTGAACAGCCGGTTCACCGCGTTCCCGGACTCGGGGGCCTCCACCCCCGGCTCGTCCCAGGTCCCGGTGCCGTTGAACACCACGATGTCGCCGCGCTCGATGTCGCGCACCTGGTAGACGAGCTTGTTGACCAGCACCCGGTCGTTGATCTGGAGCGTGTCCTCCATGGACCCGGAGGGGATGTAGAACGGCTGCACCACCCAGGTCTTGATGACGAAGGCCAGGACCAGCGCGATGACGATCAGGAGGGGAAGCTCCTTCCAGAAGGAGCCCTTCTTCTCGCCCGTCTCCTCTTTCTTGGCGCCCATCGCGTCCTCCGCACTCCCCCTGGGCCGTCCGGCGTCCGGTCCGGCACCCTCCGCGCCCCCGGCGCCCCCCGCCTCCTCGGCGGCCGACCCGGGGCCGGCGGGCGCACCGGGGCCGGACACACGTCTGGCTCCCCCGCGGTCGTCCGCAGGGGAGCCAGTGGTGTGCGTGCCGGATTCCTCGTTGCTCATCGGGAACGAAGCCTATCCGAGCGGCGCGTCGCGCGCCGATAAAAGTGCGCGCCCGAAAGCGCGCGGCCGCGGCCGGCGTGCGCCGGTGCGGCCAGGAGGCCTACTTGGCGGCGGGCTCGCGGCGCTCCGGGATGCGGGCGGCCTTGCCCCGCAGGTCCCGCAGGTAGTACAGCTTGGCGCGGCGGACCCGGCCGCGGGCGGCGACCTCGATCTTCTCGATGGCCGGGGTGTGCACCGGGAAGGTGCGCTCCACGCCGACCCCGTAGCTGACCTTGCGGACCGTGAAGGTCTCGCGGTTGCCGGCGCCCTGCCGTCGGATCACCGCACCCTTGAAGACCTGGATACGGGACCGGTTCCCCTCGGTCACGCGCACGTGGACGTTGAGCGTGTCGCCCGGGCGGAAGTCGGGGATGTCGGAGCGCAGCTGGGCCTTCTCGAGCTCCTGGATAGCGGTGTGCATCTCAGCGATTCCTCATCGGTTGCGCGCCGCGGCGACGGCCATTGCGGTTCGCGCGGGCGGATTCTGCTGCCGGTGTCGATGTGTGCCCGTGTGGGCGGAGGCGATTCCGCCGCCTAGGCGTCCGACAGCATGCGGACGAACGTCTACGGCAGGGGCAACTCGTCTTAGTCTGCCATAGATCCGGGCCCGGCCTGTAACCGGGCCTCGGCGAGGACTTCCTGGTCGCGGTGGTCGAAACGGGAGGGGTCGCCCTCCCCGAGCAGCTCCGGCCGCATCCTCGCCGTCTTGCGGAGGGCCTGGTCGCGGCGCCAGCGGTCGACCGCGCCGTGGTTGCCGGACAACAGCACGGGCGGCACCTCGCGCCCCCGCCACACCGCGGGTTTGGTGTAGACGGGACCCTCCAACAGGTGCTCCATCTCTCCCGGGGCGAAGGAGTCCTGGTCGACCGAGTCGCGGTTGCCGAGCACGCCCGGCAGCAGCCGCGACACCGTCTCGACCATGACCAGCGTGGCCGACTCCCCGCCCGCCAGGACGTAGTCGCCGATGCTCAGCTCCTCGACGGGCATGCGCCCGGCCGCCTCCTCCAGGACGCGGCCGTCGATGCCCTCGTAGCGCCCGCACGCGAAGACCAGCCACGGCTCGGCGGCCAGCCGGTCGGCGCGGGCCTGGGTGAACGGCGCCCCGCTGGGAGTGGGCACGATCAGCCGGGGGACGCCCCCCTCCCGGCCGTCCTGGCCGGCGGCGGCGACCGCGTCCAGTGCCTCGCCCCACGGCTCGGGCTTCATGACCATCCCCGGCCCGCCCCCGTAGGGCGTGTCGTCGACGGTGTTGTGCCGGTCGTGGGTCCAGGACCGCAGGTCGTGCAGGCGGACGTCGAGGATCCCCGCCTCCCGCGCCTTGCCGATGAGCGACAGCTCCAGCGGGGCGAAGTAGTCGGGGAAGATGGTGACGATGTCGATGCGCATCGGCGGTCAGTCGCCCCCCTCGGCGGCGCCCGGGTCGAGCAGCCCGGGCGGGGGGTCCAGGGTGACCGTGCCCGCGGCGGTGTCCACCTCGGGCACGAGCGCGCGGACGAAGGGGACCAGCGCCTCCCCGCCCCCGCCGGTGTCGATCACCAGCAGGTCCTGGGCGTGGTGCAGCACGTCGGCGACCACCCCGACCTCGCCGCCGCCGACGGTGTGGGCCCGCAGCCCGATCAGCTCGTGGTCGCGGAACTCGTCGGGGTCCTCCAGAGGCCCCAGGTCCGCCGAATCCACCTGCAGCACGGTGCCGCGCAGCCCCTCGGCGGCGGTGCGGTCGGCCACCCCCTCGAAGCGCACGAGCAGGCGCCCCGCGTGGGTGCGGGACGAGGCCACCACGAGCGGCCCCGCCGACTCGGGGTCGGTGAGCAGGCGCGAGCCGGGCGCGAAGCGCGCCCGCGGCTCGTCCGTGCGCACGTCGACGGCCACGTCGCCACGGATCCCGTGGGCGCGGCCGATCCGGCCGACAACCAGACGCATCGCGGTCTTCCTCGTTCCCTTCCCGGCCGGGCCCGGATCCCGGCCCCCGGACACGACACCGGGGGCGCCGACCCGTCGCGGATCGGCGCCCCCGGCGCACGGTTCAGCGCACCTCGTGCAGGTCCAGCAGGTCCACGCGGACGTACTTGCCGCCGGCCAGCGAACCGACCACGGTCCGCAGGGCCTTGGCGGTCCGGCCGTTGCGACCGATGACCTTGCCGAGGTCGTCGGGATGCACCCGAACTTCGAGCACCTTGCCCTTGCGGAGCCTCTTGGCTCTCACCTGGACATCGTCGGCGTTCACCACGATGCCCTTGACCAGGTGCTCAAGCGCCTCTTCCAGCACGTCAGGCCTCGCCCTCGGGCTTGCTCGTCTCGCCGGTCGCCTCGTCGGCCTTCTCGGCCTTCTTCTTGGCCTTGCCCTTGCCGCCCTTGTCCTCGTTGTCCGGGAGCACGAGCTCCTTCAGGACGGCCTGGAAGGCGGCCTCCTCGGCGTCCTTGTCGCGCGGCTCGGCGACCTGGATCGGCTTCTGGGGCTTGGGCAGGCCCTTGAACTCCTGCCAGTCACCGGTCTTCTTCAGAAGCGCCTTGACCGGGTCGGTCGGCTGGGCCCCCTTGGACAGCCAGTACTGCGCCCGCTCCGAGTTCACCTCGATGAAGCTGGGGTGCTCCTTCGGGTGGTACTTGCCGATCTCCTCGATGGCCTGGCCGTCGCGCTTGGCGCGGGCGTCGGCGACGATGATGCGGTACTGGGGCGTACGGATCTTCCCCAGACGCTTGAGCTTGATCTTGACTGCCACGGAGTGGTTCTCCTGAATTGCGTAAGCGAGTGTCCGTTCGGGCGCCGCCGCGTGGGGTTGCGGGGGCCGATCGGACCGGACGTGGGCGCCGGGCAAGTAGAGGGCCGACCCGGGCACCGTGAGTCGCACGTTCGATTATGCCAGAGCGTGAGCACCCCCGTGTGCGTCCGCGCGGCCCGGCGGGTCGTGCGGACGCACACGGGGGCTCCGGCGCCGTGCGCTCCTATTTCTTCTTGCCGAAGTCGAAGTCGGACAGGTCCGGCATCTTCCCGCCGCCGAGCGCGGGGGGGAGCTGCCCGCCGCCGAGGCCGGGCGGCAGGTCGGGCATCTGCTGCTCCGCGGGGCCCTCCTCGCGGCGGCGCTGCCGCTCGGCGGCCTTCTCGGCCTCCTGCTGGCGCGCCTTCATCGGGTTGCCGCTGCGCTGCTTGCCCTTCTTCGCCTTCTTGGCCTGGGCCTTGGCCTTCTTCTTGTTGCCGCCGCCCATGCCGGGCATCCCCGGCATCCCGGGCATGTTGCCGTTCTTCATCTGGCGCATCATCTTCTGCGCCTCGAAGAACCGGGTGACCAGGCCGCTGACCTCGCCCACCTCGGTGCCCGAGCCGTTTGCGATGCGCAGCCTGCGGGAGCCGTTGATGATCTTGGGGTTGTCCCGCTCGGCCGGGGTCATCGACCGGATGATCGCGGTGATCCGGTCCAGGTCCTTGTCGTCGACGCCGGCCAACTGGTCCTTCATCTGGCCCATGCCCGGCATCATGCCGAGCAGGTTGCCGATGGGGCCCAGCTTGCGGACCATCCCCATCTGCTCGAGGAAGTCGTCGAGGGTGAAGTCGTCGTCGGAGGCCAACGTCTTGGCCATCTTGCTGACTTCTTCTTCCTCGAAGGTGCGCTGCGCCTTCTCGATCAGGGTGAGCACGTCGCCCATGTCGAGGATGCGCGAGGCCATCCGCTCGGGGTGGAAGAGGTCGAAGTCCTCGAGCTTCTCACCGGTGGAGGCGAACATGATCGGCCGGCCGGTGATGTGCCGGATCGACAGCGCGGCACCGCCGCGGGCGTCGCCGTCGAGCTTGGTCAGCGCCACCGCGTCGTAGCCCACGCCGTCCAGGAACGCCTGGGCGGTGGCCACCGCGTCCTGGCCGATCATCGCGTCGACGACGAACAGGACCTCGTCCGGCTTCACCGCGTCGCGGATGTCGGCGGCCTGGCGCATCATCTCCTCGTCGACGCCCAGGCGGCCGGCGGTGTCGATGATGACCACGTTGTGGTTGTTGCGCTCGGCCTCCTCCAGGGAGCGGCGCGCGACCTCGACCGGGTCGCCCACGCCGTTGCCGGGCTCGGGAGCGAACACCGGGACCCTGGCGCGCTCGCCGACCACCTGCAGCTGGGTGACGGCGTTGGGCCGCTGCAGGTCGGCGGCGACGAGCAGCGGCGTGTTGCGCTGCCCGGCCAGCCACTGGCCGAGCTTGCCCGCCAGCGTGGTCTTTCCGGCGCCCTGCAGGCCGGCGAGCATGATGACGGTCGGGGGGGTCTTGGCGAACCGGATCTCCCGGGTCTCGCCGCCGAGGATCTCGATGAGCTCCTCGTTGACGATCTTGATGACCTGCTGTGCCGGGTTCAGCGCCCGGGAGACCTCCTCGCCCCGCGCGCGCTCCTTGACCTTCGCGATGAAGTCGCGGACCACCGGGAGGGCGACGTCCGCCTCCAGAAGTGCGAGACGGATCTCGCGCGCGGTCGCGTTGATGTCCTCCTCGGACAGCCGGCCCTTGCTGCGCAGCGAGCTGAAGACCGATGTCAGCCGGTCGGAAAGCGTCTCGAACACGAGTCTGGACCCGTCCTTCTCCTCGGGATTGGTCTCCTAGGTTACCCGCCCCCACAAGGCGGGGCGGGTCCCGCCGGACCCGCCCCGCCCCGCGCGCAGCGGGCTAGTTGCCGCCGTCCTCGGCCGGCGACTCCTCCTCGGCGGAGGCGTCCTCGCCGCCGGCCCCCGAGAGCGCCTTCTTCTGCTCCTCCAGCGCGTCGGCGACCTTCCCGGCGGACTTCTTGCTCAGGCCCTGGGTGGAGAGCACGCTCGTGGCGTTGATCTCGTAGTCCTTGGGCTCGGTGCTGGGCTCCAGCGCGTAGTCCACGGAGCAGGACATGTCCACCGTGCTCCCGGCCGCCAGCACCTCGGTGCTGTCGCACTTCTTCTCGCCCAGCTCATCGTTCTTGAAGGTCGCGTCCATGTTGACGATGACCTTGCCCTCGCCGCCGCCGTCGGAGACGTCCTCGGCGGTTCCGGACACGGTGCATGCGCCGCCGGTCTGGCACTTCAGGTCGATCTGGCCCTGCCAGTTCAGCTCGATGCGGGCATCGCGCGAGGAGGTCAGCTCGTCCTTGGCCGCGGCGATCGCGGTGTCGTAGACGCCCTCGACGTCGGCGGTCTCGGGCTCGCTGAGGTTGAACTGCACGCGCGCGCCGGAGCCGCCCGCGTCCTCGGCCGAGGCGTCGTCCGAGGGGCTCTCCTCTCCCCCGGAGCCCTCAGAGCCGCCCTCCCCGCCCGAGAGGTCCTCGATCTCCATGCGCAGGAGGGTGTAGGGCTCCTCCTCGCTGATCCAGACCCGGTTCTTCTCCCCGCCGCCCAGGTCCACACGGTAGGCGGGGGTGCCGTCGAGGTCCTCCAGCCGGGCCTCCTCGGAGGCGGCGCCCATCCCCTCCAGGGTGGCGGCCAGCTCGGCCGGGGCCAGCTGGGCGCCCGGGTCGAGGCCGAGCTGCTCCTTGGCGACCCGGACCCACGACCCGGCGTACTGGTCGGAGTCGGGGTTGGCGATGTTCTGGTCGAGCCAGAACTCGTCGGGCGCCTTGAGGAAGACGCGCCCCTCGGCCTCCAGGACCTCGGCCTCGTTCTCGCCCTCCTGATAGGTCCCCTGCACGGTCCCCGCGGAGGTGACGGTCAGCGCGGCGTCGTTGACGCCCTCGCCCTCGCCGCCCGCGGCGACCTTGCCCTGCACGGCGATCGCGTCGGCGGCCTCCAGCCGCTTCAGCGCCCCCTCCAGGACCGGAGCCGCCTCGACCGGCGCGGCCTCCTCCTGCGTCTGCTCACCACCACCGGGACGCAGGTCGCTCAGATCCAGGCTGCACCCGGTCGCGGCGAGCGCGACCGCGGCCGCCGCCGCGGCGTAGCCGAGCGGCCGCCCCGACCGCAGTCTGCTGGACATCACCGGCGCCATCTTGCCTCCAGGCCCATTGCGCTCGGCCCGGTCGCACGACTCGTGCCGGCGGGCGCACGCAGAGATTTCGGGCTGTCGTTCAGTCGGTCACGGGAGCGCGCGGGAGCCCTTGTCCGGCTCCGGGCGCATACCGGAGGGCCGCTCCTGAGGTCTCGGCGCCGGCCGTCCGCCGGCGGCCGGTCGTCCGGCCCGTCCGTGGGTGCAAGGGTACCCAACCGCGCCATCACTCCTTGCAAACCGCGGCCAAGGATTCGCCCAGAGTCGCCCGCCCACGCCGGCCGGGCGCCCCCCCCCCCCGGCGGGCGGGGGGGGGGGGCGCCCGGCCCCGGACACGCCGCTGGGCCGGCGATGGGGCGTGCCCCGTCGTCGGCCCAGCCTTCACGCGCCTCCCGGCACGGTGCCGCCGTCCGCCCCCTCGGCACTGAGGGGGCGGGTACAGCGGCTACCGGGAGGCGACCTCCTCGCCCGGAGGCGTCGGCGAGGAGAGATCCGTCGCCTCTGCGCCCTCCAGCTCGTCGTCGAGCTCGTCGAAGGCGTAGGCGGTCTCGGAGTGCAGCTCGTGGTCGAGCCCGTTGGTCTCCACGTGCACCGGGATGCGGAAGCCCATGACCAGGTCGATGAGCTTGGCGATCACCCAGGTGAGGACGAAGGAGTAGAGGGCGACGCCGATCACGGCCACCGCCTGCACCGCCAGCAGGCCGAACGAGCCGCCGTAGAGCAGCCCGTCGGCACCGTTGGCGGTCGCCGAGGCCAGCAGGCCGATGGCCAGGGAGCCGATGATGCCGCCGACCATGTGGATGCCGACCACGTCGAGCGCGTCGTCGTACTTGAACTTGAACTTCCAGCTGATGGCGTAGGCGCAGATGCCGCCGGAGAGCACGCCCACGCCGATCGCGCCGACCGGGGTGACGTCGGCGGCCGCGGGGGTGATGGCGACCAGCCCGGCGATGGCGCCGGAGGCGAAGCCCAGCGCGGTGATCTTGCCGTAGCGGATCCGCTCCACCAGCATCCAGGCACCGGTCGCGGCGGCGGTGGCCACCTGGGTGTTCACCAGGGCCAGGGCGGCGGTGGCGTCGGCGGCGTAGGCCGAGCCGGCGTTGAACCCGAACCAGCCGAACCACAGCAGGGCGGCGCCGAGCAGGACGAACGGCAGGTTGTGCGGCTTCATGGACTCCGACCCGAAGCCCTTGCGGCGGCCCAGCACCATGGTGAGGGCGAGCGCGGCGGCGCCGGCGTTGATGTGCACGGCGGTCCCGCCGGCGAAGTCGATCACCTCGGCGCCGCCGATGGTGATGTCGCCGACCCAGCCGCCGCCCCACACCCAGTGCGCGACGGGGAAGTAGACCAGCAGCGACCAGACCGGGACGAACAGCAGCCAGGCGCCGAACTTGGCGCGGTCGGCGATGGCGCCGCTGATCAGGGCGACGGTGATGACGGCGAACATCATCTGGAACCCGGCGTCCACCAGGAGCGGGTAGCCGCCCTCCGGGTCGACCTCGCCGATCATGCTGGACAGCCCGGCGTCGCTGAGCCCGCCGATGAAGGGCGCGAGCGGGCCCGAGCCCTCCCCGTAGGCGAGCGTGTGGCCGACCAGCACCCACAGCACGCTGACGATCGCGATGCTGGTGAAGCTCATCAGCATCATGTTCAGCACGCTCTTGGCGCGGGACATGCCTCCGTAGAAGAAGGCCAGTCCCGGCGTCATGAGCATGACCAGGGCGGCGCTCACCAGCAGCCAGGCCGTCGTGCCCGTGTCGAGCCCTTCCATGGTCGCCTCCAAGCAGGGGACGGGGGATGTGTGCGTACTCCTCGGTGATGCGAGCACGTCGTCGGGCCCGGCGCGTTCACCTCGACCGATACCTTCGGCCCGGGGTGTTTCCCGGTGGATGTGCGTATGTTGCGGGCGCGTAAAGCATCTGGTCGGACGGTTACATCCGCGTGTCGCGGCCGGGCGGGGGCCTGTGAAGGGCGCGCGCGGCCGTTAAGGCGCCGTCAACGGATATGGCGCGCATTCGGGCCGCGCGGCTACCGTGCAGGGGAGAGAGAATGTTCAGTATCTTCTGAACATCGAACCTCTCCTGGAACGCCCGCCCCGGCCGCCCACGGACGACCATGAGCGACGCCGATGGAGGACACCGACGGAGGCCGCGGTGTGGGCCCGGAAAGCGAGCCGAGATGACCGCAGGCGGCGGGACCGGCGGGGGCTCCCCCGCCATCCAGACCACAGGGCTGGCCAAGAGCTACGGGCGCCACCGCGCGCTGGGCGGGGTGGACCTGCGCGTGCGCGAGGGCGAGGTGTTCGGGTTCCTCGGCCCCAACGGTGCGGGGAAGACGACCACGATCCGGGTGCTGTTGGACCTCATCCGGCGCGACGCCGGGGAGGTGTCGGTCCTGGGGCGCGATCCGCGCACCGACGGGGTCGCGCTGCGGCGCGAGATCGGCTACCTGCCCGGGGAGCTGGCCATGGGCAGTCGGCGTCCGGCGCGGGACCTGCTCGCGTTCTACGCGCGGCTGCGCGGCGGCGTGCCCCGCGCGCGCATCGACGAGCTGGCCGCGCGGCTCGACCTGGACCTCAAGCGGCCGGTCCGGGGGCTGTCCAAAGGGAACAAGCAGAAGGTGGGGCTGGTGCAGGCGTTCATGCACCGGCCGCGCCTGCTCATCCTGGACGAACCCACCAGCGGCCTCGACCCCCTGCTCCAGCAGGAGTTCCTGGCCATGGTCCGCGAGGCCCGCGACGCGGGCACCACCGTCTTCATGTCGTCGCACGTGCTGAGCGAGGTGCACGACGCCGCCGACCGGGCGGCGATCATCCGGGACGGACGGATCGTGGCGACCGAGGACATGGACGCCCTGCGCGCGCGGGCGGTACACGAGTTCTCGATCCGGTTCGCCCAGCCGCTGGGCCCCGACGACGCGGCCGAGTTCGCCGCACTGGACAACGTCCGCGACGTGCGGACCGACGGCGACCAGCTCACCTGCAGGGTCGACGGGAGCCCGGACGCGCTGGTCAAGCTCGCCGCCCGCCGGACGGTGCTGCTGCTCTCGGCGGTCGAACCGGACCTGGAGGAGCTGTTCTTCACCCACTACAACAACGGGGCGCACGCCTCCGGCGGGGAGGGCTGAACGATGGCGGCCGACGTCTTCCGCCGCTTCCTGGGCGACCACCGGCGCGGGCTCATCGGCTGGTCCGCGGCCGTGGCGGCGGTCACGGCCATGTACAGCTCCTTCTGGCCCACCATGGCCGACACCACGGACCTCATGCAGGAGTACGTGGACGCCATGCCGGGCCTGGCCGAGGCCATGGGCTGGTCGGACATGACCACCCCGGAGGGCTATATCGACGGGACGGTGCTGCTGCTGGTTCCGATCCTGATGATGGTGGCGGCCGTGGGCATCGGCGCGCGCGCCGTCGCGGGCGACGAGGAGGAGGGCGCGCTCGAACTCGTCATGGCCCACCCGGTGGGCCGCACCTCGCTGCTCCTGCAGCGGTTCGCCGCGACGGCCGTGTACACCGGGGTGCTCGGCGCGGTGATGTTCCTCGTCCTGCTGGGGCTCTCCCCCGTGCTCGACCTCGACATCGGCGCGGGGCACCTGGCGGCGGCGTGCCTGGCGACCGCTCTGAACGCGCTCTGCTACGGGACCGCGGCGTTCGCCATCGGGGCGGCGGCGGGGCGGCGCTCCCTCGCCATCGCCGGCGGGGCGGCGCTCGCCGTCATCGGCTACCTGGGCAACACGTTCGCGCTGACGGTCGAGGACCTGGAGTGGCTGCGGTTCGGGTCCGCGTTCTACTACGCGCTCGACCCCGATCCGCTGGTGAACGGGGTGGACCCCGGGTACACGGCGGTGCTGGCCGCCGCGCCCGCTGTGCTCGTCGCGCTGGCCGCCGTGGTCTTCGGCCGCCGCGACGTCCTGGTGTGAGCGCCGCCGCCCGACCCGCCGAGAAGGCGAAAGGGGCCGCCCCGCCCGGAGATCCGGGCGGAGCGGCCCCGCGTCCGAGCGCCGACGCGCCCTAGGCCTCCGCCTCCAGGAGGGCGTCGACGAACTCCTCCGGGTCGAACGGCGCCAGGTCGTCGGGCCCCTCGCCCAGGCCCACCAGCTTGACCGGGACGCCCAGCTCGCGCTGGACCTGGATGATGATGCCGCCCTTGGCGGTGCCGTCCAGCTTGGTCAGGACGATCCCGGACACGGCCACCGCCTCGGCGAACACCCGCGCCTGGCGCAGGCCGTTCTGCCCGGTGGTGGCGTCCAGCACCAGCAGCACGTCGTCCACCTGGGACTTCTTCTCCACCACGCGCTTGACCTTGCCGAGCTCGTCCATCAGCCCGGTCTTGGTGTGCAGGCGGCCCGCGGTGTCGACGATGACCGAGTCGGCGCCCTCGTCCACGCCGCGGGCGACGGCGTCGAAGGCGACGCTGGCCGGGTCGGCGCCCTCGTCCTTGCGGACCACCGGCGCGCCGACCCGCGACCCCCAGGTCTCCAGCTGGTCGGCGGCGGCGGCGCGGAAGGTGTCGGCCGCGCCCAGCACCACCGACTTGCCGTCGCCCACCAGGACGCGGGCGAGCTTGCCGGTGGTGGTGGTCTTGCCGGTCCCGTTCACGCCCACGACCATGACGACGCCGGGCCGCCCCTGGTGCGGGCCGGTGTGCACGGTGCGGTCCATGTCCGGGCCGATCTGGGCGAGCAGCTCCTCGCGCAGCATCGCCCGCACCTCGTCGGGGCTGCGGGTGCCCAGCACCTTGACCTTGGTGCGCAGGCCCTCCACGATCTGCGAGGCCGACGTCACCCCGACGTCGGCGGTGATGAGGGTGTCCTCGATCTCCTCCCAGGCGTCGTCGTCGAGGGTGTCCGAGGACAGGATGTTCAGCAGGCCCTGGCCCAGGGCCGTCTGCGAGCGCGCCAGGCGGGCGCGCAGCCGCACCAGGCGGCCGGCCGACGGCGGCGGGGTCTCGATTTCCGGCGCCGCCGGGGGCGCCTGGCCCTCCTCGGGCGGGGCCTGCGGCCCGGCCTCGGCGGTGGCGGCGCCCGAGCGCTCGCCCTCCTCCTCGGGCGCGGGGGCGGTCGCGGCGGTGCCGGACCCCTCGGAGGGCGGGGCCTCCTTGCCCGCACCGGGGCGGCGCGGCCGGATGAGCACGACGCCGCCGAACACGAGGAGGGCGACGACGAATACGGCAACGGCGAAGATCGTGTAGTCCATCAGTCTCCTAGCGAGGTCCCCCGACCCGCGGGCGAGAGGCGGCCCGTGCCTGCGATGGCCGCCTCCCCGGCGCCGGCCGCACGGTGGTGGTCGTGATCGGCGGGGGCGCCGTCCAGTCTTCCAGACGCGGGGGCGCGATCCGATCACGCCCGCGCCCCGTTCCGGTCGCGCCCGGCGCCAGGGGCCCCGGCGGGCGGGCGCCGCCGGGGGTCACATGCTGCGGTCCCGGGTGGCGCGCAGGATCATCACGAAGAACGGCGCGCCGAGGAAGGCGGTCACCACGCCCAGCGGCAGCTCGGCGGGGGCGATCACGGTGCGCGCGACCACGTCGACCAGGACCAGGAACGCGGCGCCGCACAGCAGTGACATGGGCAGCACCAGCCGGTACCCGGTGCCGACGAGGCGGCGCACCATGTGCGGCACCACGATGCCGACGAACCCGATCAGGCCGCTGACCGACACGGCGGCCGCGGTCGCCAGGGAGGCGGCGGCGATGACGGCGAGCCGCACGGCGGCGGTGTTCAGGCCCAGGCTCACCGCCTTCTCCTCGCCGAGCGCGAGCAGGTCCAGCAGCGGGGCGCAGGCCAGCATGCAGGCCACGGACAGCACGGCGTAGGGCAGCACGGTGGCGACCTCGTCCCAGCCGCTGCGGATCAGGCCGCCCAGCACCCAGGAGAAGATCCGTTGGAGCTCCTCGGTCCGCAGCTGCTGGACCAGGGTCTGGGCCGCGGACAGGAACGAGGAGACCGCCACCCCGGCCAGGACCAGGGAGGCGGTGCCGCCCCGCCCGGCCGAGTGGCCCAGGGCGTAGGCGGCGGCCACACCGAGCAGGGCGCCGATGAACGCGGCCGCCGGGACCATGGTGCGGGGCGCGTCGAACCACTGCGCGCCGTAGGCGATGACGACGGTGGCGCCGAGCCCGGCGCCGCCGGCCGCCCCCAGCAGGTAGGGGTCGGCCAGCGGGTTGCGGAAGACCCCCTGGTAGGAGGCGCCCGCCGCGGCGAGCAGGGCGCCCACGAGGGCGCCCAGCACCACCCGCGGAAGCCGGAGCTGGACGAGCACGGCGAGCTGGCGGTCGTTGAGCGGGGACTCCACGCCGGGCAGCGCCCGCGCCGCGAGGGCGTGGACGATCTGCCCGGGGGTGATGGAGGCCGCGCCCGCGGCGACGCCGACCAGCACCACGGCGGCCAGCGCCGCCGCGGCGCCGACCAGCCAGGGCCAGGCCGTGCGACCGCGTCCCACCCGCTCAGTCCTCCTGGGCGGTGATCACCGCGTCGGAGACGCTCTGCACGAGGTCGACCACGCGCGGCCCCCAGCGGGAGGAGACGTCCTCGTCGAGCTGGACGATGTCGCCGTTGTCCACGGCGGTGACGGTGTCGAAGGCGGGGCGGTCCTCCAGGTCGGCGGCCGCGTCCTCGCCGGGGTAGGCGAGGAAGACCAGGTCGGGGTTCTCCTCGACGACGAACTCGGGGGACAGCTGCGGGTAGCCGCCCGCCTCGGCGGCGCCGTCGGCCCGGTCGGCGATGTTGTCCAGGCCCAGCTCGGAGTAGACCTGGCCGATGAAGGTGTCGGAGGTGGCCGAGTACATCGCGTCGTCCACCTCGTGGTAGACGCTGAGCCCGGTGTCGCCGACGGCCTCGCGGGTGTCGGCCACGATGCCCTCGATCTCGCCCTGGACGCGCTCGGCCTCGGCGTCGCCCTCCTCGGCGTGGCCGGTGGCCTCGCCGAGCAGCCGGAGCTGGTCGTAGGTGTCCTGGAAGCCGGTGGCGGCCTCCAGCACCAGGACGTCGATGCCGACCTTCTCCAGCTGGTCGGCGGAGTCCTCGGCGTCGCGGGCGAGGACGACCAGGTCGGGGTCCTCCTCGGTGACGGCCTCGACGTTGGGCGTGAAGCCGGACAGGTCGGTGGTGGGGGCCTCCTCGGGGAAATCCGAGTACTCGTCGGCGGCGACGACCTGGTCGCCCGCGCCCACGGCGAAGAGCATCTCGGTGGCCGTCGGGGAGAGCGAGACGATGCGCTCGGGTTCGGCGTCGAGGGTGACGTCACCGCGCGCGTCGGCGACGGTGACGGGGAAGGCGCCCCCGGGGGAGGCGTCGGAGGGGCCGGAGCCGTCGGACTCCGGGCCGCCGCAGGCGGCGAGGGCGAGCGCGGCGGGCAGGACGGCCGCCGCGGTGAAGCGTGCGATGCGCACGGGTCTCCTTCTTCGGGCAGGGGAAGCACCGAGCCCGCCGAGGCGGACTGCCCTTCCCACGAGGACAGTTGACGCCGGCACCGCACGAGGCGACCTGGCTCGTCCCGCCGGAGGGCGGGCGTCACAGTTGCGGGGCAGCGCCGGATCGGGGGCGGCCGCGGCCGCCCACCCGGACTTCGCTCGCACGGTGCCGCTGACCGGCCGCACCCGTCGACGACGGGCGACCAGGTCAACGTGTCCACTTTAGACGCTCCTGTCCGACCCTCGGATGTCCGGTCCGTGTCCGACCCTCAGAGCGGCACCCGATGCGCCCGCCGAAAGGCGGGAGGCGCCCTGCTCATGGGCCCTGCCCGGACGCCCGGCCACCACAGCGCAAGGCAGATCGCAACGACGACGGAGGTGGGCGGCCCGACCTGCGAATCGGTCGACCACCCGGCGTGTGCGTGGTCACCGTACCGGGCGGCGACGGCGAGAGCTGGTCCCCCACTCCGGGCCCCAGCCGGGCGGCGGGTCGGCGGGGTGCAAGGGAAATGGCGGCGACGGCCAGAGCTCGGCGGTTCCCTTGGCCTGCTTGCCGGGCGTCGGGCTCCTCGCGGTCCAGGTCGGCGGCTCGGCAGGTACCCCGCTCCCGGGCCCCGGCCGGGTGCCGGACCCCGGGGATGCCAGGTGAAGGGCGGCGACGACGAAGGTCGGCGACCCTACCTGCCGGTCGGTCGGCCGCCCGGTGAGTGCGTGGTCCCTGTGGTGGGCGGCGACGGCGTAAGCGGGGCGGTTCCCCAGGCCTGCCTACCGGGCGGCAGGCCGCTCGCGGTCCGGGCGGGCGGCGGCTCGGCAGGTACCCCGCTAACGGGCCCCGGCCGGGCGGCGGGCCGCCCGTGTTGATCTCGGGGAAGGCCGACCGGAACCCGCCTTCCGGACGCCACGCGCGGCCCGGGCCCATCCCGCGCGGCAGATCCGCCACCCGATCACGCGAGAAGCGTCTCTTTCGCGACGCGGGATCGCCGCCCCCTCCCCGCTGCGCCCAGTATGCCCGGTATGCACCACCCGGCCGGCCCCCTCCGTGATGATCTCGGGGAACCCGTTCTTATGATGTCCGTTTCAACCC
>NZ_JAQFWP010000061.1 GCF_027706745.1 Nocardiopsis suaedae | reverse complement strand
CCAGCACGCCCTGGTTGCCGCCCAGGACCGAGCCGTTGCCCGAGGTGATCGGGCCCTCGTCCTGGCCCGCGCGGTCGTGGACCACGAACGCGCCGGTGTCCTTGGAGGCGGCGTGGGCCGCGCTCAGCCCGGCCGCGATGGCGTTGCCGGAGAAGTTCACGGGCACGTCGCCGTGGCCCACGATCTGGTTGCCGCCGCCGGCCGAGCCGTTGCCCGAGGTGACGGGGGCGCTGTGGCCGCTGCGGCCGCTCTCCAGCACCCAGGCGCCGCTGTCCTCGGAGGTCGCGGCGGCGCTGCTGAGCACCCCGGCGACCGCGTTGCCCGAGGCGTTGACCGGGACGTCCAGGTCCAGCACGCCCTGGTTGCCGCCCAGGACCGAGCCGTTGCCCGAGGTGATCGGGCCGTCGTCGCCGTTGTCGTCGATGACGCGGGCGCCGGTGTCCTTGGAGGTGGCGTTGGCGGTGCTGCCGCCCAGGGCGATCGCGTTGCCCGAGACGTTCACGGGCACGTCGGCGTTGCCCACGATCTGGTTGCCGCCGCCGATGGAGCCGTTGCCCGAGGTGACGGGCGCGGAGTCGGCGAAGGAGACACCGGCGCCCAGCGCGACGAACCCGGCGGTGAGCAGGGCCGTCTTGGCGGAGGTGCGAACCCACTTGCGCATGTGGGATTTCCTTTCAGAGTACAGCGTGGAAATGAGATGGAACCGTGCGTGACCGCTCGCGCCCCGGCGTCCGTGGATCGGGCGCCGGCACGTCCTGGGCCGGACGGGGGCGCGCTCCGGTCACACCCTGATGCGTGGGTGGTGCACGCCCTGTGTCAGCTCCGCTCTGGCCGAGCGGCGGCTGACGTGAACCCCGCGGGCGGGCCGTGCCCGCGGGACTCGCGTCAGCCCCCGGTCCTCGCGGACCGGGAAGCCTGGTCCTTCACGCCCTCCTGCGGCGCCGCCCGGCGACCAGCGCCGCCAGGCCCGCTCCGAGGGCCGCGGCCCCGGCGACGGCGGTCGCCACCGCGCCGGGCCCGGTCACCGGGAGGCCGCCCGCGGCCTCCTCGGCCGCCGCGGGCGGGGCCGCGGCGGAGGGGGACGCGGCGGGCGGGGCCGCCACGGGGGCGGACTCCCCGCTCTCCCGCTCCTCCTCGGGTCCGGCCTGCCCCTCCTCGCGCTCGTCCTCTTCGGGCGGGGCGTAGCCGCCGGGGGACTCCTCCTCCGGCGCGTAGCCGTCGGGGCTCTCCTCCGGGAACGGCTCGTCGTAGCCGTCCTCCCCGTCGGACCCGTCGCAGGACGCGGTGGCGCTCCCCCCGACCGCCACCGCGTTGCCACAGGCGTTGACCGGGGCGTCGGCGTCGGCGCCGGCCTGGTTGCCGCCGAGCAGCGACCCGTCGCCGCCGGTCGTCGGGGACTCCGAGCCGCCGGAGGTCCCCGCGCCGGAGTCCGAGCAGGTCGCCCCGGCCGTTCCGAGCACGGCCACCGCGTTTCCGCAGACGTTGACCGGGGCGTCGGCGTCGGCGCCGGCCTGGTTGCCGCCGAGCAGCGACCCGTCGCCGCCGGTCGTCGAGGCGGCGGCCGGGGCGGCCGCCGCGGCGATGACGCCTGCGGCCGCGAGGGCGGCGAGTGTGGTCCTGGACATGGGTCGGATCCTTTTCCGTGGAGCGGACGTGTCGCGGGAGGTCACCGGAGCGGGGCACGGCGACGGGGCGGGGGCGCGGGGCGGCCGCGGCGCGCACGCCGGGGCCGGGCGGCGCCCGCCGCCTGGAGTGGGAGTACTAGTCGGGCGAGTACGACGGGTCGTCCGCGGCGTCGCGGACGACCAGGGCCGGGTCGCCGGGAAGGAACGCGCGCTGGGCGGCGGGGCGCAGCACGGCGCCGCGCTGCTGCAGCCAGAATCCGGCCGCGGGCGCGGGGAAGGGCGACGAGGACACGCCGGTCGCGGCCGAGTCCGAGCCGTTCCAGGCGCCGTCGGTGTCGGGGGCGGGGGCGTGCTCGACGGCACGCCCGCCCTCGGAACCGGCGACGGCGGTACCGCCGGTGGCCGCGGGGCGCTCGGCGCCCGCGTGGTCGGCCAGGGCGGCCGCGGCGCGCTCCCGGGCGCCGCGTGCGCGGGCACCGGCGCGGTCGCGCTCGTGCGCGCCCTCATCGGTGCGGGAGGCCGGGTGCTCGGGGGCGGCGCCCAGACCGCCTCCGACGATCCGCCCGAGCCCGTCGCGGACCCGGTCGGAGGTGCCGGCGGCGTCGGCGCCGAGCCCCTCGGAGACGGCCGAGGCGAGTTCCCCCTCGCCGAGGGAGGTGCGCAGCGGCTCGCCGAGCGGTTCCCCGGCGATCTCGCGGACCCCCTCGCGGACGCCCTCGCGGCCGGAGCGGACGGTGTCGGCGACCACCCGGTCCCCGACGGCGCCCTCCGCGGAGTCGACCGTGGAGCCGACCGTGGTCCCGACCTCGGAGCCGACGGACCGGACGGCCGCGTCGGCGCTGCGCACGGTGGAATCAACGGTTCCGTCCACCGCACCCGACACACCGCGCGCGGGCCGCCGCTCGGCCTTCCCGTACTCCGTCCCCGACGGCTCCGCCTCCGAAGGCGCCGCCGCCTCCTGCCCCTGCCGCGTCTCCCGCTCCTCCTGGGCGGCCTGCGCCTCGTCGACCGCCCGGCCGGCGGCCCCGCTCACCACGGGGACCTCGGCCAAGGCGTCGTCGGCGGCGTGCGCCGCGGAGGCGCCGACCAGCCACCCGCCGGCCACCAGGCCGGTGACGACCGCGAGGCGGCGCAGGGCGCGGACGCCCGGCAGGCGCAGGGCACCGGCGGGGCGGACCCGCCTGCCGCTGCCGACCTGCACCATGGAAAGCCACCTCGGGTGAAGAAGACGCACGGGTGCGCCGACCGGAGAACCCGGTCGACGGCGGGAACGTGTCCCGCAGACTGAGAGTCACGCTAGCACCACGGTGCGCTATTGGCGCAGCGAAAACAGCGAAACGGGCCGGAAAAATTCTCCGGCCCGCCTCACCGCCTCCGGAACCGCCTCCGGGGCCCCGCCTCAGCTCATGTCGATGAACCGGTCCAGCACCCGCGCGCCGAACCGCAGGGCGTCCACGGGGACGCGCTCGTCCACGCCGTGGAACATGCCGGAGAAGTTCAGCTCCGGGGGCAGGCGCAGCGGGGCGAAGCCGTAGTTGCGGATGCCGAGCCGCTGGAAGCTCTTGGCGTCGGTGCCGCCGGACAGGCAGTAGGGCACCGCGCGGGAGCCGGGGTCCTCCTCCTCAAGGGCGCGCGCCATGGCCGAGACCAGGCCGCCCTCGAAGTCGGTCTCCACGGAGGGGAGGTGGTGGATGAACTCGCGCTCGACGTCGGGGCCGAGCAGCCGGTCCACCTCGGCGAAGAACTCCTCCTCCATCCCGGGCAGGAACCGCCCGTCGACCTGGGCCCCGGCCGAGCCGGGGATGACGTTGGCCTTGTAGCCGCCCTCGAGGACGGTGGGGTTGAGCGTGTTGCGGAGGGTGGCGCCGATCATCCCGGCGATGGGGCCGAGGCGGGAGAGCACCGCCTCGGGGTCCTCCTCGTCGAAGGGGATGCCGAAGGCGTCGCACACCTCCTCCAGGAAGGTGCGCACGGTCTTGGTGAGCCGGACGGGGAACTCGTGGCGGCCGAGCCGGGCGACGGCCTCGGCGAGCTCGGTCACCGCGTTGTCGTCGTTGACCATCGACCCGTGCCCGGCGGTGCCGCGCGCCTTGAGGCGCATCCAGGCGATGCCCTTCTCGGCGGTCTCGATGAGGTAGAGGCGCCGGTTCTCCTCCACGGTGAAGCTGAAGCCGCCGACCTCGCTGATGGCCTCGGAGCAGTCGGCGAACAGCTCGGGGTGGTTGGCGACCAGCCACTGGGCGCCGTAGGTGCCCCCGGCCTCCTCGTCGGCGAGGAAGGCGAGGACCACGTCGCGCGGCGGCCGGCGCCCGGAGCGCACCCGCTCGCGGAAGACGGCCAGGGCCATGGCGTCCATGTCCTTCATGTCGACGGCGCCGCGGCCCCAGACGCACCCGTCGGCGATCTCGCCGGAGAAGGGGTCGCGGGTCCAGTCGGCGGCGTCGGCGGGCACCACGTCCAGGTGCCCGTGCACGAGCAAGGGCGCACGCGAGGAGTCCTCGCCGGGGATGCGCGCGATGACGCTGGTCCGCCCGGGGGCCGACTCCAGCACCCGCGGCTCGATGCCGACCTCGTCCAGCTTCCCGGCGACGTACTCGGCGGCCTCCCGCTCCCCCGGACCCGACATGTCCCCGTAGTTGGAGGTGTCGATGGCGATGAGCTCCCGGCAGAGGTCGACGACCTCCGCCTCGGCCCCGCTCAGGGCACCGCTGCCTTCGGTCTCGGGCATGGTGTGCACCAGCTCCTCTCGGCGACGTGTGGATCCGACCTTCCCATGCTCCACCCCGGCGGAAAACGATGTACGCCCGGGCTCAGACCTTTGCTATGGTTGACCGTGTCCGCGCGACGACGCGGACCGAGTCCGGGTGGCGGAATAGGTAGACGCGCTAGCTTGAGGTGCTAGTGCCCGTTAAGGGCATGGGGGTTCAAGTCCCCCCTCGGACACGCCAGTTCGTACATGTTGTGCGGGTCGAGGCTTCCCTCGGCCCGCACTGTGTGTTTCGGGGGCGGGTGTACATCCCTGGCCACCGTCGCCGCCCTGCAGCCTTGGCGATGGGGTGGTTCTCCGGATCCGGGTCGTCTGGATACAGGCACGTCCGGCTCGATGCTCTCTGAGGCCTCGGCAATGACGTTCTGCCTAGCCCGGGACGGCCGACTCCTACACCGCTTCCATGGCGAACGCCCCGAGCCTCTACCTCGTGGCCTCCGGCGCTCCGGCCCCCGAGGGCACAGCCGACCTGGTTGAACTCCTGCTCAACGACGGCTACCGAGTGCTCGTGCTCTCCACCCCGCGTGGAGTACCGCATGCCAGGAACCGGCAAGAGCCTCCCGCCCGCGGCCGGTGGATCCATGGCGACTCTCCGCCGACCACGCCGTCGGCTCGGCGACGGCCATGGTCGCCGCGAGGGAGGCGAGGCTTCCGAGTATCAGTAGCGTCCATGGGAGCACTCCCCCGCGGCGGCCGGGGGCCGGTCAGCGTGCCAGCTGCCCGGCGACGACGTCCCGGGCCGCCCGGCCGTAGGCCTCCGCCGACAGGTGCGGGTTCCATGCCCGCTGCAGGATGAAGCCCTGGACGACCGCGAGCAGCACGTGGGCCACGGCATCGGCGTCCACCTCCTCGGCGACGTCGCCGTCGCGCCGGCCCATCTCCACCCGGTCGCGCAGCGCCGACTCCAGCCGGGCCAGCTCACCGGCCATCCTGTCGGCCAGGTCGCGGTTGCGCAGCACCTCCCCCCAGGCCTGGACGGCGAGCCGCATCCGGTCGTCGGCGTCGTCGAGCCCGGTGATGGCGGCCGGCAGCCCGACAACGAGGTCGGGCACCGACCGGTGCTCCCGGAGCGCCTCCTGCACGACCCGCTCCACCGAGCCGATCGCCTCCAGCGAGATGGCGATGATGATCTCGTCCTTGCTGCGGAAGTACCGGTACACCGCTCCGGGTGACAGTCCGGCCTCGTCGATGACGTCCTGCATCGAGGTGCGGTGGAAGCCGTCGCGGGCGAACCGCGCGGCGGCTGCGGACAGGATGTGGCCGCGGCGGGCGGCGAGATACTCGGCGGTGACGCGGGGCATGGCCCCATAATAAAGCGAATGCTCGCTCTTGACAGCGCACCGCCCGACCGCCAGCATCTAAAAAGAAGGAACATTCGCTTTTGTTTAATGAGTCACCACCCACAGAGGAGGCTCCCCACCATGCAACGAACCCAAGTGCTGGTCGTCGGGGCGGGTCCCACGGGACTCGTCCTCGCCCTCCAGCTGCACCGTCTAGGGGTCGCGGTCCGCATCATCGACAAGCACCCCGGAGTCCTGGAGCTCACCAAGTCCGCCGCTCTCCACGCCCGCACCCTGGAACACTTCCGTGACCTGGGCGTGGCCGCCCGGGTCCTCGCCGAAGGCCGACGCGTCGACATCCTCACCCTGCGCACCGGCCACCGGGACCGCGTCAGCGTGGACTTCCGGGAATTGGCCGACACCGCATACCCCCACATGGTCGACATTCCACAGGCCCGCACCGAGCACATCCTGATCGACCGCCTCACCGCGATGGGCGTGCCGGTGGAACGCGAGACCACCTGCACCGGCATCGAGCAGACCCCCGAGGGGGTGACCGCCACGGTCACCACCCCCGACGGTGGAACCGAGACCGTCGCGGCCGCGTGGCTGGTCGGCTGCGACGGTGCCCACAGCACGGTGCGCGACCTCCTCGGCGTGGAGTTCGCCGGCGCGGCCTACGCCGACGACTGGGTGCTGTGCGACGCCGTGGTGGACTGGCCGCTGCCCCGCAACGAGATGGCCTTCTCCGCCGACACCGACGGCATCTACGGTGTGTTCCCCCTGCCGGGCGACCGCCGGTACCGGCTGGCCTACACCCAGCACCACGACCGCAACGGTGACCCGGTCGAGCCGGACCTCGCCGACGCCCAGCAGGCGATGGCCCGCACCGGCATCGAGGGCACCATCGAGTCGGTGGACCAGTTCTGGACGTTCAACCTCGCCCATCGCCAGGCCACCGGCTACCGGCGGCGCCGGGTGTTCCTCGCCGGCGACGCCGCCCACGTCCACACCCCGTTCGGCGGCCAGGGGCTGAACCTCGGCGTGGGCGACGCGATGAACCTCGGCTGGAAACTCGCCACCGTCGCCTCCGGGCACGCCCCGGTGGGGCTGCTGGACAGCTACGAGGCCGAACGACACCGCGTGGCCAAGCAGGTCGTCTCCTTCACCCACCTGGGTGCGCGGGCCATGCTGCTGCGCGGCGACCCGCGGCGCCACCTGCGCGACGCGACCATGGCCATGCTGCAGGCCGCCCCACCGGCACGGCACACGATGGCGCGACGCCTGTCCCAGCTGAGCCACGGCTACCGGGGCACCCCGGCCGTACACGGCCACGCCGCCCACCTGCACGCTGGGGACCGGCTGCCCGACCTCGAGCTGTTCGACGGCGTCGCCGACCGCACGGTCCGCCTGCACGACCTGCTGCCCCACGACCGGCACAGCCTGCTGCTCGCCGGGCACGGCGACAGCACGGCCCTCCTCGGGCGTGCCCGGGAGCTGGTCACCATGCCGGGCCACCGTCCCGACACGGTGGCGGCGCTGGTACTGACCTCGAACTGGGACGTCTCGGAGACGGCCCCGCAGCCGGGGGTACGCGCCGTACTGGACCGGGGGCGGCAGGCCGAGGAGCTGTACGGCCGTGGTCCCACCGCCTACCTGGTGCGTCCCGACCGCCACATCGGCTATGCCGGACCGCCGGACTCCCGGCGTCTCGCGGGCCGCCTGGCCGTGGTGCTCTCCCCGACCGTCACCCCGATGCCGGGAGGGCGGCGATGATCGAGCACACCGGCCGACCGCACCGGCGCGCGGTCGTGGCCGTCGACCTGCTGCAGTCCACCGCCTACGCGGTGCGCGGACAACGCACCGTACTGGTGGACGCCGGCCCGGCCGGGCACGAGCCGCGGCTGCTGCGCGGCCTGGCCCGCGCCGGTGTCGACCCTGCGGAGGTGTCGCTGATCGTGCTGACCCACTGCCACCCCGACCACGCCGGCGGCGCCGCCGAGCTCCGCCGGCGGCTGGATGTGCCCGTGGCGGTGCACGCCGCCGAGGCCGACTGGGCCAGGAACGGCACCAGCGTCTTCTACGACGCGCTGCGCCCCTTCGGGCACGTGCTTCGCCGCACGATGCGTCCGACCTTCCCGGCCTTCACCCCGGACATCGTGCTGGACGGCCGCACCGACCTTGCCCACCACGGGGCGCCGGTGACGGCGCTGCACACCCCCGGCCACACCCCGGGGTCGCTCAGCCTGCTGCACCACGGCGAGGGCGACGCCCTGGTCGGGGACCTGCTGGCCGGAAGCATGCTGCGCGGTGACCGGCCGGACGCCCCCTTCTTCGCCCAGAGCCTCACCGAGATCGAAAGCAGTGTGCGCACCGTGCTCGCCGAGGGTCCGCGCCGTCTGCTGTTCGGCCACGGCCACCCCGCCTCCGCCCGGTCGGTCCGCGACCGGCTCGCCCGCATCACCCATCGCTGACCCGGCGGGGCGTGGACAGGTCGAAGGCATGTGCCAGAGGTTCGAGTCCCCCTCGGCCACTCACCGGACTCCCATGGGGGTGACCGGAACCACGGTGCGGGTCGCGTCTGATCTCGGCCCGCACGACGTGTTCAGGGGGGAGGTAGCGTAGGCGCATCCCCGCGCAGAGGGCGTCCTTCGTCTCGCGGCGCGCAGGATCGCGGGCACCTCCGGCCGCCGCTCGTGCAGGGCGAGGATCCACGAGACGGGGAGCAGCCCCCTGAACAGTAGGCGGTACAAGGGCCCGCTCAGGTGGAGGCACCGCGACGACGTCGGCGGGCCGCGCGCGGCCCCCGGAAACCTTTTCGCGGGTGTGCCCCGACCAGCGGACACGGAGCGTCCGGAACATTGTGCGGATAACACTGGTTGACGTTCGGCATGTTATCGCTCACATTCGACGGCGAGGCACCGGGCTCATTCACCCCGCGCCGGTGCGTCGCTGATTGTTAACGCTCACATCCCCTATGTGGGGCCCAGATCCCTCGGTGCACCCATTCGGGATCCGGCCGTGCGGATCTGGGCCCCGGAGGAAGCGGCATGCCCATTCCTGAAACATTTTCGTCCCTTCGGCCGCGCGGCCGGTTTCCGCGGGCCGCCGTCGCCGCCGCGGCCGCCCTGGCGGTCGGCGGCTCCCTGGCCGCCCCGGCGTCCGCCGAGGTGGAGGCGGTAGAGGCCGCCGACGACGCCGCGTGCGCCCTCCCCTCGTCGTACGACTGGTCGTCGACCGGCCCGCTCGCGCAGCCCTCGCCGCAGTGGGTCTCCCTCAAGGACTTCACCCACGCCCCTTACAACGGACAGAACCTCGTCTACGCGACCAACCACGACTGGGGATCGTCGTGGGGATCGCTGAACTTCGACCTGTTCGACGACTGGTCCGGAATGGCCTCGGCCGGTCAGAACGGGATGCCCTTCCCGGCCGTCGCCCCGTCGCTCTTCTATTTCGCGCCCAAGGACGTCTGGGTGCTCGCCTATCAGTGGGGCGGCCCCTCCTTCTCCTATCGGACATCGGACGACCCCGCCAACGTGTACGGCTGGTCGGCGCCGCGGACGCTGTTCGACGGCAGCATCGGCGACTCCGACACGGGCCCCATCGATCAGGCGCTCATCGGCGACGACACGGACATGTACCTGTTCTTCGCCGGTGACAACGGCAGGATCTACCGCGCCGGCATGCCCATCGGCGATTTCCCGGGCAGCTTCGGCTCGACCTCGACGGTCGTCATGTCCGACGACAGGAACGACCTGTTCGAAGGGGTCCAGGTCTACAGCCTCGAAGGCCAGGACGGGTACCTCATGATCGTCGAGGCCATCGGCGCGCAGGGCGACCGGTACTTCCGCTCGTTCACGGCGGACAGCCTGGACGGCGCGTGGACGCCGCAGGCCGCCGACGAGTGGAGCCCCTTCGCGGGCAAGGCCAACAGCGGCGCCTGGTGGACCGACGACATCAGCCACGGCGAGCTGATCCGCACCGACGCCGACCAGGACATGTCCATCGACCCCTGCAACCTGCGGTTCCTCTACCAGGGACGCTCCCCCGACTCCGACGGCACCGACTACGGCCTCCTGCCCTACCGGCCCGGCCTGCTGACCCTGCAGAACTGACCCGGCAGAACCGGGCGTGATCCGCCGACCGGCCGGCGCTTCGGCGTCGGCCGGTCCGGAACCGGCGCCGTTCACCCCGCCTCCGCGGTGAAGGACAGCAGGTGCGCGGCCGTTCGCGAGGGGGCCTCCAGCATGGGGGAATGGCCGACACCCGGGATCAGCTCGATCCTGGAGCCCGGAACGGTGCGGTACTCGGCTGCGGACGAGGGACGCCACCTCCGGTCCTCCTCACCGAAGACCACGAGCAGCGGCTTGTCGAGCGCACGCAGGCGGTCGGGGAGCGCGCGCTCCTCCAGGTACGCGTCGGTCGGCTGAACGCGGTGCTCATCCCTTGGCGGAGGATGCCGTCGGTCCTCAGCCTCCACAGCAGTTGCCCGGCCACCGGGACGAACAGGAGCCGCCCGACGCCCCCGTCCGAGGCGAAGGCGTCCAACCGGGGCCCTGAGCCGATGAGCACGAGCCCGCCCACCAGGTCGCCCCGCCGCTCGGCGAGGGCCGTGGCCACCGAGCCGCCGGTGGAGTGCCCGACGACCACCGCCTCCTCCACTCCCAGCCGGTCCAGGACCTCACCCACCCGGCGCGCCTGCTCGGGGACCGAGTACCCGCCCCCGGTCGGCTTGGCCGAACGGCCGTGCCCGAGCAGGTCGACCCGGATGACGCGGTGGGACCCGGCCAGTCTCGGCACCAGCGGGTCCCACCAGCGGGCCGACCCGGCCAGCCCGTGGATCAGGACGAGCGCGGGGGCGTCCCGGGGGCCGTCCTGCCGCACCGCGTCCCCCGTGTCGGGGCCCGGCCCGCGCCGCGGCGGAGGCGGGCTACGCCGACCAGTCCCACCTGCACCGCGACGTCGTCGCGTTCACCGGGACGACCCCCGCGGCCGTCGCCGGGGAGCCGTTCCTGGCGGTGGACGACGTCGCCTGGCCCCGTTCTCACTCCCCGGCCCGCGCGCGCTTGGAGCCCGGGGTGTAGGAGACGTCGGCGACCGGGCGGAAGCGCAGGGCCGACCAGTCGGCGTCGACGGCGACCTGGGCCACGGCGTCCCAGGAGGCGGCGCCCAACGCCTCCCATCCCTGGTCGCGGCTGATGTCGGTCGGGATGCCCCCGCTCCGCTTCGGGTAACCGACCCACAGCAGGCCCCCGCGCGCGTGGGGCAGCAGTGGCGGGACCTTCGCCTCGACGTCCGCCCTGTCGCGGACGAACACGTGGATCCCGTCGTAGGCGGCGCCCTCGGCCATGGACGTGTCGATGCGCACGCCCTCGGGCGGCTGCAGCAGGCCGGGATAGCCGTCCGGCGCGCCCAGCGCAAGCAGGCGGTGCCCCGGCTTCACCCCCATCTTCTGCGCGAGCGTGCGTCCCATCGCCGGTGCCCCCTATGCCTGAACTGCTTCTCCCGCCCAGACCGTAGACCGGGGGTCCGGCGCCTCCACGGAGGCGCACCGGTGCGGGTGCTCCCCCGCCCGGTGGCGGCGGTTGGCGTCGATGACCTCGTCCAGCGATTCCCTGGTCCGCTGGAGCTCGGCGATGTGGGCGTCCAGGCGCTCCCGCTCCGCGAGCAGCACCTCCCACGCCTCGTCGGTGTGCCGCGTGCTCGGTGCGTCGACGCACGGGAGCAGCTCGGCGATGGCGCGGCTGGACAGCCCGGCCGCGAACAGCCGCCGCAGGAAGCGCACCCGGTCCACGCTTCCCTCGGCGTAGTGCCGCTGCCCGCTCGGGCTGCGCTCGCTGGTGAGCAGCCCCTGCTCCTCGTAGTAGCGCAGCGACCGGACGCTGGCGCCCGACCGCTCGGACAGTTCGCCGATCCGCATTCGCCCTCCCGTCGGCCACCGGCGCCGTGACTCCGGCCACAGCGCCCCTGCCGCGCTTGCCCCTCACATCAATGTCAGCTTTTAGCGTACCGGCATGACCGAAACGAGAACCAGCGACCGCACCGCGACCCTCTTCGACGCCTCCGCCCTCGGCGGCCTGCGCCTACCGAACCGCGTGGTCATGGCGCCGATGACGCGGGTCCGCTCCGATGGCCGCGGGCTGGCCGACGCCTCCATGGCGGCCTACTACGCCCAGCGCGCCACCGCCGGGCTGATCGTGTCCGAGGGGATCCAGCCCAACCGGGTCGGCCAGTCCAACCCGAGGACCCCCGGCCTGCACACCGATGAGCAGACGGAGTCGTGGCGGCAGGTCACCTCCGCCGTGCACGCCAACGGCGGCCGCATCTTCGCCCAGATCATGCACGGCGGCCGGATCAGCCACCCGGACACCACCGGGATGCAGCCGGTGGGGCCGTCGGCCGTCGCCGCCCGGGGCGCCGAGGTCTTCACACCCAGCGGGCCGCAGCCGGCCCCGGTCCCGCGCGCGCTCAGCACCGAGGAGGCCGCGTCCGAGGCGCTGTCCTACGCGGCGGCGGCCGAACGCGCGGTCGAGGCCGGGTTCGACGGCGTGGAGCTGCACGGCGCCAACGGCTACCTCATCGGCCAGTTCCTCGCGTCCAACGCGAACCTGCGCACCGACGTCTACGGCGGGTCGGTCGAGGGCCGGATCCGGTTCGCCGTCGAGGCCGTGACTGCGACGGCCGAGGCGGTCGGCGCCGAGCGGGTGGGCATCCGCCTCTCCCCCGGGGCGGGGATCTGGGACGCGATCGACGAGGACGTCCCCGAGCTCTACGGCGCGCTGCTCGCCGCGCTGGCGCCGCTCGGCCTGGCCTACGTCCACCTGGAGGCCACGGCCGACGAGCCGACGCTCCTGGCCCTGCGCCGCGCGTGGCCGGGAACGCTGATCATGAACCCGTCGGACCCGCAGAGCCCCGTCCCCGCGGGCCGGAAGTCGGCCGAGCACTGGCTCGACCTGGGCGCCGACCTGATCTCCTTCGGCCGCGCCTTCATCGCCAACCCCGACCTGGTCGAGCGCCTGCGCGCCGATCTGCCCTTGGAGGAGGCCGACCGGTCCTTCTACTACCAGGGCGGCGACACCGGCTACATCACCTATCCCCCGTTCCAGTACTGACCGCCGCTCCCGGACCGCCCGGGGGACCACCCCCGGGCGGCACCTGTGGCGTCTCCCCCGGAGCGAGACGGGGTGAGCACGGCGCCGGGCCGTATCCGACGGCCTTACGCCTCGATGGGAACCCGGCCCCTCCCGGCGGCGTCCGACCGGTCTCAGACGACCGCACACGAGGAGCGCCCGTGCCTTTGGACCCGATCTCCGACGACGACCGACGCACGCTCGAAGGCCTGGCCGAGCGGTGGAAGACGCGGGCCGCGAACCCCGACCGGGCGGCCGTCGAGGACGGCTTCGCCCGCCTCTACCGGGAGCAGGGCATGGAGCCGCCGCTGATCGTGTGGTTCGACTCGCCCATGGCGGGCATGGTCGCCGCCTACGCGCTGGCGTTCGGCGGCAAGGAGCTCGAACGCGCCGGCAGCCCCGCCGCCGGGGAGTGGGCCCGCCACAGCACACCCGTCCCGTTCGAGCGGATCGCGCCACCGCACCCGCTCGCCGGGGTGGTCCACGCCGGCCGCCTCCTCCCGGGAGACACCCCTGAACGGGAGCTGGCATCCCTCCACTTCGCCGCCGAGGACCTGGTCCCCAGCCCGATGTGGACGGGCCACTGGGTGATGAAGCAGGCCCAGATCCAGGCGCGGTACCCGGCCGACCCGGAGTTCTCCGACCGTCTCCGGGAGGCGGCCGTGGCCGCGCTCACCGACGCCCTCCTGCCCGCGGACCTGCGGGAGGAGGCCGGACCCGCCCTCGCCCGGACCCCTGACGACAAGGACCTGTGGGGGAAGCTCGTCAGAAGGGTGCGCCACCCGGACCACCCGGCGCGGGTGCTGACGGCGCTCCTGCTCGGGGCCGCCGAGGACCGGGACGGCTCTCCGGACGACCACCCGCTCCTGCACATCGCCCCCGCCCTCGGCCCGTGGTGGCCCTTCGACGGGGTGCTGCTGGCCACCGACCCGCCCGTGGAGGTCCACACCGGCCCCCACGGACGGCTGCACCGGGCGGACGGGCCCGCGGTGCGCTTCGCCGACGGGTTCGGCGTCCACCTGTGGCACGCGCACCAGATGCCGCCGAGCGCGATCGTGCCCGGGTGGACGGCCGAGGACATCGCCTTCGCGCCCGAAGAGGAGATCCGGCGGCGCGCGGAGGCCGAGCTCGGCCCGGACACGGTCCGGCACGACGCGGGCGACGTGCGCCGGTGCGCCGCCGAACGGCTCGGCTGGGCGCGGATGGTGGCCGACCTGGGCCTGGAGCCCGTGGCCGGGCCCACCGCCGATCCGGACGAGCCCGCGTCCTCGCTCGCCCTGTACGACCTGCCCGAGCCGCTGTTCGGCCGCCCGTCCCGGGTGGTGGTCCGGTCCGGCGGAGCCCACGACGGGGCCTGCCTCCTCGTCCCCACCGACATGGACGACCCGGTGGCCGCGGCGGCGTGGCTGACCGGCCCGCGCGAGGAGCAGTGGATGCCCGACGACGTCTCCGCCCTGGACATGGAGATGGAGGACGACATCGAGCACGTGGAGGAGGTGCACCTGATCGGCGGCCAGGAGCTGGAGCCCTTCGCCACCGAGGGCGCGGGCGGCACCTACTACCTGTGCGGCGGCGGCCCCCGGCGCCCGGTCCTGTACGCCGACTCCGAGGGCGGGTCCCGGGTGCTGGGCCGCGACCTGAAGGAGGCCCTGGAACTGCTCGCCGCCGAGGCGCTCGACGACCACCTGGAGCACGAGGACGACGAGGAGGCCGAGGAGATCGCGGCCATCGAGGAGCTCATCCGGGAGCTGAAGCTCACCCCGCCGTCCACCCCCGAGGAGTACGCGGCCCGGAAGGCCTCCGCCCGCGCGATGAGCACCGCGCTGACCCTGATCATGACCGAGGAGGGCAACGCCTACGAGTACCGGGACGGCACGGACTGAACCACCGCCCGGCTCGGCCCCCCGTACCGCCCGCCGGGGCGCGGTTGACGGCGCCCCGGCGGCATGGTGGCATCAGGTCATGCTGATGTCCTCCGATGCCCCCCTCGGGGAGCGGGCCACCGCCCTGCTCGGGGATCCGCTGCGGGCGCGGATCGTGGCCCTGCTGGCGGACGAGCAGCTGTGCACCTGCCACCTCATCGAGGAGACCGGCGCCCGGCAGCCGACCGTCAGCCACCACCTGAAGATCCTGCGCGAGGCCGGGCTGGTGGAGACGGAGCCGCGCGGGCGCTACACCTACTACCGGCTGCGCGCCGAGGCCGTCGCCGAGCTGGCCGGGGAGCTGAACACCCTCGCCGCCCGCGCCGAGGGGGCCCAGGGGCGCTACCGCCCCTGCTGAGCGCCGCCGCGCCCTCCCCCTCCCCGGGGGCCCCGGTCACACGGCCACCCCCAGCTCGGCCATCAGGGACTCGACCCGGGCGCGGATGTCGTCGCGCACCCTGCGCACCGCGTCCACCGGCTGCCCGGCCGGGTCGTCGAGCTTCCAGTCGAGGTAGCGCTTGCCGGGGAAGACCGGGCAGGCGTCGCCGCACCCCATGGTGATCACCACGTCGCGGGCCTGGACCGCGTCCGGGGTGAGGGCCGTGGGCCGCTCGGCGGTGATGTCGATGCCGAGTTCGGCCATGGCCTCCACGGCCGCCGGGTTGACCGACTCGGCCGGCTCGGAGCCCGCGGACCGCACCTCGACGCGGTCGCCCGCGAGGTGGGCCAGCAGCCCGGCCGCCATCTGGGAGCGCCCGGCGTTGTGCACGCAGACGAAGAGGACGCTGGGGGTGTCCGACACGGTGCCGCCTCTCTGTGGAGCGATGGTGACGCACGGACCGAACCCATCGATCCGTGTTGATATCAGCCTACGTCGATGTATCGTGGCCGGGCGACCCGCCCCGCCCCGTTCCCGGAGGAGAAGCCATGGCCCGCCCCGAGGCCGACGCGCCCGCGCCGCAGCACCACGCGCCCGACGCGGCGCGGCTGTCCGCGCTCGACCGCCTCCTCCCCCTGTGGATCGGCCTGGCCATGGCCGCCGGGCTGCTGCTCGGCCGCTGGGTCCCGGGCCTGCAGGGCGCCCTGGACGCGGTCAAGGTGCAGGGCATCTCGGTGCCGATCGCGATCGGCCTGCTGGTGATGATGTACCCCGTCCTGGCCAAGGTCCGCTACGACCGGCTGGACTCGGTGACGCGCGATACCCGCCTGCTCGCCTCCTCCATCGTCCTCAACTGGGTGATCGGCCCGGCGCTGATGTTCGCCCTGGCCTGGCTCCTGCTGCCGGACCTGCCCGAGTTCCGCACCGGGCTGATCATCGTCGGCCTGGCCCGCTGCATCGCCATGGTCGTCATCTGGAACGACCTGGCCTGCGGCGACCGCGAGGCCGCCGCCGTGCTCGTGGCCCTCAACTCGGTGTTCCAGGTGCTGGCCTTCGGCGTGCTCGGCTGGTTCTACCTCTCGGTGCTGCCCGGATGGCTCGGCCTGCCCACCAGCGGCATCGACGTCTCCGGCTGGGAGATCGCCGCCATGGTGGCCGTCTTCCTCGGCGTCCCGCTGCTGGCCGGGTACCTCACCCGCACCTTCAGCGAGCGCGCCAAGGGCCGCGCCTGGTACGAGGACCGGTTCCTGCCCCGCGTCGGCCCGCTGGCCCTGTACGGCCTGCTGTTCACCATCGTGGTGCTCTTCGCCCTGCAAGGCGGGGCCATTACCTCGGCCCCGCTGGACGTGGCCCGCATCGCGGTTCCGCTGCTGGTCTACTTCGTGCTGATGTGGGGCCTGTCGATGGCCTTCGGCCGCGGCGTGGGCCTGCCCTACGACCGCTCGGCCACCCTGGCCTTCACCGCCGCGGGCAACAACTTCGAGCTGGCCATCGCCGTGGCGATCGGCGTGTTCGGCGTGGCCTCGGGCCAGGCGCTGGCCGGCGTGGTCGGCCCGCTGATCGAGGTGCCCGTGCTGGTCGGCCTGGTCTACGTCTCCCTATGGGCCCGCAGGTTCTTCCCCGCCCCCGCCACGGCACCCGGATCCGCCTCCACCGGCTGAGGCCCCGCGGTGGGCCCACAGCACCCGCCCCCGGCGGCCTCCACTTGGGCCGCCTCGGCGGCGTCGGGCAGGCCCGAGCCCTGGCACACCCCCGTCTCGGGGAGAACCAGCTCCACCTGGGCCGCCGCCTCGTGGTCGCCCGCGATCGCGGCGGCGATGCTGCGGACCTGCTCGAACCCGGTCAGCGCCAGGAACGTGGGCGCGCGGCCGTAGGACTTCATCCCGGCCAGGTAGAACCCCGGCTCCGGGTGGGACAGCTCTTGCGCACCGTGCGGGTAGACGGTGCCGCAGGAGTGCACGTTGGGGTCGATGAGCGGGGCGAGTGCCACGGGCGCCTGCAGGGTGGCGTCCAACCCCAGCCGGACCTCGGACAGAAGCGACAGGTCGGGGCGGAAGCCGGTCAGCACGACGGCCTCGTCCACCGGGTCCGGCTCGCGGCCGTCCTCGGCGGTCAGGACCAGGCGGCCCCCTTCGGCACGCACACCGGTGGTGCGGAACCCCGCCTCGACCGTGATGTGCCCAGACTCCACCGCCCGGCGCGCCCTCTCCCCGAGCGCGCCTCGCGCCGCCAGCTGGTCGGCGTCGCCTCCACCGAAGGCGTCGCCCACCTCTCCCCGGCGCAGTACCCATACCGCGTGGGTCCCCGGGTCGCGCTCGGCGGCGTCGGCCAGCGCGACCAGGGCGGTCAGGGCCGAGTGCCCGCTGCCGACCACGGCCGTGCGCCGCCCCGCGTACCGCGCCCGAACGGCCGGGTCGCCCAGGTCGGGGACCCGGTAGGAGAGGCGGTCGGCCACTGCGGCCTCGCCGGGCACGGGAAGCCCGTCGGCGCCCAGCGGGCCGGGGGACGCCCACGTGCCCGAGGCGTCGACGACGGCGCGGGCGAGGACGCGCTCCTCGCGGCCGTCGGCCGTGCGCACGCGCACGGTGAAGGGCTGCTCTTCGCGGTCGGCGTCCACGACGCGGTCGCGGCCGCGGCGGCTCACCCCGACCACCTCGGTGCCGAACCGCACCCGCTCCCCCAGCGCGGCGGCGAGCGGTTCGAGGTACTCGTGGACCCAGTCGGCGCCCGTCGGGTAGGCGCCCTCGTCCGGGCGGGTCCATCCGGTCCCGGCGAGCAGCTTGTCCGCGGCCGGGGAGACCAGGTCGCGCCAGGTCGAGAAGAGCCGCACGTGCCCCCACTCGGCGACCGCGGCTCCGGCACTCCCGCCCTTCTCCAGCACGACGGCCGGCACGTCCCGTTCGGCCAGCTCCGCCGCCGCGGCCAGTCCCACCGGCCCGGCTCCGACCACGGCGACCGGGAGCCCCTCGGCATGGTCCGCCATCTCCGCCACCTTTCATCGATACCCGTCGATTGAATCGGACTTTATCGATGAGGATCGATGGACGCAACCATCGACGGTGGTCGATAATGAACCCATGGCACTGACGACCGACCCCGCGCCCCCGCCCCTGGACCCCGCCGACGCCGCGACCTACGCCTCCTGGTTCGCCTGCCTGGCCGAGCCCACCCGGGTCCGCCTGCTGCACACGGTGGCCACCCGGCCGGGCGGCGCCGGGGTCGGTGAACTCGCGGCGGAGCTGGGCATCGGCCAGCCCACCGTCTCCCACCACCTGCGCAGGCTCGCCGAGGCCGGCTTCGTCGTGCTGACCCGGGAGGGCACCTCCACCCGGGTGGCGGTCAACCCCGCCTGCTGCACCGGCCTGCCGCACGCCGCCGACGCGGTCATGGGCCTGCTCTCCGCGCGGCCCTGCTGCCCCGCCGACCTGCCCGCCGACGTGGCGGTCCGGGCGATGGAGCCCGGCGACATGGAGGACGTGCGGCGGATCTACGGCGAGGGCATCGCCACCCGCAACGCCGCCTTCGAGACCGAGGTGCCCACCGCCGAGGAGCTCGGCGCCACGTGGCTCGAAGGCCACCGCTGGGTCGCCGAGGCGGACGGGAAGGTCGCGGGGTGGGCCGCGGCGGCGCCGGCGTCGGCCCGGGCGGCCTACTCCGGGGTGGCTGAGACGTCGGTGTACGTCGGGGACGCCTTCCGCGGGCGCGGCGTCGGCAAGGCGCTCGTCCACCGCCAGGTCACCGAGGCCGACGCGGACGAGGGGCTGTGGACGCTGCAGACGTCGGTCTTCCCCGAGAACCAGGCGAGCCTGGCCCTGCACCGCTCCGCCGGGTTCCGGACCGTCGGCGTCCGGGAGCGCGTCGCCCGCCTGGACGGGCAGTGGCGCGACACCGTCCTGCTGGAGCGCCGCCACTCGGAGTACGAGTGCGCCCCCGCCTGAGCGCGGGCGCGCGCATGACGAAGGGCCGGCCCGGGCGTGCGCCCGGACCGGCCCTCACTCATCGCACGGGATCAGACCAGGTCGAACCGGTCCAGGTTCATGACCTTGTCCCAGGCGGCGACGAAGTCCTTGACGAACTTCTCCTGCGCGTCGTCGGACGCGTAGACCTCGGCGACGGCGCGCAGCTCGGAGTTGGAGCCGAACAGCAGGTCGACCCGGCTGCCGGTCCACAGCACCTCGCCGGTGGCGTCGCTGCGGCACTCGAAGGTCTCCGAGGACTCGTCGACCGGCTTCCACGTGTGGCCCAGGTCGAGCAGGTTCACGAAGAAGTCGTTGGTCAGCGTGCCCGGCTTGTCGGTGAACACGCCCATCTTCGAGTCCTGGACGTTGGCGCCCAGCACCCGCAGGCCGCCGACGAGCACGGTCATCTCCGGCGCGCTCAGCGTGAGCAGGTTGGCCCGGTCGACCAGCTGGTACTCGGCCGGAAGCGGGTGGCCCTTGCCCAGGTGGTTGCGGAACCCGTCGGAGTGCGGCTCCAGGTAGGAGAAGGACTCCACGTCCGTCTTCTCCTGGGTGGCGTCGCCGCGGCCCGGGGTGAACGGCACCTCGACGTCGAACCCGGCCGCCTTGGCGGCCTCCTCGACGCCGACGACGCCGCCGAGCACCACCAGGTCGGCGAAGGAGACGCCCTTGCCGTCGGTGCGGCCGGAGTTGAAGGCCTCCTGGATCCCCTCCAGGGTGCGCAGCACCGGGGCCAGCTTCGCCGGCTCGTTGACCTCCCAGCTCGCCTGCGGCTCCAGGCGGATGCGGCCGCCGTTGGCGCCGCCCCGCATGTCGCTGCCGCGGAAGGTGGAGGCCGACGCCCAGGCGGTGGACACCAGCTGCTGCACGGTCAGGCCGGACGCGCGGATGCGGCCCTTGAGGTCGGCGATCTCGGCGTCGCCGATCAGCCCGAACTCCGGAGCCGGGATCGGGTCCTGCCAGATCAGCTCCTCGGAGGGGACCTCCGAGCCCAGGTAGCGCACGACCGGGCCCATGTCGCGGTGGGTCAGCTTGAACCACGCGCGGGCGAAGGCGTCGGCGAACTCCTCCGGGTTCTCCATGAACCGCCGGGAGATCGGCTCATAGATCGGGTCGAAGCGCAGCGCCAGGTCGGTCGTGAGCATCGTCGGGGCGTGCTTCTTGGACGGGTCGTGCGCGTCGGGGACGGTGCCCTCGCCCGCGCCGTCCTTCGGCCGCCACTGCCAGGCGCCGCCGGGGCCCTGGTACTTCTCCCACTCGTAGCCGAAGAGGTTCTCCCAGAACCCGTTGCTCCACGTGGTGGGCGTGGTGGTCCAGGTGACCTCCAGGCCGCTGGTGATGGCGTCGCCGCCCTTGCCGGTGCCGTGGGCGTTCTTCCAGCCCAGGCCCTGGGCCTCCAGCGGGGCCGCCTCGGGCTCGGCGCCCAGGTTGCTGTCCGGGGCCGCGCCGTGGGTCTTGCCGAAGGTGTGGCCGCCGGCGATGAGGGCGACGGTCTCCTCGTCGTTCATCGCCATCCGGCCGAAGGTGTCGCGGATGTCGTGGGCGGCGGCCAGCGGGTCCGGGTTGCCGTTCGGCCCCTCCGGGTTGACGTAGATCAGGCCCATCTGGACCGCGGCCAGCGGCTTCTGCAGGTCGCGGTCGCCGCTGTAGCGCTCATCGTCCAGCCAGCCGGTCTCGGGGCCCCAGTAGACGTCGTCGTCGGGCTCCCAGGCGTCCACCCGGCCGCCGGCGAAGCCGAAGGTCTTCAGGCCCATCGACTCCAGCGCCACGTTGCCCGACAGGATCATCAGGTCGGCCCAGGAGATCTTGCGGCCGTACTTCTTCTTGACCGGCCAGAGCAGGCGGCGGGCCTTGTCCAGGTTGCCGTTGTCGGGCCAGCTGTTCAGCGGGGCGAACCGCTGCTGGCCGGTGCCGCCGCCGCCGCGGCCGTCGAAGGTCCGGTAGGTGCCGGCCGAGTGCCAGGCCATGCGGATGATCAGCGGGCCGTAGTGGCCGAAGTCGGCGGGCCACCAGTCCTGCGAGGTGGTCAGCACCTCGGCGATGTCCCGCTTGACCGCGTCCAGGTCGAGCGTCTTGAACTCGGCGGCGTAGTCGAAGCCGTCGCCCATCGGGTCGGAGACGGGCTGGTTCTTCGCCAGGATCTTGAGGTTGAGCCGGTTGGGCCACCAGCCGCGGTTGGCGTCGCCCTGCGTGGGGTAGGGGGCGCCGCCGTGCGCGACGGGACAGCCGCCGGTGGCGGCTTCGGTGCTTTCGGTCATGGTCATCCTTCCGAGGCTGGGGAGGAAGAGGTGGATCGGACGGTCGGGTCGCAGGCGGTGTGCTCCTGGCGGGCGGTCGGGCTCACGCGCCGCCCTCACCCTGGCATTCGGAGCAGACCCCCCAGTAGACGACCTCGGCCTCGTCGATCGTGAAGCCGCCGTTGTCCGAGGCGGTCAGGCACGGGGCGTGCCCGACGGCGCAGTCGACGTCGGCGATGGCGCCGCACGACCGGCACACGACGTGGTGGTGGTTGTCCCCCACCCGCGTCTCGTACCGGGCGACCGAGCCCCGGGGCTGGATGCGCCGCACCAGTCCGGCCGCGGTCAGCGCCTTGAGCACGTCGTAGACGGCCTGGTGCGAGACGGCCCCGAGGGACGCGCGCACGGCACCGATGATCGACTCGGTGTCGGCGTGCGGGTTGTCGTGCACGGCGGACAGGACCGCGACCCGGGGACCCGTCACCCGGAGCGCGGACTCGCGGAGCATGTGCTCGAAGTCCGAGGGCGTCGACATACCTCGGAGTCTCACCTCTTTTCTGGAGTAAGTCAAAAATGACTCCGCGCGGCCCGGGGTCGCCGAACCCCGGCACACCAGGCGTTCTCGCCGCTCGGACGAGAATTGGTCTATTCGACCGAGTCCAAAGACACACGCGCTTGGGCCGCACCGCGCCCGTAGGAGTGCTCCTCGGCGATGCGCAGGGCCCGCGCGTACCGCGCCCGCGCCCCGGGCCGGTCGCCCCGGGCGTCCGCGATCCGTCCCAAGAGCAGCAGCGCCTCGGCCGCCTCGCCCCACAGGCCCAGCTCCTCGGCCGCGCGCAGGTCCTCCGCCAGCGGGCCGTCAGCGCCGCGCGCCCGCGCCAGCGCCATGTGCCCCCGCAGCCGCCCCCAGCGGTCCCCGAGGGCGCCGAAGAGCTCCGCGCCGCACGCGGCGTCCGCGCCACCCCCGTCGGTCCCCTCGCACTCGGCCGCCTCGCACTCGGCCCGCAGCACCGGAACCGCCGCCTCGGCCCAGCGGTCGCCCGCCGCCGCGGCGCGGGCCCGGACCTCCTCGACGCGGGCGGCGACCTCCCCGCCGGGGGCGCCCGACATCCGCGCGCACCACAGCAGGCGCGCCCGCGTGCCGGGGTCGGCTGAGCCGCAGGTCGGGACGCGCCCGTCGAAGGCCGCCCGCCAGGCCTCGGCCAGGGCCCGCGCCGCGGGCGGGCCGCCGGGCACGGCCAGCGCGGCGTCGAGCGAGCGCCGCGCCTCCCCCACCCGGTTGCGCAGCCGCCAGAACCAGGCCAGCGCCCCGGCCAGGCGCAGCGCGCCCTCCGCGTCCCCGGCGCGCACGGCCTCCTCCAGCGCGGCGCGCTTGTTCACCGTCTCGGCGTCCAGCTCCCCCAGCGCCTCGCGCTGACCGCCCCCGCACAGCCCAGGCCCGGTCCGCTCGGCGTGCTCCACGTGGAAGGCGGTGAACCGGCGCCGCACCTCCCCGGTCTCGCCGGCCTCCTCCAGCCGGTCGGCGCAGTAGGCCGCGACCGACTCCAGCAGCCGGTACCGCCCGCCCTCGCGCACCACCAGCGACCGGTCGACCAGGCAGGACAGGACGCCGAGCACACCGGAGGCGGCCGTGGGCCCCGGAGCGCCGGGACAGACGGCGCGGGCCGCGTCCGCCGTCCAGCCGTCGCGGTGCACGGCCAGGCGGCGCAGCACCGCGCGCTCCCCGCCGTCCAGCAGCCCCCAGCTCCAGTCGATCATCGACCGCAGGGTGCGCTGCCGGGACGGCCTGCCGCGCCCGGGGCCGGTCGGCAGCGCGAAGCGGTCGTCGAGCCCGGCCGCGGCCTCGGCGGGAGTGAGCGACCGCATCCGGGCCGCGACCAGCTCGACGGCGAGCGGGATGCCGTCCAGGCGGCGGCAGACCGCGGCGACGTCCTGCGCGTTGTGCGCGGTCAGCGCGAACCCCGGGTCGGCGGCGCGGGCGCGCTCGGCGAACAGCCGCACCGCGTCCGCGTCGGGCAGCGGCGCCAGCGGGAGCACGGTCTCCCCCGGCATGCCCAGGGCCTCCTGGCTGGTCACCGCCGTCCGTACGCCGTCGGCGGACGCCACCGCCGCCACCAGGGCGGCGACCGCGTCGATGACGTGCTCGCAGTTGTCCAGGACCAGGAGGCAGCGCCGGCCGTCCAGGGCGGAGCGGCACCACTCCACCAGGTCGTCCGCGTCGTCGTCGGCGGCCCCGTCGCACAGCCCCAGGGCGGTGACCACGCGCTCGGCGACGTCGGATGCGGACGCCCTCCGGTCCAGCCCGGCCAGCTCGACCACCCACACGCCGTCCGGGAAGTCCCCGGCGGAGGACCGCGCCACCTCCAGCGCCAGGCGGGTCTTGCCCACGCCCCCGGGCCCGGTCACCGTCACCGGGACGCCGGCGTCCGGGGCGCGCAGCGCCGCGCGGACCCGCGCGGCGTCCTCCTCGCGGCCGATCAGCGCGGTGGGCGGGCACGGCAGGCCGCCCCGCGGTGCGGAGGCGGGCGAGGAGGGCGAGACCCGCCCGCGCAGCAGGCGCGCGTGCACCCCGGCGGCCTCTGGGCCCGGGTCGACGCCCAGCTCGTCCCGGAGTCTGCGCCGGAGCCCCTCATAGGCCTCCAGGGCCTCGCCCTGCCGCCCCGCCTGGTACAGGGCCAGCATGTACAGGCCGTGCAGCCGCTCCCGCAGCGGGTGCGCGCGGGCCAGCGCGCCCAGCTCGCCGGCCATCGCCGCCGCGCCACCGGACTCCGCCCGCGCCGCGGCCAGCTCCTCCACCGCCGTCAGCCGCAGCTCCTCCAGCCGGGCGGCCTCGGCCCGGGCGAAGGGCGCCTCGGCGAACTCGGCATAGGCCGGGCCGCGCCACATCCCCAGCGCCTCGGTGAGCGCCCCGCCCGCGACGGCGCGCTCGAACAGGTCGGCGTCGACCTCACCCTCCCCGACGCGGAGCCGGTACCCGGCCGGCGACAGCAGCACCCGGTCGGCGCCGACGAACTTCCTGAGCTGGGAGACCTTGGTCTGCAGCGTGTTGAGGGGGCGGCCCGGGGCGCGCCCGGGCCACAGGTCCTCCACGAGCCGGTCGGCGGGGACGGGACGCCCGCCGTGCACGAGCAGGTCGGCCAGGAGCGCCCGGACCTTCCCTTCGGGGACGGCGACCGGCCCACCGTCGCCGCCCCGGACGTCCAGCGGCCCGAGCACCCCGAATCGCATTCCTCCAACCTACTGAGTCCCGCCGGAGCCCGGCCCCGGCGTGCGCGCGGCGTGCGTGCGGCGTGCGCGGCCCTCCCCAGGGTGGTGGCCGCCGTACGCAGCGAAGAAGGGATCCCCGTGCTCCGAACCACCGCCGCCCGGACCCGCACCGGACGGGCCGGACCCGCCGCGTGGGCGGGCCTGGCCGTGCTCGCCCTGCCCACGGTCCTGCTGGGACTGGACCTGACCGTGCTCCACCTGGCCCTGCCCTCGCTGGCGGCGGACCTGCGCCCCAGCGCCGCCCAGGAACTGTGGATCGTGGACGCCTACGGCTTCATGATCGCCGGATTCCTCGTCACCATGGGCACGCTCGGCGACCGCATCGGCCGGCGGCGGCTGCTGATGATCGGGGGCGCGGCGTTCGTGGCCGCCTCCGTCCCGGCCGCCTACGCCCCCACACCCGAGACGCTGATCGCCGCCCGCGCCGCCCTGGGCGTGGCAGGGGCCACCCTCATGCCCTCCACCCTGGCGCTGATCAGCACCCTGTTCACCGACCCGCGGCAGCGCGCACTGGCGATCGGGCTGTGGGCGACGTTCTTCGCCGGGGGCATGGCCGCCGGTCCGCTGGTCGGCGGCGCGCTGCTGGAGTACTTCTGGTGGGGCGCGGCGTTCCTGCTCGCCGTCCCGGTCATCGGGGCGATGCTCGCCCTGGCCCCGCTGCTGCTGCCCGAGTACCGGGCGCCGCACGCGGGCCGCCTCGACCTCGCCAGCGTCGCCCTGTCCCTGGCCGCCGTCCTGCCGGTCGTCTACGCGGTCAAGCACGCCGCCGCGGAGGGCCTGGACGCGACGGTGCCGGCCGCCGCGGCGGCCGGCGCGGTCGTCACCGCCGTGTTCGTGCGCCGCCAGCGCCGCCTCACCGACCCGCTCCTGGACGTGTCCCTATTCCGGAACCCCGCCTTCGGCACGGCCCTGGCGATGATGCTGGCCGGGCTGGTGGGCGTGGGCGGCACGATGCTGCTGACCACGCGCCACCTGCAGATCATCGAAGGGCTGCCGCCGTTGGAGGCGGGACTGTGGTTCGGCCCGCCCGCGCTGGCGATGGTGCTCTCCTCCACCGCGGCGCCGGTGCTCACCCGGTGGGTCCGCCCGGGCTTCGTGGTCTCCGGGGTGCTCGCGCTCTCCTCCACGGGCTACCTCCTGCTCGGCACGGCCGCGCCCGGCGGCGGCCCGGTCCCGGTGGTCACCGCGTTCACCCTCGTCTACCTGGGCCTGGGGGCGATCGCGGCGCTCGGCACCGACCTGGTGGTCGGCGCCGCCCCGCCGGAGCGGGCCGGGTCGGCCGCGGCGCTGTCGGAGACCGTCCAGGAGCTGGGGCTGGCGGCGGGGATCGCCCTGATGGGCAGCCTCTCCGCCGCCGTCTACGGGGCCCGGATGGGCCCCGGCGCCCACAGCCTCTCCGACCTCGCCGCGGCCGACGGCACCCCCGAAGGCGTTCCGGAACGGGCCGAGGAGGCGTTCACCGCGGGGATGAACGCGGCGGGGTGGACCGGTGCGGCGCTGGTGCTGACCCTGGCCGCGGCGTCCGCGGTGGCGCTGCGCCGCATCGGGACCCGCCCGTGACCCTCTCAGGCCGCCGGGACCTCG
Organism: Nocardiopsis suaedae; assembly: GCF_027706745.1. Classification (GTDB taxonomy): domain Bacteria; phylum Actinomycetota; class Actinomycetes; order Streptosporangiales; family Streptosporangiaceae; genus Nocardiopsis_A; species Nocardiopsis_A suaedae. Next base: position 18,673 of record NZ_JAQFWP010000061.1, on the reverse strand, counting down.
ATCCCATGGCGCTTCGCGAAGGCGGTCCGGCAGCCCTCCGCGCAGAACCCGTAGCGGACCCCGTCGTGCTCGAGGACCATCGCGCGTGGGCCGTCCGCCACCTGCATGCCGCACTCCGGGTCGAGCAGCCTCCCCTCGGGGAGGGCGACCCTGCCCTCCTCGAACGCGGCGCGGAAGTCCGCGGTCATGTACTCCACCACCGACTCCCCTGTGGCGGGCTTGCCGTTCAGGCCGATGCTGCCGTCGGCCACCCCGACGATGTTGACCCACAGGTCGCCGCCGACCCGCTCCCACCCGTGCGCCTCGTCCACCTTGCGGACGGCTCGGCGGATCCAGCCCATGCAGTGCCGCGCCGACTCCTCCCGCCAGTGCTCCGGGAGGGTGACGGTCACCCACACCGGCGGGGCGGCCCCGTCGGTGACCGGCCCGTCTCCGGTCGTCCAGCCGCCGAGCCCGCGGAACGCGACGTGCGTCATGCGGCGGGCCCACCGCATGGTCTCCTCGGCGGCCTCCTCCTCACCCGCTCCGGTCAGCCCCGCGACGATCTCCGCCGCGACCGTCCTGCGGTCCTCGTCCGCCAGCGCCCCCTCGGGGTGCGCGATCTCGATCAGGAACATGCCGTCCTCCCGTGGTCCTGCGGTCAGTGGCGGCCGTCTCCGCCGTCTCCGCCGTCCGTGCCGTGCTCGAAGCCCTCCGGTTCCCGGTCCAGGAACGCGGTCACCGATTCCACGCGCCCGTCCGGGGCCACCGTCAGCACGTCGGTGCCCTCGGCGAACGAGGTCCCGTCCGGCAGCCGGATCTCCCACAGCAGCCGCACCCGGCCGTTATGGGACTCCGGCTCCCTGCGGGCGACGTAGGCCACGGCGCCCATGTGCGCGTTGAACTGCGCGCCGAAGTCGACGAGCGCCTCGGGTCCGTCCATCGCGCCCACCGGCGAGCGGTAGCCCACGTCCCCGGTGAACACCCCTGGCGCGAGCGCGCGCCGACGCTCCGTGGTCTCCGCGCTCCAGAACTCCAGGTAGCGCTCGACGGCCGCGGCCGTGTCCGGTCCCCCGTCGGTCATCGCCTGCTCCTCCCCGTCGGCGCGGCGCCTGATGGCACCGCCGTTGACGAAGAGCCTGGACCGCCCGGCGCGGCCCGTCGATGACCTCGCGGGTCATTGCCGCGCCGCCGGGAATGCGCCAGGCTCGGCGCATGACGGCCACCACTGAACCGTTCGGAGAGCTCCTCCGGCGCTGGCGCACGCACCGGCGGCGGACGCAGATGGACGTGGCGCTCGCCGCCGACGTGTCCACCCGCCACTTCAGCTGCCTGGAGACGGGGCGGTCGGCCCCGAGCTCGGAGATGGTCGAGCGGCTGTGCGAGGAGCTGGAGGTGCCGCTGCGCGAGCGGAACGCGCTGCACCTGGCGGCCGGGTTCGCCCCGGCGCACGCCGAGCGCCCCTTCACCGACCTGGGCGCGGCCGCCGACGCGGTGCGCTCGGTCCTGGATGGCCAGGTCCCGAACCCGGCGGTGGCGGTGAACGTGCACTGGGACCTGCTGGCGGCCAACCCGGTGATGGCGGCGTTCCTGGCGGAGATGCCGCCGGACCTGGCCGAGCCGCGGCTCAACATGCTGCGCGCGACCCTGCACCCCCGCGGCCTCGCCCCGCGCATCCGCAACCTGGCCCAGTGGCGGGCGCACGTGCTGCGGCGGGTGCGCCGCCAGCTCGACCGCACCGCCGCCCCCGGCCTGGCCGACCTGCTGGCGGAGCTGAGCGCCTACCCCGCCCCGGCGGGCGCCTCCGCCGCGGACGGCGCCCCGGAGGCGCCCGCGCCCGGGCACCTCGACGACATCGCGGTCCCCATGCGCGTGGCCACCGACCACGGTGACCTGTCGCTCCTGTACACCGTCACCGTGTTCGGGGCGGCGCGCGACGTCACCCTGGACGAGATCGCGGTCGAGACCTTCTACCCCGCCGACCCCGCGACGGCCGAGCTGCTGCGGGCCCTCGCGGGGTCGGCGGACTGACTCACCCCTCCAGGCCCGCGACCCGGCGGCCGACCTCGCGGACCCGCCGCTCCCAGGCCGGAAGGGCGGCCTCCAGGAGGGGGCGGTCGGCCGCGCGGCCGGTCTGGGTCACCACCAGGCGCGCCCCGTGCCCGGTCCCCGCGGACAGCTCCCACCGCACCCGCCCGGCGTCGGCGCTGTCGGCGCTCCAGGCGTACTCGAACAGCTCCGGCGGCTTCGCCTCGGTGCGGCCGGACGCCGCCACCCCGGGGACGAGGAGCCCTTCCGGAACGCCGTCCCCTGCGGCGTTCCCGGCCCTATCCCCGGCGATCTCCGCCCACACCTCGTCCGCCGGGCGGGTGAGCTGGCGCTCCACGGTCAGCACCGGCCCGCCCGGCCCGTCCTCCACGCGGCCCGCACCGAGGCCGAGGGCGTCGATGCGCTCCTCCAGTGCCCCCTGCGGCGGCGTCGGCCAGTCCGGCTCCCGCCCGTCCAGCACCGTGCCCAGCATCCGCAGGCACAGGTCCCAGCCGACGGCGTAGCTCGCCGCGCCCGGCCGGTCGTCGAAGACGTGGGTGAACACCAGCCGGCACCCGTCGCCGTCCGGCTCCAGGTCGATGCGGACCAGGTCGTCGGTCTCCCGGTGCATCCCCTCCGGCGCGTGCTCGCTGAAGGAGAACCGCCGGGGCGGGTCCACCTCGACGACCGTCCCGTCCATGACGGTCCCCTCGCCGTCGTCGAAGCGCATCGCCCCGCCGGGGCGCAGCTCCAGGGCGACCACCGCGAACGGGTACCAGCGGCTCAGCCGCTCGGGCTCGGTGACCGCCCGCCACACCTCCTCGACGGGGTGGGCCAGGCGCCGCTCCATGCGCAGGGCCGGGCGGCCGTCGACGGTCGTCAGTTCGTCCGCGGTCATGGCTCCTCCTCGGGTCCGCGCCCCTCGTCGAGGTGGCGCTCCAGCGCGTCCAGGCTCTCCCGCCACGTGCGCCGGTACGGGGCCAGCCACGCGTCCATCTCGGCGAGCGGCGCGGGGTCCAGCTCGTACCACCGGCGCTGCGCCTCCCGCCGCACCCGGACCAGCCCGGCCTCGCGCAGCACCCGCAGGTGCTTGGAGGCGCCGGGCTGGCTGAGCCCCAGGGCCTCGCCGATCTCCCCGGCGAGGTGCGGGCGGCGGCGCAGCAGGTCGAGGATGCGGCGCCGCGTCGGGTCGGCCAGCGCGGTGAACGGGAGGGACATGACTTCAATATACCCGAAGGGTTATATAACTACAATGACATATAAGCTGCTCAACGGAAGTCCGCGGCGTGGTCGCGCGCCCACTGCTCGAATGTGCGGGCGGGGCGCCCCGTCGCCTGCTCGGCCGTCTCCGGCTCGCCCATCGCCTGGACCGCCCGCTCCGCCTCCTGCGCCCATTCCTGCGGGTCGGCCGCGTCTCCCCCGTAGTCGGTGAACCCGAGCAGCATGTCCGCGTTCTCGGCCGCGAAGCCGCCTTGGGCGCGGTAGTACTCCCGGGCCCGCTCGGGGCTGACCCGCTCCAAGCGGACCGGCCGCCCGACCGCCCGGGCGATGGCCCCGACCTGTTCCCGGCGGCTGACCATGTGCGGCCCTCCGAAGGTGTAGGCCTTCCCGGCATGGCCGTCCCCGGTGAGCGCGACGACGGCCACGTCCGCGACGTCCGCCTCGTGCACGGGGTTCCACGCCGCGTCGGGCTCCGGGGCGCGCACCACCCCCTCCTCCCGCACGGACGGCCCCCACAGCCACAGCTTGTTCAGCGCGAACTCGCCCGGCCGCACATGCGTCCACTCGGCCCCCGACCGCTCGACGGCCCGCTCGACCGGCAGGTGGAATCCGTGTCGAAGCCCGCGGTCACCGCCCCCGACGAGAGCACGGCGATGCGCCGGACCCCGGCCTCCACCGCGCGCCCGACCACCTCCTCGGCCGTCTCGGCCACCGGGAACAGGTACATGCGCTCGACGCCGCGCAGGGCATCGGCGAGGCCGTCCGGCCGCCGGAGGTCGCCCCGGGCGACCTCCACCCCGGCCGGAAGACCGGCCCCGCCCCCCCGGGTGAGCGCCCGCACCGGTACCCCCGCCCCGAGCAGCCCGCGCACCACCAGTCGGCCGACGTGGCCCGTCGCACCGGTCACCAGCACGGTCATCTCCGCCTCCTCAGTGTCCGCCTCGTGGGAGCCCCTTCCTATCCCGACGCCCGGCGGCCCGAAAGACCCGAACACGCTGTTCGCATACCGCTCTGACCTGGATGAACGCTGAACACACCGACAGGCGCCCGACCCACATCTCCGCAGGTCGCACGCCATCGGCGCGGAGTTATCGACTCGTTACCGCGACGGGGGCCCACCCGGGGGCGGCGCCGTCGACCCCCGCACCACCAGGCGGGTCGCCAGCTGCACGTGGTGGGAGTCCGGGCTCTGCCCCCGGGCCAGCTGCAGCACCGTGCGCATCGCCACCCGCCCCATGTCGTGCAGCGGCTGGCGCACCGAGGTCAGCGGCGGGTCGGTCCACATCGCGCCGTGGGTGTCGTCGAAGCCCACCACGCTCAGGTCGTCGGGCACCGACAGGCCCCGCACGCGGGCCTCCTGCAGGACGCCGACGGCGACCGTGTCGCTGGCCGCGAAGACCGCCGTGGGCGGGTCGGCGGCGTCCAGGAACCGGGCGGCCATCCTCCGCCCCGCCTCCACGGTGAACGCGGGCGGGTCCTCCGGCGCCGCCAGCACCGGCCCGGGGGCGGCCCCCGCCGACTCCAGGGCCTCCCGGAACCCGTGCAGCCGCTCGCGCGCGGGCACCGACCCGGCGGGGCCGCCGGCGTGCGCGATCCTCCGGTGGCCCAGGGCGAGCAGGTGCTCGGTGGCCTGCACGCCCCCGGCCCAGTTGGTGGCGCCCACGCTCACCACGTCCTCGTCCAGGGGGTTGATCGGGTCGACCACGACCAGCCCCAGGCCCAGACGGCGGCAGGCGGCGACCTCCCCGGGCGCCAGCCGCGAGGTGACCACCACCAGCCCGGACCGGCGCCGGGCCGCCAGCCGCTCGATCAGGTCCACCCCCAGCGGTGCGGGCCCGGCCGCCTCCGCGGAGGCCAGCGCACTGGTCACCACCTCGGCGTCCAGGTCCCGCCCGGCGGAGAGCAGGCCGTCCAGCACCTGCAGCGCGTACAGGCTGACCATGCTGTCGAAGACGACGTGCACCGCGGGGGCCGGGTCGGGGTCGCGCGGCCCCGTGCTCGGCGCGTAGTCCAGGTCCCGGACGGCCTCGCGCACCCGCGCCCGGGTCCGCTCACCCACCCCCGGGCGCCCGTTGAGCACCTTGGACACCGTCGCCTTGGACACCCCGGCCGCGGCCGCCACCGCCTCCAGGGTCGGACGTCCACCGTCCACCGCCCGCCTCCCGTCCACCGGCTCCATGTGCGGCCACCCTATACCGAAAAAATTTCGTTGATTCGCGTCGAAATCGAGACCACTTCAGGGCGTTGACACGGACATACCCCGTTCTTACTGTGATGCCACTCACGAAAACCGTCGGAAATTGAACGAAAATATTTCGCACTCACTGCCGCGGTCCGCACCCCCTCGGGCCCGGCGGAAGGGACGGACCCCCATGGCACCGAGCAGTGCGGGACGCACCCTGACGGCCGCAGCCGCCGTCCTCACCCTGTCCGCGGCCGCCGGCTGCGGCGGCTTCGGCGGAGGCGGCTCCGACCCCGGCGACGGCGGCGCCACCGCCTGGGCCCTGACCGGCGGATCGGAGGAGGCGTTCCGGACCTCCTTCGCGTCCTGGAACGAGGCCAACCCGGACCGCGAGATCTCCGTCGAGTGGTTCGCCAACGACGCCTACAAGGAGAAGATCCGCACCGCCGTCGGCTCCGGCAACGCCCCGACCCTGGTGTTCAACTGGTCCGGCGGCACCCTGGCCGACTACGCGCAAAGCGGCCAGGTCCAGGACCTGTCCGGGCAGGTCGACGGCGTCACCGACAAACTCCTGCCCTCGGTGGCCGCCAACGCCGAGGTCGGCGGCGAGGTCTACGCCGTGCCCAACAACCAGGCGCAGCCGGTCGTCCTCTACTACACCGAGGAGGTCCTGGCCGACGCCGGGGTCGAGCCGCCGGAGACCTTCGCGGACATGCTGGAGGCCGTCGACGCCCTGAAGGACGAGGACGTCGTGCCCATCGCCCTGGCCGGGCAGAGCGTGTGGCCCGAGCTGATGTGGATCCAGTACCTCACCGACCGCGTCGGCGGGCCCGAGGCCTTCCAGCGCATCCTCGACGGCGAGGAGGGCGCCTGGTCCGACCCGGCCGTCATCGAGGCCGCCACCGCCATCTCCGACCTGGTCGAGGCGGGCGCCTTCGGCGACGGCTTCGCCTCGGTGGACGCCGACTCCGGCGCCGACACCGCCCTGCTGCACACCGGCAAGGCCGGGATGCTGCTGCAGGGCAGCTGGGTCTACCCGAACATGGTCTCCGACGCGCCCGAGTTCGTGGAGGACGGCCTGGGCTACACCACGTTCCCAGAGGTCGAGGACGGCTCCGGCGACCCGTCGAACATCGTCGGCAACCCCGCCAACTTCTGGTCGGTCTCCTCCGACGCCTCCGAGGAGGACCGGCAGACCGCGGTCGACTACATCAACGACCAGGTCTACAGCGAGGAGAACGTGCAGTCCCTGCTGGACCTGGGCGCCGTGCCGCCGGTCACCGGCCTGGAGGAGGAGATCGCCGAACAGGACGACCCGGCCCACCTGGAGTTCACCTACGGCATGGTGCGCGACGCCGGGCACTTCCAGCTCTCCTGGGACCAGGCGCTCCCGCCCGACCAGGCCCAGGAGCTGCTGTCCAACCTCGACCTGCTCTTCCTCGGCGAGCTGACGCCCGAGGAGTTCGGCGCGGCCATGGACAGCACGCTGTGAGGGGCGGTCCCTCGCCTTGGATGGCCGCCCCGGCGCTGGTGCTCTTCGGAGTCTTCGCGCTGGTCCCGCTCGCCGGGGTGGTCGTCCTCTCCTTCATGTCCTGGGACGGGCTGGGCGCCCCGCAGTGGGCCGGGGCGGACAACTGGGTGAACGCCGCGGCGGACCCGGTGACCCGGAACGCGGTCTGGCTGACGGTCAAGCTGACCGTGTTCGGCTACCTCTTCCAGGCGCCCGTCAGCCTGCTGCTGGGGGTGTACACCGCCTCCCGCACCCGCCACCGCGAGGTGCTGGCGGTGCTGTACTTCCTCCCCCTGCTGTTCAGCTCGGCCGCGGTCGCCCTGACCTTCAAGGGCCTGCTCGACCCGAACTTCGGCTTCGGCGCCGCACTGGACCTGCCGCTGCTGGCCCGCGACTGGCTGGGCGACCCCGACCTGGCCCTGGGCGTGGTCGTGTTCGTCGTCGGCTGGTGCTTCATCCCGTTCCACGCCCTGCTCTACCAGGGCGGGGTCCGGCAGATCCCCGCCTCCCTCTACGAGGCGGCGCGGATCGACGGCGCGGGGCCGGCCTCCCAGTTCCTGCACATCACCCTCCCCCAGCTCAAGTACACGATCGTGACCTCCTCCACGCTGATGCTCGTCGGCTCCCTGACCTACTTCGACCTGGTGTTCGTGCTGACCGCGGGCGGGCCCGGCGGCGCCACCCGCATCCTCCCGCTGGACATGTACCTGACCGGGTTCCGCTCCTACGACATGGGCCAGGCGAGCGCGGTCGGCGTGGTGCTGGTCGCCGTCGGCCTGGCCCTGGCGCTCGGACTCAACCGGCTCTCCGGCGCCCACCGCATGGAGAGCCGGCAGGAGGGCGCGTGATGGCGGAACGGACCCGGCCCAACGTCCTGGGCGCCCTGGGCGGCTGGCTCTGGCTGGCCGTCACGGTGCTGCCCGTCTACTACATCGTCGTGACCAGCCTGCGCACGCAGGCCGACTACTACGAGGCCAACCCGCTGGTCCCGCCCTCCGACCCGACCCTGGCCGCCTACGGGCGCGTCCTGGACGCCGGGTTCCTCGGCTACTTCGCCAACAGCGTGGTGGTCACGGCCGGCGCGGTGGCCGCGACCCTGGCCGTGTCGCTGATGGCCGCCTACGTGGTGGTGCGCGGCCGCACCCGGTTCGCCCGCCGGGTGTTCCAGACGGCGCTGCTGGGCATCGCCATCCCCATCCAGGCCACCATCATCCCCGTCTACTACCTCATCGTGCAGCTGGGCCTCTACGACACCCTGGCCGCGCTCGTCCTGCCCTCGGCCGCCTTCGCCGTCCCGCTGACCGTGCTCATCCTGGTCAACTTCCTGCGCGACGTGCCCGAGGACCTGTTCGCCTCGATGCGGGTGGACGGCGCCGGGGAGTGGCGGATCCTCTGGAGCCTGGCCCTGCCGCTGACCCGCCCCGCCCTCATCACGGTGGGCGTCTACGACGCGCTCCAGGTGTGGAACGGCTTCCTGTTCCCGCTGGTCCTCACCCAGAGCGAGAGCACCCGGGTGCTGCCGATGACGCTGTGGGCGTTCGAGGGCGCCTTCGGGGTCGACGTGCCCGGCCTGCTGGCCGCCGTCGTGCTGTCCGTCCTGCCCGTGGCCGCCGTGTACGCCGTCGCCCGCCGCCAGCTCGTCGCCGGGCTCACGGCCGGGTTCGGCCGCTGACCCCCGTCCTTTCCCCGCCCCGAACAAGGAGAAGCATGCCCGAGCACACCCCGCCCACCGCCGAGGAGCGGGTCGAGGCCCTGGTCGCCTCCATGACCGTGCAGGAGAAGCTGGCCCAGCTCTCCTCCTACTGGCCGCGCCCGGAGGAGCGGGAGGGGCCGGAAGGGGGCGGGGACGGCGGCGTCGCCCCCATGGAGCACGCCTTCCAGCAGGGGCACCTCGGCTACGAGGAGGCCTCCGAGCACGGCCTGGGGCACCTGACCCGCGTCTTCGGCAGCGCACCGGTCTCCGTGCGCGAGGGCCGCGCCCGCCTGGCCGCCCTGCAGAAGCGGCTCACCGACGGCACGCGCACGGGCCTGCCCGCGATCGCCCACGAGGAGTGCCTGACCGGGGTGACCGCCTACGGCGCCACCGTCTACCCCACCCCCCTGGCCTGGGCCGCCGCCTTCTCCCCGGACCTGGTCCGCCGGATGGCCGGGGCGATCGCCCGCGACATGCGCGCGCTGGGCGTCCACCAGGGCCTGGCCCCCCTCATGGACGTGGCCCGCGACCCGCGCTGGGGCCGCGTGGAGGAGACCATGGGCGAGGACCCCTACCTGGTGGGCACCGTCGGCACCGCCTACGTCCGCGGCCTGGAGGAGAACGGCGTCGTCGCCACCCTCAAGCACTTCGCCGGGTACTCGGCCTCCCGCGCGGGCCGCAACCACGCCCCCGTCCCGGTCGGGCCGCGCGAGTTCGCCGACGTCATCCTCCCCCCGTTCGAGACGGCCGTGCGCGAGGGAGGCGCCCGCTCGGTGATGAACTCCTACAGCGACATCGACGGGCTGCCCGCCGCCGCCGACGAGGAGCTGCTCACCGGCGTGCTGCGGGACCGGTGGGGCTTCACCGGGACGGTCGTCTCCGACTACTGGTCGATCCCCTTCCTCGACATCACCCACCGCGTCGCCGCCGACCGGGCCGCCTCCGGCGCCCTGGCCCTGCGCGCCGGGATCGACGTCGAGCTGCCCGAGGGCGACGCCTACCCCCGGCTGGCCGAGGCGGTCGCCGCGGGGGAGCTCCCCGAGCGCCTGGTCGACCGCGCCCTGCGCCGGGTGCTGCGGCAGAAGGCCGAACTGGGGCTGCTGGACGCCGACGCGCCGCCGGTCCCCGAGGCCGACGGCGGCGGGCCCGACGCGGACCTGGACTCGGCCGCCAACCGCGCCCTGGCCCGGGAGGCCGCCGAGGCCTCGGTGGTCCTGCTGGAGAACCGGGGCGCGCTGCCGCTGGGCCCCGCCGCCGAGGGCCGGATCGCCGTCGTCGGCCCGTGCTCGGCCGAGCCCCGCACCTTCCTGGGCTGCTACTCCTTCCCCAACCACGTGCTGTCCCGGTACGCCGACCGCGGCACCGGCGTGCGCGTGGACCCCCTGGCCGACGCGGTGCGCGCCGAGTTCCCCGGCGCCGCGGTGGAGCAGGCCCACGGCGTCCCCGTCCGCGAGGAGGACCGCTCCGGCATCCCGGAGGCCGTGGAGGCCGCCGCCCGCGCCGACGTCTGCGTCGTCGCCGTGGGCGACCTGGCCGGGCTGTTCGGCACCGGCACCTCCGGCGAGGGCTGCGACGCGGCCGACCTGGAGCTGCCCGGCGTCCAGGGCGAGCTGGTGGAGGCGGTCCTGGGCACGGGCACACCGGTGGTGCTGGTCTGCGTGTCCGGCCGCCCCTACGCCCTGGGCGCCTACGCCGACCGGTGCGCCGCGCTGGTCCAGGCGTTCCTGCCCGGCGAGGAGGGCGGGGCGGCCGTCGCCGGTGTGCTGTCCGGGCGCGTCGCCCCCGGCGGGCGGCTGCCCATCGGCATCCCCCGCCACCCCGGCGGCCAGCCCGCCCCCTACCTGGTGCCGCCGCTGGGGCGGGCCAGCGAGGGCATCTCCAACCTCGACCCCTCGCCGCTCTACCCGTTCGGGCACGGCCTGTCCTACACGTCCTTCGCCTACACCGGACTGGAGCTGAGCACCGAGGAGATCCCCGCCGACGGCGAACTGGAGGCGGCGGTGACGGTCCGCAACACCGGCGGGCGCGACGGCGACGAGGTGGTGCAGCTCTACCTGTCCGATGAGACGGCGCAGGTCACCCGGCCCGAACGGGAGCTGGTCGGCTACCTGCGGGTGGCGGTCCCCGCGGGCGCGTCCCGCCGGGTCCGGTTCCGGCTGCACGCCGACCGCACCTCCTTCACCGGCCGCGACGGCCGCCGGATCGTCGAACCGGGCGCGTTCACCCTGGCGGCCGGGGGCTCCAGCGAGGACCTGCCGCTGCGCGCCCGCTTCACCGTCACCGGAGGGGTGCGGCGCCTGGACGGCGCCCGCGTGCTGACCACCCCGGCCGAGGCCGACCCGCCCCGGTGAGCGCCGGTCCGCCCGGGGTACGCTCCCCGCCATGCCCCTCGACATCCCGCACCACCGGCTGACCGCAGGCCCGTACGAGGCCGTCGTATCCGAGCTCGGCGCCGCCCTGCGCGGCGTCCGGTACGGCGGCCGCGACCTGCTGTTCGACCGGTCGCAGACCGTCCCCTTCCCCCGCTACGCGGGGGCCGTCCTCGCGCCCTGGCCCAACCGGATCGCCGGTGCCCGCTACCGCTTCGGCGGGCACGACCACGTCCTGCCGGTCGACGAGCCGGAGCGCGGCACCGCCCTGCACGGCCTGGCGCTGTGGAACCGCTGGCGGGTGGAGGAGCGCGGGGAGGACGCCCTCACCCTCGCCGAGACCCTCTGGCCGCGCCCCGGCTACCCCTTCACCCTGGAGCTGCGCGCCCGCTACGCCCTCGGGCCGGACGGGCTCTCGCTCACCCTGACCGCCGCCAACGCCGGGCACGGACCGGCCCCGGCCGGGCTGTCCGCGCACCCCTACTTCACCGCCGGGGGCGGCACCTGCGACGACTGGACCCTGCACCTGCCCTGCCCGGAGGTGCTCACCGTCGACGAGCGGCTGATCCCCACCGGCCGCAAGCCCGCCGCCGACCTGGGCCTCGACTTCACCACGCCGCGCCCCATCGGGGACGCCGCGATCGACCACGCCTTCACCGGCGCCGCCGCGGCCCCCTCCCCGGCCGCCGTCCTGACCGGGCCCGACGGGCGCGGGGTGCGGGTGGGCTGGTCGGCCGGGTGCGGATGGGTGCAGGTGTACACGCTGGCCCTGCCTGATGGTCCCGACCACCGGAGGGCCGTCGCCATCGAGCCGATGACCTGCGCGCCGGACGCGTTCAACAGCGGCGACGGCCTGTCCGTGCTGGAGCCGGGAGAGCGGCTCTCCATGGAGCTGACCGTCGCCGCCGTCGGCGGGGAGTGAGACCGCACCGCGCCCCCGCCGGAGGGGGGAAGAGCTGGCGGGGGCGCGGCGGTTCCGGTCAGCCCACCGACGGGTGGGCGTTGGCCAGCAGCTCCTGGAACTGGGCGGAGAACCAGTGGCCGGCCAGCGGGGCGTCCGGCAGGGCGCCGGACGGGTTGTTCCCGTTGCGCGGGTTCCCCTCATAAGTGGGGTCGCACATCCGGTCGAAGCCCTTGCCCTCGTCGTTGGGGATCTCCTCGCTGGAGCCGTCCGACTCGCCGGGCGGCTTCACCCAGACGTAGGCGTCGATCCCCGGCTCGGGCTCGGCGGCGGGCCGGTGGCCCAGCCCCGCGCCGGACTGGTTGCACCAGTTCCCGACGTGGATCCTGCGGTCGACGCGGCTGTCCTCGACGAAGGTGTTCAGGTCGGTCGAGGAGCTGGGGCCCGAGGGCCGCTCCGGGCCGCCCCACCCGCTGCGGGAGGTGTCGATCAGCATCCCGGTGTCGGCGCTGAACCCGGCGGAGACCGCCTCCTCGCGCAGCCCCTGGGCGAAGGTCAGCTCGTCGACGTACTGGTTCCAGTCGATCCAGTCCGACTGGCGGATCTGCTGCCCGCCGACCGTGTCGCCCACGTCGAAGTGCGGTTCGGTCAGCGCCGAGTAGTTGGCGGTGTTGGTGACGAACCCGTGCACGTCGTCCGGCGAGGCGCCGTGGGAGTTCGCGGTCTCGTAGAACAGGTCCATCGCCGGTCCGAGGTTGGTGTCCCAGCCGATCCAACCGTGGTGCCCGGCGTCGACGTAGTTGTAGACGTTGGGGATGTCGCCCAGCGTGTCGAGGGCGTAGGCCACGCCCTCCACATAGTTGCCGTTCTCGAGCATGGTGTTGCACGCCTCGGTCGCGCCCTCTGCGCTGCCCACGTTGGTGACCAGGTTCGGCAGCGAGTCGGGCTCGATGGTGGCGACGATGCGCAGGTCGGCGTACTTCTCGTCGGAGAGGATCTCGGCGATCGGGTCGATGTACTCCTGCTTGTACCGGCCGATCTCCTCGGGGCCCAGCTCACCGTTGGAGGCCAGTGCGGCGCAGTCCCGGCCGGGCAGGTTGTAGATGACGGTCTGGATCACCATCGGCCGGTCCCCGGAGCTCTGCTCCAGGGCCTCGTCGAGGTGGTCGCGCAGGCCCATGTCGCCGGTGGTGGGGCTGTCGTTGCCCTCGATGGCGCCGATGCGGTCCATCCAGAAGGCGGTGGACTCGTCGGCCACGGCATCGCCGCCGGGTTCGGAGGCGGCGTTCTCGGACCACACGGGGTTGACGTAGGTGTCGGCGCCCGCGAAGGGGTTGTCGACGCGCTCCCCCGGCTCGGGGTCCGGATCCGGGTCGGGGTCCGGGCCGGGGTCGGCGGTGCCGTCGCACTCCACACCGTTCAGCGTGAAGGTCCCGGGCACCGCGTTGTCGCCGCTGTAGTTCCCGTTGAACCCGAACTGCGCCGTGGCGTCGGTGCCCAGGGTCGCGTTGTGCCCCGCCCCCGTCACCTCCACGTGCGCCCCGTCCTGGGAGAAGTCGCCGTTCCAGCCGTTGGTGACCTGCTGGTCGCCCGCGAAGTCCCACTCCAGCGTCCAGGCGTCGAGTGGGTCGCCCAGGTTGGTCACCGCCACCTCGGCGGTGAACCCGGAGCCCCAGTCGTTGGCCACCGTGTAGTCCACCGTGCAGCCCGCGGCGGCCTGCGCCGGGGAGCCGACGGCGAACGCGGCCGCGCCCAGGGCGAGCGCCGAGGCGCCGGCCGCGGCCCGTCCCGGCCACCGCCGGTGGCGGCGGTGGGTCTGTGCTCTCATCGATCCTCCTCTGGGGGTGGCCCGCCGCGCGGTGTCGGTGCGGCGGGCCGGGGGGTGGGGGTGCTGGGACCGGCGCCCGGCGGGCCGGGCGCCGCCCCTTCCGGACCGGGGCGGGCGCCGCCGTCAGGCGGTGGCGCAGGCGGTGTCCCCGATCCGGAAGTCATCGGGTGCGGGTGCGGAGGGCCCCGTGGCCTGGACGCCGACGGCCGACGAGGCACCGGGTTCCAGTGCGCGCGCCCAGTCGGGGGCGGACGCGGTGACGGTGCCCCCGTCCTGGGAGACCCGGGCGCCCCACCCGTTGGCGACCCGCACGCCCTCCGGGGCCGTCCAGGTCAGCGTCCAGTCCTCCAGGGCCGTGGAGCCGTCGTTGGTCAGCACGGCCTCCGCGGTGAAGCCGGCGTCCCAGGCGTCGGTGACCCGGTAGTCGACGGTGCACGCGGCGCCGTCCGGCGGACCGCCGCCGTCCCCGCCTCCGCCCCCGCCGCCGGGCGGCAGCAGGTAGGGCTCCAGGTAGGCGTACTTGTCCTGGTCGACGGTGGTCCAGTCGTCCTGGAGGATGCCGCCGGTGTCCCCGGAATTGGGGTTCCAGGACCAGTAGGTGAAGTCGACCCCGGTCGGCCCTTCGCCGAGGTAGGACATGAGCTCGCCCAGCCAGACCCCGTCGCGCGGGTCCTGCAGGGTGGTGCCGAACTCGCCGAGCAGCAGCGGGGCGGCCCCGTCGTGCTCGATGTGCCCGAAGAAGGCGTCCCACAGCCCGGGCATGTTGTCCGGGAACGCGGGGTCGTCGAACCAGTCCTGGTCGGCGACCGAGGTGGCGTACTCGTGCGCGGAGTAGACGAGCTTGTCCGGGTCGCTCAGGCGCACCGGGTGCTCCGGGACGCCGGAGAGGTTGCCGCCCCACCAGCCGCACTCGGGCGCCGGGGTGCCGGGGACGCAGTCCACGCCCTCGACGATGACCAGCCAGTCCGGGTTGGCCTCCAGGACGGCCTCGCCCGCGCGCTCGGCGGCCAGGCGCCAGTCCCGCTCGGGGTCTCCGCACCCCCAGCACGCCCCCTGCCCGTCCGCGGTGGAGTGCGGTTCGTTGTGCAGGTCGGCGCCGATGACGGTGGGGTCGCCCGCGTACCGCTCGGCGAGCATCGTCCAATCGTCGATCCACTCGCTCTCCGGCCGGTCGGGCGTGTACCAGAGCGGCGACTGGGAGTCCGCCGCGGGGCGGTGCCGGTCGAGCACGACCCGCATGCCGTGCGCGTCCGCCTCCTCCACGACGCGGTCGATGATCTCCAGTCCGGACAGGCCCTCCAGGCCGGGGTTGAGTTCGAAATCGATGCCGGAGGGCTCGGCGCCCGGGTCGAGCGCCTCGTTGGAGTAGGGCAGGCGGATGGTGTTGAAGCCCAGCCCGGCCATCTGGGCGACCATGTCCTCCAGGTTCCGGGCCCAGAGCCCGTGCGGGGCGTAGGTCTCGGTCTCCGAGCCGAACCAGTTGACACCGGTCATCCGGACCGGTTCACCGGAGGCGTCCACGAGCTGGGCGCCTTCCGCGCTCCAGGGGCCTTCACCGGTGCCCGCCGGAGCCGCCGGGGCGGGGTCCGCCCCGGCGGAGGGGGCCGCCGCCACCGGGGCCGCGGCGAGGACGGCGGCGAGGGCGAGTGCCGTGAGTCGGCGTCGCACGGGGTCTCCTCCTTTCCGTCGGCCGCCGTCAGCCGAACAGCTCGTCGTGGACGGCGAACGCCGTGGCGATCTCGGTCTGGGACCAGAACCGGTGGTAGGTGAAGGAGGGAGCGGGCCCGTCCGGGTCCTCCAGGTAGGCCTCGACCTTCGGCCACTGCGGGTCGTCCCGGTAGAAGGACCGGATCGAGGTGAAGGTGGCCCCGGGCCCCACCGGGTCGCCGTTGGCCATCTCGCCCGACCAGCCCTGCGGGATGTACACCTCGTCGTCGAAGCGCGCGTAGTCGGCCCGGGTCTCCTCGACGGCGATGCCGAGGTCGTCCCGGTGCTCCAGCAGGGCGTCGAGCAGCCCTTCGGCGGCGGTGCGCGCGGCGGAGTCGCCCGACCCGGCGGCGTAGTGCATCAGCGTCTTGGCCAGCCCGGCGGCCACGCCGACGTCCTGCCCGTGCGAGGCGACCTCCACGTGCAGGTCCGGGTTCCCGGTCGGCGAACCGGTCCAGTCGTCGGGGCGGCCGGACCACTCCAGGTCGGACGGGACCGCGAACTCCCCGCCGGTCCCGATCTCGGTGTTCTCCAGCGCCCAGGGGACCCAGGCGTCGAGGATCTCCCCGGCGCGCTCGTCGCCGGTGGTGCTGTAGAGCTGGGCGATCCGCTCCATGTTCCACACCTGGAAGCCGAACCAGTTGTTCGACGGCGGGTCGTGCCACACCGGCTGCCAGTCGTAGTACATGCCGTAGAACCGGGCCGCGTCCTCGGGCGGGTCGGCGTACCGCCCGGCCCAGCTGTTGGTGGCGCCCCCGGCGATGCCGCCCTCGGCCGACTGGAGCCACTGCACGAACTCCAGCTGGCGGTCCATGCTGGTGGCCCAGTCCTCCGCGGCCGTCGGCGACGCGGGGGTGAGCGCCTCGGTCTCCGACAGGGCGTAGGCGGCCATGGGGTTCTGGTAGCCCTGGTGGGCCGAGCTGCCGCCGATCCGCCACGCCCACGGGTACTGGGCGCTCTCCATGGCGCCGCCCCAGGAGTAGTACCAGGACATCAGGTAGTGGGCGCTGTTCTTGCCCTGCCCGCCGGGGCACTCGTGCTCCCCGGCGCAGTCGCCGATCCGCTTGAAGTACTTGTCGTACATGGCGTAGCGCAGGTAGTCGCCCATGCGGGCGGCGTCGTCGACCACCCCGGCCACGGCGCCGGCGTTGCCCTGCTCCTCGGCCCACGTCTGCGCCAGGTGCGCCACCTGGACCGCGCGGGCGTCGGCGTCGGGGGCGTTGGTGTAGCGCCACTGCTGCGAGTACTGCTGGTCGTCGGTGAACAGGTCGAGGAACCCGTTCTCGCCGCCGTGCGCATAGGTCTCGCACGAGGGGTGCGGGACGGTCTCCCACACCGACTCCTGCGACCCGCGCTGGAAGGTGTTGATGTAGCCGGGCGCGTCGTCGGACCCGTCGCCGCAGAACCCGTACCCGTAGGTGTTGTCCACGTCGAGCAGCCAGTGCATGCCGTAGACCTCGTCCGTGCCGTAGGTGCCGCTCAGCTCCTCGGCCAGCGGGTCCTCGCCGGTGGGCACGCTCTGGTCCAGCGCGGACGGGTACCCCTGGGGCTCGTCCTGCTCGGGGATGTAGGTCGCCGGGGAGGACGGGTCGTAGGCGGCGTTGGTGGGCTGGTCCTCAGTGCCCGGGACGATGTGCTCCTCCAGCGACGCCCACGCGTCGGTGAAGGGCTCCCAGTCGCCGGTCGCCCTGCCGTAGGCGGCCTCCAGCCACAGGTAGTAGCTGAACGCCTCGGAGGTGGTGGCGTGCCCGTGGTCCGGCGCCTCCACGATGAGGGTCTCCACCGAGTGGTAGGGCACCAGCAGCCCGTCGAACGCGCGGAAGTACCCGCTGTCGGGGTCCTTGATCTTGTCGTACTGCTCCAGGAACGCCGCGTCGTAGTCGGAGGCCGACCCCTCGATCTCGGTGACCTCGACCTCGGCGGAGCCGTACCCCTCGGCCGACGCGGTGAGCACGGCCGAGGCCGGGTCGCCGCCGTTGTCCGCGGAGGCGACCGTCACCTCCTGCGGCTCGTCCCAGTCGTCGGGCCCGAAGGAGAGGGAGGCGCCGCCGGCGACGGTGATGTCCTCGCTGCCCCCGGTGCGGGCCACCTCCACCTGGACGCCGTCCTCGGGGGCGGTGGACAGTTCGAGTTCGAAGGAGGCGGTCCCGCCCTGGCGGACGCTGACCGAGGAGGGCCGCGCGGTGACCTCCGGCTCGGCCAGCACCTGCACCGCGACCGGGGCCGAGGTGGTCGCCGCCCCCTGGTCGTCGACCGCGGTGGCGGTCAGCGAGTACCGGCCCGGCTCGGCGCCGGACCAGTCCGCCGTGTAGGGGGCCGTGTCGTCGGCGCCGATCTCGGTGCCGTCGGCCTGGAAGACGACGCGCTCGACCTCCCCGTCGGCGTCGGAGGCCTCGGCGGCCAGGGCGATCGGGTCGTCGGCGAGCAGCGCGGCGCCGTCCTCGGGGGCGGTCAGCGCGACCTCGGGCGGGGTGTTGTCGCCCTCGCCGTCGCACGGGGTGCCGTTGAGGGTGAACCCGGTGGGCGCGCCGTTGGCGCCGGTGAGGGAGGCCTGGAACCCGAACGAGGCGGCCTCGCCGGGGTCCAGGTCGGGGTTCCAACCCGGGTGGGAGACGGTGACCTCGTCCCCCTCCTGGGAGAAGGCGCCGTTCCAGCCGTTGGTGATCTGCTGGCCGTCGGGGAAGGTCCAGCCGAGCGACCAGCCGGAGACGGGCTCGTCGCCGTTGACCACGGTGACGGCGGCGGTGAAGCCGCCGCCCCACTCGTCGGCGACCTCGTAGTCGACCGAGCAGGAGGCGGCGGCGTGGACGGGGGCGGCGGGGGCGAGCACCGCGGCGAGCGCGGCGGTCAGCGCGCCCGCGAGCAGGCGCAGGGGTCGGTGCCGGGGGCTCATGGGGGATACCTCCAGGGGATGCTCCTCTCCCGGCGCGGGGTGCGGCAGGGGGGCGCGGGCGCGCGGGGGAGCGGGAGGGGCGGAGGGCGGGCGTCGGGTCAGGGACGGCGGCACTGCCGGGGGGGGGGAGCTCCCAAGCGGCGGCGCCACCGCTTGGGAGCGCTCCCACACCCCGAACGGTAGGCATCCGGTGCGCCCGCTGGGAACCCCCCGTCCCGGCACCGGAGGAAAGCGCATACCCCGCTTCCCGGGCCGCCCGTCCGCCTCTGGCGAGTTCAGCGGGCGCACCGGTCTTCTGGGCCCCACCCCCCGGCCGGGTAGCGGGTGGTCGGGGCGCGGGAAAGGAGGCAGCGACGGCCAGA
>NZ_JAQFWP010000060.1 GCF_027706745.1 Nocardiopsis suaedae | reverse complement strand
GGGGAGTGGGCGGCGTTCCTGCGTGAGGTGGCCTCCGACCGCTCCTGAGGTGACCATGGATACCCGAGGAGAGTCCGTATGGCGTCCCCCGTACTGGCCTGGCGCAAGAGCAGCTACAGCAACCAGACCGGGGGCCATTGTGTCGAGATGGCAGAACGTCCGGGACGAGTCATGATGCGGGACACGCGGAACCGCGACCTCGGCCACCTGTCGTTCCCCTTAGGGGAGTGGGCGGCGTTCTTGCGTGAGGTGGCCGCCAGCCGCCCTTGAGGCGTGGACCCCCTGGCCTCCCCCGGTGAGGGGGTCCCGTCCGCGACGCCTCAGAACTTCCGGGACGTCGCCGCCACGATCAGGTCGGCCAGGGCCGATCGCGCCTCCGGCTCGATCAGGTCGGACTCCAGCGCCCGTGTCGCCTGCTCCACGTAGTCGTCGATCCGGCGCTCGCACGCCTCCAGGGCGCCGCTCTCCTCGGTGATCGTGCGCATGAGGGAGACCGCTTCGCCGTCCAGGTCCGGGTCGCCCAACCGGGAGCGGAACTCGGCGGCGGCCGCCTCCCCGGCGCGCTCCAGCGTCTCGGCCACCAGCAGCGTGCGCTTGCCCTCGCGCAGGTCGTCGCCTGCGGGCTTGCCGGTCTGCGCCGGGTCGCCGAACACGCCCAGCACGTCGTCGCGGAGCTGGAAGGCCAGCCCCAGCGGCAGCCCGTAGGCCGAGTACACCGGCGCCAGCTCGGGCCCGCGCCCCGCCAGGGCGGCGCCCAGGTGCAGCGGCCGCTCAACGGTGTACTTGGCGGCCTTGTAGTGCATCACCCGCAGTGACGCCTCCACGCTCTCGGCGCCGCGCACCTGCTCCAGCATGTCCAGGTACTGCCCGGCCATCACCTCGGTGCGCATCGCGTCGAACGCCGCCCGGCCCGCCGCCAGCGCCTCCTGCGGCAGCCCGCTGCCCTGGTACATGTCGTCGCACCAGGCCAGGCAGAGGTCCCCGATGAGGATCGCGGCCCCCTGGCCGAACCCCTCCGACGAGCCCGACCAGCCCTGCTCGGCGTGGAGCGCGGCCA
Organism: Nocardiopsis suaedae; assembly: GCF_027706745.1. Classification (GTDB taxonomy): domain Bacteria; phylum Actinomycetota; class Actinomycetes; order Streptosporangiales; family Streptosporangiaceae; genus Nocardiopsis_A; species Nocardiopsis_A suaedae. Next base: position 45,073 of record NZ_JAQFWP010000060.1, on the reverse strand, counting down.
GCCGCCGGTGGGCGGCGGGCAGCCCGCGCCGGGTGTCGCTGTTGTCGATCACGTCGTCGTGCACCAGCGCGCACGCCTGCAGCAGCTCCAGGGAGGCGGCGGCGCCGTAGGCCTCCGGGGTGTCCGTGCCCCCGGCGCCGCGCCAGCCCCAGAAGCAGAAGGCCGGGCGCAGCCGCTTGCCGCCGGACAGCATCGCCTCCAGCGCGTCCATGGCCGGCGCCAGCTCGGCGCCGATCTCCAACAGCTCGGTGCGGCGGCGCCCGATGAACTCCGACAGCGCGGCGTCCACGGCGGGGCGCACATAGGAGACCGGGGATGCGGGGGTGGACGGGGTGGAGGTCATGGACGCAGGTTATCGGCCGCCTGACCGGTGACTTGACCGGACCGGGGGTGGTCGGCCCCCCGCGCCCCAGGCCATGGGCTTATGGTGGAGGGCATGTTTGGCTCACCGACAACCAACGGAACCGCGACTGTGCCCACCCCCCGGCCCCGGGACATTCGCGACCTTCTCAACGCCGGCGAACCGACATTCTCCTTCGAGTTCTTCCCGCCGAAGACCGAAGAGGGCCTGAAGAGGCTCTGGACGGTCATCCGCGAGATCGAGGCGCTCGGACCGTCCTTCGTGTCGGTCACCTACGGAGCCGGCGGGGGGACCAGGGACCGCACGGTGGAGATCACCGAGCAGATGGCCACCGACACCACGCTGCTCCCGGTCGCCCACCTGACCGCGGTCGACCACTCGGTACGCGAGCTGCGCCACCTCATCGGGCGCTTCGCCGCCGTCGGTGTGACCAACCTCCTCGCGCTGCGCGGCGACCCGCCCGGCGACCCGCTGGGCGAGTGGGTCAAGCACCCCGACGGCCTGGAGTACGCCGAGGAGCTGGTCCGCCTGATCAAGGAGAGCGGGGACTTCTCCGTGGGTGTCGCGGCGTTCCCCTACAAGCACCCGCGCTCGGAGGACGTCGAGACCGACGTGCGCTACCTGGTGCAGAAGTGCCGCGCCGGCGCCGACTACGCCATCACCCAGATGTTCTTCGACGCCGACGACTACCTGCGGCTGCGCGACCGGGTGGCCGCCAAGGGGTGCGAGACGCCGATCATCCCGGAGATCATGCCGGTGGTGAAGTACGGCACCATCGAGCGCTCCGAGCAGCTCTCCGGCGCCCCCTTCCCGCGCCACCTGGCCGAGGAGTTCGAGAAGGTCAAGGACGACCCGGAGGCCGTGCGCGAGCTGGGCCTGGACCAGGCGCACCGGCTCTGCGAGCGGCTGCTCGACGAGGGCGCGCCGGGCATCCACTTCATCACCTTCAACCAGTCCACCGCCACCCGCGAGATCTACCGGCGGATCGCCGCCGACCGCGCCCCCGCAGTGGCAGGCGCGCGGCCATGACCGCGAAGGGCTGATCCGGGCTGCCGGGAAAGGAGAACTCCGGCAGCACGTCGATGAACCCGCACGAGCCGTAGAGCCGCCGCGCGACGGTGGAACCCGTGCGGGTGGACAGCACGGCGGCGCGCTCCGGGCGCGCCGCCGTGAGGCTTTCCAGGAGGGCGCGGCCGATGCCGCGCCCCTGCATGTCGGGGCGCACGTGGACCTCGGCCACCTCGAAGGTGTCGCGGAACCAGCGCCGCTCGGCGGCCGGGTCGCGCCGCCGCAGCTCCTCGGTGACCACGTCGAACCACCACTGCCCGCGGTGCCCGCGGAAGCCGTAGGCGAACCCGGCCAGGCGGGGCGGCGAGGGGGCGGCGCCGGGGCCGTCCGGGGGACCGGCGGCGGGGTCTCCGGCGGGCTGCAGCGCCAGCACCGCCTTGAAGTGGGGGTGGCGGGCGTGCTGCTCCATGATGGTGCGCCGCCCGGGGAGCTGCTCGGCGGGCGGCTCCATCGCGGCCGTGTAGACCTCCAGCAGCGCCGGCAGCGCGTGGACGAAGGCGGGAGGGGCGGGCTCCCACAGGTCGAGCGGCCCGGTGTCGGTCTCCACAGGGTCAGCCTACGCCCGGCGGGGCGGCCGGGGGCCTTCTTGACCGGGGCGGGCGTGTGCGGTTAACTGGACGTGTTCGCACACCAGTTCGATCGGCGGGGCGGTCCACCGCCTTCGCCGGATCGCGGGGCACCCCCCTGGTGCGCGGATCGGCCGCGGCCGGGCGGGGGGAGGGGAAGCCTCTTGCCCGGCCGCGCTCCCTCCTTCTCGGTGCCCCTGGGGCAGGGGGGCGCCGGTGTCGGAAGCGGCCGGGCGCCGGGTCCGCGCGGGACGGGGCCGCGCGGGGGATTTCGCCTCGACGGCGGTCTAGAAGGCGTCCACGGCGCGCCGTGCCTCGGGGTCCAGGACCCCCCAGTTGATCAGTTCCTCGGTCAGGTCGCTCGGCGAGCGGTCGTAGATGACCGCGAGCGAGCGCAGGTCCTCCTGGCGGATGGAGAGCACCCGGCCGTTGTAGTCGCCGCGCTGGCTCTGGATGGTGGCCACATAGCGTGCCAGCGGGCCGGCCTTCTCCTGCGGGAGCTGCTGCATGCGCTCCAGGTCGATGACGAGCTTGGGCGTGGGGCCCAGCGGGGCGGGTGCGGCGCCGCCCGGCAGCAGCTCGGACATGGGCACGCCGTAGAAGTCCGCCAGCTCGGCGAGCTTCTGCACGGTGACGGCGCGGTCGCCGCGCTCGTAGGAGCCCACCACGACGGCCTTCCAGCGCCCGTGGGACTTCTCCTCCACCCCGTGCAGGGAGAGCCCCTGCTGGGTGCGGATGGCGCGCAGCCGCGCACCAAGGGACTTCGCGTATTCGGATGGCATGTTCTTCGTCGCTCCCCGGCCGTGAGGTGGCTCGTTTCCCGGGCCGTCGCGCACGGTGTGACGCAGCCCAGATTGGTTACGGACAGTGACGGTAAGGCTGTCGGGGCGCCAGGTCAAGCCGTTGGGTGGAAACGCGACTATTCAGTGGCCAAACCGTGCGTAAGTGAGAGGTGTCTCATTCCGGGACCGAACGGGGCGTCCGGTGGGGTTTCGGGACACGGGAAGCCCGCAACGGTAGGAGGTTTCACATTTGACGACCACTTCGGCCGCCCCGGTGCCCCCGTGGTGCGGCCATGGGTGGCCGCCTGTGGTCAAGCCTCCATGGTATGGCGAGGGTCACATTTTCGCCATGTTTGGTGATAGAGCCCGGCGGGCCTGCTTCCGCCGCGCTGATAACGTGAGGCCGATCGACATCCTTTAACGTCCTGCTCAGTGAGGCAGGGAAGGGGGTCACTACTTTGTGTGCCCAAAAAAGCGCGGACGGTGAGCCACCGGCCGGGGATGCACGCCCCGTGCTGGAGGGCCCCGAGATCCAGCGCGCGCTCACCCGCATCGCACACGAGGTCCTCGAACGCACCAAGGGCGCCGAGGACGTCACCCTGCTCGGCATCCCGTCCCGCGGCGCCCCTCTCGCGCACCGCCTGGCCGAGCGCATCGAGCGGGTCGAGTCCCGCACCGTCCCGTGCGGCGCCCTCGACATCACCATGTACCGCGACGACCTCCACCTCGCGCCCGCGCGCGCGTTGGGCCGAACCGAGATCCCGCCCGAGGGGATCGACGGCCGGGTGGTCGTGCTCGTCGACGACGTCCTGTTCTCCGGCCGCACGGTCCGCGCCGCCCTGGACGCCCTCAACGACCTGGGCCGCCCGCGCGCGGTGCAGCTCGCCGTCCTCGTCGACCGCGGCCACCGGGAACTGCCGGTCCGCGCCGACTACGTCGGCAAGAACCTGCCCACCTCCCTGCGCGAGTCGGTGACCGTGCTCCTTGAGGAGACCGACGGCCTCGACGCCGTCCTCATAGGACCCAGGCGGGAGCGCGGCGGCGGCCGCACGGACGAGACCCGCGCCGCGGGCGGGGAGGAGAACTGATGCGCCACCTGCTGTCCGCGGGCGACCTGACCCGGGACGAGGCCGTGCTGGTGCTGGACACCGCGCGCGAGCTCGCCCAGGTCGGCGACCGCTCCGTGAAGAAGCTGCCCACCCTGCGCGGGCGCACCGTGGTCAACCTCTTCTACGAGGACTCCACCCGCACCCGCACCTCCTTCGAGCTGGCCGCCAAGCGCCTGTCCGCCGACGTCATCAACTTCTCGGCCAAGGGCTCCAGCGTCTCCAAGGGCGAGAGCCTCAAGGACACCGCCCTGACCCTGCAGGCCATGGGCGCCGACGGCGTCGTCATCCGCCACTCGGCCTCCGGCGCCGCCCGCCGCCTGTCCAACTGGGTCGACGGGTCGGTGCTCAACGCCGGGGACGGCACCCACGAGCACCCCACCCAGGCCCTGCTGGACGCCTACACCATGCGCGAGCGCATGGGCCGCCTCGACGGCCTGCGCGTGGCCGTGGTCGGCGACGTGCGGCACAGCCGGGTGGCCCGCTCCAACGTGCTGCTGCTCAACACCCTCGGCGCCCAGGTCACCCTGGTCGCCCCGCCCACCCTGGTGCCGGTCACCGCCGGATCCTGGCCATGCGAGGTCGCCTACGACCTCGACGCGGTGCTGCCCAAGACCGACGTGGTGATGATGCTGCGCGTCCAGGCCGAGCGCATGAAGGACGCCTACTTCCCCACCGCGCGCGAGTACAGCCGCCGCTACGGCCTGGACAAGGAGCGCTTCGCGCTGCTCGGCGACGACGCGATCGTCATGCACCCCGGCCCCATGGTGCGCGGCATGGAGATCTCCGCCGAGGTCGCCGACTCCCCGCGCGCCACCGTGACCGAGCAGGTCGCCAACGGGGTCAGCGTGCGCATGGCGGTGCTCTACCTGCTGCTGGGCGGCTCCGAGCCGGCCATTGGGAACTGAACTAAGGGAGAACTCGGGCCGATGGCCAATCAGAACCACGACGGCGGGGCCTACCTGATCCGAGGGGCGCGCCCCCTGGGCGGCGAGCCCGCCGACATCCTGCTGCGCGGCGGCACCGTCGCCGCGATCGGCGCCGGGGCGGCCCAGGCCGCCGACGGCGCCGCCGAGGTCGACGCCGCCGGGCTCATCGCCCTGCCCGGCCTCGTCGACCTCCACACCCACCTGCGCGAGCCCGGCCGCGAGGACGCCGAGACGGTGGCCGGGGGCTGCCGCTCGGCCGCCGCCGGCGGCTACACCGCCGTGCACGCCATGGCCAACACCGACCCCGTCGCCGACACCGCCGGGGTCGTCGAGCAGGTCTGGCGGCTCGGCCGGGACAGCGGCCTGTGCGACGTGCGCCCGGTCGGCGCCGTCACCCGCGGCCTGGCCGGGGAGCGGCTCGCCGAGCTGGGCGCCATGGCCGACTCGGTCGCCGGGGTGCGCGTCTTCTCCGACGACGGCATGTGCGTGTCCGACGCCCTGCTGATGCGCCGCGCCCTGGAGTACGTCAAGGCCTTCGACGGCGTCGTCGCCCAGCACGCCCAGGAGCCCCGCCTCACCGAGGGCGCGCAGATGAACGAGGGCGAGGTCTCCGACCGGCTCGGCCTGGGCGGCTGGCCCGCGGTGGCCGAGGAGGCGATCATCGCCCGCGACTGCCTGCTCGCCCAGCACGTCGGCTCGCGCCTGCACATCTGCCACGTGTCCACCAAGGGATCGGTGGAGATCATCCGCTGGGCCAAGGAGCGCGGGTGCGACGTGACCGCCGAGGCCGCGCCGCACCACCTGCTCCTCACCGACGGCCTGGTGGAGGACTACGACCCGATCTACAAGGTGAACCCGCCGCTGCGCACCGCCGAGGACGTGCGGGCGCTGCGGCAGGGCCTGGCCGACGGCGTGATCGACTGCGTGGCCACCGACCACGCCCCGCACCCCATCGAGGCCAAGGAGACCGAGTGGTCCACCGCCGCGATGGGCATGCTGGGCCTGGAGACCGCGCTCTCGGTGGTCCACCACACCATGGTCGACACCGGGCTGCTCGACTGGTCCGGGGTGGCCGAGCGCATGTCGGCCGCGCCCGCCCGGATCGGGCGCGCCTCCGGGCACGGCCGCCCGCTCGCCGAGGGCGAGCCGGCCAACCTGGCCCTTTACGACCCGGCGGCCGAGCGGGTGGTCGACCCCGCGGCCCTGGAGTCCAAGAGCACCAACACCCCGTACCGGGGCATGACCCTGCCGGGACGTGTCGTGGGCACGTTCCTGCGCGGCGTCCCGACGGTCCTCGATGGGAAGATCCAGTGACAGCAGAAGCAACCGCAGCCCCCGAAGCCGCCCCGGCCGTGCTCGTGCTGGAGGACGGCCGCGTGTTCCGCGGCCGCTCCTTCGGGGCGCGCGGCGAGGCCTACGGGGAGATCGTCTTCAACACCGGCATGACCGGCTACCAGGAGACCCTGACCGACCCGTCCTACCACCGCCAGATCGTCACGATGACGGCGCCGCACATCGGCAACACCGGCGTCAACGACGACGACCCCGAGTCGGGGCGGATCTGGGTGGCCGGGTTCGTGGTCCGCGAGCCCGCGCGGGTGCCCTCCAACTGGCGCGCCCAGCGCACCCTCGACGAGGAGCTCGCCCGGCAGAACGTGGTGGGCATCGCCGTGCCCGGCACCCGCGCGCTCACCCGCCACCTGCGCGACCGCGGCGCCATGCGGGCCGTCATCAGCACCGAGGAGACCGACCCGCGGGTGCTGCTGGAGCGGGTCAAGGCCGCGCCCGAGATGGCCGGGGCCGACCTGAGCGGCGAGGTCTCCACCGACGAGCCCTACACCGTGCACCCGCCCGAGGGCGTCGCCGCCCGCTTCCGGGTCGCCGCCGTCGACCTGGGCATCAAGGCGATGACCCCGCAGCGGCTCGCCGAGCGCGGCTGCGAGGTGCGGGTGCTGCCCGGCACCGCCACCGCCGCCGAGGTGCTGGAGGCCGGGCCGGACGGGGTGTTCTTCAGCAACGGCCCCGGCGACCCCGCCACCGCCGGCGCCAACGTCGCCGTGCTGCGCGAGGTGCTTCAGGCCGGGCGGCCCTTCTTCGGGATCTGCTTCGGCAACCAGCTCCTGGGCCGCGCCCTGGGGCTGGGCACCTACAAGCTGGTCTTCGGCCACCGCGGGGTCAACCAGCCGGTGCAGGACGTGCACACCAAGCGGGTGCACATCACCAGCCACAACCACGGCTTCGCCGTCGACGCGCCCACCGACGGGCCGTTCGACACCCCGCTGGGCCGCGCCGAGGTCAGCCACATCGACCTCAACGACGGCGTCGTCGAGGGGCTGCGCCTGCTCGACCGGCCCGCCTTCAGCGTCCAGTACCACCCCGAGGCCGCGGCCGGGCCGCACGACGCCGCCGAGCTCTTCGACGCCTTCTGCGACCTGATGGACCGCAGCCGGGGCGCCGAGCCCGCGTCCGCCCAGCCCGAGAACGCAGAGAAGTAGGGAACCATGCCCCGCCGCAACGACCTGAACTCCGTCCTGGTGGTCGGCTCCGGTCCCATCGTGATCGGGCAGGCCGCCGAGTTCGACTACTCCGGCAGCCAGGCCTGCCGCGTGCTCAAGGCCGAAGGCCTGCGCGTCATCCTGGTCAACTCCAACCCGGCCACGATCATGACCGACCCGGAGATGGCCGACGCCACCTACGTCGAGCCCATCACCCCGGACATGGTCGAGAAGATCATCGCCAAGGAGCGGCCCGACGCGCTGCTGCCCACCCTGGGCGGCCAGACCGCGCTGAACACCGCCATCGCCCTGCACGAGTCCGGCGTGCTCGACAAGTACGGCGTCGAGCTCATCGGCGCCAACGTCGAGGCCATCCAGTCCGGCGAGGACCGCGAGACCTTCAAGGGGATCGTGGACCGCATCGGCGGCGAGTCCGCCCGCTCGCGGATCTGCCACAGCCTGGACGACTGCCTGGCGGCCGCCGCCGACCTGGGCTACCCGCTGGTGGTGCGCCCCTCCTTCACCATGGGCGGCTCCGGCTCGGGCTTCGCCCACGACGAGGCCGAGCTGCGCCGCATCGCCGGGCAGGGCCTGACGCTCTCGCCCACCACCGAGGTGCTCCTGGAGGAGTCCATCCTCGGCTGGAAGGAGTACGAGCTGGAGCTGATGCGCGACGGCAACGACAACGTGGTCGTCGTCTGCTCCATCGAGAACTTCGACCCGATGGGCGTGCACACCGGCGACTCGGTGACCGTCGCCCCCGCCATGACCCTCACCGACCGCGAGTACCAGCGCATGCGCGACCTGGGCATCGCCATCATCCGCGAGGTCGGGGTGGACACCGGCGGCTGCAACATCCAGTTCGCCGTCGACCCCGCCAGCGGGCGGCTCATCGTCATCGAGATGAACCCGCGGGTCTCCCGCTCCTCGGCGCTGGCCTCCAAGGCCACCGGCTTCCCGATCGCCAAGATCGCCGCCAAGCTGGCCGTGGGCTACACCCTGGACGAGATCCCCAACGACATCACCGCCGAGACCCCGGCCAGCTTCGAGCCCGCCCTGGACTACGTCGTGGTCAAGGTGCCGCGGTTCGCCTTCGAGAAGTTCCCCGGCGCCGACCCCGGCCTGACCACCACCATGAAGTCGGTCGGCGAGGCCATGGCCATCGGCCGCTCCTTCCCCGAGGCGCTGCAGAAGGCCATGCGCTCGGTGGAGAAGAAGGGCGTCGGCCTCACCTGGGAGGGCGAGCCCGGCACCAAGGACGAGCTGCTGCAGTCGGCGGCCACCCCCGGCGAGTACCGGCTGCGCCAGGTGCAGCAGGCGCTGCGCGCCGGGGCGAGCGTCGAGGAGCTGCACCGGGTCACCGGCATCGACCCCTGGTTCCTGGACCAGATGGCGCTGCTGGAGGAGACCGCCCGCACGCTCGCCGCCGCCCCGCAGCTCGACGCCGAGCTGCTGCGCGACGTCAAGCGCCTGGGCTTCTCCGACGCCCAGATCGGCCAGGTCACCGGCAGGACCGAGGAGGTCGTCCGGGAGCTGCGCGGCGCCCTGGACGTCCACCCCGTCTACCTGACCGTGGACACCTGCGCCGCCGAGTTCGCCGCCAAGACGCCCTACCTGTACTCCAGCTACGACGAGGAGACCGAGGTCCCGCAGGGCACCCGCCCCAAGGTGGTCATCCTCGGCTCCGGGCCCAACCGCATCGGCCAGGGCGTGGAGTTCGACTACAGCTGCGTGCACGCCTGCTTCGCGCTGTCCGAGGCGGGCTACGAGACCGTCATGGTCAACTGCAACCCGGAGACGGTCTCCACCGACTACGACACCAGCGACCGGCTCTACTTCGAGCCGCTCACCCTGGAGGACGTCCTGGAGGTGGTCCGCGCCGAGCGGCTCACCGGCGAGGTCGTCGGCGTCGTCGTGCAGCTGGGCGGGCAGACCCCGCTGGGCCTGGCGCGCGCCCTCAAGGAGGCCGGGGTGCCCATCGTCGGCACCAGCCCCGAGGCCATCGACCTGGCCGAGGACCGCGGCGCCTTCGGGGACGTGCTGGCCCGCGCCGGGCTCCCGGCGCCCAAGCACGGCACCGCCACCTCCTTCGACCAGGCCCGCACCGTCGCCGACGAGATCGGCTACCCGGTCATGGTCCGCCCCTCCTACGTGCTGGGCGGGCGCGGCATGGAGATCGTCTACAACGAGGCGATGCTCGCCGACTACATCGAGCGCAACGCCGAGGTCAGCCCGGACTACCCGGTGCTGATCGACCGGTTCCTCGACGACGCCATCGAGATCGACGTGGACGCGATCTACGACGGCCGCGAGCTGTACATGGGCGGCATCATGGAGCACATCGAGGAGGCCGGGATCCACTCCGGCGACTCGGCGTGCGCCCTGCCCGCGGTCACCCTCGGCCACGAGGACTACGAGCGGATCCGCTACTCCACCGAGGCGATCGCCCGCGGCACCGGGGTGCGGGGCCTGCTCAACGTCCAGTACGCGCTCGCCTCCGGGGTGCTGTACGTGCTGGAGGCCAACCCGCGCGCCTCGCGCACGGTGCCGTTCGTCTCCAAGGCCACGGCGGTGCCGCTGGCCAAGGCGGCCGCCCGGGTGATGCTGGGCGCCGACATCGCGCAGCTGCGCGCCGAGGGCCTGCTGCCCGCGGGCGGCGACGGCGGCACCCTGCCCATGGACGCCCCGGTGGCGGTCAAGGAGGCGGTCATGCCGTTCAACCGCTTCATCGACCGCAAGGGCGAGGGCGTGGACACCGTGCTCGGCCCGGAGATGCGCTCCACCGGCGAGGTCATGGGCATGGACGCCGCCTTCGGCGCGGCCTACGCCAAGTCGCAGCTGGCCACCTCGGGCTCGCTGCCCACCCGCGGCAGCGTGTTCGTGTCGGTCGCCAACCGGGACAAGCGCAGCATGGTGTTCCCGGTCAAGCGCCTGGCCGACCTGGGCTTCGAGATCCTGGCGACCGAGGGCACCGCCTGGGTGCTGCGGCGCAACGGGGTCGAGGCCAAGGTGGTGCGAAAGCACAGCGAGGGGCCCGGGCCGGACGGGGAACCCACTATCGTTCAACTCATCCACGACGGCGCGGTGGACCTCATCGTCAACACGCCGTTCGGCGGGGCCGGGCAGTCCGGCCCGCGCCTGGACGGCTACGAGATCCGCACCGCCGCGGTGGTGCGCGGCGTCCCCAGCGTCACCACGGTGCAGGGGCTCGCCGCCGCGGTCCAGGGCATCGAGGCGCTGGCCCGCGGCGACATCGGGGTGCGCTCCCTCCAGGAGCACGCCGAGTCGCTGCGCGGCGCCTGAGGCGACGATCAGGGCGAGCGGCCCGCCGGGGCCGCCCGGCGGGTGAACAGGGCAGGACGGTCAGGTTTGAGCGACTACGGTCCGGTGCAGATCCGGTGCCCGGTGCTGTCGGTGCGCCGGGTGGACGCCTACTACGCGATCACCGTGGTCGCCCCGCAGATCGCCGAGCGCTTCCGGGCCGGGCAGTTCGTCGCCGTCGCGGTCGGCGGGGAGGCCTCGGCCATGCTGCTGCGGCGCCCGTTCGCCGTGCACGACGTCAAGCCCGACTACGGCGGCACCGTGGAGTTCCTGTTCTCGGTGCGCGGGCCGGGCACCTCCTGGCTGTCCGAGCGGCGCTCCCGGGACCTGCTGGACGTGGTCGGCCCGGTCGGGCGGCCCTTCCCGCTGCCCCGCGACCCGGTCAACTGCGCCCTGGTGGGCGGCGGCTCCGGCGGGGCCCCGCTGTTCCCGCTGGCGCACGCGCTGCGGCGGCGCGGCTGCCGGGTGGACTTCGTGCTCGGCGGCGCCTCTGCCGACCGGGTGTTCAGCGCGATCACCGCGCGCCGGGTGGCCGAGACCGCCACCTTCACCACCGACGACGGCTCTTTCGGGGTGCGCGGGCCGGTCACCGCCCCGCTGGGCCGGGTGATCGAGGAGTCCCGCTCGGACGTGGTGTACGCCTGCGGGCCGATGCCGATGCTGCGCGAGACCGGGGCCGTCGCGTCCCGCCACGGCATCCCGCTGCAGGTGGCCGTGGAGGAGACCATGGCCTGCGGCACCGGGCTGTGCATGTCGTGCGTGGTCCCGGTGGTCGGGGAGGACGGCGTCACCCGCATGGTGCGCGCCTGCATCGACGGCCCGGTCTTCCGGGGCGAGCGGGTCCGCTTCGACGACGTGGGCACCATCCCGTTCGACGCCTTGGGCGCGCCCGGCTGGAAGGCCCGCCCTGAACCGGGCGACGGCATGGCCGACCGCGCGGCGGGGTGAGCAGCCCGGCCTACGGCCCGGGGTGCGCGGTCGCCCAGGGGGCCGAGTGGAGGCGACCGGGTGCGTCGGGCCCTGCCGCCCGGACGCGGGAGGCCGTCCCGCCGTCGGTACCGACCCGCGCGGTGCCGGTCCCCGGTCGTGCGGGGCCGGGCCCGTGGCATCGCCGGGGACCGCACGGCGTTCGTGGAGTCTCCGGTGGCCCCGGCCGGTCGTCCGGGCCGAGGTCGGTCCGGGCCCGGGCGGGGACCGCTGCGGCCGCGCCAGTCCGGTCCGACGGAGGCCCTTCGGCTCCGGCGGCGCGTTCGGCGAATTCGGCGGCTTCGGCGGGGACGAATGTCGCCGGTCGGGCCCCGGACGGACGACGGGGCGGTGCACGGGGACCCGGGACCGGGACGGCCGTCGTGACCGCCGCAGGCGAGCGCCCGCCTTCAGCGGAGCGCTTCCGGGCCCGGGACGGCTCCGGCCGTCGTGGGGCGCGCACCGCAGAGCCCGGCACGGCGCCCATCTCTCAACGGCCGAGAGCGGCCACCCACCACCAGGAAGGCGGAACCCGACGATGAGCCCGGACCTGCGGACGCGGCTGGGCAGTGTCCACCTGGACAACCCGGTGCTGACCGCGGCCGGGTGCGCGGGCACCGGGCGCGAGCTGGCGGCGTTCTTCGACATCTCCCGCATCGGGGCGGTCATCACCAAGTCGGTCATGCTGGAGCCGCGCGCGGGGCGGCCCGCTCCGCGGGTCGCCGAGACGCCCAGCGGCATGCTCAGCGCCACCGGGCTGCAGGGCCCCGGCGTGGAGGTGTTCCTCCAGCGCGACCTGCCCTGGCTGCTGTCCCGCGGCGGCCGCGCCGGGGTGTCGCTGGCCGGGTCGGGCGTGGCCGAGTACGCCGAGCTGGCGCGGCGGGTCTCCGAGGCGCCCGGGGTGGCCTTCCTGGAGGTCAACCTGTCCTGTGCGAACCCCTCCGACCAGGGGCGGCACTTCACCGACGACCCCCGCGAGGCGGCCCGCGTGGTGCACGCGGTGCGCTCGCACGCCCGCTCCGACGTGCCGGTCTTCGCCAAGCTCGCCGCCGACGTGCCCGACCCGGTGGCGCTGGCCGAGGCCTGCGCCGAGGCGCGTGCGGACGGCCTGTCCCTGGTGAACACGGTCCGCGGGATGGCGATCGACCCGCGCACCCTGCGCCCGGCGGTGGCCGGGGGCATGGGCGGGGTGTCCGGCCCGGCGATCCGGCCGATCGCGGTGGGGTGCGTGTACGAGGTGCACGCGGCCCTGCCCGAGCTGCCGATCATCGGCACCGGCGGGGTGCGCACCGGCGCCGACGTGCTGGAGTTCCTGGCGGCCGGCGCCTCGGCGGCGGCCGTGGGCACGGTCAACTTCCACGACCCCTCGGCGTGCGCGCGCATCCTGCGCGAGCTGGAGGAGGCGCTGACCGAGCACGGGGTGCGGCGGGCCGCCGACGTCATCGGGGCCGCGCACCGGCCCATGGGGGAGCCGCTGGGGGGTGCGCACGCCCCTGGCGGGGCCTGAGACAGCCCGTGGCGGCCCGGACACGCATCGGCCTTGTCCCAGGACGGAGCGCCTGCGCCGGGGAGTCCAGGGCCGTCTGAGCGCCGCGCCGGGCCCAGAGGGCCTCCGCCGGAGCGGTGTGAGCTGCGGCGGCCGGTCGGGACTGGCCGCCGCGCCCGCCGGTCGGCGCTCCGGGCCCGGACCGCCCCTGGGGCCGTGACGGCCGGGCTGACCTGGTCGGACGGAGATCACACCGCTCCGGCGGCTCCGGCCCCGGCCCCCACGGGGCCGGGTATGCATGAACCCGCCGTACGGGGGAACCGCACGGGGCAGTGCCCGCGCGTCCGTGCGGCTCCCGCCGGCCGCGGGCGCCGGCCCCTCCGGGGGCGGGCGGCCCGGCCGGACGGCACGCACGTTCCACACACGCACGTGAAGGAGAGGCATCGTGGCCGCGCCCATCGCAGTCGCCATCGACGCACCCGAGATCGAGACCGCCGCCCGCTGGGCGTCCGCGGTCGCCCCGCACGTCAGCACGGTCAAGGTGGGGCTGGAGCTCTACCTGCGCTATGGGCCCGAGGTGATCACCACGGTGCGCGGGGCCAACCGGGTCTCGGTCTTCCTCGACCTGAAGCTGCACGACATCCCGGCCACGGTGGCCGGGGCCGCGCGCAACGTGGCCCGGCTCAAGCCCTCCATCCTGACCGTGCACGCGGCCGGGGGCCGGGACATGGTCCGGGCGGCGGTGGAGGCGGCCCCCGACACCACGATCGCGGCGGTGACGGTGCTCACCTCGCTGGACGACGCCGAGCTGGAGCGGATCGGGATGGTCGGCCCGGCCTCGGACGCGGCCCGGCGGCTCGCGGAGCTGGCCGTGGAGGCGGGGGCGGGCGCGCTGGTGTGCTCCCCGCACGAGGTGGCCCAGCTGCGCGCGGACGTGGGCCCCGACGTGCGGCTGATCACCCCGGGGGTGCGCCCGGCCGGCGCGGACCGCGGCGACCAGGCCCGGGTGGCGACCCCGGAGCAGGCCCTGGCCTCCGGGGCGGACCTGCTGGTCATCGGCCGCCCGATCACCCGTGCCGCCGACCCGGGCGCGGCCGCGGCCTCCATCGCCGCGGCGGTGCGCCGTTCCGAGGCGGTCGGCGGCTGAGGCCCGGCGCCCGTGCCGGGGCCCAGCGCCTATCGGGTGCTGGGCCCCGGTGCCTTTCGCCGGTCCGGAACCGGGCGGGGGCGCGTGCGGGGGGCGGCCACGGCCGCCCCTGGCTCCCCACCGTGTCCGATTCCGGTCACATTCGGTCACGCCGATTCGGTTCGCCGCAAGCCGTGCAGCGAGCGGCTGCGCGACCGGCTCGGACCCCGGAGTGCGTGCCTGTCCGGGGATGACGCGGCCATGCCCAACCGGGCCAAAAGTCCCGATTTCAACCTCGGTGCGCAATCGAGTGGTGACACACTGTAATTAGTTGGACGAAATAGCGCTTGAAGGGCCACTTTGCGTTGCCGAACGGGGCCGGAACCTACTAACTTGCGCAGGCGTCCGCCCTCTACAAACGAGAGAAAACCGAGGTGACCCGGCGTGGCCCTTCCTCCCCTCACACCCGAGCAGCGCGCCGCGGCTCTGGAGAAGGCCGCTAAGGCCAGAAAAGAGCGCGCGGAAGTCAAGAACCGGCTGAAGCACGGTGGCGTCTCCCTCAAGGAGGTGCTCGCCGACGGCCAGACCGACGACGTCATCGGCAAGATGAAGGTCTCGGCCCTGCTGGAGTCGCTCCCCGGCGTCGGCAAGGTCCGTGCCAAGCAGATCATGGAGCGGCTCAACATCGCCGAGTCGCGCCGCGTCCGCGGCCTGGGTGCCAACCAGCGCTCCGCCCTGGAGCGCGAATTCGGCGGCGCCGAGTAAGGACCCGACCGACTGTGCGGTCCCCCACCGCGGGGACCGCCCTACGGGTCCGCCGGCCGGCCGCGGCACCGCCGCGGCCGCCGGTGCGGCGGAGGACCCCGTGAGCGCCGCGGCGCGCCCGGTCCGCACCGCCCCCGCCAGCGGGGCGCGGGACGGCCGGGGGCGCCGCGGCGCGGTGGTATAAAAGACCGATCACCCCCGGTCCGGCGCCCCGCCCCGTTGTGCACGGGCACAGGCCCGGCCGGATCGAACGCCGCATCGAGAGTTAGATCCCCACGTGCCTACCAGCCCGATCGACGCCGATGGCGCCGGCGCCCCGGCCCGGCGGCTCACGGTCCTGTCCGGCCCCTCCGGGGTGGGCAAGAGCACCGTCGTCAAGACGATCCGCGCCGACCACCCCGAGGTCTGGCTGTCGGTCTCGGTCACCACGCGGGCCCCCCGGCCGGGGGAGACCGACGGCGTGGAGTACTTCTTCGCCACCGCCGAGGAGTTCGACCGGATGGTCGCCGAGGGGCGGATGCTGGAGTGGGCCGAGTTCGCGGGCAACCGCTACGGCACGCCGCGCGCGCCCGTCGAGGAGCGGCTGCGCGCCGGGACCCCCGTCCTGCTGGAGATCGACCTGCAGGGCGCGCGCCAGGTCCGCGCGTCCATGCCGGACTCCTTCCACGTCTTCCTCGCCCCGCCCTCCTGGGAGGAGCTGGTGCGGCGGCTCACCGGCCGCGGCACCGAGGCGCCCGAGGTGGTGCAGCGCCGGCTGGACGCCGCGCGCACCGAGATGGCGGCCGAGAAGGAGTTCGACGCCACGCTCGTCAACACGTCCGTCGAGGACGTCCGTGACGAACTGCTAGCCTTGATCCAGGCGCCGAAGGTGTGATATCCGGCGCCCGCACCGCCCACCCGGCCCCCGCCCGCGGGGGCCGACGACCGTCCAGGGGGAACCCCACGTGGCTGGTACCGAGCCCGTCGCCGAAGGCATCACCAACCCGCCGATCGACGACCTCCTCGAACTCGTCGACAGCAAGTACAGCCTGGTCACCATGTCCTCCAAGCGGGCGCGGCAGATCAACGCCTACTACGCCCAGCTCGGCGAGGGCCTGCTGGAGTACGTCGGCCCGCTGGTCGAGACCCAGGTCCAGGAGAAGGCCCTGTCCATCGCCCTGCGCGAGGTGAAGGCCGGCCTGCTGACCTCGGAGCCCTACGAGGGAAGCTGAAGGCGTGGCGCGGGGGCTCCGGCCCCCGGGCTAGAGTCCGACCGTGAACACACCTGAAGACAACGCAGCTGACGCGCCCGAGGTCGTCCTGGGGGTGGGCGCCGGGATCGCCGCCTACAAGGTGTGCGAGGTCCTGCGCCGGTTCACCGAGACCGGGCACCGGGTCCGCGTCGTCCCCACCGCCGATGCCCTGCGCTTCGTGGGCGAGCCCACCTGGGCCGCGCTCTCCGGGCGCCCGGTGGCCACCGGCGTGTGGGACACCGTGCACGAGGTCCCGCACGTGCGCCTGGGGCAGGGGGCCGACCTGGTCCTGGTCGCCCCGGCCACCGCGGACCTGCTGGCCAAGGCCGCCCACGGCCTGGCCGACGACCTGCTCACCAACACCCTGCTCACCGCGCGCTGCCCGGTGGTCTTCGCCCCGGCCATGCACACCGAGATGTGGGAGCACCCGGCCACCCGAGCCAACGTGGCCACCCTGCGCGCGCGCGGAGCGGTCGTCCTCACCCCCGACTCGGGCCGCCTGACCGGCGCCGACACCGGGCGCGGACGCCTGCCCGACCCCGGGGCCCTGTTCGAGTCCGCGCGGGCGGCGCTGCGCCGCGGCCCCGGCCCCGCCGACCTGGCCGGGCGGCACGTCCTGATCACCGCGGGCGGCACCCGCGAGGCCCTCGACCCCGTGCGCTACCTGGGAAACCGCTCCTCCGGGCGGCAGGGGTACGCGCTGGCGGCCACCGCCGCCGCGCGCGGGGCGCAGGTCACCCTGGTCGCCGCCAACACCGACCTTCCGGCGCCCGCCGGGGCCGAGGTGGTGCCCGTGGAGTCCGCCGAGCAGATGCACCGGGCCGTGCTGGAGGCCCGCAAGGGTGCCGACGCCGTGGTGATGGCCGCGGCCGTCGCCGACTTCCGGCCCGTCGCCAGCGCCCAGAGCAAGATCAAGAAGACCGGCGCCGGCCCCGAGCCGCTCGACCTGGCGGTCAACCCCGACATCCTCGCCGAGGTCTCCGCCGACCGCGCGCACGCGGGCCAGGTGGTGGTGGGCTTCGCCGCCGAGACCGACGACGTCCTGGCCAACGGCCGCGCCAAGCTCGCCCGCAAGGGCTGCGACCTGCTCGTGGTCAACCGGGTCGGCGGCGGGCGCGCCTTCGGCACCGAGGACAACCAGGCGGTCGTCCTGGCGTCCGACGGGGGGTCCACCGAGGTTCCGACGGGTCCCAAGACCGACCTCGCCGACCGCGTCTGGGACCTCGTCGCCGAGCGCCTCACGGGGACCTGACACGGCGCCCACGTGTTGCGCCGCGGGGAAGCCGTTTCGCTGTACGCTACGAAAACCCCAGCGCAAGGGCATGATCGGAACGGCCTCTGGAACTTTTTATGTGGCGTGCGTCACACTGCGTCCAGGGGCGTCTGAAGTGGGCGTTCCATGGATCGGCATCGGTCCGGCACCATCGCCGGAGCGGCCGAGACGGCCCCATGAGCCCCCCGCGCCCCGGGTGCGGCGGGGAGGGCACCACTACAGTGGATTGAGTAACCAACCCCGTGGGTCGGTAATCGCCGGTGGTCACCCACCAGCCCCGGCGGACCGCCGGCCCGAATAGAGACAACTGTCAGCCAGCAGCCGCTGCAAGGAGTCACTTAACGTGTCCCGTCGCCTTTTCACCTCCGAGTCGGTCACCGAGGGCCACCCCGACAAGATGGCCGACCAGATCAGTGACGCGATCCTCGACGCGATGCTGAAGGACGACCCCGCCAGCCGGGTCGCCGTGGAGACCCTGATCACCACCGGCCAGGTGCACATCGCCGGTGAGGTCACCACCAAGACCTATGTGGACATCCCCGAGATCGTCCGTAAGAAGATCCTCGAGATCGGCTACGACTCCTCTGCCAAGGGCTTCGACGGAGACTCCTGCGGGGTCTCGGTCTCCATCGACCAGCAGTCCCCCGACATCGCGCAGGGCGTCGACACCGCCTACGAGGCGCGGGTCGAGAAGGAGGAGGACAAGCTCGCCAGCCAGGGCGCCGGCGACCAGGGCCTGATGTTCGGGTACGCCAACCGCGAGACCCCCGAGCTCATGCCGCTGCCGATCAAGCTCGCCCACGCGCTGTCGCAGCAGCTCTCCAAGGTCCGCCACGACGGCACCGTCCCCTACCTGCGCCCCGACGGCAAGACGCAGGTCACGGTCGAGTACGAGGGCACCACGCCGGTCCGCCTGGACACCGTGGTGCTGTCCAGCCAGCACGCGCCGGACATCGACCTCAACGAGCTCCTGTCGCCCGACGTCAAGGAGCACGTGATCGAGCCGATCGTGTCCCAGTACGGGCTGGAGGCCGACGACTACCGGCTCCTGGTCAACCCGACCGGCCGCTTCGAGATCGGCGGCCCGATGGGCGACGCGGGCCTGACCGGCCGCAAGATCATCGTCGACACCTACGGCGGCTACGCCCGCCACGGCGGCGGCGCCTTCTCCGGCAAGGACCCGTCCAAGGTGGACCGCTCGGCCGCCTACGCCACCCGCTGGGTCGCCAAGAACATCGTCGCGGCCGGCCTGGCCGAGCGCGCCGAGGTCCAGGTGGCCTACGCCATCGGCAAGGCCGCCCCGGTCGGCGTCTTCATCGAGACCTTCGGCACCGAGCAGGTGGCCCCGGACGTCATCGAGAAGGCCGTCAAGGAGGTCTTCGACCTGCGCCCGGCCGCGATCGTGCGCGACCTGGACCTGCTGCGCCCGATCTACTCCAACACCGCGGCCTACGGCCACTTCGGCCGCGAGGTCCCGGAGTTCACCTGGGAGTCGACCGCCCGCGCCGAGGCCCTGAAGTCCGCGGTCGGCGCCTAAAGGCGTCCGACCCGGCTCCGCCGGAGCCGAACAGCGAACGCGCAGGGCCCGCCTCCCGCAGGGGAGGCGGGCCCTGGCCTTCGTCCACCGTCCGGGACCGCCCCGCGGTCCCGGTCCCTGCCCGGGCCGTGCCCGGTGTGCTCCTGGTGCGCCTTGGTGCGCCCAGAGCCTGGCCGCCTCAGCGCGCCGTCCGCCGCCGTGCCGTCCCGGCCAGTGCCGCCTTCTGCACGGCCTCCAGCGGCCCGTGCCGGAACCGGCGCAGCCACAGCGTGCTACCCGCGAGCAGGACCGCTCCGATGGCCGCCCACAGGGCGATCACCCACCACGGCCCCGAGTCCGCGAAGCGCGCCGCCAGGCCCAGGCCGAAGCCGTAGCAGGCCAGCATGGCGAGGACGTTCTGGAGGACATAGCCGCTGAGCGCGACGCGGCCCAGGTCGGACAGTGCCCGCACCACCGGCCCGGTCCGCTGTGCCCGGTCCAGGACCAGCCCGACCAGCCCCGCCACCCCGATCGCCGCCACCGGTGCGGCGGCGTAGCGCTCGATGAGGAACCAGTCGCCGCCGAGCAGCGAGGCCGCCGCCTTCATCGGGACCCCGGTGCCGAGCCCCCACACGGCCATGCGGACACGCAGCCGCCGCCCCTGCGCTCCGGGCGAGAACGCCCCGGCTCGGAAGAGGAACACGCCGCAGAGGAACAGCGCTAGCAGCAGGCCGAAGGTCATGACGGGCTCAAGGCGCAGCACCGCGGCGTTCTCCAGCCGGGCCGCGACCTGCTCCGGGTAGGTGCCCTCGGCGTAGAGCCGGACGAGCTCCGCTGAGGCACCGCCCTCTCCTCCCGTGGTGTCCGGGGAAGCCGCGAGGAGGGCGGTGCCCACGCCCATCAGCGCCACGTGCACGGTGCCCGCGACGGCGGCCGCCGCCACCCGCACGCGCGGGCCGCGCGCCAGCAGCCAGGCCGCCACAAGGGCGGTCATGGCGTAGCCCATCAGCACGTCCCAGGCGAACACCAGGGTGAAGTGCACCAGGCCCTCGAAGAACAGGAACAGTGCCCGCCACTTGTAGGGCCCCGGCCAAGGCAGACCGCGTTTGCGCGCCGACCGGTACTGCACCGCCAGCCCGGCGCCGAACAGCAGGGTGAGCAGCGACAGCGAGGTGCCGTTCATGGCGAGGCGGAACAGCGCTTCGGCGACCGCGCCCGCACCGGGGTCGGCGGCGGCCGAGGCCAGGGTGGGCATGTCACGGTCGAGGATGCCGAGCTCGCCCCCGGGACCGGCGAACAGCCAGATGTTCATGCCCAAGGTGCCGAGGATCGCCAGCCCCCGGAGGACGTCGAGCAGCGGCAGGCGGCCGGCCCCCGTGGCACGCTCGGCCCCCTCGGCCGCTTCCGCGGGCGCCCGCCCGGCCTCCTCGGCGGCGTTCCCGGCCCTTCCGGGTGCCGTGGACTCGCCGGACTCCGTCCCGCCCGGTCGTTCGGTGCGCATGCTCATGCGCGGGTTCCCCTCCCCGTCGTCGCGTCGTCGGGGCCGGTTCCGGCCCCGTCACCCACCAGCGTGGCGGGGGAGCGGCGGCCGGGACCTCCTGCGCGCAGCCGAACCCCGCGTACTCGGTTGGAAGTACGGAGAGGGCGACGAAGGGAGGGCCACCGACGGACACCCATCCGGGAGGGCACGAGGCCGGTGCGCGGGTCGGCGTCCGCTGGGACGGTGTCCTTTCTCCGCTGTTGGTCTCGGGGCCGTGCCCGCCCCTCCGGGGACGCCGCTACGTGCGGTGCTCGCGGATGGTGGCCCCGGGGGTGGGCGGATGCTCAGGGGCCCAAGCGCCGTCGGCGGGGCCGGCCGGGTCCGGCCGGGTCCGGCAGGGCCCTCACCACAGGGCGTTCAACGGTGGCGCCCACCCGGTCGGAGAGAGACGACCGCTCCAGAGGAGGCCCCGTTCAGCCTGTCGGACCGCCGTCGGGGGCGTGAGAAGGGTTCTCCCCCGGCACGGGGCGCCGGCCCTGGGCGGCCATCGCGAGCAGGACCACGGCGTCGTGCTCGGGCGTGCCGGGGGCGGCCTGGTAGACCAGCATCCGCTGTCCGCCCCCAGGGGTGGTGAGCACCTCGTTCGCGAGGGTGAACCGGCCGATCCCCGGGTGGTGGAACGCGGTCTCGCCGCCGCGTTTGACCCAGATCTCGTGTCGGCGCCACAGGGCGGCGAACCCGCCGTCGGCCGCGGACAGTTCGGCGACCAGCGCGGCGGTCGGCCCCTGGGCGGCCGGTTCGGCGCTGCGCAGGTGCGCGACGCAGTTGCGCGCCACCCGGTCCCAGTCGGCGAAGACCGTCTTCGACGCCGGGTGGAGGAACGTGTACCTGATCGTGTTGCGCTGTGCGGGCGGCCAGTCGCCGAGCCCGGACATCAGCGCCAGCCCCTCGGGATTGGCGGCGAGGACGTCGTTGACCTCGCTGAGCACGTACGCCGGACTGGGGCGGACCGATTCCAGCAGCAGCCGGAGGCCGGGGCGGGCCGACCGCGGCGGCGCGGGCGGGCGGCGGGGTGTGCGCCCCGCCGCGCGGTCGGCGAGGGCGAGCAGGTGGGCGTGCTCGTCGTCGGTGAGCAGCAGGACCCGGGCCAGGGCGTTCAGGACCGCGTCGCTGGGCGCGGCCTCGCGTCCCTGCTCGATCCGGGTGTAGTAGTCCGCGCTCACTCCGGCCAGCGTGGCCAGCTCCTCGCGGCGTAGCCCCGGGGTGCGCCGGGGGCCCGGCCCGGCGGGCAGCCCGACGTCGGCCGGGCCGATCCGCCCGCGCCGGGTGCGGAGGAACTCCGCCATCGCGTTCATACCGGCGATTGTGCCACCGAGGGTCCACGGCCGGGTGGCCCTGTCGCACCCGGGAACCGGGCGGCCTTCCCGGTCCGGGCGGGGCGCCGGAGGCTCGGGGCATGACCGAAGTGATGATCATCGGCGGGGGTTCCGGGATGGGGCTGGCTCTGGCCCGGACCGTGCTCGCCGAGGGGATGGACGTGACGATCGTGGGGCGGTCCGCGGACCGGCTCGCGGAGGCCCAGGCGGACCTGTCCGCGTACGGGAAGGCCGCCGCGGTCCCGGCGGACATCGGCCGGGAGGAGGACGTGGCCGGGCTGTTCGAGCGGGTGGGGCGGGCGGACCACGTCGCGGTCACCGCGGCGGACGTCACGGGCGTGTACGGCCCCACGGCCGGAGTCGCCACGGAGGCGGCCCGCGCCGTCGTGGACACCAAGCTGTTCGGCGCCTGGCTGGTCGGCAAGTACGCGGCCGGGCGCGTGACCGGGTCGATCACCTACACGTCGGGGATCAACGCCTACCGGCCGAACGGGGCGAACACGATCGTGGCGGCCGCCAACGGCGCGCTCGCGTCACTGGCGTACGGGCTGGCGGTGGAACTGGCGCCCGTGCGCGTGAACGTGCTCTCCCCGGGGTGGGTGGACACCCCCGTTTGGGACAGGATCGGCATGGACCGGCAGGCGGCCTTCACGGAGATGGCCGAACGGCTTCCGGCCCGGCGGATCGGCACGGCCGAGGACATCGCCCGGGCCTTCACGTCGCTGATGGGCAATGGCTACGTCACCGGAACGGTACTGCACGTCGACGGCGGCCACCGCCTCGTGTGAACGGCCGTACGGCTGCCCGATCCCGGGGAGGCGGCCCCTGCCGACCCGACTGGGACCGCCTCTCAGGGGGCTGGGCAGCACGGGGGGGCGTCCGCGCGACCGTGGACGGCGTCGCTGTCCGCCGATGGGCGGGGTGCCGGTCAGGTCTTCCGAGGTCGGCCGGGGCCGGCCTCGGGGACCGATGAAGGCTTCGCCGCACGGTAGGGCGCAAGGAGGCGAGGCGCGTCCGGACCAGAGCCGTGGAGGCCGTACCGGTGCGTGAGCGCCGTTCCTGTGCAGGGCTCGGAAACGGCGGTCACAGGCGTACGGTCGTGCTCCGGATGATCTCGAACACCGGGTGGTCGGCGGCCTCGTCGACGAACCACTCCAACGGCGAGTCGGGGGCGGCCCTGAAGTACGGGCCGACCACCGCGACCCGCGGGTTGGCCAGGTACTCCTTGAGCACCGGGGCCGCGCGCCCGGCGTCCACCTCGGCCACGCTGACCAGCTCGATCCAGCCGCCCCGGCGCAGGGTGGCGAACCCGTCCTTGCGGATGTTGCGCACCCAGCCGACCTCACCGTAGGGGGCGACGAGGAACCGGCCCTGCTCGTTCTCCACCAGGTCGATCGGGGTCGACCGGAGGAAGCCCGTGGACCGTCCGCGGGTGGTCAGCAGCCGCGTGTAGGACGGGCCCAGCCCGTACTTCACCAGGCCGGACACGGTCGCGTCGAAGACGCGCCGCATCTTCCCGGCCCGGAACTGCTTGGTGTCGTTCCCCATCGACATCTCCCTCATTCGGCTCACGACCATTGTGCTGGGTGCGCCGGTGCCGGGGCTACTCGCGGGTCAGCGGAACGCCGAGACGCCGGTCACCGCCTGCCCGATGCTGAGCGCGTGGATCTCCTCGGTGCCCTCGTAGGTGGCCACCGTCTCCAGGTTGGCCATGTGCCGCATCACCGGGTACTCCAGGGTGATCCCGTTGGCGCCGTGCACGGACCGGGAGGTGCGGGCCACCCGCTGGGCGGCGGCCACGTTGGCGAACTTGCCGAAGCTGACGTGGTTGTGGTGGCACGCGCCCTGCTCCTTGAGCCGCCCGATGCGCAGCGCCGTCATCTGCGCCTGGTTCACGTCCACCACCATGTCGGCCAGCTTGCGCTGGGTGAGCTGGAAGCCGCCGATGGCCTGACCGAACTGCTCGCGGGTGGTCGCGTACTCCAGCGCCGACTCGTAGCAGGCGCGGGCGGCGCCCACCACGCCCCACACGATGCCGTAGCGGGCCTCGTTGAGGCAGGAAAGCGGCGAGCCCAGGCCACGCGAGCCGGGCAGCAGCGCCGAGCCGGGCAGCCGGACGCCCTCCAGCACCAGCTCGGAGGTGATCGAGGCGCGCAGCGACAGCTTGTGCCGCACGGTGTTGGCGGTGAACCCCGGGGTGTCGGTGGGCACCAGGAACCCGCGGACGCCGTCGTCGGTGGCGGCCCACACCACCGCCGCGTCGGCGACCGACCCGTTGGTGATCCACATCTTGGTGCCGTCGAGCACCCAGCCGTCGCCGTCCCGGCGGGCCCGGGTGCGCATCGACCCGGGGTCGCTGCCCGAGTCGGGCTCGGTCAGCCCGAAGCAGCCGATCGCGTCCCCGGCCGCCATCCCCGGCAGCCACTCCCGCTTCTGCTCCTCGGAGCCGAACTTGTGGATCGCCGTCATCGCCAGCGACCCCTGCACGGACACGAAGCTGCGCAGGCCCGAGTCGACCGCCTCCAGCTCCCTGCACGCCGCGCCGTAGGCGACGGGGCCCACACCCGCGCAGCCGTACCCCTCCAGGTGCATGCCGAGCACGCCGAGGGCGCCCAGGCGCTTGGCGAGCCCGCGCGCGTCGGGGATGGTCCCGGCCTCGTACCAGTCGGCGACGTTGGGCAGCAGCTCGTCGGCGGCGAACGCGCGCACCGTGTCGCGGATGTCGCGCTCCTCGTCCGTCAGCTCCCGGTCCAGGGCCAGGAAGTCGCGGGCGTCGGGGGCCGCGGCCTTGCGCTGGTCGCTCATCGGTGGTCCGTCCTTCCGTCGTCGTTCGGGGTGTCGGCCGCGGGCCCGGCCGGTCCGGTGGCGGTGCCGGGGCCGTCCGGGTCCTCGGGCCCACCGCTCCCCGGGTCGGTCTGGCGTACGGCGCCGCGGCCGATCATCGCGGCGATGCCGTCCTCGGACACGCCCAGCTCGGCCAGGACCTCGCGGGAGTGCTGGCCCAGCAGGGGAGGGGGGAGCGGCGGCGCGCCGCCGCCCTCCTGGCCGCCCGGCTGCGCGCCCGACGCCAGGCGGAACCCGGCGCGCACCGTGTCCAGGGCGCCCGCGGTGGGGTGGTCGACCCGCACCAGCACGTCGTCCCCGGCGGCCTGGGCGGAGCGCACCGCGTCCAGGGGGCCGCGCACCTGCCCGGCGGGCACACCGGCCGCGGTGAGCAGCTTCAGCCACTCGGCGGCGGGGCGGGCGCCCAGCTCGGCTTCGAGCTCGGGGATGAGCGCGTCCCGGTTGCGGATGCGGTCCGGGTTGCCCGCGAAGCGCGGGTCTCCGGCCAGGTCCGGGCGGTCCAGCACCCCGCACAGCCGCTGGAACAGGGCGTCGTTCCCGGCGGCGACCACGATGTCGGCGTCGGCGGTGCCGAACACCTGGTAGGGCACCACGGTGGAGTGGGCGTTGCCCATGCGGGGCGGCTCGGCGCCGGTGACCAGGGCCTGCTGGGCGATGTTGACCAGGCCGGACAGGGCCGAGTTGATGAGGGACACCTCCACGTGCTCCCCCCTGCCGGTGGTGCGGGCGCGCAGCAGCGCGCCGAGGATCGCCACGGCGGCGTTGAGCCCGGAGAGCACGTCGGTCATGGCCACGCCGACCTTGCTCGGTGGGCCGTCCGGCTCGCCGGTGATGCCCATCAGGCCGCTCTCGGCCTGCACCAGCACGTCGAAGGCGGGGCGGTCCGCGGGGGTGTGCTCGGGGCCGAAGCCGCTGATGGAGCAGTACACCACGGCGGGGTTGCGCCCGCCGACGTCGGCGAAGCCCAGGCCCAGGCGCTCGGCGACGCCCGGGCGGAAGTTCTGGATCACCACGTCGGAGCGGGCGCACAGCTCCCGCACGGCCGCCCGGCCGTCGGGGTCCTTGACGTCCACGGCCAGGCTGCGCTTGCCGCGGTTGACGGCGAGGTAGTAGGCGGCCTCCCCGCCCGCGTGGGGTGGGCCCCAGGCGCGGGTGTCGTCGCCGTGCCCGGGGTGCTCGACCTTCACCACCTCGGCCCCCAGGTCGGCCAGGAGCATGGTGGCGTAGGGCCCGGCGAGGACCCGGGACAGGTCGGCGACCCGGACCCCGGCCAGCGGCCCCTCCGGGGGCGGGGCGCCCGAGGGTCTGTTGTGATCGGTCTGCTCGTCCGGTTCGCGCCGGCCGGTCCCGTCGTGCGGTCCGTACCCGGTCGCGCCGTCGCGGTTCGTCTCGCTCATCCCTCGCTCACTCGCTCGACTGCTCGCCGCCGCGCTGTTCGCGGAGCTGGTGGTAGGTCTCCAGGCAGCGGCGCAGCGCGGTGGTGAGGGCGGCGCCGGACTGCCCCGCGTAGCGGGTGCGCACGCGCTCGGCGATCTCGGGGAGGTCGTCGGCGACGGACAGGCCCTCGACGAGCGCGCGGAAGAACCGTTTGGCCAGATCGGTCAGGAGCGTGGTGTCGGCGGCGACGATGCGCCCGTCGGTGACGTTGACGGCGAGCACCACGCCGAGGCGCTCGTACTGGGAGTGGCTCGCGACCGCGTCGGGCAGGCGGGCATAGCCCGAGACGAGGACGACGTCGGGGTCGTCGAGCAGAGCAAGATCGTGACCGTGCACGTTTTCGGCCCTTTCCGTTTCCGGGCAGCATGAGGCTCCGTAGGGCTGGAGTCTCGCGCCTGGACGGGCGACCTGGGAAGGCAGGGCGCCCTGAGCGGGAGGGCAGTCGCCCAAGTATCCCCGCAAGCGGTGCGCCCCTGTCAATGCTCGCCCCGTGACGGGGGCGCGCCGCGGCGGCCGTCGGGAGCGCCCCCGGCCCGTGGGCCCGGCCTCCCCGTGACCGGCGGGGACACCGACCCGCCGCCTTCCGGACACGCGCCGCCGGGCACGCCGTCGCGCAGACCGCCGGGCACAGGGCCGCACGCCGTCGCCGCACAGGGCCGCGTGGACCGCCGCGCCCGCCGCCACCCGGGTCACACCGGCCCCGCCTTGCGCTGAACCGGACACGGTGCGCTATAGTCCCGCATAGGTCATGAGCGCCAGCGCCAAGCCCCGGCTCGCTGGCCGGCAACCCTCCTACCGCGGTGGGGTGCCCCGGGTGAGGACCAGGTCGAGACACGACCGATGGACGCAACGTGTCAGGCAAGCGCGGACCCCCGCGGGTTCGAGCCGGAGACACCGCCGTGCGCCGAGGGCGCCGCACGGGGACGCTCCCGGCTCCTCTGGGGTCCCGATGACCCCTGAGGAGCAGTGATGACCGCAGTCGCAGACAGCCCCGCCCCCTCCGCCGTCCCGGCCGCCCGCGGGTGTACCCCCGGAGCGCCCGCGGTGCTCGGCGCGGGCGTGCCCGTCCCGCTGGCCGCCGGCGGCACCGTGGACTACGCCAACTTCGACTACGCCGCGAGCGCGCCCTGCCTGGAGGCCGTCCGCGACGCCCTGGACGAGGCGCTGCCGCTCTACGCGAGCGTGCACCGCGGCGCGGGGCACCTGTCGCAGGTCAGCACCGCCGCCTACGAGCGGGCGCGGCGCACCGTCGCCGAGTACACGGGTGTGGGCGCGGGCGACGCGCTGGTGTTCGTGCGCGGCACCACCGACGCGCTCAACCTGCTGGCGCGCTGCGTCCCCGACGGCTGCACGGTGGTGGTCTTCGCCGCCGAGCACCACGCCAACCTGCTGCCCTGGGAGCACCGGGGGAGCCGGGCCGGGCGGGTCGTGCGGCTGCCGCTGCCGGAGACCCCGGGCGAGGCCGTCCGGGCGGCGCGCGAGGCGCTGCGGGCCGCCCCCGAGGGGCCGCGGCTGCTGTGCGTGACGGCCGCCTCCAACGTCACCGGGGAGATCTGGCCGGTGCGCGAGCTCGCGGAGGCGGCGCACGCCGAGGGGGCGCGCATCGCGGTCGACGCCGCCCAGTACGTGCCGCACCGCCGATTCGACCTGAAGGCGTCCGGCGCCGACTACGTCGCCTACTCCGGGCACAAGCTGTACGCGCCCTTCGGCGCGGGGGTGCTGGCGGGCCGGTCCGACTGGCTGCGCGCGGCCGCCCCGTACCTGGCCGGGGGAGGGGCGACCGGCAACGTCACCGACCACGACGTGCGCTGGAACGACCTGCCCGCGCGGCACGAGGCGGGCAGCCCGAACGTGCTGGGCGCGGTGGCGCTCGCCGCCGCCTGCGCGACCCTCATCGAAGCCGGCCAGGAGCGCCTGCACACGCGGGAGGAGGCCCTGCTGCGGCGGCTGCGCGCCGGGCTCGCGGCGGTCCCGGGGGTGCACGACCTGTCGTTGTGGGACGGGCGCCACCCGCGGGTGGGCATCGTGTCGTTCGTGGTGGACGGGGTCCCGGCCGGGCTGCTGGCCGCGGCGCTGTCGGCCGAGTACGGGATCGGCGTGCGCGACGGGCTGTTCTGCGCGCACCCGCTCACCCGGCACCTGCTGCCGGAGGGGCACGAGCAGGCGGTCCGCGCGAGCCTGGGCCTGGGCACGACGGAGGAGCACGTCGACCGCCTGGTGGCGGCGGTGGCCCGCCTGGCGGAGCACGGCCCGGAGCTGGAGTACCGCGACGACGAAGGGCGCCTGGTCCCGGTCGTCCCGGCGGACACCTGAGGCGGGAGCGGGGCGGGCGACCCTGTCGCCGTCACCGACCAGTCGGGGAGGGGCGTTGACGGAGGCCTCGGTCGCCGCCTTCTTCCTGCCGCTCCGGTGGCCTGGTGGGCGGGTGGGGGCTTAAGCGGGGCACCCGCTGAGCCGCCGATTCGCCGTTTCCTCGAAAGTCGACATCATGGCCTCGAGAAACATATACCGGTTAAAACTTCACTAATCGGGAACTCAAGGGTGAAAATGGTGCGCACTCCCTCTCCTGGGTGATCGGGGCGGTGACCGCGGGGTCAGAGGGGGCGGTGCCGACTCCGCCGGGGCCTCCGGCCCGCCGGTGGAACCGGTGGCGGGTGAAGGCGCCGAGGGTGCGCGTACAGGTGCGGTTCAGTAGGGGTGACGAGGCTGATGCGGGTGTCGGCGCCTGCCGCTCTTCCGCGGATCGGAAGCGGTTGCGATCTGTTCCGTACGGGAAAACCGGCGTACATTCCCGGTGAATTTATCTCCGGGTGAATGATGTACCTCACACCAGGTAACATCGATCGCCAAAGGACTCCGGGAGCGCGATCGTGACTGATGAGTGGCCGGCCCCGCCGATCGTCGAGGACCACCAGAGGGTCGCCGACGTTCCCCGCCCGCGTGTCGTGGGGCTGGACGGCCGACCTCCCGCGCAGCGCACCGCACCCCCCGAGCCCGACCCGCTCGACCGCGCCCGGCTGGCCTTCGCCGCCCGCGCGGCCCGCTACCTGGCCGCCGACGCCGGGGTCCGCCAGTTCGTCGACATCTCCTCGGGGCTGCCCACCTGCGACGCCGTCCTCGAAGCGGTCGGGGACCGCGGCTCGGGCGTGCGCGCCGTCTACTTCGACGCCTCCGACGGGCCCGCCCTGCACCCCGGGGCGTCCCCGCACCGGGCGGCCGCGCCGGTGGTGTCGGTGCCCTGGCACTCCCCCTGGGCGCTGGTGGAGCGGCTGGCAACGTGCGGGCTCGTCGACGTCGACGAGCCCGTCTGCGTTCTGGTGCTCGACACCGCCCCGAAGACGGGTGGGCCCGCCCCCGGCCCCGAACTGCTGGCCGCCCTGCACGACGCCCTCGGCCGGGGCGGGCACGTGCTCACCGCCTACCCGCGGGGCGGGCGGCCCGACCGGGCGTCGCGGGCGCTGGCCCCGTTCGCGCCCCTGGAACCCGGCCTGGCCGACATCGCGTGGTGGCCCTACCCGGACGAGGACGTCGCCGCCGAGGGCAGCGGCCTCACCGGGGCCGTGGGCCGGAGGGAGGGTGCACGGTGATGACCGCGCTCGACTGGCCCGCCGAGGTCCTCGCCCAACTGGAGTTCTACTGGGACGCCTCGCTGCGGCCCCGCCTGGACGGGCTCGGTGACGACGAGTTCTTCTGGGAGCCGGTCGAACCGTGCTGGTCGGTGCGCCCCCGCCCGGACGGCGCGTTCGTCGCCGACTGGAGTTGGCCCGAACCCGACCCGCCGCCGGTCACCACGATCGCCTGGCGGCTCGGGCACATCGTCGTGGGCGTCCTGGAGCTGCGCGTCGACCACCACTTCGGCAAGGGCGACATGACCATCGCCGACGCGCACTGGCCCGGCAGCGCGGACGAGGCGCTGGCGCGCCTGGAGGACGCCTACGGCGCCTGGTGCGCGGGGGTCCGGTCCAAGGCGCCGGACGACTTCGCGGCCCCGGTGGGCTCCGCGGAGCCCGAGCAGTGGTCGGACCTGCCCTTCGCGGTGCTCGTGCTGCACGTCAACCGCGAGGTGATGCACCACGGGGCGGAGGTGGCCCTGCTGCGCGACCTCTACCGTGCGCACCCGGCGCACGTCCGCGACGCGGTGTAGGGGGCCGGTCCCCGGGGGTCTGGCCCGGCGGGCCGAGCCGTCGGGCGGCCCGGCCCACCGAGGGGCGGGGACGGCTGGTCACAGCCCCCGCTCGGCCCAGTGGCGGCGGTGCGCCTCCACCAGCCAGGTGTCGGCCCAGTCGCGGTCGGGGTGCTCGGGCAGGGGTGAGGCGGTCACGAGCCGCTCCAGGCGGGCCTCCTGCTCGTCGGCGGCCTCCAGGGCCTCCTCCAGCGTGTGCTCTCCGCGGCGCAGCTCCCGCAGCCAGGTCGCCCACGGCTCGGGCATGGGCAGGGTGAGGCGGCCGGTCTCCAGGATCTCCGCGCCCTGAACGCCCAGGCGCACCATGTGGTAGGCGAACTTGGTGTCGAAGCCGTGCACGTCGATGAGCTCGGGCCGGTTGGTGCGCCGCCCGGCGCGGCGGCCGAGCAGGCTGTCGCGCTGGGAGCGCAGGTAGCCCAGGCAGCGGTCGCCGACGCGGCGCGACAGGATCCGCTCGGAGACCTCCCGCAGCTCGCGGCCGAGCAGGTCGATGCGGACGATCTCCTCCTCGGGGACGAAGAGCGGCAGCAGCACGGTCGGGTTGCCGTCCAGGGCCAGGCGCATCCACTTGCGCAGCGCGTACACGGTCAGGTCCAGGTCGCCGGGGCCCGAGCGGACCCCTTCGGGCTGGGACCGGTACACGTACTGCTCGAACCCGCGGAGCCCCATGACGTACTCCGGCGGCTCGACGCAGACGCCCATCTCGTCGCGGTCGTCCTGGTCGGACACGGTGATGCCGTGGACCCCCGAACCGACCTGGCACTGGAGGATCGTGCCCTTCTCGGCGACGGCGGCGAACTCGGGAGACGAGTGCTTCATGGGGACCTCCCCCGGCCCAGAAGACGGGCCGGCGTCCAGGGTGCGGCGCCCCGCACCGGGGACCTCCCGCGGGTGGGAAGTAGAGCAACGTAGCAGAAACGCGGGCGAGGAGGCCTCCGAATATCGGAGGGTGCATGCATGGGGGGAGAGATCACCGTCAGGGACGTGCCCGAGGATGTGCGGGAAGCCCTCATGGAGGAGGCACGGCGGCAAGGACGATCCCTTCAAGGACTGCTGCTGGCCGTTCCTGTACGGGAGGCCGCCTTCAGCGGGAACAGGAGGCTGCTGGCCGACATCGAACGGGAACTCGCGGAGGGAGGGGGCGCGGGGCCGGATGCCCCCGACTCCGCGGAGCTGATCCGAGCCGAGCGTCCTGACGATCCGGGTGAGGGCGGCACAGGGCCGGTGGGCTGAGAAGCCTGCCGCCCATGGTCGCTCGCAATGATCGACTGAGGCGCTTGTCGTCCCGTGGAGCGGCGTGACCGGGGCTTCCGGACATGGCAGGTGACGCGGCGGCCAGCGGCGTGCGGAGCCGGGGACGGCTCCCTCCATGGGCGCGTGGGAGCCCTCACCCCCTGCCCGAGATCAACAGGGGAGGGGGCGGCTCGGCCCAGTGCCCCGGCCGGTGCGCCGACCTGGTCGGGCGGGGCGACACGAGGAGGGCGAGGGCTCTCGGGACCGCGAGCATCCGTGCGCCGCCCGGGCGCACACGCTGGATGGCCGGGTGATCAAGGGTGGGCGGGCTGACACCGGAGCCGAAAGCCCGAACTCAATGGTGTCGTCCTCGTGTGGTGCAGCCTCCATACGACCACTGACGCGGTCGTTTCCACGCTGAGGCGGCCCCGCCCCGCCTCCGGAATCCGGACCGGTGCCCGCCCGCCGAAACGCGGCCATGACAGCGCGACAGCGCCCCCGCCGCAATCACCGCGGACTGGACGGACGCAGGGGCTCGGCCGACTTCGATCCGCCGGGTGCGGCCCCCGCCTCACACCACCTGCAGCGGATCGACGCGCACCTGTGCCAGGTGTTCCTCGCGGCGGGCGCTCCTCGCGGCGGCCGCGGCCTTCAGCGCCTTCGTCAGCTCGTAGGCGTCGGCGTGGGGGACCCGCAGCAGCGCCCGTTCCGGTGCCTCCTCCGCCGACCGGGGCCCCGGGCCGCCCGCGTCGACCGGGACCGGCCCCAGCACCTCCGCCGACTCCGGCAGCGACAGCCCGTCCAGCAGCTCGCGCACCTTCGCCGGGGCGCCGGTCACCGACGCCATCGTCACCGCCGGAGGGAACCCCAGCTCACGGCGCTCCTCCAGCTCCCGCTCGGCCAGGCCGGACGGGTCCCACCGCACCAACGCCTGCACCGCGGGCACCGACGCGTCGGCCATCACCACCACGCGCCCGCCCTCCTCGGCCGAGCGCACGAGCGCGGCGGCGCTGAACCAGCGCCGCGCCGCCTCCTCCGACGCGCGCAGGTCGGCGCGGCCCAGCATCGTCCAGCCGTCCAGCAGCAGCGCGGCCGCGTAGCCGCCCTCGGCCACCGGCTCGGCGCCCGGCGTCGCCACCACCAGCGCCGGGCGCTCCGACACCGTGGTCAGCACCTCGTCGCGGCCCGACGTGCGCACCGGCAGCGACGGGAACGCCCGCCCCAATTCCTCGGCGGTGCGGCGGTCGCCCACGACCGACGCCCGCACCCGTGCGTGCCCGCACTCCTCGCACTGCCAGTCGCCCGCGATCCGCCCGCACCAGCGGCAATAGGGGGCGGCGTGCGCGCTGCGCAGGGCCAACGGCCCCTGACAGGACCCGCACCGGGCGTGGGCGCGGCACCGGTTGCACGCCAGCGACGCCAGGTAGCCGCGCCGGGGCACCTGCACCAGCACGGGGCCGTGCGCGGCCGCCTCCCGGGCGACGCGCATCGCCAGGTGCGGCAGGCGCGCGGCGCGGGCCGCCTCGTCCCGGGCCAGCTCGAAGTCGTCGCCGGAGGCGCGGACGGCGGGGGCGCGGCGGCGCACCGTCGCGCGGTCGGCGGTCAGCGGGTGTGCCCAGCCCGACTCGACCAGCCGGGCGCCTTCGGCCGTGCGGGTGTGGCCCCCGATGAGCGCGGCGGCCCCGGCACGGTGGGCGCGGAGGGTCAGCACGGTGCGCGCGTGCGGGTAGGGGGCGTGCGGGTCGGCGTGCACGTCGTCGCCGTCGTCCCACAGGACCACCAGGCCGAGGTCGTGCACGGGCGCGAACATGGCGGCGCGGGTGCCGACGACGGCCGAGGCCTGCCCGCGCAGGGCGGCCAGCCAGCGGCGGTACCGCTCGGCGGGGCCCAGCTCGGCGGTGAGGGCGACGTGGCGGCCGGGGCCGAGGCGCTCGGCAAGGGCGGCGTCGAGGACGGCGACGTCGCGGCCGTCGGGGACGACGACCACGGCGCCGCGACCGGCGTCGACGGTCGTGCGGACGGCGATGGCGATGGCGTCGTCCCAGCCGGGGCCGGGCAGGGCCGACCAGACGGCCCGGGCGGGGTGTCCGGCGCGCAGCGCGGAGACGAAGGAGGGGCCGAAGGCGTAGTCGGCCCAGGGGCCGATGGCTTCGGCGTCGGGGGCGGGGGAGTCGGCCGCGTCCGCCGGGGCGTCCGATGCCGTGGGCTCCTCGCTGGCATCGGGCTCCGGGGCGGGGGGAGAAGGGGAAGCCGAAAGGTCGGCTTCCGGGTCGGCGCCAGTGTCTGCCGCCTCGGGAGCGCCTGGCGCACCCGGCGTGTTTGGCGCGTCCACCGCGTCCGGAGCATCCGAAGCGGGCGCAGAAGTCCGGGAAGCAGCGGCCGGTGCTTCGGATTCCGCGGCCTCCTCGGGCCCGGTGGCCTCCGGGGGCGTGCCCGCCGCGGGCTGTTCGGGGGCGGCGCCCTCGTCCTCGGTGCTCGGCGGGGTGTCGTCGTCCGGGGACACGTCGGCCGCTGCGGTGTCGTCCTGGTCCGCCGCAGTCGCCTCACCGGTCGTGTCGCCGGAGCCGGCAGGCTCCTCGGCCTCGTCCGCCTTCTCGCCCGTTCGCCCTTCCTTCTCCACGCGCGCGTGGCGGGGCGGGACGGCGAGCCGCAGCACGTCGCTGAAGGTGCCCGCGTAGCGGTCGGCGACGGCGCGGGCCAGGTCGCGGATCTCCGGCGTCAGCACCGGCTCGGGGGAGACCACCGCAGAGAGGTACGACAGGCGCCCCGTGAAGTCGGAGGCGGCGGCGCGCTCGATGAGGAAGCCGCTCAGGACCTGGCCGTGGAAGGGCACGCGCACACGGCAGCCGGGAACGGCGTCGTCGGCCATGTCCGCCGGGACCTGGTAGTCGAAGAGGCGGTCGAGGTGGGGCAGGGGCGTGTCCACCGCCACCCGCGCGATGGGCAGCTCCTCCGCCGGGGTGCGCTTCTTCGGGCCCTTCTTCCCCTTGGCGGCCTTGGCGGCCTTGGGCGCCGACGTGCCGCCGGCCTTCGCGGGGGTCTTCGGAGCGGCCGGTCCGCCCTGCGCGTCGGCGGCCGGCCCGGCCTCGGGCACGTCGAAGAGGAGCCCCTCCCCGGGCTCGGGCTGCGGATCCATCGTGCCCAGGTTTACCAGAGCCTTCCGACAGGCGGCTGCTGGTAGACAAGAGGCCACGGAGCTGACTCGGCCGCGGAGTGGCGCGGCGGCCCGGGCGCGAGGGGAGAGGGATCCGATGAAACTGGTGTTCGCCGGAACGCCGGAGGTGGCGGTGCCGACGCTGAAGGCGCTGCTGGACTCCCGGCACGAGGTGGCGGCGGTCGTCACCCGGCCGGACGCGGTGGCGGGGCGGGGGCGCAAGGTCACGCCGAGCCCTGTTGCGAGCGTGGCCGAGGAGGCGGGGGTGGAAGTGCTCAAGCCCGCCAAGGCCGACGAACCGGAGTTCCTGGACCGGCTGCGGGAGATCGCGCCGGACTGCTGCCCGGTGGTGGCCTACGGCGCGATCCTGCGGCAGGAGGCCTTGGACGTGCCGCGCCACGGGTGGGTGAACCTGCACTTCTCGCTGCTCCCGGCGTGGCGCGGGGCGGCCCCCGTGCAGCACGCGGTGCTCCACGGGGACGACGTGACCGGGGCGACGACGTTCGAGATCGAGCCGGAACTGGACTCGGGGCCGGTGTACGGGATGCTGACCGAGCCGATCGGGCCCGGTGACACGAGCGGGGACCTGCTGTCGCGGCTGGCCGAGGCGGGGTCGGGGCTGATGGTGCGGACGCTGGACGGGATCGAGGACGGGTCCCTGGAGGCGCGGCCGCAGAGCGCGGACGGGGTGTCGTTCGCGTCGAAGATCAACCCGGAGGACGCGGAGGTCGACTTCGCGGCGCCCGCGATGCGGGTGGACCGGCTGGTGCGGGCGTGCACGCCGACGCCGGGGGCGTGGACGACGTTCCGGGGGGCGCGGCTGAAGCTGGGGCCGGTGACGCCGGTGACGGACATCGCGGCGGGCCACGAGCTGGCGGCGGGCGAGCTGGCCGTGGAGAAGAAGCGCGTGCTGGTGGGGACGGCGACCCACCCGGTGAGGCTGGGGGACGTGCAGGCCCAGGGCAAGAAGATGATGAACGCGGTGGACTGGGCGAGGGGCGTCCGCCCGGAGGAGGGCGAGCGCTTGGGCGCGTGAGGGAGGATGAGCAGACGGAACGGGGATGCGGACAGAAGCGGTCCACATGTGCCGTTCAGATGGTCAACCTTCGATAACGGCGCCCGTTCACCCAGGTCGTTAAGGGTGAGCCCCGCAAACGCGGGGATGGACCGCAGACCGGCCTACCGCTGGACCGCGTGAAGTCGTGAGCCCCGCAAACGCGGGGATGGACCGGGCGCAGCACAGGTCGCTGCCGTAGAGGCGCCGTGAGCCCCGCAAACGCGGGGATGGACCGAGCAGGCGCTGGGCCTCAGCGCTGTCGGGGTCGTGAGCCCCGCAAACGCGGGGATGGACCGCCGAACCCGGCCCACCCGTGCGGCGCACCGGCGTGAGCCCCGCAAACGCGGGGATGGACCTTGGGCGTGCCAGCCGGGCACGCCGCGCGTGGGGTGAGCCCCGCAAACGCGGGGATGGACCCGCAGGCGGGCTGTGGACGCAGCTGCAGAACGAGTGAGCCCCGCAAACGCGGGGATGGACCCACGCTGAGTTTCGGCTTGCTGCCGCAGCACTGGTGAGCCCCGCACGCGCGGGGGTGGACCCGTCCTGCTGGGTCCACCCGCGCTCGTCGCGGCGTGGGCCCCGCACGTATGGGGATGGAGCGGGACCGGTCGGCGTCAGCCCCGCCAGGTCGCTCGCCCTGCCGTGTCACACCCCACTTGCGTGTGACACGGCCCCGCTCCTCGTCACGCGCAGTATCCTCGGGGAGGCCCATCCGGCCCCTTTCGACCACCACAATCCCCTGCGTGAGGCTGATCCCGACGTGACCGACCGTTCCCGTTCCCCGTACCGTTCCGGACGTCGCGGCCCCGGCTCGGGCGGCTCAGGCGGTAAGGGCGGCAAAGGCAAGGGCCAGGGCGACGCCCAGAAGCCCGCCCCCTCCCCCGGAACGGCCGTCCGCCGTGTCGCCTACGACGTGCTCCGCGCCGTCCAAGAGCGCGATGCCTACGCCAACCTCCTTCTCCCCGCCAAGCTCCGCGACCGCGGACTCACCGGCCGGGACGCGGCCCTCGCCACTGAGCTCACCTACGGCACCCTCCGCCGCCAGGGCACCTACGACGCCGTCCTCGACGCTTGCATCGACCGCTCCCTCTCCTCCGTCGACGCCGAGGTCCTCCCGATCCTCCGCCTGGGCGCCCACCAGCTCCTCGGTACCGGCATCCCCCCGCACGCCGCCGTCAGCGCGACCGTCAACGTCGCCCGCCGCACCATCGGCCAGCACCGTTCGCGCTTCGCCAACGCCGTCCTCCGCAAGGTCGGCGCCCGCGACCTCGACGCCTGGCTGGAGATCGTCGCCCCCGGCGCCGACGACCCCGTCGGCCGCCTCGCCATCGTCCACAGCCACCCCCGCTGGGTCGTCGAGGCCCTGGCCCGCGCCCTCGGCGACGACTCCGCCGGGGACCTGGCCGAGACCGAGCGCCTCCTCGCCGCGCACAACGAGCGCCCCGAGGTCACCCTCCTCGCCAAGCCCGGCCGCGCCTCCATCGCCGACCTGGTCAACGCCGGCGCCCGCGAGGCCCGCTACTCGCCCTACGCCGCCTACCTCCCCGAAGGCGACCCCGCCCTGCTCACCGAGGTGCGCCAGCGCCGCGTGGCCGTGCAGGACGAGGCCAGCCAGCTCGTCGCCCTCGCGCTGACCCGTGTGCAGGTCGACGGGGCCGACGCCCGCTGGCTGGACGCCTGCGCCGGACCCGGCGGCAAGGCCGCCATGCTGGCCGGTCTCGCCGGGCAGCGTGAGGCGCGCCTGCTGGCCGCCGAGGTGCAGCCCGCGCGCGCGGGCCTGGTCGCCCAGGCGGTGCACCGGTCGGTGCGCGACGCGGGACGTGTGGTCGTCGCCGACTCGACCCGCCCGGCGTGGAAGGACGGCTCCTTCGACCGGGTCCTGGTCGACGCCCCGTGCACCGGTCTCGGGGCGCTGCGCCGCCGCCCGGAAGCGCGCTGGCGCCGCACGCCCGAGACCGCCGGGGAGCTGCGGCCGACCCAGGAGGCCCTGCTCCAGCGCGCGCTCGACGCCGCCCGCCCCGGGGGAGTGGTGGCCTACGTGACCTGCTCGCCGCACCTGCCCGAGACGGAGGGCGTCGTCGACGCGGTCATGGCGGACCGTTCCGACGCCGAGGTGCTCCGCGCGGCCGACTACCTGCAGGAGGTCCCCGACATCACCGCGGGCAAGGACGGCAGGTACGTCCAGTTCTGGCCCCACCGCCACGGCACCGACGCGATGTTCCTGGCCCTGCTCCGCAAGCGCGCCTGAGCCCGCCCCCTCGGCGATGATCTCGACGAAGGTGCTGTCAGAACGGCCCGGATGACAGCACCTTCGTCGAGATCATCGTGGGGGCGGCGGGGGTGACCAGGGACGGACCCGGTCCCCATTAGGATCGAAAGCGTGGCAATCCAGATCTCTCCCAGCATCCTCTCCGCCGACTTCGCGCGCCTCGCCGAAGAGGCGGCCGCCGTCGAGAACGCCGCCGACTGGCTGCACGTCGACGTCATGGACAATCACTTCGTGCCCAACCTGACCCTGGGCCTGCCGGTGGTGGAGTCCCTGCTCAAGTCGGCCAAGCTCCCCCTGGACTGCCACCTGATGATCGAGGACCCCGACCGGTGGGCGCCCGGCTTCGCCGAAGCCGGGGCGGGCAGCGTCACCATCCACGCCGAGGCCGCCAAGGCTCCCGTCCGCACCCTGCGCGCCATCCGCTCCGCCGGGGCCCGCGCCTCGCTCGCCCTCAACCCGGGCACCTCCCTGGACGCCTACGCCGACCTCCTTCCCGAGGTCGACATGCTGCTGCTGATGACGGTCGAGCCCGGCTTCGGCGGCCAGAAGTTCATCGACCTGGTGCTGCCGAAGATCCGCAAGGCCCGCGAGCTGGTGGGCGGCCGCGACGCGCAGGTGTGGGTGCAGGTCGACGGCGGCGTCGCCGGGGACACCATCGAGCGCGCCGCCGAGGCCGGGGCCGACGTCTTCGTCGCCGGGTCGGCGGTCTACGGCGCCGAGGACCCCGCCTCCGCGGTCGAGGCCCTGCGCACCAAGGCCGAGAAGGCGGCCGCGGCGTCCTGACCCCGCGGTTCCGG
Organism: Nocardiopsis suaedae; assembly: GCF_027706745.1. Taxonomy (GTDB): domain Bacteria; phylum Actinomycetota; class Actinomycetes; order Streptosporangiales; family Streptosporangiaceae; genus Nocardiopsis_A; species Nocardiopsis_A suaedae. The sequence continues at coordinate 6,251 of NZ_JAQFWP010000060.1, read as the reverse complement.
GCCTCCGGTTCGCGCGGCCGTTCCCGGGTAGCGGGGCGGTCGCGCGCTTGGCGAACCGCCCCTCTGGCCCGGGCACTTGGGAGCCGCCGGGCCCGCCGTTAGGATCACGCGGTAACCGAACGGCGTTCCGGTGCGATGCGCGGGGGCGTCGAGGCGACGACGGTCCCGCGGCGGGCGCCGCGGGTCCAGGAGGACGGGTGAGGGTATCGGGCCCCGGCCCGAGCAGGCGCGCTCAGAGCCACGTCCGGCCGCAGAGCAGGATCCGTGAGGAACGGGGTGCGCATGGACGCGATATGGGGCGCCGAGACGGGCGCCGTCGAATGGGTGCAGGGCTGGGGCTCCTGGCTGGAGCCGATCATGCTGGCCGTCACCACCCTCGGCTCGAAGACACTGTTCATCGCGGTGCTGCCGCTGGTGTTCTGGAGCGTCCACGCGAGCCTGGGCGCCCGCCTCGCCATCGTGCTGCTGGGCTCGGCGACGGTGAACGGGGTCCTCAAGACCGCGGGGCACGGCGCCCGGCCCTACTGGTACGACCCCGGTGTGCGCCCGCTGTCCACCGAGTCCTCCTTCGGCATCCCCTCCGGCCACGCCCAGACCGCCGTGACCCTGTGGGGCTACCTGGCCGCGACGGCCGCCCGGCCCCGCATGTGGGCGGCGGCGCTGGTGCTCATCGGCCTGATCTGCCTGTCCCGCATCTACCTGGGCGTGCACTTCCTCACCGACATCCTGGGCGGGCTGGCCGTCGGCGCCCTGCTGTTGTGGCTGATCCTGCGCTACGAGCGCCGCGCGGTGGCCTGGTGGCGGTCGCGCGGCCCCGTCGTCCAGATGGCGCTGGCCGTCGGGCTGTCCGCGGCGGGCCCGTTGCTGGTCGCGCTGGTGCAGGCCACCGTGTGGAGCGGGTGGACGGTGCCCGAGGGGTGGACCGGCCCGATGCCGCCCGACCCCCAGGCGGGCGCACTGGCCGACGCGGCCTCGCTCAGCGGCGCGCTGCTGGGCGTGCTGGTCGGGTTCACCCTGCTCGACCGGCGGGGCTGGTACAGCGCCGACGGGTCGCTGATCACCCGGGCCGCCCGCTACATCACGGGCATCACCGGCGTGGTGCTGATCTTCGTCGTGGTCAACCTCGCCTTCCCGGCGTCCGCGTCGGCCGCGGCCGAATACGCCACCTTCCTCGCCGCCACCCTGTGGGCGTCGTTCGGGGCGCCGGAACTCTTCATCCGGGTGGGGATGGCCGATCGCGCGCGCGATGGGGCGGGGGAGCCCGCCACCGTTCCGCCGTCCTGACGAACGTCCTGACGAAGGAGCGTGCGGGGGAGCGCTTACGGGGAGGGCGCGGCCGTCGGCGGTGCGTCGGTCAGCACGGGAGAACCACGCCGGAGTGGGGTATGTCACGCCGCGTCTGAGATGTGGAGTCTTGCGCCTGGGCCGCGGTGGCGCCCCGCCTCTCGGCGGCACCGCGCCCGCCCCCCTTCCGGCGTGCGCCGGAACGGCTTGCCATGTCGGGTTTTCCCGCCGCATCGCCGGGTCCGGCCCCCGGCCCTCCGGCGCGCCGCCCGGCACCCGCGCTTCCCGCTCCGGCGGCCCGTTCCCGGAACCCGCCGCGAGCCGGGAATGGAAGCGCATGGCACACTGTTGGCCGAGACGTACAAAACGCGTGCTCCGGGGTCGGTGAAAATCCGAACCGGCGGTGATAGTCCGCGACCCGGCCGAAGCCATCGGCCGGTGGAACCGGTGAAATTCCGGTACCGACGGTGAAAGTCCGGATGGGAGGCGTACGCGTGGGACCGGTGCGACCGTTCGGCCCGTGAAGGGCCGGAGGCGACGACCGGGCCCTGGTCGGCGGACCCGAGGGTCCGCGCCGTGAACCCCGGAGCCTGGACCAGGTGAAGGGGAAGGCCCGACGTTGTTCACCGGAATCGTGGAGGAACTGGGCGAGGTCGCCGAGATCACGCCGTTCTCCGACAGCCAGGGGGAGTCCGCCCGCATCGCGCTGCGCGGCCCCGAGACCACCTCCGACGCGGCCCACGGCGACTCGATCGCCGTCAACGGGGTCTGCCTCACCGTCACCGGCGTCGACGGCGGCGTGTTCACCGCCGACGTGATGAAGGAGACGCTGGACCGCTCCTCCCTCGGCGCCCTGCGCCCCGGGTCCCCGGTCAACCTCGAACGCGCCGCCAAGGTCTCCGACCGGCTCGGCGGCCACATCGTGCAGGGCCACGTCGACGGCACCGCCGAACTCCTGGAGCGCACCCCCGCCGCGCGCTGGGAGACCCTCCGCTTCAGCCTCCCCGGGCACCTCGCCCGCTACGTGGTGGAGAAGGGCTCCATCGCCGTCGACGGCGTCAGCCTCACCGTCGCCGCGGTCGAGCCCGGGTCCTTCACCGTCTCCCTCATCCCGACCACCCTCGAACTGACCACCCTGGGCCGCAAGGGCCCCGGCGACCCGGTCAACCTCGAGGTCGACGTCATCGCCAAGTACGTCGAGCGCCTCACCCAGGCGGTGCGCGCCGGGGAGGCCTCCTGATGGGCGGCGCGTACAGCGGCGTGTGGTGGCTGGAGTGGGCCTACGCCGGATTCACCCTCTTCGGCGAGCACGTGCGCTGGGCCGACCTGATCGGCAACATCGCCGCGCTCGCGACCGTGGCGCTGGCGGTGCGCCGGTCGATGTGGACCTGGCCGGTGCAGCTCACCGGCGCGGTGCTGCTCTTCGCCGTGTCCATCGACGCCCACCTGACCGGCAACGCCCTCAAGCAGATCATGTTCGTGGGCCTGGTCGTCTACGGCTGGACCCGCTGGGCCCGGGCCACCAAGGGCGGCGCCGAGCTGCGCGTGCGCCCGGCCACCGGGCACGAGCGCGGGGTCCTGCTGGGGCTGCTCATCGGCGGCACCGTCGCCGTGGCCCTGCTGTTCGAGGCGACGGGCCTGTCCTGGGCGCCGTGGCCGGACGCGTTCATCTTCGTGGGCAGCGCCGTGGCCACCTTCGGGCAGAGCCGCGCCCTGATCGACTTCTGGTTCGTGTGGATCGCCGTGGACCTGGTGGGCGTCCCGCTGGCCCTGATGTCGGGGCTGTGGGTCACCGGCGCCGTCTACAGCGTGTTCTTCGTCCTGGCGGCCATCGGCATCCGCGACTGGGTGCGCCGCCACCGCGCGGCCGAAGCCGCCGAAGCCGCCGGGGCCGCCGGGCCCACCGGACGGGAGGCGGTCGCATGACCCCGCCCCCGACGGCGCCCGCCGCGGCCCCCGCGCCCGGCCGCACCGCACCCGACCCCGCCACCGCGGCCGTACCCGCCGCGTCCGCCGTACCCGCCGCGTCCCACGTGCCCGACCCGCACCGGCGCGCCGACGCCGCCTCCCGGGAGGAGACCGCCCCGATGACCGCAGTCCAGGAGACCGACGCCCCGGCCGGGGACGCGCCCGTGCGCCTCGACACCGTCCCCGAGGCGGTCGCCGACATCGCCGCCGGGCGCCCCGTCATCGTCGTCGACGACGAGGACCGGGAGAACGAGGGCGACATCATCTTCGCCGCCGACGCCGCCACCCCCGAACTCCTGGCCTTCACCATCCGCCACACCTCCGGCGTGGTGTGCGTCCCCATGCTCGGCGAGGACCTCGACCGGCTCGACCTGCCGCTGATGGTCGCCGCCAACGAGGAGGGCATGCGCACCGCCTACACCGTCACCGTCGACGCGCGCGCCGGGGTGAGCACCGGCATCTCGGCCGCCGACCGGGCCCGCACCATCGGCCTGCTCGCGTCCCCGGCCTCCACCGCCGCCGACTTCGTGCGCCCCGGCCACATCCTGCCGCTGCGCTACCGGGACGGCGGCGTGCTCGCCCGCCGCGGGCACACCGAGGCCTCGGTCGACCTGGCCCGCCTGGCCGGGCTGCGCCCCGCCGGGGTGCTGGCCGAGGTCGTCAACGACGACGGCACCATGACGCGCCTGCCCGGCCTGCGCGCCTTCGCCGACGAGCACGGCCTCAAGCTGGTCTCCATCGAGCAGCTCGTCGCGCACCTGGAGGGCACCGAGGGCGCCGTGCGCGCCGTCGACGCCCCGCACACCGACCGCGCCGCCGCCGTGGAACGCGAGGTGGAGACCCGCGTCCCCAACCGGTTCGGCGACTGGAAGGCCGTGGGCTACCGCGGGCTGGGCGACGGCGCCGAGCACGTCGCGCTCGTCCTGGGGGAGGTCGCCGATGGCGAGGAGGTCCTCACCCGGGTGCACTCCGAGTGCCTGACCGGGGACGCCTTCGGCTCGCAGCGCTGCGACTGCGGCGAGCAGCTCGACGCCGCCATGGAGCGCATCGCGGCCGAGGGCCGCGGGGTCGTGGTGTACCTGCGCGGGCACGAAGGGCGCGGGATCGGCCTGCTGTCGAAGCTGCGCGCCTACCAGCTGCAGGACGCCGGGGCGGACACCGTCGACGCCAACCTGGAGCTGGGGCTGCCCGCCGACGCCCGCGACTTCGGCCCGGCGGCCGGGGTCCTGGCCGACCTGGGAGTGCGGTCGGTGCGGCTGCTCAGCAACAACCCGGACAAGGGCCCGGCACTGCAGGCACGGGGGATCGGGGTGCGCGAGCGCGTGCCGATGCCCGCCTCGGTGACCCCGGACAACCTGCGGTACCTGCGCACCAAGCGCGACCGGATGGGACACGACCTGCCCGGCGTGGCCGCCGGGGAGTAGGAGCGCGGGGCGGGCCGGACGCAGGGCTGCGCCCGGACCCGCCCCTCTGAGCCGCGGCGGCGGGCCCCCGCGGGAGGCGCCGGAACGCCCGCCAACCCGCGGCCCGGCGGGGGCCCCGCCCCCCCACCCCACCCCCCCCGCCCCGCCGCCGCACCCCTCCCCGCGCGCCGCGCGGAGGTACCCGTGGCGGCTCTCGCGGGCCTGCCGGGCACGGCGCCCCGCCGGGGCGGGCCGGCGGCCGCGGACCGCACGGACGAACGAGCACGAAGGATCACGAGGACACCATGAGCGGAACCGGACGCCCGGACGAGCAGCGGCTTCAGGCCCCCGGCATGACCGTCGGCATCGTGGCCACCCACTGGAACGCCGAGTTCGTGGAGCCGATGCTGGAGCGGGCCGTGGCGGCCGCCGAACGGGCCGGGACCCAGGCGCCGACCGTGGTGCACGTGGCCGGCGCGGTGGAGCTGCCCGTCGTCGCCCAGGAGCTGGCGCGCACCCACGACGCGGTGGTCGCCCTCGGCGCCGTCGTGCGCGGGTCCACGCCGCACTTCGACTACGTGTGCCAGTCGGTCACCCACGGCCTCACCGAGGTGGCGCTGAACTCCTCGACCCCGGTGGGCAACGGCGTTCTGACCTGTGATACGCAGGAGCAGGCGCGCGAGCGCAGCGGTCTGCCGGGCAGCGTCGAGGACAAGGGGCGCGAGGCGGCGGAGGCCGCCATCGGCTCGGCGCTGGTCCTGCGCGGTCTGCGCGGGGACGGCGCCGGGGTGCGCGGGCACCGGGCGGGGTAGGGACGACTTCGGGAGCGAGGGACGGGCGCCGGATGGGCACGAGTGCGGGAGAGGCCGCTGTGGAGGGGACCGCGAGCGGTGGGAGCACCGGGCTCCCGAAGGTGTACCGGCCGCGCAACATCCGACTGGTGGCCTACGGGCTCGCGGTCATCGTCGTGGCGACGATGGCGGTGCTGGCGGTCATGCTGCCGCCGGACTGGCGCCTTCAGGACCGGGTCGGTCTGGTGCTGCTGGGCCTGGTCGGCGCGGGCGCGCTGCACCTGCTGGGGCGGCCGAGGCTGGTCGCGGCCGACGACGGGGTGACCGTGGTCAACGGCATCCGCACCTATGTGCTGGAGTGGGCCGAGATCGTGGACGTCCAGATGCGCGAGGGCGAGCCGTGGCCGTCGGTGGACCTGGCCGACGGGGCGACGCTGGCCGTCATGGGCATCCAGAGCAACGACGGCGACCTGGCGCTGAAGAACCTGGAGGACTTCCGCTCCCACCTGCGCGACCGCGGCGAGGCCGAAGAGCCCGGTAGGTGATCCACACCGGGCGCCCCCGGGCCCGGCCCTGCGTGTATCAGCATGTGGGACCGATCGCCGAGGTGGGGCTCGTTGTTGGTATTCGGGCATGGATTCCAACAACGAGGCGCATCTCGGCGAGGATTGGAGTCCGGGCCGGGGTTCCCGTGCAGCGCGGCGTCCGGGATGTCCGGTTCTCGGGAGGGGCCAGGGGGAACACGTTCTGGTTTTCGCCGAGTTGCGCCTGGTGGCCGGTATTCAGGCCCGAATACCGGCCACCA
>NZ_JAQFWP010000059.1 GCF_027706745.1 Nocardiopsis suaedae | reverse complement strand
GGTTCAGGGCGGGCCCGACGGGGGCGGGTCCGGGCGTCGGAGAGGGCGAACCCCGACCCCTGCGTCTCACCATGCGGGACATTTTCGCCGAGGTACGCCTGGTGGCCGGAATCGGGGCCCGGATTCCGGCCACCAGGCGCATTTCGGCGAACCCGCCCCCCCGGGCGGCCTCGCCCAGGGCCCGAGGGATGGGCCCAGTGGCCGCCGGGAACGCGAAGAAGCCTCGCCTTCCCTGCCGCGCCGCCCACCCGCACCGCAACGGCCCGCCGCCCGGCCGGAGTCCGCGAGCGGGGTACCAGCCGCGCCGCCCGCCGACCCGGACCGCGAGGGGCCCGGCGCCCGGCAAGCAGGCTCGGGGAACCGCCCCCGCTCTGGCCGTCGCCGCCATCCACGGTGACCACGCACACGCCGCGCAGCCGACAACGCTGCAGGCAGGGCCGCCGACCTTCGTCGTCGCTGCCCCCCACCCCGCACCCCGACGACCCGCCGCCCGGCCGGGGGCCGCGAGTGGGATACCAGCCGAGCCGCCCGCCAACCCCGACCGCGAGGGGCCCGGCGCCCGGCAAGCAGGCTCGGGGAACCAGCCCCGCTCTGGCCGTCGCCGCCATCCACGGTGACCACGCACACGCCGCGCGGCCGACCGACCCGCAGGTAGGGCCGCCGACCTTCGTCGTCGCCGCCATCCACCTCGCGCCCCGGGTCCCCTACCTTCCGGGGTGCTCCAGGAGGACCACCGGGATCTCGCGGTCGGTCCACGATTGGTAGTCCGCGTACTCCGGGTAGAGCTCGACCAGGCGGGGCCACAGCTCAGCGCGTTCCTCCGGGGTGGCGGTGCGGGCCCGGCGCACGGTCATGTCGGCGCCGGTCTGCAGGACCACCCGGGGCTCGTCCAGGATGTTCCTGTACCACATGGGGTTGCGCGCCATGCCGCCCTGGGACGCCACGACGGCCACGGTCCCGTCCTCCAGCTCCAGGTAGAGCAGCGGCGCGGTCCGCAGCCGCCCGCTCTTGCGCCCGCGGGTGGTCAGCAGGCACACGGGGATGGCGCGCGGGAAGCCCCGGTGCGCCCGGAAGCGGCCGCCCACGCGCCCGCCGGTGGCGCGGTACACGGCCGCGTTCAGCCGGGAGACCGCCTTGACGGCGCGCAGGGTCGAGGGCGCGTCCAGGCCCGGGGGCCGCGTGGGGTCCATGGATCCTCCGATCGGGTCGGGGCCGAGGCTACGCCGCCTCCCCTGCCCGCGGTCAAGATGTCCGGGATGGCCCGATTCGGCCGCCTTTTCGGGAACCCCCGCCCCAGCACCGCGTGACGCATTCCACCGTCCGACCGCACCCCGCCACCCCCGCCCGTGGCGTACTTTTGTACTGACTGGTCAGTTCAAAAACACGCACGGGAGGCACCGGCATGCGCACGGCGACGGGGGCACGGGTCCAGGCCCAGGGCCTGGGGCTGCGAACCGGCCAGGGGACCGTCTACGCGGGGGTGGACCTGGACGCCGCCCCCGGCTCGCTCACCGCGGTGCGGGCCGACTCCGGCGGCGGACGCACCGCGCTGCTGCTCACCCTGGCCGGGCGGATGCGCCCCACCTCCGGGACCCTCGCCGTCGACGGCCACGAGCTGCCCCGCAACGCGCGCAGGGTGCGCGGCACCGCCGCCCTGGCGCTCTGCGAGGGCGTCAACGACCTGGACGAGCGCCTGCGCGTCGCCGAGCACCTGCGCGAGCGGCTGCTCATGCGCTTCCGCCCCGCCCCCCGCTCGATCACCGGCCCCGCCCTGGCCGCCGCCGGGCTCGACGGGCTCGACACCCAGCGCCTGGTCGGCGACCTGGGCATGCCCGAGAAGCGCCGCCTGGGCGTGGCGCTCGCCCTGCTGGACGAACCCCGCCTGGTGCTGGTGGACAACGCCGACACCGGTCTGAGCCCCGAGCAGCGGCGCGCCTTCTTCAAGCGGCTGCGCACCGTCGCCGACACCGGGCCCACCATCGTCGCCGCCTGCGCCGACGCCGAGGCCGCCCGCGGGCTGGCCGACGTGGTCGAGATGGGCGGGGCGGCCCCGCCCCCGGAGGGGCGCCACCACGCCGGACGCCTGCCGACCGCCGACGCCCGCACCGACGGCGGCGCCGACACCGGATCCTCCCCGAACCGTTCCGAGAAGGAGAACGCGTGAAGCTCCGGAAGCCCCGGGCCCTGCCCTCGCTGCGCCTGGGCGGCCTGTCCGTCCGGTCGTTCTTCCGGGCGCGCCTGACGACCGCCGCGATCGTCGCGCTGAGCATCGTCCCGCTGCTCTACTCCGGCCTGTACCTGTCCTCGTTCTGGGACCCCTTCGACCGGATGAGCAACCTTCCGGTGGCCCTGGTCAACGAGGACCGCCCGGTGGAGGCCGGCGGCGAGGAGCTGAGCGCGGGCGACGAGATCACCGACGAGCTGCTCGAAGGCGGCGACCTCAACTGGAAGGTCGTCGACGCCGACGAGGCCGCCGCGGGCGTCGCCCAGGGCCGCTACTACGTCTCGCTGACGATCCCCGAGGACTTCAGCGAGCGCCTGGCCTCCCCCGACGAGGACGGCGCCGAACCGGTCCCGGCCCTGCTCCAGGCCGACTTCAACGATGCCAACGGCTTCACCGTGCGCCAGCTGCTCACCTCCGCGTTCAAGGAGGTGCGCTCGGCCGCCGCGAGCACGGCCGTCGCGGACTACCTGGACAAGATGTTCCTCGGCTTCAACGAGATCCACTCCAAGACCGAGGAGGCCGCCGACGGGGCCGACAAGCTGGCCGACGGCAGCGCCGACGCCAAAGACGGGTCCGAGCAGCTCAGCGACGGCCTGGGCGACGCCAAGGACGGCTCCTCCCAGCTCTCCTCCGGCGCCGACGAGCTGAGCACCGGGATCGACGAGCTCTACGACGGCTCCCAGACGCTCGCCTCCGGCCTGGGAACCGCCTCCCAGCAGGTCTCCGACGCCGCCGACCAGCTCAACCCCAAGGCCGACGAGGCGATCCCCTACCTGCGGGACCACGAGGACGAGATCACGACCGCCGCCGAGGACGCCGAGGCGGCCGCCACCGCCCTGTCCGAGGCCCTGGACGGGCTCCCCGACGAGCCCACCGGGGTGCGGCAGGACGCCGCCGACGCGCGCGCCTACTCCCAGAGGGTCGCCGACCACCTGGAGGAGAACCCGGACCTGCAGACCACCGACCCCGGCGGGTACGCGCTGCTCCAGGACGCCCGGACGTACGCGGACGGCGGGGCGGACTACGCCGACTTCGTCGCCGACAACTGGGACCGCATCCACGGCATCAAGGCCAAGGCCGACGAGGTCGCCGACATCGCCGGGACGGTCGCCGACACCGTCCCCGGCCTGGCCGACAAGGCCGAGGACGCGCAGGGCAAGATCAACGACCTGGACGACGGCCTGCAGGAGCTGGCCCAGGGCAGCCGCGACCTGCGCGACGGCCTGGAGAAGGCGTCCGGCGGTGCGGGCGACCTGGACGAGGGGGCCGGGGCGCTGGACGAGGGCATCGGACGGCTCGACGACGGCGCCGACGAGCTCGACGACGGCCTGGGGCGGCTCGCGTCCGGTTCCGGCGACCTGGCCGACGGCCTGGACGAGGGCGCCGACTCCATCCCCACCTTCGGCGCGGACGACCGCGAGGACCGCGGCGCCATGATGAGCGAGCCGGTCCGGCTGAGCTCCGACATCGCCAACGAGGCCCCGCAGTACGGCACCGGCTTCGCCCCGTTCTTCATCCCGCTGTCGCTGTGGGTGGGCGCGATGATGATCTACATGGTGCTGCCGCCGATGTCGGGCCGCGCGCTGGCCTCGGCCGCCCCGTCCTGGCGGATCGCCCTGGCCGGGTGGGTCCCCGCCGCGGCGATCGGCGCCGCACAGGTGGGCATCAGCCTGGCCGCGCTGCACCTGTACCCGGGGCTGCAGGCCGACCGCTGGCCGGCCACGGTCGGGCTGCTGCTGCTGACCACGGCCGCCTACACCGCGGTCGTGCAGTGGGCCAACGCCCGCTTCGGCTCGGCCGGGCGCATCCTGGCGCTGGTGCTGCTGATGCTCCAGCTCACCTCGGCCGGGGGCACCTACCCGGTGGAGACCAGCCCGGGCTTCTTCCAGGCGATCTCCCCCTACCTGCCGATGAGCTGGGTGGTGTCGGCGCTGCGGGTGCTGATCAGCGGCGGCGACACGACGGTGGTGCTGCGGGCGTGCGGGGTGCTGGCCGCCTACACCGCGGTCTTCGGGCTGCTGACGTGGCTGGCCGTGGCGCGCAAGCGGATGTGGACGATGAGCGCCCTGCACCCGGCGCTGAAGCTGTGAACGTCGGCCGGGGGCGCCGCGACCGGCGCCCCCGGCCGGGGAAGGCGGGATAATGACGGTCGCACCCATCCCCCGTACGCAGGAGCGACCCGTGAGCGCGCGACGCGAGGCCACCCGGCAGCGCCTCTTCCAGGCCACCCTGGAGGAGGTCTCCGCCCACGGCCTGGACGGTGTGACCGTGGACCGGATCGCCGAGCGCGCCGGCCTGGCCAAGGGCACCGTCTACTACAACTTCGGCGGGAAGAACGAGCTGTTCACCGCCTTCCTGGAGTGGGGGGTGGACCGGTTCGCCGCCATGCTGCGGGAGGGCGCGGTGGGCCCACCGCGCGAGGCGCTCTCCGGGCTGGTCCGGGCCGAGCTGCAGTTCATCGCCGAGTACGAGGACCTGGCCCGGCTGCTGCTGTCGGAGTCCTGGCGCACCAACCAGGCCTGGGAGGCTACCGCGCTGCGCATCCGACGCCAGGCGATCGACGTGTTCACCGAGCTCCTGGACGCGGTTCGGGCCGAGGGCGGCATGCGCCCGGGCCTGGACACCGGTGTGGCCGGGTCGGCGCTGTTCGGCATGGCGCTGACGGCGGCCCTGGAGTGGCGCACCCTCTCCCCGGACCGGCCGCTGGAGGAGGTGCACGCGGTGCTGATGCGGCTGGTCGACGACATCCTGCGGGCCGAGCGCGCCTGAGCGCTCCCCCGCGTCGATCTCGGGGATCCGCCCCTACGGGCGCGGCTTTAGCGTCGTTATTCCCGAGATCAACGCCGAGGTCCGGGGATCGCCAAGTCCGAGCGTGGCGCGTTGCCCCCGGCGTGCCCCCGCGCCCAGGCTCGTGCCCAGGACGGACGTAGGCGAGCCGAGGGGGGCGGATGCGCCGTGCGACGGGGGTCCGGGTGGTGGCCGAGGACCTGGAGCTGCGCACCGGGGAGGGAACGGTCTTCTCCGGGGTCGGCCTGGAGGCGGCCCCGGGGTCGCTGACCGCCGTCGCGGGCGACTCCGGCAGCGGGCGCACCGCGCTGCTGCTCGCCCTGTCCGGGCGGATGCGCCCGACCGGCGGCCGCCTGGTGGTGGACGGGCACGCGCTGCCCCGCCACGCCCGGAAGGTACGCGCCATCGCCGCCCTGGGGCTGTCCGAGGGTGTGAACGACCTGGACGAGCGGCTCCGCGTCGCCGAGCACCTGACCGAGCGGATGCTGCTGCGGCTCCGCCCCGCGCCCAAGACGGCGGTCGCCCCCGCCCTTGAGGAGGCGGGGCTGGGAGGCTTGGACACGCGCACGCTCGCCAAGGACCTCTCGGGCCTGGAGCGCCTCCGGCTGGGGGTGGCGCTGGCCCTGCTGGAGGAGCCGCGCCTGCTGCTGGTCGACGACGCCGACGACGGCCTGACCGACGAGCACCGCCGGGAGTTCTGGGGGTCGCTGCGCGCACTGGCCGACACCGGGCTGACCGTCGTCGCCGCCTGCGGCGACCCCGCCGGGGCGGACGAGGGCACCGCCGTGGTGCGCCTGCACCGCCCGCCACGCCCAGGACGCAAGCGCGCGGTCCGCCTGTCGGAGCTGTTCGCGCGCAAGGAGGCCTAGATGAGGGCCCCCAAGCCGCGGCTCCCGAGGATGCGCTTCCTTCCCACCCCGCGCCTGGGGTGGCTGTCGGCCCGCTCCTTCCTGCGCCACCCGCTGACCATCGCCGCGCTGTGCGCCCTGGCGGTCATCCCGCTGCTGTACACCGGCATGTACCTGTGGGCGTTCTGGGACCCCTTCGGCAAGCTGAGCAACCTGCCGGTCGCCCTGGTCAACGAGGATGAACCGGCCACCGCCGAAGGGGAGACCGTCACCGCCGGGGACGACCTCACCGACGAACTGGTCGAGCGCGGCGACCTGGCGTGGCGGGTCACCGACGCGCGCGACGCCGCCGCCGGGGTCGCCGACGGCCGCTACTACGCCTCCGTCACCATCCCCGAGGACTTCAGCGCCGACCTGGTCTCCCCCGCCGACACCGAGCACGACCCCACGCGCGCGCGGCTGGAGGTCCACTACAACGACGCCACCAACTACATCGCCTCCGAGCTTCTGGCTCTGGGGCTCACCGAGATCGAGAAGGCGGTCGACGAGACAGCGGTCTCCCGGTACCTGGACTCGATGTTCGTCGGGTTCAACGAGATCCACTCCCAGACCGAGGAGGCCGCCGACGGCGCCGGGGAGCTGGCCGACGGCGCGTCGCAGGCCAAGGACGGCTCGGAGCGGCTGTACGACGGGCTCGGCGACGCCGAGGACGGCGCCGGGGAGGTCGCGGGCGGCGCCTCGGACGCCGAGGAGGGGGCGGGAGAGCTGGCCGACGGCGCGTCCACCGCCAAGGACGGCGCGGACGACCTGGCCGAGGGCGCCTCCGCCGCCAAGAGCGGCGCGGACGACCTGGAGTCCGGCCTGGGCGACCTGCGCTCGGGGGCGGCCGACCTGGCCGAGGGCGCCGCCTCCGCCTCGGACCGGGTCGGCGCCAAGGCCGACGAGGTCGACGCGCTCGCCGACGAGTGGATCCCGCTCCTCAAGGAGCACTCCCCCGAGATCGAGAAGGACGCGGGCGACGTCGCGACCGCCGCCGACGGGCTCGCGACCGCCCTGGACGGCCTGCCGGAGATCTGCCATGAGGAGACCGCGCGGCTCAAGGCGTTCAAGGAGGACCTGGACGACCCCGCGAAGTACCCGGACATCCCGCCCGAGGTGCGGGACGCCCTCAAGGAGGGGATCGACCTCGCACTCAGGGCCGACCAGTACGTGGAGGACCACCGCGACCGCATCGACGGGATCGCCTCGGACGCGCGCGCGGTGCGGGACCTGGCGCAGGAGCTGAAGGACGAGGCCCCCCACCTGGCGGACGACGCCGAGGACGCCCGGAACCAGGTCGACGAGCTCGCATCGGGGCTGGAGGACCTGGCGTCCGGGTCCCGCGAGCTGCGCGACGGCCTGTCGGAGGCCGAGGACGGCGCGTCCGACCTGGACGACGGGCTCGGCGACCTGGAGGACGGGGCCGACGACCTCGCCGACGGCCTGGGCGACCTGGAGGAGGGCGCCGACGAGCTGGACTCGGGCCTGGGCGACCTGGCCTCCGGCGCCGGTTCGCTGGACGAGGGCATCACCGAGCTGCGCGTCGGCGCCGGGGACCTGGACGAGGGCCTGGGCGACCTCGAAAGCGGCTCCGGCGAGCTGGCGGACGGGCTGCGGGACGGGGCGGGGCGGATCCCCACGTTCGACGAGGACTCCCGCGACGCCCGCGGCTCGATGATGAGCGCGCCGACGCGGCTCGCCTCGTCCACCTCCAACCCCGTGCCCGACTACGGGACCGGCTTCGCCCCGTTCTTCCTGGGCCTGTCGCTGTGGGTGGGCGCCATGGTGGTGTACATGGTGCTGCCGACCGCGCCGGGCCGGGCGCTGGCCTCCACCGCCCCGTCCTGGCGGGTGGCGGTGGCGGGGTGGCTGCCGGGCCTGGTGCTGGGGGCGGCGCAGGCGGTGGTGATGGCCGCCGCCCTGCACCTGCTGCTGGGGCTGGACGCGGTGGACTGGCCGGGGCTGATCGGCTTCCTGGTGCTGGTGGCCGCCGCCTACACCTCGATCGTGCACTGGGTGGACGCCCAGTTCGGCGCGCCGGGCAAGGTCATCGTCCTGGTGCTGCTGATCGTGCAGATCGTGTCGGCCGGGGGCACCTACCCGCTGCAGACCAGTCCGGGCCTGCTCCAGGCCATCGCGCCGTTCATGCCGATGTACCAGGCGGTGACCGCGAGCCGCCACCTGATCAGCGGCGGGGACCCGCAGGCGGTGCTGCACGCCTGCCTGGTGCTGGGCGCCTACACCGCGGGCGGGCTGCTGCTGGGCTGGGCGGCGGTGGCCGGGAAGCGGGTGTGGACCATGGCGCGCCTGCACCCGGCACTGGAGCTGTGAGCGCGGGCCGTGTGCGCCGCCCGGCGGCCGGGAACGGTGAGGGGCCGGGGTCCCACCACGGACTCCGGCCCCGCCGTACGGGCCCGAACGCGCCCGGCCGGGCCCCGCGGCCTCCGGCGCGGCCCCGTATTCCCCGCCGTCGGCCGGGTCCGACGCTACCGGCGGGCGGCGGGGCGCGGCATCGGCCCGGGAGCGTATCCGCGCCTACGACGAAAGGTGGGCCCGTCCTCGTCCCGGAGGATGGCGCGCCCGCCCGCGTGTCACGGGTGGTGCTCTATCGGCGGCCCGTTGCGTGCTCTAGCCTGGGCCCTGGTGCCGACCGACCGAGTGGAGCAGAGCCGCCGTGGCCGACATTTACCCCCTCCTGCCGATCGCCGCCGGCATCGCCGTCATGTACGCCTATTTCCGCCACGCGCTGTGGACGGCCCTGCTGATGCGCAACGGGCTGCGGGCCGAGGGGGAGGTCGTCGGGTACGCCGAGTCCAGCACGACCGCCCGGATGATCGTCCGCTTCACCACGCACCTGGGCGAGGAGGTCCACGCCCAGCACGAGAGCACGGGGTGGACCGCCTCGAAGCACGGCGAGACGGTGACCGTCACCTACCACCCGAACCGCCCCGAGGTGGCGCGGATCGTGGACGCCCCGTGGCTGAGCAACTGGGTGCACATCATGTTCGCCGTGGTGGGCGCGGTCCTCATCGTGGTCGGAATGTACCTGGGCTACCTGCGCTGGTTCGTGTGAGGCCCGGCCCCGCTCACCGGTGGCTCACCGGTAGCGCACCGGCAGGTGCTTGACGCCGTTGATCCACGACGAGCGGAACCGCTCGGGCGGGCCCAGCGCGCACAGGCCGGGCATCCGGTCGGCGATCGCGTTGAAGATCAGGTCGATCTCCAGCCGGGCCAGGTTGGCGCCCAGGCAGTAGTGCGCCCCGGTTCCGCCGAACCCCAGGTGCGGGTTGGGGTCGCGGCCGATGTCGAAGGCGAACGGGTCGGTGAACACCTCCTCGTCGAAGTTGGCCGAGCTGTAGTAGAGCCCCACGCGCCGCCCCTTCTCCACCGGGACGCCGCCGATCTCGGTGTCCTCGGTGGCGGTGCGCTGGAAGGCGATGACGGGGGTGGCCCACCGCACGACCTCGTCGGCGGCGGTGGAGGGCCGCTCGCCGCGGAACCGCTCCCACTGCCCGGGGTGGTCCAGGAAGGCGAGCATGCCGTGGGTGATGGCGTTGCGGGTGGTCTCGTTCCCGGCCACGGCCAGCAGGATGACGAAGAAGCCGAACTCGTCGTCGGTCAGCCCGCGCCCGTCGACGTCGGCGTTGACGAGTGCGG
Organism: Nocardiopsis suaedae; assembly: GCF_027706745.1. GTDB lineage: Bacteria > Actinomycetota > Actinomycetes > Streptosporangiales > Streptosporangiaceae > Nocardiopsis_A > Nocardiopsis_A suaedae. The sequence goes on along the minus strand of NZ_JAQFWP010000059.1, from coordinate 36,631 downwards.
AGACGATGTCCTCCCGGGGCGCCTCGCGCCGGTCGGCGGCCAGCGCCATGGCGTATTCGAGGATCTGCGCCGAGGCGACCGCCGGGTCGACGGTGTACTCCGGCTCGTCGTAGCCGAGCATCTCGTTGGACCAGGCGAACAGCCGCCCCCGGTCCTGCTGGGGCACCCCGATGAGGTCGGCGATCGCCTGCAGGGGCAGCTCCATGGCGACGTCGGTGACGAAGTCGCCGCCGCCCTTGTCCGCCGCGCGCGCGACGATGCGGTCGGCGCGCTCGGCGAGGGCCTCGGACATGCGCCCGATCGCGCGCGGGGTGAAGCCCCGCTGGACGATCTTGCGGAGCTTGGTGTGGTCGGGCGGGTCGATGTTGATGAGCAGGTGCTTGCGCTGGACGTCCATGGCGTCGGCGTCGATGCCCTGGAAGTAGCGGACCACGGCGGTGTTGGCGTGGGTGGAGTAGAGCCGGGAGTCGACCGAGGCGGTGCGCACGTCCTCGTGGCGGGTGAGGATCCACAGCCCGCCGTCGTCGAAGCCGTGGCCGGGCGGCTGGGGGTTCCAGTACACGGGGCGGGTGCGGCGCAGCTCGGCGAACTCGGCGTGGGGGACGCGCTCGGCGATCAGGTCGGGGTCGGTGAAGTCGAAGCCGTCGGGGACGGGGCGCGGGCTCGGTGCGGTCATGGCGGTGCGTCCTTCCTCGGCTGGAAAGGTGCGGGACCGCGGCCTTCGGCGGCCGCCGCGCGCGCCCAGCGGTAGTCGGCCTTGCCGCTGGGCGAGCGCTGCACCCGCGGGACGATCCGGTACAGGCGCGGCGCCTTGTACCCGGCCAGGCGGGCGCGGACGTGGGCGTCCAGGTGCTCGGGGGCGGGGGGCGGCGCCCCGTCGGGGGCGGCGACGACGGCGGCCACGCGCTCGCCGTAGCGGGGGTCGGGCACGCCCACGACGACCGCGTCGCCGACGCCGGGGGCGCCTTTGAGGACCGCCTCGACCTCCTCGGGGTAGACCTTCTCCCCGCCGGTGTTGACGCAGACCGATCCGCGGCCGTGCAGGACCACGGTGCCGTCGGCCTCGACCGTGGCCATGTCCCCGGTGAGGGTGTGGCGGACCCCGTCCACCTCGACGAACACGGCGGCGGTCTTGTCCGGGTCGTTGAAGTAGCCCAGCGGGACGCGCCCGGCGCGCGCCACCGTGCCCACCTCGCCCGACCCCGGGGCCACGGGGCGCAGTCCGGCGCCGAGCACGGTGATGCGGTCGTCCTCGAACCGGTAGCGCAGCCCGGTCTCGGGGACGGACCCGGCCACGCCCCAGGCGACCAGGCCGGTCTCGGTGGAGCCGTAGTTGTCCATGACCGTGCGGCCGGGAAGGGCCCGCTCCAGGCGCTCGCGCACGGAGCCGGACAGGATCGCCCCTGTGGAGCTGACCACCAGCAGCGACGACAGGTCGTACGCACCGCGCTCGATCTCCTCGGCCAGGGGCGCGGCCATGGCGTCGCCGACGATGTTCATGGTCAGCACCCGCTCGCGCTCGACCGCGCGCAGCACCTCGGCGGCGTCGAAGGAGGGGACGAGCACGAGGGTGCCCCCGGCCCAGAAGGTGATGAACGCGGCGAGCTGGGCGGCGCCGTGCATGAGCGGGGCGGCGGGCAGCATGACCACGCCCTCGGTGGCGGCGGCCCGGTCCACCGCCTGCCCGGGCGAGGCGGCGGGCTCCCCGCCGGGGTCGCCTCCGCCGTGCCCGGCGAAGAACAGGTCCTCCTGGCGCCACATGACGCCCTTGGGCATGCCGGTGGTGCCGCCGGTGTAGATGATGTAGAGGTCGTCGCCGGAGCGGGCGGGAAGCGGCGGGCCGTCGGGGGCGGCGGCCAGCGCCTCCTCGTACCCGTCGGGCACCCGGACGGTGCAGCGCAGCGAGGGGGCCGCGGAGGCGGCGCCGGCGACCCGGGCGTCGAAGACGGCGTCGTGCACCAGGGCGGCGGGGTCGGCGTCGGCGAGCAGGGAGCGCAGCTCGCCGGAGACGTAGCGGTAGTTGACGTTGACCGGGACCGCACGGATCTTCAGCGCCGCCAGCAGCGCCTCGACGTAGTGCGGCCCGTTGTACAGGTACTGGGCGACCCGGTCGCCGGGGCGCACCCCGGCGGCGGCCAGGTGGCGGGCCAGGCGGGTCGCGCGCGCGTCCAGCTCGGCGTAGGTGCGGCGATCGTCTCCGCAGGCCAGGGCGGTTCGGTCGGGGACGCGGGCGGCGACGCCCTCGAAGAGGTCGGCCAGGTTGAACTCCATCAGGGGCGCTCCGATCCGACGATCCACATGGCGAAGAACTGGGACCCGGCGCCGTAGGCGTGGCCGAGGGCGGTGCGCGCCCCCTCCACCTGGTGGTCTCCGGCGCGCCCGCGCACCTGCTGGGCGGCCTCGGCGAAGCGGATCATCCCGGAGGCGCCGACGGGGTTGGTGGACAGCACGCCCCCGGAGGGGTTCCAGGGGGTGTCGCCGTCCAGCGCGGTGGCGCCCCCGTCGGTCAGCCGCCACCCCTGCCCCGGCTCCGCGAAGCCGAGATTCTCCAGCCACATCGGCTCGTACCAGCTGAACGGGACGTACACCTCCGCGGCGTCGATGCCGCGGCGGGGGTCGTCCACCCCGGCCTGGGCGTAGACGGCGGCGGCGCAGTCGCGCCCGGCCCGGGGGTCGACCGCGTCGCGCCCGGCGAAGGCGATGGGCTCGCTGCGCACGGCGGCGCCGCGGATCCAGGCGGGTGGGCCGGGGGCGGTCCGCGCCTCCTCTTCGGCGGCGAGCACGATGGCGCAGGCCCCGTCGGAGGAGGGGCAGGTCTCCAGGTAGCGCAGCGGCTCCCAGAGCATGGGGCTGGCGGCGACCGCCTCCGCGGTGATGCCGGGCATGCGCAGGTGGGCGTAGGGGTTGAGCAGGGCGTTGCGGCGGTCCTTGGCGGCGACGGCCCACCCCACGTGCCCGGGCGCCTTCGCCCGCTCGATGTAGGCGCGGATGAAGGGGGCGAAGTAGCCCCCGGCGCCCACGACGAGGGAGGCGGAGAAGGGCTGGCCGACGGTGAGCGCCCAGGTGGCGTTGGACTCGGACTGCTTCTCCCAGGCCACGGCGAGGACCCGGCGGAAGGCGCCGGAGCGCACGTGGTCCGCGGCGACGATGGCGGTGGACCCGCCCACCGAACCGGCGGTGTGCACGCGCAGCAGCGGCTTGCCGCGGGCGCCCAGGGCGTCGGCGAGGAACAGGTCGGGCATGGCCACGCCCTCGAACAGGTCGGGGGCCTTGCCCAGCACGACCGCGTCGATGTCGGCGAAGCCGAGCCCGGCGTCCTCCAGGGCGCGCAGGGCGGCCTCGCGCACCAGGCCGGGGATGGACACGTCCGTGCGCCTGCTGCGGTGGTGGGTCTGGCCGACGCCGACCACCGCTGCCGCTCGGCTCATCGTGGGCCTCCTTCCGGAGCGGCCTCCAGGACCGCGACGAGGTTGTGCTGCAGGCAGGGGCCCTGGGCGGCGTGGGCGGCGGCCCGGTCGGCGGTGCCGTCGGCGACGCGGCGCGCGGCCTCACCGATGCGGACCAGGCCGGTGGCCATGACGGGGTCGGCCGCCAGGGGGCCGCCGGAGGGGTTGACCTCGGTTTCCGGGCCCAGGCCGAGGGCGGCGCGCAGCAGGGCCTCCTCGTGGAGGTGGCGGGCGTGGAGTTCGGCGACGTGGACGGGGCCCTTGTCGACGCCCGCGGCGGCGGCCGCCTGCTCGGCGGAGGCGCACCGGGCCAGGTCGCGGCAGGCAGGGCTGTGCATGTCGATGCGGTGTTCGAGACCGGTGATCCAGGCAGGGCGCACGCCGCGCGCGCGGGCGATGCGGGAGGCGGCGGGCTCGGTGGCCAGGAGGACCGCGGCCGCGCCGTCCGCAGGCGGGGCGCCTGCGGCACCGGCCGCCTCCTCGGTGCACACCCCGGCGTCGACGGCCGCGCGCGCTTGGAGGGCGGCGAGGTCGTCGGCGTCGACGCCCAGCGGGGCGAGGTAATAGGGGTCGAGGGTGCGGGCGAGGATGTCGGGCAGCGACCCCTGGGTGGGTTTGCCGAAGCCGTAGGCGAGGGCGATGCCGCTCCCCTCCTCCGCGCCGAGCAGGTGCAGCCACGCCTCGTAGAGCGCCCAGGCGGCGTCCATCTCCACGTGGCTCTCGCTGATGGGCGGCCAGGCGCCCAGGGAGTCGAGGGCCCCGACGAAGGAGAAGGGGGCCCCGGCGAGGTAGTCGAAGCTGCCCGAGCAGGTGAAGCCGATGTCGGAGCGGTCGATCCCGGCCTGGCCGAGGACGGCGGTGACGGCGCGGTGGACCAGGGCGGGTTCGGCGGCGGCGGTGCCGCCCGGGTGCACGTCGGCGGCGTAGGCGACGACGGCGACGTGGGCCGGGTTCGCGGCGCTCATCGGCCCTCCGCCTCCCCCGCCTGCTCTTCGGCGCCTTCCTCCGGCACGAACCAGCGGATGCTCGGGCGGGCGCGGCTGCGCTCCCCGGGCGGGAGCCATTCGGCGCGCACGCGCATGCCCGGCCGGACCCGCCCCGGGTCGACGCCGCTGACCAGCGCCAGCAGGTCGACGTCGGCGCCGTCCAGGCGGACGTATCCGGTGACGAAGGGGACCTGCGGGGCGCGGGGGTCGGGCACGTGGTTGACCGAGAAGGTGGTGAGGGTGCCGGTGGGCGGCAGCTCCACGTCCCCGGTGACGGGGGTGCCGTCGGCGGGGTCGACGTCGCGCGGGGGCACGTACACCGCCCCGCTGCGGGCGCGGGACCCGAGGATGCGCCCTTCGGTCTGGGCCTCCAGGTAGCGGGTGAGGGCGGCGTCGGCGCGGACGGTGTAGTCGAGGCGGCCGGTGTCGCGGACCCCGGTCACCTCGGGGCGCAGGCAGGCGATGTCGGTGATGGCGCCGGTGCGCTCGGCCTCGGGGCGCAGGCGGGGGCGGACGCGCAGCCCGGCCCGCAGGGACCGGGGCGGGTCGGTCCCTGCGCCCTCCCCCATGTCGAGCGCGTGGAGCAGGGCGGTGTCGGCGCCGTCGAGGAGCACGGTCGCCCAGGCGAAGGGGCGGTCGAAGGGGTGGGCGGGGCGGGGGTCGGCCACCCAGCACCTGGCCTGGACGGTGCCGGCGGGGCCGACCTCGGGGAAGTCGCCGGTGACCGGGGAGCCGTCGCGGGGGTCGTACTCGGTGGGCGGGAACAGCACCCGGCCGGACGCGGCGCGGACCCCGACCAGGCGGCCGTCGCGCAGCTCGGTGAGGAAGCGGCCGATGACGGGGCCGGTGCTGCGGGTGTAGCCGCCGGGGAAGGCGACGGTGTGCGCCCCGACGAGGGGTCCGGGCCCCGGGGGGTCAGTCGGCATTCTTCTCACGGCCCTCCCAGTAGGGGTCGCGGAGGCGGCGCTTGGGCAGCTTCCCGTTGGGCTCGCGGGGCATCTGCGCGATGAAGTCGATGGTGCGGGGGTGCTTCATGCGGGCCAGGCGGCCCAGCAGGCGGGCGCGGATGCGCTCGGCCAGCTCCGGTCCGGGCTCGGAGCCGGGGGCGGGCTCGACGACGGCCTTGACCTGCTCGCCCCAGTCGTCGTCGGGCACGCCGAACACCGCGGCGTCCATCACCTCGGGGTGGGTGAGCAGCTCCTTCTCGATCTCGGCGGGGTAGATGTTGGCGCCGCCGGAGATGATCACCTCGGAGGTGCGGTCGCTCAGGTAGAGGTGGCCGTCCTCGTCAAGGCGGCCGATGTCGCCGAGGGTGAAGAACCCGTCGAGGCGGGCCTCGTCGGTCTTGCGGCGGTCGCCCTTGTACTCGAAGTCGGGGCCGAGCATGCGCATGTAGACGGTGCCGGTCCCGCCCGGCGGGAGGGTGCGGCCGTCGTCGCCGACGATGCGCAGCTCGGTGATGGGCCAGGGGCGGCCGACCGAGCCGGGGTGGGCGTGCCGGTCCTCGGGGCGCTGCACGGTGCCGCCGCCCTCGGTGGCGGCGTAGTACTCGTAGATGCACTCCCCCCACCAGGCGAACATGGCCGCGCGCACCTCCTCGGGGCAGGGGGCGGCGCCGTGCACGAGCCAGCGCATCGAGGAGGTGTCGTAGCGGGAGCGCACCTCCTCGGGCAGGTGGAGCAGGCGCTTGAAGTGGGTGGGGACCATGTGCGTGCCGGTGACGCGGTGGCGCTCGACCAGGCGGAGGAACTCCTCGGCGTCCCACCCGTCCATGTAGACGACGGTGTGGCCCATGTGCAGGGCGGTGGTGCTGAACTGGGTGACGGCGGTGTGGTAGGTCGGCGCGGTGACCAGGTGGGCGTTGCCGGGGCCGGGTTCGATGCCGAAGAACCCGAACAGGGCGGTGCCCAGCTCGGCCGCGTCGTCCGGGTCCAGGCCGCTGAGGGCGCGGCGCACGCCTTTGGGGCGGCCGGTGGTGCCCGACGTGTAGTGCATGGTCTGCCCGGCGGTGCGGTCCTCGGGCATGCGGTCGGGGTGGCCGCCGGTGAAGGTGTCGAAGGGGACGAAGCCGAGGACGCCGCCGAATCCGATGCGCGCCTCCTTGGGGAGGCGGGCCGCGTCGGCGCCGTGGAGGCCCGCCTCGGCGAACCGCTCGTGGACGAAGAGGGCCCTGGCGCCGCTGTCGGCGGTGATGTAGCCGATCTCGGGGCCGGTGAGGTGCCAGTTCACGGGGGTGAAGTAGAGGCCGGCCTGGAGCGCGGCCAGGTAGAGGGTGAGGCCGTCCGACCCGTTGGGGGTCAGGCCGCAGATGCCGTCGCCGGTGCGCAGTCCCAGCGCGCGCAGGGCGTGGACGAGGCGGTTCGCGCGGGCCAGGAGGGCTCCGGCGGTGTGCTCGGTCCCGTCGGGGTCGACGCAGGCGAGGCGGTCGGGGTGGGCGCGGGCGGTCCTCCAGAAGCCGAGGGGGGCGGTGTCCGACATGGAGACCTCCGTCACACGGAAGCGGACTCCCCGAAAAGTAGAGCACGTTCTTCTTTTTGTGACTAGGCCGTGTCCAACAGCGTTTTTCCGATCTAGAATCAGTTCTCACCTAGGCCCCGAGAACACCGTTAACGCACGCGTCGGCGCGCCCGGCGGACGGGAGGCCCCCATGAAGGACCGGCCAGCGGAGGACACGCCCCTGCCCCTCTCCACCCCCCACTGCGCGGTGCGCCGGGAGGGGCCCATCGTCACCGTGGAGATGAACCGCCCGGAGGCGCGCAACGCGCTGTCGACGGACATGCTCGTGGGGCTGGCGGACGCCTTCGCCTACATCGCGGCCGAGCCGGGGGTGCGGGTCGGGGTGCTCACCGGCGCGGGAGGGGTGTTCTGCGCCGGGGCGGACCTGAAGGGGATGGGGCGGCCGTCGGAGGATCCGCGCGTGAACGCGCGGGCGGCCGAGATCGAGGACTTCCACTGGAAGGGGCTGCTGCGGCAGGACCGGCCGCCCAAGCCGCTGGTGTCGGCGGTCGAGGGCCCGGCGGTGGCGGGCGGGACCGAGCTGGTGGTCGGCACGGACGTGCGCGTCGCCGGGGAGGGGGCGGTGCTGGGCCTGTACGAGGCCAGGCGCGGCCTGTTCCCGATGGGAGGGTGCGCGATCCGGGTGCCGAGGCAGATCCCGTACGCGCACGCGATGGAGATGCTGCTGACCGGCCGGTCGTACACGGCGCGGGAGGCGGCGGACATCGGCCTGGTGACGCGGGTCGTCCCGGACGGGTCGGCACTGGAGGAGGCGATGCGGGTGGCGCACGAGATCGCCGCGTGCGGCCCGCTGGCCGTCCAGGCGATCCTGCGCGTCCACCGCGAGACCGAGGGCATGCCGGAGGAGGAGGCGCTCAAGGTCAGCGACGCGGTCGGCTGGGAGGTGATGGCGTCCGAGGACGCCGAGGAGGGCGCCCGAGCCTTCGCGGAGAAGCGCGAGCCGAGGTTCACGGGAGGGTAGGGCCGGTTGGCCGAGTCCGGCCCCGACGGAACGCCTTGAGGCGCGGCCGGTTCCAAGCGACCATGTCCGACTCTCACGACGGCCCCACCCAGGGCCCGGTCAAAGAGGCCGCCATCGTGGCGTTCCTCTACACCCCGATCGCGACCGTGGCCACGGTGCTCGGCACCGTGCCCCTCCTTATCACCGTGACCAGCGTCGACCCCACGGCCGTATCGCTCACACTGAGGGCCCTGGCGCCCGGGGCCGTCGTGATGTGGATCGCGGGGGCCAGACTCAGGGAGCGCCGTGTGGAGCACCCTTACATCGTCGGCGGACTGGTAGGGCTCGTATCGGCGTGTGTCGCTCCCGCCGGCCTCCTGTTGCTTTGGAGGCCGCTGGACGAGATTTGGGCGCTGCCCATCGTGCTGTCGTCGGCCCCGGCGGTGTTCATCGCGATGCTCGTGGGGGCAGGCTTCCGCGACACCGAGTACCGCCGCTACGCCGCCTGGGCGACGGTCATCGCGATGGCCTTCGTGGCGCACGGCGGACTGCGCCACGCCGAGGCACAGGAGGAGCAGGAGGAGGCGGCGGCCGACCTGGCCGGGTACTCCAGCGTCGCGGTGCTCGACGCGCCGGGCTGGAGGTTCACCCACGCCTACGGGAAGAGCGGCTTCACCGAGCTCGTCTACCGCGACTGGTTCGGCCGGACGGTGCTCCTGGGCACCACGCCGCCCGCCCCCGACCCGGAATCCTCCGGGCCCACGGCGGCCGGCCTCCTCTCCTGCGGCCCGGGGGAAGAGCTGACCACGGTCAGCGTTGAGGAGTGCGCGCGGCGGGACGGCGCCATCGTCACGAGCATGGACCCCGCCTATCTGGACAGCGAAGAGCCCGACCACAGGCTCCAGTGGCCGCACGGGTGGAGGGAGGCCCGCCTGGAGTTCCCCGGCGAGCGCGCCGCCCGCCTGAGGACCGACTCATGGGGCGTGGACCTGGTCGAGCTGTCGCACTCCATCGAGGAACGCGAGATCGACGACCCCGAGGACCTGATCGACGAGGCGTCCTGCCTACTGAACTGCCAGAACTGGAGGGACTACAGCGGCTGACGGGAGTGACGCCCGCGTGTCCACAGAATCCTGCATTCCGTCCGTTCCACCTTGATGTGACGCGCACCATACACGGCCCCCGAAACACGAAATTCTGTGAACATTCACCGAACACCCTCCTGCCGTGTCGCGAGAAAAAGTTTCCCAAAAAGAGATTGCGGCACCGTGGGCCACGGCGCCACTACGCGAAGTGACACTTCGCACCCACGAAGGGAAGCGCCTCCATTCTTTCCGCCGCCTTCACACCTATTGACCGGATGCGGACGCGACGGTTTATGCGTGTGCTCCACATCACAAGAGCGCCGAAACGTCCAATGGCCACTCCACAGAGGAACCGCAGCCCCCGCACCGATTATCACCACCCGCGATAGGGGGCCCACTCTTCGTCATCACGAAGGCGTCCGGCGACCGCGCAGGTCAGCAGCGCCTTCCAGGGGCGGCGACCGCAACCGGACGGCCCCGCATACCTGTTGACCTTCCCGGCGACGCCGCCATACTTGAAACATCCCCGCCCTTCCACGAGGCGGATCACGACGGATAGTTTGTATGTACGCGTACTAACGAACTTCCGTGACGACGCTCTTTTCAAGGTGAATGCACATGTCCCGGAGAAACACCTTCGCCCACTTGTTCACCCGCGATCTCCCCCCGGACCGGAAGGAATGGCGGGACCGCGTCCGCGCACTCGCCCCGCTCCTCCAAGAGAACAGGGACGCGGCCGAGTCCGACCGCGCCACCCCCGAAGAGACCTTTCGCGCCCTCGCCGAATCCGGGCTCACCCGCCTGTGGGTCTCGACCGCGTTCGGCGGATCGGCCGCCTCCATCCCGGCCGGTTCCACCGCCATTCGCGAGCTCGCCCGCATCGACGCCTCGATCGCCTGGCAGATCGGCGTCCAGGGGGCGATCGGCCGACTGTCGGACTACCTGCCCGTGCCCACCGCCCGCAAGCTGTTCCTCGACTCCGACGGGTTCGTGGTCGGGGCCGTGAACCCCGCCGGGCGCGCCGAGAAGGCCGACGGAGGCTACATCCTGTCCGGGACCTGGGGGTTCGCCAGCGGATCGGCGCACGCCGATTGGATCGTGTGCGCCGCCTTCGTCACCGAGGACGGGGACCGCCGCACCGTCGGCGGCGCCCCCGAGGTCCGCATGCTGTTCATCCCCAAGGAACAGGCCCACTTCTCCGACACCTGGCACACGCTGGGGCTCCGGGGGACCGGCAGCAACGACTTCAGCGTCGACGGGGTCTTCGTGCCCGACGACTTCACCGTCGCCGGGGCCGATCTCAACCGCCCGCCCGCGCCCACCCGCGCCTATCCCATCGGCTACTACGACTTCGGCCCGTTCACCTCGGCCTCCACCGCACTCGGTATCGGCCGGGACGCGCTGGACACGCTGCGCTCCGTGGTCGCCGGGAAGATCCCGGCGGCCGGGTCCCGGGGCCTGGCCGACAGCCCGGTGCTCCAGGAGCGGCTGGCCCGGCTGGAGATGCGCCTGCACGCCGCGGGCGTCGTCCTCGACGACGCCGCGCGCTGCGCCGAGGAGTCCGGTGAGACCGGGGGCGACCGGCTCAGCGCCCTGATCCGGCTCAGCGCCGTGAACGCGGCCGAGGCCGCCGTGGAGACGGTGAACCAGGCCTACGTGCTGGCCGGGACGGGCTCGCTCTACACCTCCAGCCGCCTGGAGCGCTGCCTGCGGGACGTCCATTCGGCCACCAAGCACATCACGCTGTCCCCCACCCACTACGAAACGGTCGGCGGCTTCCTCCTCGGCGGCGACCTGGTCATGCGCCGGTGAGACCGGCCCCGCCCCGCACTCCCCCGCACCGCACCACCGCATCCGAGAAAGGACGACGATGACGGCGACCACCGTGCACACGACGACGATGAAGGCCCTTCAGCTCCTCGGCCCCCGCAAGACGGTCATGGCGGAGATCCCCAAGCCGGTCACCCCGGACGACGGGCTGCTGATGAAGACCCGGTGCGTCTCCATCTGCTCCACCGACATCTCCATGTTCGAGGGGAACCTCTTCCCCTCCGAATACCCGGTGATCCTGGGGCACGAGTACCTGGGGGAGGTCGTCGACATCGGTCCCGGCTTCGTCCCTCCGGCCGACGGCCTGGAGGTCGGCGACCGGGTCGTGTACTGGGGCCAGACCGACTTCGGCGGGTTCGCCGAGTACCGGACGGTGCGCCCGATCTTCGCCGGCCAGGTGAAGGAGGACGTCTTCTGGGCCGACCGGAACTTCCACGACGACCGGCGGGCCGCGGCCGTCAAGGTCCCCCCGGAGCTGGCCGACACCCACGCCTCCTTCATCGAGCCGGCCACCGGGGCGCTGCGGGCGATCCTGACCCACCCGCCGCAGATCGGCGACCGGGTGCTGGTCCTGGGCACCGGCCCGATCGGCGTCATCGCCGGGAGCATCATCAAGCGGCTCTTCGCCCCGCACTCGGTGGCCTCGGTCGACTCCAGCCCCGACCGCAACGATTTCGCGCGGCGGCAGTTCTCCGACGCGTCGTACCTGCCGGACCGGTTCGTCTCCGACGTCGAGGAGAACACCTTCGACTACGTCTTCGACGCCCTTCCGCCCATCAAGGGGGACGAGGAGCGCGACCCCCGCCGCATGGCGATGCGGCGCCTGAAGCCCCGCGGGAAGTACGTCCTCTACGGCGCCTCCCAGGAGATGCAGAAGTTCGACACCTGGCTCATGCTGGCCAAGGGCATCACGGTCGGCTCCGCCCCCTTCGACGTGACGAGCTTCCCGATGTACAAGTCCGCCGGCGTCATCGCCGCGGCCATGCACATGCTCACCTCCGGCGTCATCGACGCGCCGGCGCTGCTCTCCCGTGTCATTCCCTTCGGCGACCACGACCGCCTCGTCTCGGTCCTGGAGAACTACCGGGGCACCACCGACATGAAGACCGTCATCGACTTCCGCGACTGATCCGCGCCGCCCCCGCGCGGCGGCTCAACGCCGAGCACCGACCTCCGGGTGGGGAGGCAGGCGCCTCCCCGCTCCCTAGGGAATCCGAGGCAGCGAGCAATGGAACCCATCGTCGAACCGAGCGACACCGCCGAGCCGGTCATCGTCGCCAACCGGCTCCCCGTCACCGCGGTCGGCACCGGCGACGGCACGGTCCGCTGGAAGCGCAGTCCCGGCGGCCTCGTCAGCGCCCTGTCCAGCCGCGGGGGCTCCGGGCGCACCACCTGGGTGGGATGGGCGGGAACCCCCTCCCAGGGCGCGGCGCCCGCCCCGCCCGCGCCCGACCGGGACGGGCCCACGCTGGTCCCCGTCCCGATCAGCGCCGACGAGTACGCCACCTACTACGAAGGGCTCTCCAACGGGGCCCTCTGGCCCCTGTACCACGACGCCGTCGTGCCGCCGGTGGTCGACGCCGCTCACTGGGACGGCTACACGCGCGTGAACGAGCGGTTCGCGCGGGCGGCGGCGGACGCGGCGCCGCCCGGCGGGACCGTCTGGGTGCACGACTACCACCTGCAGCTCGTTCCGGGAATGCTCCGGAGGCTGCGGCCGGACACCCGCATCGGCTTCTTCCTGCACATCCCCTTCCCCGGCAAGGACCTGATGCGCAGGCTCCCTTGGGCCGGGGCGATCCTGGACGGCCTCCTGGGGGCCGACCTCATCGGGTTCCAGACCGCAGAGCACGCCGACGGCTTCGCGTCCTGCCTGGCGGAACTGGGGACCGGGCCGCCCGGGCCGCCGCGCTCCGCGGCGCTCCGGTACGGCCTGCGCCGGGACGGGCGGGACGTGGACGTCGGCGTGTTCCCCATCTCCATCGACCCGGCCGAGTACGACGGGCTCGCCTCGCGCCCCCGGACCCGGGCGCGGGCGCGCGAGATACGCGAGCGGACCGGCCGTCCGCACCACCTGCTCCTGGGCGTCGACCGCCTGGACTACACCAAGGGCATCGAGGCCCGCCTGGAGGCGCTGCGGCGGCTCTTGGAGCAGGGGCGGCTCCGCCCCGGCGAGGTCGCCATGGTGCAGGTCGCCACGCCCACCCGGTCCGGAATGCGGGAGTACGCGCGGACCCGGCGCCGGGTCGAGGAGGCGGTGTCCCGGATCAACGGGGAGTACGGGTCGGTCGGAGCGCCGGTCGTCCACTACCTCTACGACACTCTCGACCGTGAGCGGCTCGCCTCCCTCTACCGCGCCGCCGACGTGCTGGTGGCCACCCCCTACCGGGACGGGATGAACCTCGTCTGCAAGGAGTACGTCGCCAGCCGGGGCGACCTCGGCGGAGCGCTGGTGCTGAGCCGGTTCGCCGGGGCCGCGGCGGAACTGGCCGAGGCCCACCTGGTCAACCCCTTCGACCCGGCCGACATCGCGCAGGCGCTGGTCCGCGCCGTCGAACAGTCCCCCGAGGAGTCCGCCCGCCGCATGGCGGCCATGCGCGCGCACCTCGCCGAGAACGACGTCCACGCGTGGGCGCACCTGTTCCTGTCCGCCCTCACCGCCGCACCGGTCACCACCCCTTGACGCATTGGGAGCGCCACAGATGCCCATCCCCGTCCTTCCCGGCACCACCCCGACCAAGGCGGTCATCCCCGCAGCGGGATACGGGACCCGCCTGCTCCCCGTCACCAAGGCCGTCCCCAAGGAGCTGCTCCCGATCGTCGACAGGCCGGCCCTCCAGTACGTGGTGGAGGAGGCCGTCGCGTCCGGGCTCCCCGACGTCCTGGTCGTCACCGGGCGCAACAAGTCCGCCCTGGAGGACTACTTCGACCACGCGCCGGAGCTGGACGGCGCCGCCGGGGCGTCCGCGGCGGCACGGCTGGCCGGGCTCGGTGAACTGCGCGAGGAGGTGGGACTGCACTTCGTGCGCCAGGGGCGGATGCTCGGACTCGGGCACGCCGTCCTCCAGGCGCGCATGCACGTCGGGGACGAGCCGTTCGCCGTGCTCCTCCCCGACGACCTGCTCTCCGACGACGACCCGCTCCTGGAGCGCATGCTCCGGGTGCGCGAGGAGCACGGCGGGTCGGTGGTCGCGCTGATGGAGGTCCCGCGCGAGCGGATTCCGCTGTACGGGTGCGCCGCGGTCGACGGCGCCCCCGAGGGGGGCACCGTCCGCGTGGCCGACCTCGTGGAGAAGCCGTCGGCGGACGAGGCGCCGAGCACCCTGGCGGTCGTGGGCCGCTACGTGCTCTCCCCGCGGGTCTTCGCGGCGCTGGAGAAGATCGGCCCGGGACTGGGCGGCGAGGTCCAGCTGACCGACGCGCTGCGGACCATGGCCGCCGATCCCGGCACCTGGGGGCCGGTCCACGGCGTGCTCATGCGGGGCGAGCGCTACGACACCGGCGACCGTGCCGAATACCTCAGGACCGTGGTCCGCCTGGCCGCACGCCACGGCGAACTCGGTCCGGACTTCACCGCGTGGCTGCGCGACTTCGTCTCCGACGCGGCGCGTTGACCGCACCGACCACCCGATCCTGCGGAGTTAGACAATGGCGATCTCTGGCACCGACTACACCGACGCCATGGCGCGGGTCCCCTCCCCGGTCTCCGTCGTGACCACCCGGGACGCCTCCGGGCGCCGCTGGGGGTTCACCAGCAGCTCGTTCTGCTCGCTGTCGAAGTCCCCTCCGCTGGTCCTGGTGTGCCTGGACCGCTCGGCGAGCACGCACGAGGCCTTCGTGTCCGCGTCGCACTTCATGGTGAACCTGCTCGCGCACGACCAGGCCGATGTGGCCCGGACGTTCGCCACCTCGGGCGTCGACCGCTTCGCCGCGGGCGACATGGTCGCCTGCGAACTGGGGCTTCCCGGCCTCTCCGACGCCGCGGTGCGCCTGGCGTGCTCGATGCGGCAGGTTCTCGGCGGGGGAGACCACAGCATCCTGGTCGGCCACGTCGAAGAGGCCCATCTGGACGACGCGCGCCCGCTGACCTACTGGAACCGGAACTTCACCCATGTGGCCGCCCCCCGGTCCGCGGTCGGGTCCGGGTGAGCGCACCCGCGCCCGTCCGGGTGGCCCTGCTCGGCACCGCCCACGTGCACGCGCGCGACCATGCGCGGCGTGTGGCCGCCGACCCCCGGGCGGGCCTGGCCGGGGTGCTGCCCTCGGCCGGGGCTCCCCTCCCCTGCCCGGACCCGGCGGACCCGACCGTCCGGGTCCGCCGGGCCGGGTCCGCCGAGGAGGCGCTCTCCGGCGCCGACGCGGCGATCATCGCGTCCCGGACCGATGAGCACACCGCCCTGCTCCCGGCCGCGCTCGGCGCCGGGGTGCCCGTCCTGTGCGAGAAGCCGCTGGCGGCCGACGCGGCCGGGGCGGAGGCGCTGCACGCGGCGGCCGCCGCGGCCGAGGCGCGCGTGTCCATGGCGATGTTCCTGCGGAGCGCCCCGGTCATGCGGAGGGTGCGCGCCCTGCTCGCCGCAGGCGCGATCGGGGCGCCGACGGCGGTACGCGCCTACTTCGCGCATCCGGGCCTGCTCGACGGGGTGTTCTCCGGCGGCGCCGCCTGGATGCTCACCGAGCGCCACGGCGGCGGCAGCGGGTTCGCCGACCTGGCTCTGCACCTGGTCGACCTGCTGCTCTGGTTGGACCCGCGCCGGAAGCAGGGGGTCCGGTCGGCCCGCATGGCCCACCGCGGGGGCGCGGACACCGACTCCGGCGGCGTCGCCCTGCTGGATTGGGGCGGGGTCCCGGCCCTGCTCCGGGCGGACTGGACGTCGCGCCCGGGAGGGCTCGGGCTGAGCATCCGCGGCGAGAAGGGGGCCCTGCGGGTCAGAGGCGGTGTGCTGCGGGTGGACGCGCCCGGCGGGGCGGATGTCGAGCACCACCGCGCCCCGGCGGCCGAGGACGCCTCCGCGCACTTCATCGGCTCCCTGGCGGACCCCGCCGCGGGGCCGGGCGGCGGCGCGGCGACGACCGCCGACGCGGTCGTGTGCGCGCGGGTCCTGGACGCGGTCAGGCGGGCCGCGGAGGTGCCGGGGGCGCCGGGGGCGCCGCTCAGGCGAGGGCGGCCCCGGAGCCGCCGTCCACCATCGCACCGGTGAGGACGGAGTCCAGCAGGCCGGGGTAGCGGATGTCGAGGTCCTCCCGCCGCAGCGAGAGCAGGTTCTCCCGCCCGGACGGGCGCTGCCAGATGACGCCGGCGTCGCGCAGGACCCGCCAGTGGTGGGTCATCGTCGACTTGGACACGCCGTCGAGGATGCTGCCGCAGGTGTGCTCCCGGCCGTCGGCCAGGACGCGGACCACGGCGAGCCTCATCGGGTTGCCCAGCGCCGACATCACGTTGTCGATGCGGATCTGGTCGCGCTCGGGGTGCTGCGGAATCACAGTCTGACTATACCGCGACAATCCGACCTTCGACAGCCCCCGTGACCGCGCCGAACACCCGGAACGGCGGGCCGGGCGGCCCTCCGCGGGGGCGGCGCACGGGTTGACGGAACGATCCGACCGTACGTAAATTTGCGAACAGTCGCACCGAGTGGTGCGCGTTCACCCCCTCGACCTGGAGAGCGACCGACCCATGTCATCCGCATCGACCCGTGCCACGGGAACCGGGGCGCGCCTGGGATGGAGCCTGGCGCTCCTGGCCACGGCGCAGCTCATCTTCTCGCTGGACATCAACATCGTGTTCGTGGCCCTCCCGGAGATCGGCGCCGACCTGGGCTTCCCCGGGCAGACCCAGCAGCTCGTGGTCAGCTCCTACGTCGTGTTCGCCGGCGGCTTCCTCCTGCTCGGCGGGCGCATGGCCGACATGCTGGGGCGCCGCCGCGTCTTCGTCGCCGCCCTGGCGACCTACGCGGTCTCCTCCCTGGCCGGGGGCCTGGCCTGGTCCCCCGAGGTCATCGTGGCCGCCCGCGCCCTCCAGGGCATCGGCGGCGCCCTCCTCCTCCCCTCGACCCTGTCGCTGGTCAACACCCTCTTCGAGGAGGGCCCCAAGCGGAACCGCGCCCTGGCGATCTGGGGCGGCGCGGGCGCCAGCGGCCTGACCGTGGGCGCCCTGCTGGGCGGGGTGCTGACCGAGCTGTTCGGCTGGCCCGCGGTCTTCCTCGTCAACGTGCCCCTGGCCGGGGGCGTGGCCCTGGCCGCGCTCGCGGTCATCCCCGCCGACGGCGCCCGCACCCGCGGCCGCCGCTTCGACCTGCCCGGCGCGATCACCGCCACCGTCGGGGCGACCCTGGTCGTCTTCGGCCTGGTCCAGGGCACCGAGGTCGGCTGGAGCGACCTGCTGGTGGTCGGCTCGCTGGCCGTCGGCGCCGTCTTCCTCGCCCTGTTCGCCCTCACCGAGGCCCGCAGCAAGGACCCGCTGATGCCGTTCCGCCTCTTCAAGGGGCGCAACCTCACCGTGGGCGCCTCGGTCACCTTCATCTACATGGGCACCTTCGGCGCGCTGCCCTACTTCCTGACCGTCCTGCTGAACACGGTGCACGGGTTCAGCGCCCTGCAGACCGGGCTCGGGTTCCTCGTCCCGTCGCTGGCCATCATGACCGGCACGCAGCTCGGCGAGCGGCTCACCAACCGGATGGGCACCCGCGGCACCCTCCTCCTCGGGTTCGGGATCGGGGTCGTGGGAACCGCGCTGCTGGCCGTCGGGTTCGACGCCGAGGCCACCTACGCGATGGCCCTGCCGGGGCTGATCGTCTCGGGCGTGGGACAGGGCATCGTCTGGACGGCGATGTGGATCGCCGCGGCCACCGGCGTGGCCCCCGAGGAGCAGGGCGTGGCCAACGGCGTGGCGACCACGACGCTGAACATCGGCAACGCGATCGGGATGGCGCTGCTGATCGGCGTGTCCAGCGCCGGCGCGGCCGGCCTGGAGGGGCAGGCGGAGCTCACGGCGCTCGCCGACGGCGGGTTCGTCGCCGTCCTGCTGGCGGCGGCGGGCATGTTCGCCGGGCTGCTCATCACGCTCGCCCTGCCGCGCAACGCACCGACCGCCCCCTCGGTGGAGGGGCCGGCCGCCCCCGACCCGTCGGAGCAGGCCCACGCGACGACGGGCTGACCGGCCCTGACGCCCCCGTCCCGCGCCGTGCCCCCGCGCGGGACGGGCCTTCGTCTATCCCTGCAGGTCCAGGATCTGCGAAGGGTTCCAGTAGTCCCGCCACTCGGCGATCCGGCCGTCGACGACGCGCAGCACCCACAGGTAGCGGACGGTGAACCGGCGGCCGGTGGGGGCCGCCACACCTTCGGCGTCGTATTCGGCGACGACCACCTGCGGGTCCGCCGCGGGATTCACCGCGACCGGGTGGAACGCGTGGAACTCCAGGGGGACGTGGGCCAGCGTCGAGGAGAAGTACTCCCGGATCCGTTCACGCCCCTCGATGCGGCGGGGAGCGCCGGGAGGGGCGAAGGGGAGTTCGTGCACCGCGTCCTCGGTGTAGAGGTCGGCGAGTGCGTCGAGGTCCTTGTCGCGCAGGAGCGGCAGCATGCGCTCCAGGACGTCCAGGGGGCCGCCGCCGTGCGCGGGGTCCGTCATGTCGGCTCCTCGGTGAGGGGGTCGCCGTTGCCGGGTCCGATGATGGACCACCGCATCCGTGAGCGCCATCCCCGGGAGCCGGGACCCGGGGCCGGGACAGCGGCGTCCCGGCCCCGGCCCGGCGGGCGTCAGCCCGCGGGGACGTCGTCGACGACCACGTCGAAGTCGACGTTCGTGCCCTCGACCGCGGTCGCGGTGACGGTCACGCCCAAGGTCTGGCCGTCCGCGGTGAGCTCGCAGCGGATGGAGGCCCCGACCTCGGCCGGGAGGTCCTCGGGACAGGTGAGGGAGTCGGGCGTCTGGCCGACGGTCTCCGCCAGGGTGTCGGATGCCTGCCGGGCGACCTCGTCCGCGGGGACGGCGCCCGCGTCGCCGCCCGCCTCGGGGGACTCGGCGCCGCCGCCGCTCTCCTGCCCGCCCTCCTGCTCGGCGTCCGGGCTGCCGACCGGCTCCATGTCCCCGACGCTGGCGTTGAACGAGCAGCCCGCGGAGAGGAGCAGCGCCAGCGCTCCCAGACCGCTCGCCGCCGCCGCACGCCTGCTTCCGGTTCCTCCCATGGCCGTTCTCCCTGCTGTGTTCCGTGGATGGGGTATACCGTCTGCGACGCCGGGGGCCGGCCGCGGGTTCCCTGGCCGATGTCACGATTGCGCTGCGTACGGTGTTGCGCGTGACGCACGGGAGGCCGCCGGGGGCGTGAGGGGCGCTACCGCCCCCCCGGCCCTCCGCTCCCGGGAGGCGAGGAAGGCGCGGCGGTAGGCGAGCGGCGCGACCCCCACGTGCCGGGTGAAGTGGCGGCGCAGGTTCGCCGCGCTGCCCAGACCGCTCGCCTCCGCCACCTGCTCGACGGGCAGCCCGGTGGTCTCCAGCAGGAGCTGGGCGTGGCGGACGCGCTCGCGCAGCAGCCAGCGCAGCGGCGGCATGCCCAGGGCGTCCTCGAACCGGCGGGCCAGCGTGCGCCTGCTGAGGTTGGCCCGGCGGGCGAGGTCGTCGAGGGTGAGCGGCTCGGCGATCCGGGAGCGCGCCCACTCCAGGAGCGGGGCCAACCGGGTGTCGTCGCGGGCGAGCGCGGGCGCCTCCACGTACTGCGCCTGCCCGCCCTCCCGGTGGGGCGGGGTGACCAGGCGGCGGGCGAGGGCGTTGGCGACCGCGGTGCCGTGGTCGGCGCGCACCAGCTCCAGGCAGAGGTCGATCCCGGCGGCGGTCCCGGCGGAGGTGTAGACGCCGCCGTCCTCGACGTAGAGCACCGCGGGGTCGACCCGCACCTTGGGGTGGGCGGCGGCCAGCTCGGCGGCGTGCATCCAGTGGGTGGTCGCGGTGCGGCCGTCCAGCAGCCCGGCGGCGGCGAGCACGAAGGCGCCGGTGCAGATGGAGGCGATCCTGGCCCCGGCGTCGTAGGCGGCGCGCACGGCCTCGACCAGTTCGCGGGGCGCCCGGTCCACCTCGGTGCAGTTCGGGACCAGCACGGTGTCGGCCTCGACGAGGGCGTCGAGGGGGTGGGCCTCCCGCAGGGCCAGGCCGTGCGCGAGCGCGGTGTCGGGGCGGGCGGCGCAGATCCGCATCTCGTACCAGGGATCGGCGAGGTCGGGCCGGTCGATGCCGAAGACCTCGCACGCGACGGAGACCTCGAAGACCGGTGCCTCCTCAATGACAGCGAGGGCGACGCGGTGGGCGGCAAGATCCGTGCGCATATCGGCAAGCTTGCCACTGGCCGGGCTCCGGCGGAACCCCGAGGCTGGTTCCTGCCGCCGGGACCCCTGCGGCCGCACGGTCCGGGAGGAGGAACGAGGGTGAGCGTCACCGGTCGTCGGGCAACGGCACCGGAGCCGGGTGCGCCGCAGCGCACCATCGGTTTCGGGCAGGCGGTGGCGCTCTATTCCGGAGCCGTGCTGGGGGCGGGGGTCCTGGTGCTGCCGGGGCAGGCGGCCACGATGGCCGGGCCCGCGTCGCTGCTGGCGTGGCTGTTCATGGGGCTGCTGGGACTGCCGCTGGCGACGACGTTCGCGGCGCTGGCCACCCGGTTCCCGGACGCCGGGGGCATCGCGACCTACGCGGCACGGGCGTTCGGTCCGACGGCGGGAGGGCTGTCGGGGTGGTTCTACTTCGCCTCCGCGGTGGCCGGCCAGACGGTCGTGCCGCTGACCGGCGGCTACTACGTGGCCGCGGCGCTGGGGGCCGGGCCGTGGTTCGCGTACCCGATCGCCGCCGTCATCCTGGCCCTGGCCGCGGCGGCGAACCTGGCGGGGATGCGCTTGAGCGGACGGGCGCAGCTGGTGCTCGCCGCCGGGGTGGCGCTCATGCTGCTGGCCGCGGCCCTCGCCGCGCTCCCCCGCGTCTCCCTGGACGGGTTCACCGACCCCGCCGCGTTCGCCCCGCACGGGGTCGCGGGTGTGGCCGAGGCCGCCGTGGTGCTGTTCCTCGCGTTCGCCGGGTGGGAGGCGGTGGCGCACCTGGCGGGCGAGTTCCGGGACGTGCACCGGGACATGCGCCGGGCGACCGTGGCGACGGTGGCGGTCGTCCTGGTCCTGTACACGGGGGTGGCCTTCGCTGTGGTGGGGACGCGGACCTACGGCGACCCGGCCGTGGACCGGGTCGCGGTGGGCGAGGTGCTGGGGACCGGGCTGGGGTTCAGCGCGACCGTGGCCGCCGCCGTCCTGGCGACGGTGATCAGCCTGGGGACGACGAACACGTTCCTCGCCTCGACGTCCCGGCTCGCCTACGCGCTGGGGCGCGACGGGTGGATGCCGGAGGCGCTCACCCGCCGCGACGCGCGCGGCGTCCCGGTGGCGGGCGTCCTGACCGTGGCGGGCGGCGGCGCGGCGGGCCTGGCGATCAGCTGGGCGGGAGGCTGGGGGACCGAGGCGCTGGTGGGCATCCCGGCGTCGCTGGTGCTGGTGACGTACCTGGCGGGGATGGGCGCAGGGGTGCGCCTGCTGCAGGGCCGGGCCCGCGCGCACGCGGCGACGGCACTGGTCCTGACGGCGGCGATCGCCCCTTTCGCCGCCAAGTACATCGCGGTCCCCGCGGTGGTGGCGGCGGTGGCGATGGCCTTCCGCCGGAAGACGGGCATAAGGCCAGTTGCGAAAGCGGATGAAGGCCACAGATGATCGCGGGCCGCGTCGCGCGCGCCCACCGGCACGTTCGCAGCGTCGGTATGGGGTCGCGCGGTTCCACACGAGGACTACCGGGTCTGAGCAGTGCCCTTTCCCTCGTGAAGCCGCCGCGAGACCGATCAGCGGGTCCAATACTCCTCATGCGGGATCGCCCGGCGCCGCGCCGGTATGAGGGCGTCAGCGCACAACTTCAGCGTGCTGAGGTAAATCATCGGGGTATCGGTAGAGCTCGCAACTTGCGGAGGATAGCCCGCGCACGGTCGCCGAGTTCGAGCAAGCGGCCCTCTTCTGCAGTGCGGACTATGCGCTGGACCTGATGCGGTAGACGGTGGCGCTCGGCGACGAGGAGCGCTTCCGTGAGTGCCTCCTCACCTCCGGCCACATCCCCTGCCCCGAGAAGGGCCTGGCCAGTGGTGGCACGTTCGATCGCCGACCACTGCGGGGCCGGTGGTTCTTCCTGCGGGGCCTGCTGTGCAAGACGAGTCGCCCGATCAGCACGACCGGTGGCCGCGAAACCACGAATCCGGGCTTCCCGGAGAGTGAAGTCGGTGAGCAGGATGCCCGACGCCCCTTCCTGGTCGGCGGTGTGTTGCGCTTCGCTGATCGCGGCGTCGAAGGCGTTGGCGTCGCCGTACTCCCCGGCGGCGCGGGCGAGCAGGAGGAGCGCTTGCCCGCGCTCTCCCGGAGTGCGGGTGAGGTGGAGCGCCTGGGTCAAACGTGCGGTGGCGGCACGGCTCCTTCCAGCCTTGCGAAGTTCATTGCCGTGCATGCGTAACACCCGCCCTTGGAGTTCGGCACCCTCAAGCTGCTCGGCCAGCACCAAAGCCTTTCCAGTCCAGCGTGCAGCAACGTACTGCTGTTCCTCAGCCAGGATGTGTCCCAGGCACACGCCGAGAGTGGTACGGGCGCGGGCGAGCAGGTACACGATTGAGGCGTCCACGCATCCTTCGGCCAGGCGGGCCTCCAGGCGAGCGACGAGAGGCCAGAGTTCTTCGACGGCTTCGGTAGCGCGTCCGGCCTGGCGTGCGATGTCGGCCAGGCGGATGGTGGAGTCACCGAACTGGAGAGCGGCGCGGAAGTCGGCGTCATCCTCGGTGGAGATGCCGAGAGCATGCGGTGGGACGGCCAGGGATCGGGAGAGGTGCGCCAGCCCAGCACGGTCGGCCAAGCGGCGACGTCCCCGTTCGAGGAGGGAGATATAGGAGGGGTCGTACCCCAGGTACTCGGCCAGTGTGGCTTGAGAAGTGCCGGTCAAGCGGCGATAGCAGGCGAGAATACGGCCCGGGTCGCCGCTGTCCAGGGCGGGACGGGCCTCTGGGCGCACCCAGATCCAACGTGGGGCCCGCCTGGTCACCGAGCCCGTTCCGGGTGGCTGAACCAGGCGTGGACGGAGCGCTTGTATCCCTCGGGCATGTTCAGCGCGTCGATCTCCTCCCGCCTGAACATGGCCCCTTCCTTGTGCTCGTGGGAGATCTGGAGGGGGGCACGCGACGTGGTCGTGCACCCGTAGGTCACGATGAATACGTGCCTGTCGGCCGCGAAGATGTAATACAGCCAGGAGTCCAGGATGGGGCCGGTCTTGACCGGCCACCCGGCCTCTTCAGTGATCTCTCGTGCCACGCACTCCTCAGGTGTCTCCCCCAGGTCGATCTTTCCGCCTGGCAGTTCCCACTCGTTCCTCTCGTTGCGCAGGAGCAGAACCAGCTCGTCGCGGATAACGACGCCCTTGACGGAGACCGGGAAGTGCGTGACGGACATGGGCTCGCTTCCGGCTCGGGGAGAATCCTGGGCGCACCGTAGCACCGCTTCCGGTCGCTAATGGCGGAACCTTCCTTGACAGATTGTCACTGGCCTCAAGGCAGTAGCGCCCGGGATGCTCGAGGCGTGACCAGAACGCGAGTCCCCCTTGCGGCCTCCAGCGAGGTGATGGCCCTGCTCCGCGAGACAGGGCTGGCCCATGTCCGCGTGCCTGCCGAACGCACCGCATTCACCGCAGCGGCCCGACGGCTGCTGGCGGCGTTCCCTCATCCTGATGCTGGAGCGGACGGTGTAACCGTGCTTCGTCCTCGCCCGGACGGTCGAGATCCAGGACGGGCGGGGTTCACTCAGGAAGCGCTGCTCGCTCACACTGAACGCGCCGGCGTACCCGTCCCGCCGCACCTGATGCTGCTGGCCTGCGTACGACCGGGCAGTTCCGGTGGCCTGACCACACTGGTGGACGGCGAGAAGGTCTTCTCGTTCCTGTGTGAACGCGCCCCGCAGGCGGCGACTGTCTTGTCCTCTCGTGGGGCTGCCTACTTCGGCGGCGCCACAGGGCATGCCGGGGCAGTGTTCGAGCGCACTTCCGAGGGCCGGTGGACCATCCGCCTGCGTCTGGACGAGCTCGCACGGTTCTCACCTCGGGCAGAGCCACACCTGCCAGAATTGTTGGACGCCATCAAGGCATGCACCACCATGCACCCCTTGGCGGCAGGTGAGGGTGTGCTGCTGGACAACACCCGCTGGCTGCATGGACGCCAGCCCTTCCACGGAAACCGGGTGATGTGGCGCGTACTCGGCGCCCCCATCACCCCACTGGCCCGGGGCTTCTATGCCTCGTGGGCCTACTCCACCCCGATGCTCCTCGATGCGAAGCCGGAGAAGTGATCACGGCTCCGACCGTGTCCTCCCCGGATGGAACTGCCCGCCCTGTCCGCCCTGATGAAGAATGCAGGACGACCATGAGCGATTCTCCCCTGGCCCTCGCCCGTGACCGCTTCCCTACCGGCCTGCCCGGCCACCGCGTCCCGATCCGCCCGCAGCCCTGTACACCGGGCCGCCCGTGGGGCATGGACCGCGCCCGCGAGATGCCCGCCGCCCCCGCCACCGGGAAGCACGGAAAGCCCACCAGCACCCGCCAGGAGACGGTGCCCACCGAGTACACCGACGACAGCAGGACCCGGCGCGACGACTACACCCAGACGGTGACCGATTGACGGGGCCGAGCAAGAGCGTCCTCCTACTGGCCGAACCCGATGACGGCGAGGCGGACCTGGTCGATCGGTGCCTGGGCACACGAAGGGTGAACACACTCCGCTTCGACACGGCGTGGTTTCCCGTCCGGGCTCGTCTTGCGGTCGAGCTCGGCCCCTCGGGTTGGGAGGGCACGATTCATACCCCCGAAGGGCCGATCGATCTGGTGGATATCGAAGCCGTGTACTACCGCCAGCCCCGCCCCTTCGAACCGGCGCGCGGACTGAGCGAGGCCGAAGCCCGCTTCGCCTCCGCCGAGGCCCGGTTCGGCCTCGGCGGTGTTCTCGCCTCGCTGGACGCACGCTGGGTACCCGGAGCCCCGGGACGGGTGGCCGACGCCGAGTACAAGCCGCTCCAACTCGCAATCGCCGCACGCTGCGGACTGTCCGTCCCGCCCACCATGGTGACCAATGATCCCGCCGCCGCACGCGAATTCGCCGCCGGGCAGAGGGACGGCGCGGTGTACAAGGCACTGATGCACAAGCTGATCGCCGACTCTGGCGAGCCGCGGCTGATCTACACATCACCGGTGGCCGCCGAGGAGATCGGCGGGGGCGTGGCCGCGACCGCTCACCAATTCCAAGCCGACCTGGCCGGGAAGAAGGCCGTCGACGCACGCCTACTGGTCACCCTTCGGGGTTGTGCGGCTGTGGCCATCCGGGCCGAGCGCCCGGAGGCACGGCGGGACTTCCGTCTGGATTACGCCGCACTCGACTACGCGCCGATCGAGGTTCCCGCCCCGGTGGCCGAGGGCTGTACCCGCTACCTGTCGGCGCTGGGTCTGACGGCCGGAGTATTCGGCTTCTGCCTCACCGACCGCGACTGGCTCTTCTTGGAGTGCGGCCCCGGAGCCCAGTGGGGCTGGCTTCAGGAGGCCACCGGCGTAGCGATGTCCGACCTGGTCGCCGAGGAGCTGATGGCATCCCCATGACCAACGTCCCGCGCGCCCGATGGGGCCCGCTTCTGGAACGGCTGGCCGACGACCTCACCCCGGAACCGCTGTCGGACCCGGCCTGGGAACGGGCCTTCCGGGAGGTGCCGCGCCACCTCTTCGTTCCCGGCTACTACGACGAGACCGCCGATCGCGACCCGACCTGGGTCGGGGCCGAGGATCCCGGATGGCTGGAGGGCGTCTACACCGACGACTCGCTGATCACCCAGCTCCGCCGACACCCGCAAGCGCCCGGCTCTTGGTGGCCGACCAGTTCATCCAGCCGCCCCTCCCTCATGGTCGCAATGCTGCACGCGCTCGACGTGCGCGACGGCCACCGTGTGCTGGAGGTCGGCACGGGAAGCGGCTACAACGCCGCACTGCTCTCGGCCCGGCTCGGAGGCGAGAACGTCACCACCGTCGACATCGGCCCCGCGCTGACCTCGACGGCGTGCCGACGGCTGGCCGGGGCGGGGCACCTCCCCACGGTCGTCACGGGCGACGGTGCCGAGGGCGCGCCCGGACACGCCCCGTTCGACCGGGTGATCGCCACGCACTCGGTCGAACAGGTCCCCTACGCCTGGATCGCCCAGACCCGGCCCGGCGGCCTGGTCCTGGTCGATGTGCGGTCGGTGGGCACGCCGCGGGTCGGGCATCTCGCTCGGTTGGAGGTGCACGGGGACGGCACAGCCTCAGGTGGGTTCAGTGTCAGCGAACCCGGGTTCTTCATGCCCGCACGCCACGACCTCGCCGTCCCTCAGCGCCGGTTCCCTCCGCCGATGGACCTGCGGGACGCGGTCGAGCGGAGCAGCGAGATCGGCGCCCGCGCATTGGATCCGCCCGGCGCGGCGTTCCGGCTGTGGGCGGAGGTGCCCGACATCGGCATCACCAGCATGGGAAGGGCTGCTCTGCTGTTCACCCCGGACGGGGCTTGGGCCACCGCCGATGAAGTGGGCCGGGTGCGCACTTCCGGGCCCCGCGACCTGTGGGCGCTGGCCGAGAAGGCCCAGAACGAGTGGGAGGCCGCCGGGCGACCGGGCGTCGAGGAACACCTCATCGAGGTCGGTCCCCAAGGCCAGAGGATCATGCTCCCGGGCACGCCGTGACCTCGGTGACGGGACAGCAGAGCGGAACCACGGGCAAGGGGGTGGGAGGGCCCGCCAAGCAGCGTCGGGATGCAACGGCCCCTACAGGCTCAGTTCCCCACCCTCTGTGGGGGTGGGCCGGGTTGGAGGGAGGGGCGGTACCGGATCAGCTTGCCCGGGAGGCCTCCTGCCACCGCGGTCCTCGTCGTGATCCGCGTTCCCGTCATCAGGTCCGCGGTGCCCGCCTGGTCGCGGCGGACCAGTTCCGGTGCCCCGTGGATCAGCACGACCAGCAGCGCCCATGGATGCAGGTCGAACACGAACAGCACCGTCACCGGCGTGTACAGCAGCGCCGCCCGCAGGGTCGACCTCCACCGCGCCGCTGGGCCAGGACTCCCCTTCTCGGCGACGGCCAGCCTCATGCTCGCCCGCCCCGGTGTGCTCCGGTCCCTCCGCAGCAGCGGCACCAGCAGGCCGAACAGTACCGCCGCCGCCACCAGCGCCGTCTTGTGCGCCGCACCCGCTCCTCCGGCGGCGACGACCCCCGCCTGCAGCAGCACGCCCGCCAGCAGCAGCGTCCCGTACCACCAGAGCATCAGGTCCAGCAGGTGCCCGCCGAGGCGCCGCGACAGCCCCGGCGGCATCGCGTCCATGACGGCCCCGGGCCACCCGCGCGGCAGGACGCGCACGGCCGCGCTCCCGGCCAGCCACCCCGCGGCGCCCCCGGCCGCGCCCAGCAGCACGTCGTCGACCGCGGCCACCCGGTAGGCGCAGGGGTACAGCCCGAGCATCCCGGTCGCCTGCACGGCCTCCACCGCGAGCGCGATCAGCGCGGTCAGCGCCAGCGTGAACCAGAACCCGCGCCGGTACCGGTAGCGGGCCAGGGCCCCGGCGGCCGCGGGCACCCCGGCCGCCGCCGCGGTGTGCAAGGCGGCCGTGGTCCACGACCCCGGGAGCGCGCCCAGGGACAGCGGCTGGGCCAGCACCGGGGCGCCGCCGTCGATCGCGCACAGCCCGTCCGTGCCGCGCGGCAGCGGCCACACCGCCAGCACGCCCGCCGCCAGCGCGGTGGCGAGCACCGCCAGGGTCGCCTGCCCCTGCCAGCCCGCGACGCGCCCGTAGCGCCCCAGGTGGGCGCGGAAGAACAGGGCCGCCCCCACTGCCGCGGCGAACACGGCGGCCGGTACGGCGACCACGGCCCCTCCCGGCCCGGCGCCCAGAATCCCTCCCATAGGTCCACCAGGCTAGCCGCGCCCGCACGGCCGCGCGGGAGAACACCGGATCCGGAGACGGGGGCGGCCGGGAGCCGCCGGTACGGGCGCCCGCCGACACTCTTCTGTAACTATTCGATAATTCTTCGTCAGGCTACGAACGCGTAGCGCTGTCGGACCGAACCCGGCAAACGCCCACATCCACACGACGGACGCCCAGTTAGGGACCAAAGTCTTCCCTGCCCCACCGCACCGCAGAGCCCCTGGAGGCCCGTCCCCCCGGCGATTCCCGCCCTTACTCGGGCGAGATACGATCCCTGGGCCGAATCCCCGCGTCTTCCTCGCGTTGCGCGGACAGGTCGGCCCGGCCGGAGGGCGCCGCGCGCGCACCGGCCGCCGGTCCTCCACACCGAAAGCACCGGAACGCCCCTTCGCCGTTCCACCGCGTCCATGTGTGCTCAAGGCACGGGCCATAGGAGAGCAGTGCAGGAAGCAGAGAAGCGGCGGGTCCCGAGCATCCGCACCCGGCTCCGCAGGATCGTCATGACCCCCACCGCGGCGCTGGTCGCGGTGTGGCTCGTCGTCAGCGGCGTCCTGTTCTACAACGCCGCCATGGAGCTGGCCCTGAGCAAGGGCAACGAGACCTACCTCACGCCGTCCGCCGTGGCGCTGACGACGGTGATGAAGGAGCGCACCATCACCGTCGGGTACCTGGAGCACCCGGACGACCTGGCCGGTGAGCTGGAGGAGGCCCAGCAGGAGTCCTCGGACAAGATGGGCACGATCATCACGGACTACGACGAGCTGAAGCCGCTCGTCCCGGAGTCCTCCGTCGAGCGCATCACCCGGCTCCAGGAGTCCTACGAGGGCATCGAGGAGCTCCGCGCCTCCGTGAAGGCGGGCACCGCCTCCCGCCGGGAGGTCCTGGACTTCTTCAACGGCGTCACCGCCGCCGCCGCCGACGTCTTCGACGACCTGGCCCGCGCGGGCACCAACCCCGAGTCGATGGGGCCGGGGGTCAGCGCCACCTCCACCTTCCGCGCCGTCGACCAGCTCGGCCGTGCCGACGCCCAGCTCATCCGCTCCTTCGCCGAGGACGAGCTGAGCCACCCCGACATGCACGCCTTCGTGCAGGAGTTCGGCGCCTACGAGTCGCGGATGGAGCAGACCGCCCCCTTCCTCGGCCCCGAGCAGCGCGTGCGGTACCGGGAGCTGACCGAGACCCCCGAGTTCAAGCGGCTGAACGAGTACGTCGACCAGATCATGCAGCGCCCGGCCGAGACCGAGACCGACCCGGTCACCGGCGAGGTCACCGAGCGCTTCCCGATGCCGGTCGACAAGGAGGACTGGGACGAGGCCTACCTCGCCGTCTTCGACGAGCTCACCGCGATCGGCGCCGACGAGGCGCTGTACGCCGGGTCCCTGCAGGCCAACGTGGCCTACCGGTCGATGGCCATGGCCGTCCTGGGCAGCGCGGGCGTCGGTTCCCTGGCGATCCTGGCGGTGCTCACCGCCACCCGCTCCGCGCACCGCCTGGTCGACCGGCTGCACCGGCTGCGCGACGACACCGAGGAGCTCACCGAGCGGCGGCTGCCCGGCATCATGGGCCGGCTGCGCCGGCACGAGCCGGTGGAGCTGGACGACGAGCTGCCCGACCTGGTCGCCAACCAGGACGACGACGAGATCGGCCAGGTCGCCCGCTCGTTCGACACCGCCCAGCGCACCGCGGTGGAGGCGGCGATCAACCAGGCCGAGCTGCGGCACGGCGTGAACCGGGTGTTCCTGAGCATCGCCCACCGCAGCCAGACCCTGATCCACCGCCAGCTCCGCCTGCTCGACCGGATGGAGCGCGACCAGGAGGACCCCGCCCAGCTCACCGAGCTGTTCAAGCTGGACCACCTGGCCACCCGCTCCCGCCGCAACGCCGAGAACCTGCTCATCCTGGGCGGGGAGAACCCGGGCCGCACCTGGCACCGCCCGATGCCGCTGGTGGACGTGCTGCGCGGGGCCATCTCCGAGTCCGGCGACTACTCGCGGGTGCAGCGCAACCACATCGCCCGGGTGTCGCTGATCGGCCCGGCGGTGGCCGACGTCATCCACCTGGTCGCCGAGCTGGTGGACAACGCCACCGCGTTCTCCCCGCCGCACACCCGGGTGATGCTCAGCAGCGAGCAGGTGCCCAACGGCGTGACCGTGGAGATCGAGGACCGCGGCCTGGGCATGCAGGACGACGAGTTCGAGTCGGCCAACGCCCTGCTGGCGGACCCGCCCGAGTTCGACGTGATGCGGCTCAACGAGAAGATGCGCCTGGGCCTGTTCGTCGTCTCGCGGCTGGCCAAGCGGCACGGGATCAAGGTGTGGCTGCGCTCCTCGCCCTACGGCGGCGTGCAGGCGATCGTGCTGCTGCCGCCGGAGCTGATCTCCGAGGCCCCCGCGCCCGCGTCGCCGCGCGGGCTCCCCGCGCCCTCCCCCGCGCCGTCCGACGGGGACCTGCTGGGCGCCTCCGACGGCCCGTCCCCGGCCGCGAAGGAACGGGAGGCGGTCGAGGAGGCCGCCGGGGGCGACGGCGCGGACGCGGCGCCGGACGACGCCCCCGCCGAGGCCCCGGAGACCCCGGACGACGCCCCGGACGCCCCGCTGGAGGTCCGCACCGGGGAGCCGACGGACAAGGCGATCAGTGCCCTGGCGCCGTTCGCCGCCCCCGGCGGCGAAGGGGGGAACGGCTCCGCCCGCGACGGCGGCCCCACCGTCACCCCCTCGGGCCTGCCCCGGCGCGGCTCGCTCCGCTCCGGCCCCGCCTCGCGCGACACCCGCCCCGACCCGGCCCCGGCCGGCGACGGCGCCGACCGACCGGCGCTGCCCAAGCGGCGCCCGCAGACCAACCTCGCCCCCCAGCTCGCCGACCGCTGCCCGAACGATCCCGCCGCGGACGGCGACGGCGGCGGGCAGGGCGCACCCCCGTCCGGATCCGCCCCACAGGATCCGGAGCGCTCAGAGCGGCTGCGCCGGAACATGTCCGCGTTCCAGCAGGGCACCCGCCGCGGCCGCGAGGAGAGCCGCGGCCAGGGCCGCGCCGCCGAGGACGACACCACCGAGGACACTGAGAAGGACTCCTGACCTTGACGAACAACGCTGCGAAGGACTTGAACTGGCTCCTCGACGGGCTCGTCGAGCGCGCGGTGGGCGCCCGGTACGCGATCGTCCTGTCCGCCGACGGCCTGCTCATGGGCAGCTCGGCCGACCTGGGCAAGGACGACGCCGAGCAGCTCTCCGCGGTCGCCTCGGCCTTCCAGAGCCTGGCCCGCGGCACCGGCAAGCAGTTCAACGGCGGTGAGGTGCTGCAGACCGTCGTGGAGATGGAGCGCGCCTACCTGTTCGTCACCGGCGCGGGCAGCGGCGCCTGCCTGGCCGTGGTGTCCGAGGAGGGGTCCGATGTGGGCCTCATCGCGTACGAGATGAACGTCCTTGTGGAACAGGTCGGCCGGTTCCTGGACGCGGCCCCCCGGGGTGACGGGAGGCCCGCGCCGGAGTCGGCCGGGTGACGGGAGGCACCATGGCGGATCCCCGCGATTCGGGTCTCGGCCAGGACGAGGCCGGGTCGGTCGTCCGGCCCTACATCCTCACTGAGGGCCGGCAGCACGCCGACGCCGTCCAGCTGGACATGGTCAGCGTGGTCATCGCCGCGCGCGCCGAGGTCGACGAGATGGCCCTGGAACCGGAGCAGCTGCGCATCCTGGAGCTGTGCCGCAGGGCCCAGTCGGTGGCCGAGGTCTCCGCGCACATGGACATCCCCGTCGCCGTGGTCAAGGTGCTGCTCGGCGACCTCATCGGCCGGGGCTACGTCCTGGCCCGCGCCCCCTACACGACAGAGAGCCCGGTGAGCCGGGACGTACTGCAGGCGGTTCTCGATGGCATCCAACGACTCTGACAGCGGCCCGGACGGCGGCGAGCGCATCCCGGCCGCCATCAAGATCCTGGTGGCGGGCGGCTTCGGCGCGGGCAAGACCACCCTGGTCGGTTCGATCAGCGAGGTCGCACCGCTCAGCACCGAGGAGCTGATGACCGAGGCCAGCCTGGGCGTGGACGACCTGTCCGGGGTGGAGCAGAAGAACACCACCACGGTGGCCCTGGACTTCGGCCGCATCACCATCAACGAGGACCTGGTCCTCTACCTGTTCGGCACGCCCGGCCAGCAGCGCTTCTGGTTCATGTGGGAAGAGCTGGCCACGGGTGCGCTCGGGTCGGTGGTGCTCGCCGACACGCGGCGGCTGGAGACCTGCTTCCCCGCGGTGGACTTCTTCGAGCGGCGGGGGGTGCCGTTCGTGGTGGCGGTGAACTGCTTCGAGGGCGCGCACCACTACGAGGCCGAGGAGGTGCGCGCGGCGCTGAGCATCCCGCCGGAGGTGCCGGTGCTGCTGTGCGACGCGCGCGACCGGTCCTCCAGCAAGGAGGTGCTGCTGACGCTGGTGCGGCACGTGGCGCGGCGCACCGCCGCCCCGGCCTGACCGGCGCGGGGCGCGCGATCCCCTGTGCCGCCGGGGCTGCCGCGCGGGGCGGAGTTCCTCGGGCGCGGGGGCGGCCGGTAAGGTCCCTACCGACCGGTACCTACCGGTCACTCGGTGGGTGTCCCCCCGGCCCGCCCCGTCCCCACACCGCACCGGAGAGGCCCGATGAAACGGTTCGACTGGTACGACGAGATCCACCGCCTCGACGCCGAGGCCGACGCGCGCCGGATCACCTTCGTCCTGGGCGCCCACGAGTTCCCCTGGGACATGTCCCAGGCCCTCGGGCTGGCCCTGTACCGGACCTATGCGGTGCCCAGCATCGGCGGGCTGCTGGGCGACACCGAGGAGTTCACCGACCGCACGCAGCACCGGTACGACGACACCGCGCTGCTGCTGGGCCAGATGCTGCGGCACGGTTTCGAGCCGGGGCGGGGCCGCGACGCCCTGCGGCGCATGAACCAGATGCACCGCAGCTACGACATCTCCAACGAGGACTACCTGTACGTGCTGAGCACGTTCGTGGTGATGCCCCCGCGCTGGCTCAACGAGTGGGGCTTCGGGTGGCGCCGCCTGAGCGAGCACGAGATCCGCGCGAACACCAACTACTACCGCGACCTCGGCCGCCACATGGCGATCAAGGACATTCCCGACACGTTCGAGGAGTTCTACGAGCTGTTCGACTCCTACGAGCGCGAGCACTTCGGCTTCAGCGAGGGCGGCCGCGCGGTGTCCGACAGCACGCTCGACCTGATGCTCGACTTCTCCCCGTCCTGGCAGCGGCCGGTGATGAAGAAGTTCACCATGGCGCTGCTGGACGACCGGCTGACCGGGGCGTTCCGGTACGAGCCGGCGTCGGGCTTCTGGAAGGGCGCCGCGAAGTTCGCCCTCAAGGCGCGGGCGAGGGTCGTGCGGTTCATGCCGCCGCGCGTGGAGCCGTTCACCGAAGACGACAACCCGAACATCAAGAGCTACCCGGACGGGTTCGACCCGAGCCGGATCGGCACCTTCCCCGCGAAGTGCCCGGTCCCGCACGACCTGCGGACGGTGGAGGTGTCGGGCAGCCGCGACCGCGTCCCGGCCCCGGGCGAGGCGCTGCCGCCGGAGAAGCGCGGCGCCCAGCAGGGTGAACAGGTCTGAACCGGCCATGACCGCACCCCCCGCTGCGGAGGCCGACGGCCTCCGCGGTGCGATGCTGCCCCGATCCGTCCACGCGGGCTACGGGGTGGGCGCGATCGCCACCCACGTGTTCACGACGGTCCCGTCCCTGCTGCTGCTGATCTACCTGACCGACGCCCTGGCCGTGGCGCCCGCCCTGGCCGGGTTCGTCGTGGTGGCGCCCAAGGCGGTGGACGTGCTGGCGGGCCCGTTCATCGGCATCCGCTCGGACCGGACCGTGTCCCGGTGGGGGCCGCGCCGCCCGTGGATGCTGGCGGGCACGTTCGCCCTGCCGGTGTGCTTCGCGCTGCTGTTCGCGGGGTTCCCCCTGCAGGGCGCGCCCGCGGCGTTCGCCGTCCTGGCGGTGTTCGTCGCGGCGGCGCTGTCGGCGTCGGTGTTCCAGGTGCCGTATGCGGCGATGCCCGGGGAGATCACCGACAGCTACCACGAGCGGTCGGTGCTGCAGAGCTGGCGGACGGTGTTCGTCGGCGTGGCGCTGCTGCTGGGCGGGGCGCTCGCGCCCGTCCTGGTGCACAGCACGGGGCCCGGGAACGCGATCGAGGGCTACCGCCTGATGGGCGTGGTGATGGCGGCCATCACGATGGCGGTCATGGCGGGGTGCGTGTACTGGACGCGCAAGGCGCCGTTGCGCCGCCGGGTGCACGAGGCGCAGGGGCTGGTGGCCCAGTTCCGCACGGCGCTGGGCAACCCGCACTTCCGGCGGCTGCTGCCGACGGCGTTCCTGCAGGTGGTGGCCTCGGGGACGATGATCGCGGGCGTGCCGTACGTGACCGGGCACGTGATGGGCGAGCCGGGGTACACCGCCCTGCTGGTCGTGTGCGTGACGGTGCCGCTGATCGCGACCATGCCCGTATGGATGGCCGTCTCGCGCCGCCTGGACAAGCGGCCGACGCTGGCCCTGGCGGCCGGGTTCTTCATCGCCGGGGCCGTGGGCCTGTACTTCATCCCGGTGATGGGCGGCCTGCCGTGGGCGGTCGCCATGTCGGTGGTGGTGGGCACGGGCAACGCGGGCTGCACGATGCTGCCGTACTCGATGCTGACCGACTGCATCGCCGCCACGCGCGCGGTGAGCGGCAGGCACCAGGCGGGCGTGCTGGCCGGGATCTGGTCGTCGATGGAGGCCCTGGGCGGGGCGCTGGGCGCCCAGCTGCTGAGCGCGGCGCTGGCGGTGAGCGGCTACCGCCAGTCGGCGGCGGGCGAGGCCGTCGCCCAGACGGACCGGGCGCTGCAGGGCATGCTGGTCGGGAGCACGCTGGTGCCCGCGGCGGTGATGCTGGCGTCGGTGCTGCTGCTGCGGCTGTACCGGTTGAACGCGAAGGAGATGGCGCGGCTGACGACGACCGTGCCCGAGCCGTCTCCGAGCCGCCCCCGAGCCGGGCCGAAGGGCGCCGAGGGGGGCTGAAGGGCGCCCCGCCGGTTGCGCGGACCACGGGGGTCAGGCGGGTTCGCTCTCCAGGGTCAGCAGCCCGACCTGCGGGGGGATGCCCACCCGCTGCGGCGGGCCGTAGAAGCCGACGCCGTTGGTGACGTACAGCCAGGTGTCGCCCACCCGCCCCAGGCCCGACTGGATCGGGTTCTCCCGTGCGCGGAGCACGTTGAGGGGGATGGTCTGCCCGCCGTGGGTATGCCCGGACACCTGCAGGTCGACCCCGTACTCGGCGGCGTCGAAGACCTGGGCGGGGGTGTGGGCGGCCAGGACCGCCGGGACGCCCTCGTCCCGGCCGCCCAGCGCCGCCTCGTAGTCGGGCGGGGAGCCGTGGGAGCGGCCGGCCTCGTCGTGGACCCCCGCCAGGTCCAGGCGGGCGCCGTCCCGCTCGATGGTCACCCGCTCGTTGCGCAGGACGCGCACGCCGAGTTCCTCCACACGGTCCAGCCACTCCTCCGTCGGCCCGCTCACGCGGTAGAACTCGTGGTTGCCGGTGACGAAGAAGGCGCCGTGCGGTGCGTGCAGGTCCGCGAGGGCGGCGACCTCCTCCCCCGCCCGGCCGACCGGTGCGTCCGCCAGGTCCCCGGCGACGACCACCAGGTCGGGTTCGCGGGCGTTGAGGAGGTCGACGGCGCGGCGCAGGCCGTCCCCGTCCAGGAAGGGCCACAGGTGGGTGTCGGCCAGGACGCCGATCCGCAGGCCGGACAGGCCGGGGGCGAGCCGGGGCATCGGGACGGCCGCCTCGTGCACGTCCGGGGCGGCGAACGCGGTACGCGCCCCGGTGCCGACGGTCGCTCCGGTGGCCAGGAGGGCCGCCGCAGCGGCCCCGCGCGAGAGAACCTGGCGCCGCGCCCAGAACGGCGGCCCGCCGCCGGAGGCGGCGGAGGCGGCCTGCCCGGAGCTTTCGGGCGCACCGCCTCGCAGACTCGGCGGGGCCGCTCCTCCCCGGTCGGTCTGCGGCACCGCGGCACGGCGCCGTAGCACGGCCCCAAGGAGGTGCAACGGCTCCATGGCCACGAGCCACACGGCCAGGTAGCACACCACCGCCGCCCAGGTGAATCCGGTCCAGGCCAGCC
This sequence comes from Nocardiopsis suaedae, assembly GCF_027706745.1. Taxonomy (GTDB): domain Bacteria; phylum Actinomycetota; class Actinomycetes; order Streptosporangiales; family Streptosporangiaceae; genus Nocardiopsis_A; species Nocardiopsis_A suaedae. Next base: position 668 of record NZ_JAQFWP010000059.1, on the reverse strand, counting down.
ACGACGGGAACGACACCGCCAGTAGGGCCCGCACGCTGAGCGCGCCCAGCAGGGCCCCGGCCGCCAGGACCAGTCCGCCGAGCACCCGCGGCGGCCACGCGGGGGTGGTGCACCAGATCAGGCGCCAGCCGATGTAGGCGTGGACCGCGAGCATGAACAGGGCGAGGGGGATCAGCAGCACGGATGTTCCCTGCAGGTGGGGGAGATGATGCCCATTGAGACGAACGGCGCCCCATGCCGGGTTCCGGTGGACTGTGCCTCTGCGAGGGCGAATCCACCGGCCCGCACGGGCAGAGAGCGCCGACGACGAAGGTGGTTGGTCCTACCTGCGACGTTGTCGACTGCCTGGTGTGCGCGTGGTCGGGGTGTTCGGCGGCGACGGCGCAAGCGGGGCGGTTCCCTTGGCCTGCTTGCCGAGCGGCGGGCTCCTCGCGGTCCGGGTGGGGGCGGCGATCCCGAGCGGCGGAATGGACGCTTTTCGCGTGATCGGGTGGCGGATCCGCCGCGCAGGATGACCCCAAGCCGCCCGTCGCGTCCGGAAGGCCGGTTCCGGTCCGGGTGGGTTCTAGTTTGTGTTGCAAGTGTGCAGGTCCGAGAAGGAGGAACGGGACGTGCCGGGCAAGCGCCTGACGATCACCGAACGCGAGGAGATCGCGATCCTGCTGGAC
>NZ_JAQFWP010000058.1 GCF_027706745.1 Nocardiopsis suaedae | reverse complement strand
GCCCGGCGGACGGCCGGGGCCCGTCAGCGGGGTACCGGCCGAGCCGCCGCCCACCCGGACCGCGAGGAACCCGCCGCCCGGTAAGCAGGGCCGGGGAACCACGCGGCTCTCGCCGTCGCCGCCGAGTGCCACGACCACGTACATGCCCCGCGGCCGACAGTGCTGCCGCTAGGGCCACCGCCCCTTCGTCGTCGCCGCTCTCCACCCCGCACCGCAGTGACCCGGCGGACGGCCGGAACCCGTGAGCGGGGAACCTGCCGAGCCGCTTGCCGCTTGAAACGCCTGGTCCGTCCGCGCTCCCGGCGGTCGGTTCGGCCTCGGCCGGCCGCAGAGGCGTCCGCTGCACGGCGCCCGCCCGCACGGTCCATGGCCCCATGAATCCACTATTCCCTGAATTCACCGAACCCTGTACTCTTGTCCCCATGCTGAGCATCGCCACCGACATCGACGCCCTCGCCCGGTTCGGGCGGGCGTTGGCCGACCCGATCCGCTGTCGCATCCTCCTCGTCCTGCGCGACGCCCCCGCCCACCCGGCCGACCTGGCCGACGTGCTCGGCATCAGCCGCACCCGCCTGTCCAACCACCTCGCCTGCCTGCGCGACTGCGGCCTGGTGGTGGCCGTGCCCGCCGGGCGGCGGGTGCGCTACGAGCTCGCCGACCCCCGCCTCGCCCACGCCCTGGACGACCTGCGCTCGGCCGTCATCGCCGTGGAGAACGACAAGACCTGCATCGACGCGCACCAGGGGGAGGACTGCTGCTGATGCCCGCCCGCACCGCCACCCCCGAGCGCAGGCGCGAGGCGCTGACCCGGCGCATCCGCCTGATCGTGGCCGGAACCATCGCCTACAACCTCGTCGAGGCCGTCGTCGCCATCACCGCCGGCTCCCTCGCCTCCTCGGCGGCCCTCATCGGGTTCGGCCTGGACTCGCTCGTGGAGGTGTCCTCCGCGCTCGCCGTGGCCTGGCAGTTCTCCTCCCGTGACGCGGCGGTGCGCCAATCGCGCGAACGCCGCGCCCTGCGCGTGATCGCCGTGTCCTTCTTCGCCCTGGCCGCCTACGTCACCTTCGAGGCGTTCCGCTCCTTCACCGGCGCCGAGGCCGAACCCTCCACCGTCGGCATCGCCCTGGCCGCGCTGTCCGTGGCCATCATGCCCCTGCTGTCGTGGGCCGAGCGCCGCACCGGCCGCGAGCTGGGCTCGGCCTCGGCGGTGGCCGACTCCAAGCAGACCATGCTGTGCGCCTACCTGTCGGCCGCGCTGCTGGTGGGCTTGCTGGCCAACGCCGTGCTCGGCTGGACGTGGGCCGACCCGGTCGTCGCGCTGGTCATCGCCGCGGTGGCCGTGCGCGAAGGCGTGGAGGCCTGGCGCGGCGACGCCTGCTGCGCCACCGGGGGGATGGCCCTGGCCGTCGCCCCCGGCGAAACGGCCGACGCGGAGGCGGACGGCTGCGGGTGCGGGGACGGCTGCTCCTGCTGCTGAGGCCGCCCCGCCTCAGGACCCCCGCGTGGGGGGGCCGCCGGAAACCCGGTGGCCCGCCCCACGCGCCTGCTGGGATGATCACCCCCATGTCCGTACGTGAACTGGTCGTCCTCGGCAGCTCCAGCGCCGTGCCCACCAAGCGCCGCAACCACAACGGGTACTTCCTGCGCTGGGACGACCACGGGATCCTCTTCGACCCGGGAGAGGGCACGCAACGGCAGATGCGCTACGCCGGGCTCGCCGCCCACGACATCACCCGCCTGTGCATCACCCACTTCCACGGTGACCACTCCCTGGGCGTCCCCGGCGTGGTGCAGCGCATCGCCCGCGACCGCGTCGAGCACACGGTTCGGGCCGCCTACCCCGCGGCGGGCCAGACCTACTGGGAGCGGCTGCGCCACGCCACCGCCTTCGGCGACACCGACGTCATCACCGCCCAGCCCGTCGACGGGCTCGGCGCATGCCCGCTGGACGGCGACGGGCTGAGGATCACCGCGCTCCCGCTGGACCACCGCATGCCCGCCTTCGGCTACCGCCTCCAGGAGCCCGACGGGCTGCGGATGCTGCCCGATCGGCTGGCGGCCCTGGGCGTGTCCGGCCCCGGCGTGGGCCGCCTGCAGCGCGAGGGGCACGTGCTCGGCGCCGGCGGCCGCCGGGTCACGGTGGAGGAGTGCTCGGTGACCCGGCCGGGCCAGTCCATGGCCTTCGTGATGGACACCGGCGTGTGCGACAACGCCGTGCGGCTCGCCGAGGACGCCGACATGCTCGTCATCGAGTCCACCTACCTGGACTCCGAATCGAAACTGGCCTCGGACTACCGGCACCTGACCGCCGGGCAGGCCGGGCGCATCGCCGCCGAGGCCCGCGCGCGCCTGCTGGTGCTCACGCACATCTCCGAGCGCTACGAGGCCGGCGACGAGCCCCGCTTCGTCGAACAGGCGGCGGCCCACTTCGGCGGCACCATCGTCCTGGCCCAGGACCTGGACCGGATCAAGGTCCCCAAGCGCCGCGCATAGGGCTGCGACCGGCGCGCCCGCGTAGCGCCTGGCGGCTGAGACCGTCCCAGCGCGCGTCGTGGGCGGTGCCTCGGCCATGCCGTGGGCACGTGCCCGGAGCGCCGCGACCGCCGATGCCGTCGGCCACCCGCCCCGGCCCCGGTCCGTCGGCGTGCGCCTGGGGCGCCGCCCTCAGGTGTGCCGGTCGGCCTCGGCCGCCTCCTTGAGCAGGGCCAGGCCGACCCTCCAGGCGCGCGCGTTCTCCTCGGCGTGGTCGTGCCGGACCCCGTCGGGCCCCTGCAGCGCGCTGAACCCGCCCTCGCGCAGCTCCACCCGCGTCCCGCCGCCCTCCTCCGGGCGCAGCCGCAGCACCACGCGGGTGCTGTGGCCCGGCTCGGGCGGTACGTCCGGTTCCAGGGACCACCGGAAGACGAACACCTCGCCGGGCTCGGCGCGCTCGACCACCCCCCGGTAGGTGCCGTGCTCCTTCCAGGTGAAGGCGGCCGCGCCGCCCGGCACCGGGTCGAGCTCGGCGCCGTCGAAGGCGAACCAGCGGCGCAGCCCGTCGGCCGAGGTCACCAGGCGCCACACGCTCTTGGGCGGCGCATCCACGGTCACGGTGCAGGAGATCTCGTCCACGGTACTCACGCGCCCCTCCTCGGCATGCTGCCCTGCGGGCCGGCCCCGCGCCGGAGCCCGCCCGCATCCGACCGTATTCCCCGGTGCCCCGAGCCACCGAGGAGGCGCGCTGTGGCGGCGGGCCGAGGCGCGCGGACGCCGCCCGCACCGGGGGACGGCTCCTTCAGAACACCAGCGCCAGCACGGCGACGTACACCGCCGTCCCGGCGAAGATGCTGGCCACGGCGTTGCGCAGCCACAGGTGCAGCCCGACGGTCACGGCCAGTGCCGAAACGGTGGGCACGAGCGAGGCGGAGGCGCCCCAGTCCACTCCGCGCAGCGTGTAGGCGGCCAGGATCACCATCACCCCCAGGGGCATGGCGGTATCCAGATAGGCCACCACCGGACTGTCGCGCAGGCGCGACAGGAGCGCGAAGGGCAGCGCGCGCAGCGCCCAGGTGATCCCGGCGCAGACCGCCACCGCCGCCAGGAGGTACCCGGTCTCCGTCATCGGCGCCTCCGTCGCAGCAGCGCCCAGCGCGCCAGCAGGAACAGCGTGAACAACAGGAACGCGGTCGGCAGCATCCTCTCGGGCGCGAGCCACCCGGCGAGGACGGCGCAGCCCAGGGCCGCGGCCGGGGAGGGGATGTCGCGGTGCCGGTGGAAGGCGTCGATGGCCAGCACCGTGAACAGCGCGGTGACGGCGAACTCCAGGCCTTCGACGGGCCCGGGCAGCAGCCCGGCGGTGAAGGCGCCGACCACCGACCCGCCGGTCCAGGCGAGGTGGACGAGGGCCTGCAGCGCCAGGATGCGCCGCCGGGACCAGCGCCGGGCGCGCCCGCCGGAGGCGGCCGCGTAGGCCTCGTCGGTCAGGGCGAAGGTGCTGTAGGCCTTGGCCAGTGGGCCGTGCACCCGGTGCAGCGGGAAGGACAGCGCGTAGAACACGTGCCGGAAGTTGACCAGGAGCGCCGCGAGGGCGATCTGGCCCAGCGGGGTGGCGGCCGCCACCATGCCGACCATCAGGAACTCCAGCGACCCGGCGAAGACGAGCCCGGAGACGACCAGGGCCCACCACGGGTCGAGCCCGGACTGGACGACGAGCAGGCCCAGCGCCACCCCCATGGGGAAGGCGCCCAGGCCCACCGGGGCCGCGTCGGCGGCCGCGGCGCGCAGGTCGGCGGCGGTACCGGGGGAGGGGTCCGAGGGTGGGCCCGCGAGCGGCTTCATGAGAGAAATCATAGTTCGCAAGACGGCTCACGCGATTGCGAATCATGTCGCTAGACTGGTGCTGTGCGCAATGAACATGCACTGGACGCCATCGATCGTGAAATCCTCGACCAGCTCTCGCGTGACGGCCGCCTGAGCAACGTCGAACTGGCCCGGCGGGTGGGGCTGACGCCGCCCCCGTGCCTGCGCCGCGTCAAGCGCCTGGAGGAGGCCGGGGTGATCACCGGCTACCGGGCGCGCGTGGACCCGGCGGCTCTCGGGCGCGGCCTGGAAGTGATCGTCGACGTGGAGGTGGGCGTCAGCGACCTGACCACCCTGGAGGAGCTGGAGTCCGCTCTGGCCGCCTACGACGAGGTCGTCGAGCTGCGGCGGCTCTTCGGGCGCCCCGACTACCTGCTGCGCGTCCGCGTGGCCGACCACGCCGCCTACGAGGAGTTCCAGACCAGGAAGCTGATCGGCCTGCCGGGCGTGCTCCGGGTCGTCTCGCACCTGACCATGAAGAGGATCAAGTCCGAGGACTGAGGGCCTGCGCAGGTCGGCCCCCGACGGATCGGCCCCAGGGGCCGCGAGGCTCCCGGGAGCCCGGCGCCGGGGGCCGCGCCTGCCGAGGCGCTCACCCCGAGGGCGGCGGGGCCTCCGGGAATGGAACCCGCCCGCGCCCCGGCCTCACTTCTCGGCGATCATGACGTCGTTGCCGTCGGGGTCCTCCACCTTGATGTAGGTGCCCCACGGCTCGGTCACCGGCTCGGTGACGGTCGCCCCGCGCTCGCGCAGCTCCCGGGCGGTGGCCGGGGCGTCGTCGCAGGCCAGGGTGAGGTAGGCGCCCTCGCCGGGGGTGCGGTTGAACTCCGAGGCGGTGTGCACGGTGATGCGCGTGCCCCCGCTGGGCGGGGCGATCTCGATCCAGCGGGCGCCCGGCCACATCTCCGCGTCCTTGACGGTGTGGAACCCCAGGACACGGGTGTAGAAGTCGACCGTGGCGGCCTGGTCGCGCACGTACAGCACGGCGAGGTCGACAGTGGTGATCATCGGCGCCTCCGTTGCCCGCGCGGCCCGCCCCTGTCGCGGTGCCGCCCCGGGCCACCGTAACCGGGGGCGCCGACGGCGCCCGGCAGCCGGAACCGCCGGGCGCGTCGCGCCTCAGCCGCGCCCGGCGGGCCGGTCGGCCCCGGCCCCCGCCTCCGCCTCGATGAGGTCGGCGGCGACCCGGACGCCGCCCTGCGACTCCAGCTCGCCGCGGATCTCGGCCAGCCGCGCGGCCACGGCCGGGGAGGAGGTCAGCTCCTCCAGGGCCGACCGCAGCACCCCGGCGGTGGCGTCCTCGGTGTCGATGCGCCGCGCCACGCCCTGGGCCTGCAGCGCGTCGGCGTTGCTGAACTGGTCGGCGAACTGGGGCACGGCGATCATCGGCACGCCGCAGACCAGCCCCTCGCTGGAGCCGCCCATCCCCGCGTGGGTGACGAACGCCGAGGCCTGCCGCAGGACGGCCAGCTGCGGCACCCACGGGTGCACCTCGATGTTGTCGGGGACCCCGCCCAGCTCCTCGGGGCGCACCTTCTGGCCGATCTGCAGGACGACGTGCCAGTCGGGCAGGCCGCCGAAGGCGGCGACGCACTCCCGGTAGAAGCCCGGCAGCTCGGTGAAGGCGCTGCCCATCGACACCAGCAGGACGCGCTTGCCCTCGGCGCCGGGCGGCGGGCTCCACGCGCCCTGCTCGGCCCGCTCGCCCAGGCAGGGCCCGACGAAGGACACCACGTCGGGGTCGACGGTGTCGGCGTAGGGCTGCATGGGGCGGGGGATGAGGGCCAGCGCGCGGCGCGGGCGCCCGGCGAAGTCGCCGCTGGACAGGGGCACCCCCTGCTCGGCGAGCCAGGCGTCGAAGCGCGCGAGGTACTCCTTGGCCCCGGGCAGGGCCTCGACCTGCGCCCCGACGGTCTCCTCGTAGCCCTTCCAGGCCACATAGGTGGGGGAGAGCTGGACGGCGGGCACGCCCCAGTTCTCGGCGAGCACGCGCGCCGGGTATCCCGCGATGTCGTACAGGAACACGTCGGGGCGGTCGTCCTGGTAGGCGGCGCGGACGGTCGGCATGACCGCCTGTGCGTCGTCGAGGAAGAGCTCCGTGGCGGCGATGGGGTCCTCGGGCCAGGAGTGGTCGTCGACCGGGAGCGTGCTGGTGTAGGGGACCAGCTCGGCCCCCGCGCCGGTGACCAGCTCCTCCATGCGGGGGTCGTTGGCGTAGGTGACGCGGTGGCCGCGCCGGGCGAGCTCGCGGACGACCTCCAGGCTCGGAATGACGTGGCTGATGGCGGGGATGCCGACCATGGCGATGTGAAGGCGCTTGCGGTGCACGGGTGCTCCAATGCAGGTCTACGACGGATCGGTCGCGTCCGGGGGCCGACGGCTCTGCGGGCATGCCGAAGGCGCGGCCGGGAGGCCGGACGCAAAGGAAGGGAAAGGCTCCGGAAGGGGCCCGGAGGGGCGGGCGTGGCGCCCCGCGTCGGGCGGCTTCGGGCTAGCCGTAGATCTGCAAGTGCATGGCTCGACGATAGCGCCGCGCTGTCCGGTGCCGCACCTGGTTTTCCCGGGGCCGGGCCAGAGGTCCGCGGCTCGGCGGAACCTCGCCCGGCTCCCCGACGGCCCTAGGAGGGCGGCCGGATGTCTAGCGTCGGCCGTATGAGCGAGACCGCCTTCACACCCAGGCTCCAGCAGGCCGTCGCGCGGGCACGCCGGATCGCCGCCGAGCACGGTGTCACCGACGGCGAAGGGCGGCCGGTGGTCGGGACCGAGCACCTGTTCGTCGCCATCCTCGACGACGTCCACTCGGTCCCGACCCAGGCCCTGGAGGAGCGCTACGACGTGGAATCCTTCAAGGAGTCGGTGCGCCGGGTGATGCGGAGCCCGGGGTACCGGGGCCGTACGCCTCCTGCGTGACCGCCGCCAGGGCGGCGGTCAGCGCGTCCCGAAGTCCGTCGTGCCGGGGCCCGAGGGCGTGCTCGGGGGCGAACCGTTCGGCGCCGTAGAGCCACACGGGGCCCACCCTGCGGTGGGCGGGCTCCCAGGAGTAACGGGCGTGTACGTGCCCGTGCAGGTCGTGCAGGGAGTTGCCGAGGACCTCGTAGTTGGCCCGGGAGAAGGCCGGGTCGCGCTCTCCGCACACCCGCTCGACCGCCTCGCCGAGCAGCGCGAGGTCGAACAGGAACGCCGCCCGCTCGCCGCGCGGCAGGTCGGTCAGGCGGTCGGCGGCGCCGTCGTGGAGGAGGACGCAGTACCCGGGCAGGTGCTGGGTGTCGCCGACCACCGCCCACCCGCTGCGCATGCGCAGCAGGACGGTGGGGTTGTCGCCCCGCCGCGCGGACCCGACGCGGTCGTCCCGCCAGTCAGCCGGGGCGTCGTGCCCGGCCCGGCGCCGGTTCACTTCGTGCCCTGTTCCAGGTCGAGCAGGAAGCGCTTGCGGTCCGTCCCCCACGCATAGCCCGTCAGGCTGCCGTTGGCGCCCACCACGCGGTGGCAGGGCACCACGATGGCGATCGGGTTGGCGCCGTTCGCCGAACCCACCGCGCGGGCCGAGGTCGGCGCGCGGCCGATGCGTTCGGCGATCTCGCCGTAGGTCGCGGTGCCGCCGTAGGGGATGGCCGCCAGTTCCTTCCATACGCTCTTCTGGAACGGCGTGCCGTGCGGGCTCAGCGGAAGGTCGAAGGCGGTGCGCTCACCGGCGAAGTACTCGCCGAGCTGCCGCTCGGTGTCGGAGAAGGGCACGCGGTCCTCCACGCCCAGGTCCGACCGGTGGGTCTGGTCGCCCATGTAGAGGGCGACCAGTGCGCCGTCCTGGGCGACGACCGTCAGCGGCCCCACCGGGCTGTCGAAGACGGCGTGCACCCGCGCCGCGCGCGCCGTGTCGGTGTCGGTTCGGCTCATGCTCATGGTGTCGAGTCTGCCGCCTCCGCCCGTGCCAGGCTGGCGGGAATCGGACGGCAGGGCCGAGTCGGCGCGGGGTGCGGTCCTAGGATCGCCATGGGGCGGGGCGGACGCCCGGCCCTGGATCACCGACCCGGGAAGGCCGTGATGACCACGCCGACGCAGCGGTTCACCGAGATCACCTCCCTGGAAGAGCTCCGAGAGCTCGTGCCCGATCCCTTGCCGATCGCGCGGGACAAGGAGCGACCCTCCCTTCTGGACGTCGACCGGGCCTGGCTCGCCGCCTCGCCCTTCTGCCTGGTCGCCACCAGCGACGCAGAGGGCAACTGCGACGTCTCCCCCAAGGGCGACCCGCCCGGCTTCGTCAAGGTGCTGGACGAGCACACCGTCGCGATCCCCGAGCGGCCGGGCAACCGGCGTGTCGACGGGTACCGCAACGTCCTGTCCAACCCCCATGTGGGGCTGCTGTCGATCATTCCGGGACGCGGGGACACGCTGCGCATCAACGGCAGGGCGCGCCTGGTGCGGGACGCCCCGTTCTTCGACGACATGGTCGTCAAGGGGAACCGGCCGCTGCTGGCGCTGGTGGTGGACATCGACACGGTCTTCCACCACTGCGCCAAGGCGTTCTTGCGCTCGCGCCTGTGGTCCCCTGAGGCGTGGGAGGAGGCGGGGGCCGATGTGCCCTCGCGTCCGCGCATCGCCAAGATGGTCGACCGCCCCGACGAGCCCCTGGAGGAGCTGGAGCGGTACTACGGCGACGAGTACACGAAGAAGCTGTACTGACCCGGGGCCGGACACCGCCGGGGCCTGCGGGGGCCGGGGTCAGGAGGCCTGTAGTCCCCGGTCCTGCCCCTGGGGCGCCTCCTCCGCCGCCGCGAGGCCGGCCGCGAGGTCGTTCATGTCCATCCCCAGGGCTCTGGCGAGTGCGGCGATGGTGAAGAAGGCCGGGTTCGGGATGGCCCCTCGCTCGATCTTGCGCAGGGTGTCGATGGAGATCCCGGCGTCGTGGGCGACCTCGGCGGCCGTGCGGGGCGCCCGGGCCGCGCGCAGGATCTGGCCCAGCGCGCGGCCCCGGTCGCGCTGGCCTTCGGTCAGGGGAGTGCGAACCATGTCCGAACGATAACCCATTGCGCGTATAGATCGACTGGTATAAAAATACCAGTCGATCTATACAGTCATGGGACGGAGACTCCGCAATGGTCACCATCAAGGGCCCCGAGGAACTGCGGCGCATGCGCGAAGCCGGGCGTGTCGTCGCCCGCGCGCTGGCCGCCGCCCAGGAGGCGGCCCGCCCGGGCACCACCCCCGAGGAGCTGGACGGGGTCGCCGCCGACCTCATCGCGGCCGCGGGCGCGCGCCCCTCCTTCACCGGCTACCGGCCCACGCCCGCCTACGCGCCCTACCCGGCGGTGCTGTGCGTCTCGGTGAACGACACCGTGGTCCACGGCATCCCCGGGACCGTGCCCCTCAAGGAGGGGGACGTCGTGTCCATCGACTGCGGGGCCGTCGTCGACGGCTACCACGGCGACGCCGCCCGCACCTTCACCGTCGGCCCCGGGGACCCTGGGGCGCGACGCCTCATCGCCGCGACCGAGAAGGCCTACGAGGCCGCGCTGGCGCACATGGTGCCCGGTGCGCGCCTGAGCGACCTCTCCCACGCCATCGAGAGCACGGCCCGAGCGCAGGGGTTCGGCGTCCTGGAGGACCAAGGGGGCCACGGCATCGGCACCGAGATGCACGAGGACCCCCACCTGTCCAACACCGGGCGCCCCGGTCGGGGGCCGCGCCTGCGCGAGGGGCTGGTGCTGGCGATCGAACCGCTGCTGACCGAGGGCGGGGCGGACGGCAGCCGCCTGCTGGCCGACGGGTGGTCCATCGCGACGGCCGACGGCTCCCGCGCGGCGCACCACGAGAACACGGTGGCGGTGACCGCCGAGGGCCCCTGGGTGCTCACCGCGCTCTGAGGCCGGTGGGCGCCGACGGGTACCGGCATAGGCGCGGGGGCGTCAGCCCTGGGAGCCGCGCTTCTCTCTCCAGCGGTCGAAGAGCAGCGGCAGCTCATCGAACATGAAGTTGTAGAAGTCGTACATCTCCTGCAGGCGTTCGCGCGCCGGGCTGTCCTCACCGGTGGCGGCGATGCCCTCCTCGGCCGCGGCCATCATCTTGCGCACGACCTCGTTCTGCCTGCTGTACAGCCGCTCCCAGGCGTCGCGGCGCAGCCGGTGGTGGTCGCGGCGGCTGCCCGGCACGGGTACGCGCTCCAGCATGCCGACCTGGTGGAGCGTCTTCAGCGCCCCCGAGACCGACCCCTGGCTGGCGTCCAGCTCCTCGGCCAGCTCGCCCAGGGTGAGCGAGGGCTTCTCGGTGAACAGGAACGCCGCCATCACCCGCGCCGACATGCGCTGCATGCCGAAGTCGGAGAGCATCAGGGCGAGCTCTTCGGCCTGGTGGCGCTGGGCGTTCTGGGCGGACAAGGCGGCCTCCGGTCCGGTGGGTGTCGCCCACCATGATAGTCGCCATTCAGAAACTTCCGAAAACGGGCGGGTGCAGGTCGGCGAGCGGCCCGGACCCCCTCTTGCTAGATTCTCGGCCATGCGGTCGGAAACCGAGCCGGGCGGCCAGCAGGCCGCGGGCGAGCAGGGGAAGAAGCGCACCTTCATCGAGGAGGCGCGGCGCGCGCAGATCGTGCAGGCGGCGATCGGGGCCATCGCCGAGCACGGGTACGAGGCGGCGTCGCTGGCCCGCATCGCGCGCCACGCCGGCATCAGCAAGGGCGTGATCTCCTACCACTTCACCGGCAAGGACGAACTGATGCACCAGGTGGTGGTGCACGTCTACACCCGGATCGCCGAACACATGGCGCCGCGCCTGGACGCCGCCCCCGGCCCGTCGGCGAAGGTGCGCACCTACGTGCTGGCCGTGGCCGACTACATGCGGGAGAACCGCGAGCAGCTCATGGCCCTCGGCGGCATCTTCGCGGGGGCGCGCAGCCCGGAGGGCGAGCCGGAGTACGGGTTCGCGGGCAACGAGCCCATCTACACGGCCCTGGAGGAGATGCTCCGGGAAGGGCACGACAGCGGGGCCTTCCGAGAGTTCGACCGCAGAGTGATGGCGGTGACGATGCAGGGGGCCATCGACGCGATGTTCGGCTACTGGGCCGCCACCCCCGACCACGACCTGGAGAACCACGCCCGAGAGGTCGCCGAGCTGTTCGACCGCGCGACGCGGGCCTGAGGAGGGCGGCGGCGCCGTCGCCCCGCCGCCGTCACCGCGCCCACTGCGGGCAGGATTCCACGTGGGCGCACGCGGGCGGGATTCCATCGCCGCGTGGGCGTTTCCATTCCTCTGACCTGAACGGACGGCCCGCCGGTTCACCTCCGGGGGACGGACGCCCGTCCACCGTCGCCGCGGCGAAGGCGACCACCGGCACACCATGCGGCCGGCGGTGGCGCCGCCAGGGCCCCGCCCCTCCACGCCGACTCCGTCGTCCCTGGTCTCCGCCTCACACCCGGGCCGTCGGGGGCCGTCGGGGGCCGTGCGACAGGGATCCCCTCAGGGGCGGTCTCAGGGGAATACCCGATTGCATCCTGTCCACCTGTGCGGGAATCTGGCCACCTGGCCAGAAAATTGACCTGGTGTCCACACGGTGGGAGGAACCCCCCCATGACCACCCGTCCCGCGCCCGCCCCGCGGCCCGTGCCGACCGCCGGGGACGGACGGCGCCTCGCCTTCATCGACAACCTGCGCATCCTGCTCACCGTCCTCGTGGTCCTGCACCACTGCGCGGTCACCTACGGCACCATCCCCGTCTGGTACTTCACCGAGCCCGCCCAGGACCCCACCGGCCTCGTCCTCGACCTGTTCGTCATCGTCAACCAGGCCTTCTTCATGGGGATGTTCTTCCTCATCTCGGGCCTGTTCGTCCCGGGGTCGGCCGACCGCAAGGGCGGACGGCGCTTCATGCGCGGCCGCCTCGTGCGCCTGGGCGTACCGCTGCTGCTCTTCGCACTCCTCCTGCGGCCCCTCGTCACGGCCGGGATCTACCAGGAGTACGCCTCCGAGGTGCCCTACTGGCTCTTCTACCTCGTCTCCTGGGACCCCGGCCCGATGTGGTTCGTCGAGACGCTGCTGGTGTTCTGCCTGGCCTATGTACTGATCCGCCGCCTGGGCCGACGCCCGGAGGCGCCTGAGTCCCCCGCGGTCCCCGCCGGACCGGCCTCACGGCAGGGCGGGGCCTTCCCCGGGGCAGCCGCCGTCGCCGGGTTCACCGCCGCGCTCATCGCCGCCACCTGGGCCTGGCGCATCATCGTCCCCGTCGGCACCGCCTGGCCGGTCGTCGGCCTGCCGACCCCGTACTTCCTGCCGCAGTACGCGCTCATGTTCGCCGTCGGCGTACTCGCCTTCCGCCGCGGCCGGCTCGAACACGTCCCCCGCGCCGCGGGCTGGGGCGGCCTGGCCATGGCCGCCGCCGGGTGCGCGCTGCTCCCGCTGAGTCTCGACGCGCCTGAGCGGGTCGACCCGCTGACCCTGCAGGCGCTGGTCGACCCGGTGTACGAGGGCCTCTTCGCGGTGGGGACCACCCTGTTCCTGCTCTGGCTGTTCCAGCGCTTCTTCGACCGCCAGGGCCCACTCGCCCGTTTCCTGTCCGACAACGCCTACGGCGTGTACTTCCTCCACCCCCTGGTGCTCGTCGGCGGCGGGATGCTCCTGTCGGGGTGGCAGGCCCCGGCTCTGGCGAAGTTCGCGGTCCTGGGCGCGATCGCGCTCCCGGTCTGCTGGGCGGCGGCCCAAGGGTTGCGGTCCCTGCCGTACGCCGAGCGCGTCTTCTGACCCCCTACGACCGACCGACATCTGAGAGAGAGGACGGCATGGGCGCCTTCAACGGAAAGACCGTCCTGGTCACCGGCGGCGCGAGCGGCATCGGCGCCGCCACGGTCCGGCGCGCGGCGGCCGACGGCGGCCGGGTGCTGATCGCCGACGTCGCCGAAGAGGCGGGCAGCGCGCTGGCCGCCGAGACCGGGGCGCGGTTCGTGCGCACCGACGTCACGCGGTTCGCCGACATGGAGGCGGCGGTGGCCGCGGCCCTGGAGACCGGCGGGCTGGACGTACTCCACCTCAACGCGGGGGTGGAAGGCCCCAGCGAGGGGCTGGCGGACCAGGGCGTCCCCTTCTCCCTGGAGGCCTACCGCACCACGGTCGCGGTCAACCTGGACGGTGTGGTCCACGGCGTGCACGCAGCGCTGCCGCACATGCGCCGCCGCGAAGGCGCGTCGGTGGTGGTCACCTCCAGCATCGCGGGGCTGACCGGCACACCGTACGGGGAGGTCTACGCCGCCACCAAGCATGCCGTCGTCGGCCTCGTGCGCTCCCTTGCGGCGACCTTCGCGGATGACCCGGTCACGTTCAACGCGGTCTGCCCCGGATTCGTGGACACGCCGATGATCGCCGGCATCCAGGGCTTCATCGAGCAGATCGGCAAGGCCGAGACGGTCATCCCGCCGGAGGTGGTCGCCGAACTGGTCGAACGGATCGTCGCCGAGCCGGGCGACGGCGAGGCGTGGATCCCGTACAGGGGCGGTGCGGCGCGCTACGGGTCCCCCGACCCGCTGTCCCTCATGGCGGTGGAGCCTCCGGCCGCGGACGCCGACTGAGGACGCCTCGGCCGATGGGGCCGCGGCCCCTTCGGCGGGCTGCCTGGTGCCGGGGGCGCGCTCTTGGCAGGCTTGGCCCATGAGCGTCATCGTGATCGGCGGGGGCATCGTCGGAGCGAGCGCCGCCTACCACCTGGTGCGGCGCGGTGTGGCCACGACCCTGGTCGACGCTGCGCGGCCGGGCCAGGCCACAGCGGCCGGGGCCGGAATCGTCTTCCCCTGGCCGTTCCCGTGGGAGCCCCCGCAGCACCAGGCGTTCGCGCTGCGGGCCGCCGCCCACTACCCGGCCCTCATGAGCGCCCTGGAGGCCGAGGGGCGCGCCACCGGCTATAGGAAGGTGGGCGGGCTGTCGGTGGGCACCGACCCCCGCATCCTCGACCGCGACGCCCAGGTCCTCACCGACCTGCGCGGCCTTCCCGGCTACGAAGGGCTGGGGCGGGTGCTCCGCCTGGAGCGCGGCGGGCCGCGCGAGCTGTTCCCGGCCCTGCCCGAGCACTTCGAGGGCGTGCACGTGGAGGGGATGGCGCGCGTCAACGGGGCGATGGTGCGCGACGCCCTGTTCGCCGCCGCCGAGGAGCGCGGCCTGCGCTACCTCAAAGGCGAGGCCGAGCTCGTGGCCGACGGAGGGCGGGCGAGCGGGGTGCGTGCGGCGGGGGAGGAGCTCACGGCGGACGCGGTGGTCGTCGCGGCCGGGGCCTGGACCGCCGAACTGCTGCGCCCCTTCGGGGTGGACGTGCCCGTGTACCCGGTGCGCGGGCAGATCGTGCACACTGCCCTGCCCGGGGCGCACACCCGCGACTGGCCGGTGCTGCGCTTCCCCGGGACCGACCGGTACATGCTCGGCATGCCGCCCGACCGTGTGGTGCTGTCGGGCACCCGCGAGCCGTGGGCGGGGTTCGACCACCGCGCCACCGTCGACGGCGTCCTGCAGGGGCTGTCCGAGGCGGTGTCGGCGGTCCCGGCACTGGGCGAGGCCACGGTCGTGGAGACACGGGTGGGCTTCCGCCCGGGCAGCCGGGACGACCTGCAGCTTCTGGGGGCGGTCGGGGCGCTCGCGGGCGTGGTGGTGGCCACGGGGCTGGGCGCCAACGGTCTGACGTTCGGCCCCTACCAGGGGGCGGTGGCCGCGACGCTGGCGGTCGGCGAGGAGCCGGAGGCCGACCTGTCGGCGTTCCGCCCCGACCGGGTGGCCCCCGATCCGGAGGCGGGAGCCGCCGGGTAGGTCGCCGCTCGGCGGGCGGCCTTCGGGCGCCCTCCGACACCGGTCATGGCCGCCGAAGGCCCCCACCGCGCCGAACGCGGCGACCGCCGGAATCAAGCGGCCTGGAACGAGCGCCGGGACAGGCCCACGCCGTAGCCGTCGAGCGTCGTGGTCACCGGCGCTGTCGGGTCGGTCGACGCGCCCAGCGTCACGAACAGCGGGGTGAAGTGCTCCACCGTGGGGTGCGCGTAGGGCATTCCCGGGGCGGAGGTGCGGAACCGGGCGAGCTCGGCGACGTCGCCCCGGGCCAGGGCGTCGGCGGCCCAGGCGTCGAAGTCGGCCGACCAGCCGGGCACCGTGTTCTCCTGGAACATCTCCCGGGTCAGGTAGGGCAGGCCGTGGGTCATGTGGCCCGAGCCGACGACCAGCACGCCCTGTTCGCGCAGCGGGCGCAGCCGAGCGCCGATGTCCAGCAGCCGGTCCGGGTCCTCGGTGGGCAGGCTGAGCTGCAGGACCGGGACGTCGGCCTCGGGGTACATGATCTTCAGCGGCACCCACGCCCCGTGGTCCAGGCCGCGCCGGGCGTGCCGGTGGACCTGTTCGGTGTCGGGCATGAGCCCGGCGACCTGCAGGGCGAGGTCTCCGGCGTCGGGGGTGTCGTAGCGGAAGCCGTGGTACAGCGGGTCGAAGCCGGAGAAGTCGTACACCAGGTCCTCGGGCCGGTCGGCGCTGAGCGACAGCGGTGCGGACTCCCAGTGCGCGGACACGACCAGGATCGCCTTGGGCCTGGGCAGGGCGCGGGCCCACTCGTGCAGGGGGGCGAGCCATTCGGGGCTCTGGAAGGGCATGGGCCCGCCGCCGTGGGACAGGTAGAGGCTGGGCAGCGGGCCGTCCGCAGGCGTCCAGGGCCGGTGCGGCTCGGCGGCCTGGAGTTCGGCCGCGCGCCGCAGGTGGGCGGCGAACGGGTGCGCGGCCGGGATGCGGGCGTCGGCCTCGGCGGTCGCGGTGGGGCGGGACGCGGTCATGGAGGGCTCCTCGGGTGTGCGGCCGCTGGCGGCGGGCGGCGCGTGGCGGTCCCGCCGCCGACGCGCCTGGGATGCTCGTGGTCGCCGGGGGCGGGGTGTCGGTCTGACAGAATCAGTTGTCGCGACAACCTTCATCTTGCCCAGCGAACTTGTCACTACAACCATTCCTGGTGAGGATGTGACCGTGGACACTCCCTGGCTCGACCGGCGCCAACTGCGCGCGTGGATCCGGCTGCGGGCGGTGCTGGAACTGCTCCCCGGCGTTCTGGACGCGCAGCTCCGGCGCGACTCCGACATCACCGAGTTCGAGTACTTCGTACTCGCGGTGCTGTCCGAGGCCCCCGAGCGGACGCTGCGCATGACCGAACTGGCGGCCCGCACCAACGCCACGCTGCCCCGGCTCTCGCACGTCGTCACCCGCATGGAGCGCCGGGAGATGGTGGAGCGCTTCCCCTGCCCGGAGGACCGGCGGGCGACCAATGCCCGGCTGGCGCGGGCCGGATGGGACACCCTGCGCCGGGCCGCGCCCGGCCACGTGGACGCCGTACGCCGCAACGTGATCGACGCGCTCACCGACGAGCAGGTCGACCAGCTCGCCGACATCGGAGACGCCCTCCTGTCCAGGCTCGACCCGTCAGGGACGATGTCGGCGATCTATGCGCGCCACGACGGGCCGGACGAGGAGGACGCCTGAAGGCGGTCAGGAATCGAGAAGTGCCCGCGGTATGGCCGCGACTAGCGTGGGAACATCCATTTCACGCGGTTGACCAGGAGCGAATCACGATGAGTGACGACTCGAAGGGCGCCCCGGGCTTCTCCGACGAGGAGCGCGCCTCGTTGAAGGCGCGCGCCGAGGAGCTGAAGGCGGAGGCGCGCGGCGGGCGCGGCGCGAAGAAGGCGGCCGCCGACGCGGCGGCGGTCCTGAAGAAGATCGCCGACATGCCCGACCCCGACGGAGCGCTGGCCGCACGCGTCCACGAGGCCGTCACCACCGCGGCCCCCGACCTGGCGCCCAAGCTGTGGTACGGCCAGCCCGCCTACGCCAGGGACGGGAAGGTGGTGTGCTTCTTCCGCAGCGGGCAGGTGGACAAGGAGCGGTACTCGGCCTTCGGCTTCACCCCGGAGGCCGGCCTGGACGAGCCGGGCGGCATGTGGCCGACCGCCTACGCCCTGACGGAGGAGCTGACCGAGGAGGGCGAGGCGGCCATCCGGGACCTGGTCAAAAAGGCGATGAGCTGACCGCGCCGGATCCTTCCGCCGCACCCGGGCAGGCGTCCCCAGCCGACCCCACACGGGGGCGCCTGCGCCCGGCCCCTGCATGACCGGCGGCGCAATTCGATTGCCATCCGGTTCGCGCCCCTCTACGGTGCCGCCGTGGACCTCTTCTCGCGTACGTGGGACGCCCTGCTCACCGCCGTCGCCGACCTGTCCGGCGAGGACTTCTCCCTCCCCTCCGGCTGTGCCGGTTGGCTCGTGCGGGACCTGGTGTGCCACCTGGTCATCGACGCCCAGGACGTCCTGATCACGCTGGCCACCCCGGTCGACGCCGAGCCCACGCACGATGAGGCGGCCTACTGGCATGTCGCCTCCGAACCGCCCTCGGGCGACGACCCCCTGGATGCGCTGACCGTGCGGTTGGCCGCCGCCTACGGGGATCCCGCGCTGCTCACGTTCCACCTCGACGACGTCGGCTCGGCCGCCGGACGCGCCGCGCGCCTCGCCGACCCGGCCCAGCCCGTGAGCACTCAGGACCAGGTCCTCACCGTCGCCGACTACCTGTCCGCCTACGTGATGGAGTGGACGCTGCACCACCTCGACCTGGTCGCCCACCTGCCGGGCGCGGCCGGGCCGCCGGAGGAGGGCCTGGCACGGTCCCGCACGGTGCTGGAGAAGATCGCCGGGGAGGCCTTCCCCGCCTCCCTCTCCGACACCGGCGCCCTCCTGGTGGGGACCGGCCGCCGCACTCCCACGGAAGAGGAGCGCTCGGCCCTGGGGCCGTTGGCCGCGCGCCTTCCCTTCGTCCTCGGTTGACCGCGCCGGGTCCCCCCGCCACACGGGTGCGGCGCCGGAGGGCCCAGGGGAGGCGGGCCATCCGGCGCCGGTCGGGGGCGGTGCGCCCGGTCCGTGTCCGGCGGCCGTCAGGAGGCCGGGGACCAGGGGGTGAAACGGGGCAGCCAGGCCCGCACGTGCCTGCGGTACTCGGTGTACTCTTCGCCGAACAGGCGGACCAGCGTCGGCTCCTCGTAGAACCGGACGAACGTCGCGGCGATCGCCCACGCCACCGCCGTGTACACCAGCACCCCCGCCGAGGCGAACAGCAGCGCCTGGCCGATGAGGGCCCCGACGATGGCCACGTACATCGGATTGCGCACGAACCGGTTGAAGCCGTCGACCACCAGGTGCTCGGTGGGGACCGCGGGGATGGGCACGCCCCGGGCCCGGGTGAACTCGACGAAGGCGTGGACCAGGACGGCCGCGCCGACGCCGATCAGGAGCACGCCCACCGCCTGGGCGGGGATCCACGCCGCCGACGCCTCGGGCAGCCGCCAGCCGCTGATCAGCCAGGGGATGACGCCGACCACCGTGCCCGGGGCGGCGATGAAGAACAGGGTGCTGCCGAGGGCAGCCGCCTTGATGGAACGCATGGCACTTTCTCCGTTCTCTCGTGACCGTCGATTCCGTCGTGTTTCTCGTCCTGCCGTTCTCGGTTCCCGCCGTCCTCCGAGGGGCTCAGGCCCCGCCCGCTCCGCCCGCGGAGCCCGCTCCCGGCACCGCGATCGCGCGCAGGCACGCGTCCGCGAGCACCTCGCACGTCTCCTCCAGCGGCGGCAGCTCCACCTCGTCCCGCGTCTCCAGGACCGGGCGCAGCATCAGGTGCACCGCCACCGGGCCGAGGATCTGCTGGATGAGCAGCGGCAGGGGCATCGGCACCACGCGTCCGGCGCGGACGTGGGGGAGGAGCAGGCCGCCCATGGCGGCGAACAGGCGCGGGAAGCCCGCCCGGAACATCGCGCTGCCGGGACCGTCGGGGCGACTCGCGGTGTCGGCGAGCAGGGCGGGCATCACCCGGGGGCGGCGCTGGAAGGCGGCGGCGAGCGCGGCGTGCAGCGCCCGCACGGTGCCCTCCAGGCCCTCGGGCGGCTCGGCGGCCAGGCGCTCCAGCTCGCGCACCGGCCCGTAGCGCTCGAAGACCGCCGCGAGGAGGCCGTCGCGGCCGTCGACGACGGCGTGCAGGCCGGGCAGTGAGCACTCGGCCGCGTCGGCGACGGCGTCCATGGTCAGCGCGCCCAGCCCGTGCTCGTCGATGATCCGCGCGGCGGCGGTGATCGCCCGTTCGCGCACGGGGGTGCGGGCGCCGGGGTCGACCCCGGCGGCGCGCACGGCCTCGTCGAGCGCGGCCCGGGTGCCGCCCAGGCGCCGCAGCAGCGTGCTGCGGGACACCCCGGCGGCGGCCGCGATGGCGGTCACCGGCACCGATGCGACGTCGGTCCCGCGCTCGCGGGCGGCGGCGAGGGCGGCGTCGACGAACTCCTGGGGAACTCGATCCTTCATGACACCTGATACTAGACCATATCTAGCGTCGTGTCACGTGTCAGAGTGCGGTTCCCCCGTCGCCCCAGGCAGATCCGCCCGCCCCGCCCGCGCCGCGCCGTCCGGCCGCCGCGCCCGGAGACCGTCGCCGCCGACGGCTAGCATCACCGCATGAACCGCCACCACCGCATCGACTACATCGAATTCGGCGTGACCGACCTGCCCGCCGCCAAGCGCTTCTACGGGGCCGCCTTCGGCTGGGAGTTCACCGACTACGGCGACGCCTACGCGGGGATCAAGGGGGCCGACGGCGGCCCCGAGGCCGGCGGCCTCGCCCGCGTCGACGCGGTCGAACCCGGGGGGCCGCTCGTGATCGTCTACAGCGACGACCTGGAGGCCTCCCGCGCGGCCGTCGAGGCCGCCGGAGGAACGGTCACCACCGAACCGTTCGCCTTCCCCGGCGGCCGCCGCTTCCACTTCGCCGACCCGGCCGGAAACGTGCTGGCCGTATGGACGCAGGCCGCCTGACGGAGGCGTCGGCCGGGCCCGGCCGCGTGGCGATTACTCCGGGCCTACTCCGGGCCGTCCTTCAGAACGCGTTCGAGCGCCGCCCGGCGGCCGCCGCTCCCCCCCCGGTCCGGGGCCGTGTCCGGTGTGCCGTCGGTCATGCTCCAGCTCGCCAGCAGGCCCAGGGTGCGCTCGGACTCCGACCCCGGCTCGGCGGTGTACACGCACACCGTCTGCCCCTCGTCGGCCGGGAGCGCCAACGTCTCGTGCTGCAGCGTCAGCGCCCCCACGACCGGGTGGCGGAACCGCTGGGGGCCATAGGAGCACTGCCCCACCCGGTGCCGGTCCCACCAGCCGGCGAACTCGGGGACCTTGGCCATGAACTCGCCCACCAGCTCGTTGAGCAGCCGGTCCTCCGGGTGGCGGCCGCTGGACAGGCGCAGGTTCGCCACCACCTCCTCGGCCACCCCCTCCCAGTCCGCGTACAGCTCCCGGGCGTCGGGTTCGAGCAGGACGTGCCGGGCCAGGTTCCGCTCACGGTAGGGGAGCGCCTCGAAATCGGCGATCAGCGCCCGCGCCAGCCGGTTGGCCGCCAGCACGTCCTTGCGGTGGTTGACCACGAGGGCGGGGGTGACGCCGTTGAAGACCTCCAGCATCCGGTGGACCTCCGGCCGCACCCGCTGCACGCCCCCGCTTCCCGCGCCCGAGCCCCCCGCGTCGGTGCGGGGGCGCGCCAGTTCGAACAGGTGGTCGCGCTCGACACCGTCCAGGCGCAGCGCACGGGCGACCGCCGAGAGGACCGACTCCGACACGTGCGGGTGCCGCCCCTGTTCGAGCCGGGTGTAGTAGTCCGTGCTCACCCCGGCCAGGTGGGCGACCTCCTCACGCCGCAGGCCGGGGACGCGGCGCACCCCGCCGCTGAGGGGCGCACCCGCCTCCTGGGGGCTCAGCCGCGCGCGGCGCGAGCGCAGGAATCCGCCGAGTTCGGAGTTTCCGTCCATGCGGCCCAGTATCACCGCACGTGGCGCCGCCCGGCCCGCCGAGGGTGGCCCAGTCGGACCCAGGTTCGGGCGGGCCCGTCTACGGCGCCCGCGCGGCCCGGCCGGGCGCGAGGGTGGGTGGTGAGGCCGACACCGCCCCGGATCCGCGGGCGGGTCGGCACCGGACACCCGGACCGAAGGAGACCGTGCTGTGAGCACCATCGGACTGATCGGAAGCGGCAACATCGGCGGCACCGTCGCCCGCCTGGCGGTCGACGCCGGGCACACGGTCGTGCTGAGCAACCGGCGCGGCCCCGACACCCTGAAGGACCTGGTCGCCGACCTGGGCCCGTCGGCCACGGCGGCGACACCGGCCGAGGCGGCCGCCGCCGGGGACATCGTGGTCGTCACCATCCCCCTGGAGGCCTACACCTCGGTCCCCGTGGCCGAGCTGCGCGGCAAGACCGTCATCGACACGAACAACTACTACCCCGAGCGCGACGGGCGGATCCCGGACCTGGACGCCGAGACCACGACCACCAGCGAGATGCTGCAGGCCCACCTGCCGGAGTCGAAGGTGGTCAAGGGCTTCAACAACATCTACTTCGAGCACCTGCGCAACCTGGCACGGCCGGACCTGGGGGCAGGGGCCCCGGAGCGGACCGCGCTCCCCATCGCCGGGGACGACGCCGGGGCCAAGGAGGAGGCGGCCCGGCTGCTGGACTCGCTCGGCTACGACACCGTGGACGCCGGTCCGCTGGCCGAGGGGTGGCGCTTCCAGCGGGACACGGCCGGCTACACGGCCCTGTACATCGGGGAGGGGTACGACACCCCCGGCCCGAACAAGGAGTTCGACGCGGGCCCCGGCGCCCCGGCTTCGGCGGAGAAGGTGCGGGAGGCCCTGGCCCGCTCCAAGCGCTACCGGGACATGTGACCCCTTGGCCGGAAAAGGGGTGGAACCGGGGAGGACCGGGCCTGTAGCTTGCCCCTGACGACCGCGACTCCACCCCGGGAGGTGAGACCCATGAACGCAGCACGGGTGCTCCCCTTCCGGTCGCGGTCGGGCGGTTGAGGTAGGCCGCCGGGAGCGCCTCGACGACAAGGCGCTCCCGAAAGGCGGCCACCCATGCGACCTCCCCGCCCCGCCCACGACGTGATCATCGCCGGATGCGGCCCGACCGGCGCGGTCCTGGCCGCCGAACTGCGGCTGCACGGCATCCGGGTCATCGTCCTGGAGAAGGGGACCGAGCCCGTTTCAGCGGCCCGCATCGTCTCCCTGCACATCCGCAGCATCGAGCTGATGGCGATGCGCGGCCTGCTGGACCGCATCCTCGCCCACGGCAGGCGGCGCCCGGTCGGCGGCTCCTTCGCGGCCATCGCCCGCCCCGCACCCGAGGACCTGGGCTCCGCGCACGCCTACCAGCTCGGCATCCCGCAGCCGGTCCTGGTGCACCTGCTCGAAGAGTACGCCACCGCCCTGGGGGCGCAGGTGCGGCGCGGCCGCGCGGTGGCCATCTTCGGGCAGGACGAGGAGGGGGTCGGCGTCGAGACGGCCGACGGCGAACGCCTGCGCGCGCGCTTCCTCGTCGGCTGCGACGGCGCGCGCAGCACGGTGCGAAAACAGCTCGGCGTCGGCTTCCCCGGCGAGCCCTCGCGGACCGAGACGCTGATGGGCGAGATGGAGGCGGACGCGCCGCAGGAGGAGATCGCGGCCAGGGCCGCCGAGGTCGACGAGACCGGCGGGGCCTTCAGCTTCAGGCCCATCGGGGGAGGGACCTACCGCGTCATCGTCCCCGCCGCCGGGATCAGCGGCCGCGCGGAACCGCCCGGCCTCGAGGAGTTCGCCCGACGGCTGCGCGAGGTGGCCGGAACCGACTTCGGCGTGCACACCCTGCGCTGGTCGTCCCGCTTCGGGGACGCCACCCGGCTGGCCGAGCGCTACCGGGCCGGGCGGGTGCTCTTGGCGGGGGACGCCGCGCACATCCACCCGCCCACCGGCGGCCAGGGCCTCAACCTGGGCGTCCAGGACGCGTTCAACCTGGGGTGGAAGCTGGCCGCACAGGTCCGCGGCCAGGCGCCGGAGGCCCTGCTGGACAGCTACGAGGCCGAACGGCGCCCGGCCGCCGCGGACGTCCTGGACAACACGCGGGCACAGGGGGTGCTGCTGGCCGCCGGGCCGGGACCGGAGGCCGTGCGCAGGCTGGTCACCGAGCTCATGGGCTTCGACGCGGTGAACCGCCGCCTGCTGGAGAAGATCACCGCGACCGGCATCCGCTACGACTTCGGTGTGGGCCCCGACCTGGTCGGCCGCCGCATGCCCGACCTCGACCTGGGGCACGGCCGCCTCTACGGCCTGATGCACCTCGGCCGCGGCCTGCTGCTGGACCGCACCGGCCGCCTGGCCGCCGACGGCTGGAAGGACCGGGTCGACCGCGTCGCGGCGCCCGCCGCGGCGCTGGATGCGCCGTGCGTCCTGGTGCGGCCGGACGGGTACGCGGCCTGGGTCGGCGACGACCAGGAGGACCTGGACGCGCACCTCACCCGCTGGTTCGGCGCGCCCGGCGGCTGACCCCGTCCGGACGGTCCTTCCGGACGGCGCCGCATCCGTGGCCTCAGTTCTTGGCGAAGGCGTGCTGGTTGCCGGAGGAGTAGGCCTGGACCTGCTCGGTCCAGGCCGCGATGGCGGCCTCCTCCTGCCGGTCGCGGATGACCTTGGCGAGGGTGAACGTCGAGGTGATCACGAAGAGAAGCGCCATCCCCAGGAAGGCCCGGATCCAGATGTCGACGGGCAGCAGTGCCACACCGGCGCACATCCCGGTGCTGGAGACGCCGAAGGCGATGACCGACTGGAGGTAGAAGGCGGGGGTGACCTTGGAGTTCACAGGGGGTGTCGTCATGCCGCCAGGATGCCCCGCCCGCGGGCCGCGGGGATGAGTACGGCTACTCAATCGCGCCGAACGGCTCGGCGACGGCCTCGGACGCCTCCGTCCCCTCGGCCGAGCGGCCGCTCAGCACGCCCACCGCCCCCGTGCCAGGGGTGCCCGTGATTTCATGACGATCCGTATGTGGGGCGCACGGGACAGGGAGTGTGCGAGCGTGCCGTTCTCCATGACCGATGTCGGATTCGACCGGCAGGGGACCCCTCTTCTCGACGGAATCGACGCCGACGTCGGCCAGGGCCGGCTGACCGTCGTCACCGGCCCCAGCGGCGCCGGGAAGTCCACACTGCTGCGCCTGCTCAACCGCCTGGCGGAGCCCGCCCGCGGGCGGCTGGCCTTCCAGGGCCGCCCCCTGCACGAGTTCGATGTGCTCACCCTGCGCCGCCGCGTGGTGCTGGTCGCCCAGCACCCGGTCCTGCTCACCGACAGCGTCGCCGCCGAACTGCGCGTCGGGCGCCCCGGCCTCGGCCGGGACGACGCCGGCCTTCTCGACCGCGTCGGCCTCCCGGAAGAACTCCTCTCCCGCACCACCGCCGGCCTGTCCGGGGGCCAGTCCCAGCGCCTGTGCCTGGCGCGCGCCCTGGCGCTGCAGCCCGAGGTGCTGCTGTTGGACGAACCCACCAGCGCGCTGGACGGGGCCGCCGCCCAGGTCATGCTCGACCTGGCCCGCACCCTCACGGCCGCCGGAACCAGCGTGGTCGCCGTCAGCCATGACCGCCGCTGGGTCCGCGCCGCCGACTCCGTCCTCGTGCTCGACCGAGGCCGCCTGGCCGAACACGGGCCGCCCCAGACCCTGGACTACCTGCCGGAGGAACCATGACCGCGGCACCGTCATGGGGCGCGGTGGCGCTGTGCACCGTGTTCGTCGCGCTGGCCGTGGCCCTGGCCCACGCCCGGCGCCTCGCACTGACCCGGGAACTGGTCTGGGCGGCGGCCCGCGCCGCGCTGCAGCTGGCCGCCGTCGGCGCGGTGCTGGGCGTGGTGTTCGCCGTGGCCGGGGTGCCCGGGTCCCTGGCCTGGGTCGGCGCGATGGTCGTGCTGGCCGGGCAGGTGGCCGGGTACCGCGGGCGGGGCCTGCACCGCGCGCGCCTTGTCGCCGCGGGCAGCACCGCCACGCTCACTCTGCTGTTGGCCATCGGTGTCATCGCTCCCGTCCCCCGAGCGATCGTCCCGCTGGGCGGCATGGTCGTGTCCGGGGCGATGCAGGCCGCCACACTGTCGCTGCGCCAGGTGCGGGCCGCCATCGACGAGGCCCGTCCCGCGATCGAGGCGCGCCTGTGCCTGGGGCTGAGCGCCCGGCAGGCGTTCGCGCCCCATACGCGTGCGGCCGCCCGCACAGCGCTCATCCCGGCGATCGACGCGGCCAAGGTCGTGGGACTGATCAGCCTGCCCGGGGCCATGACCGGTCTGATCCTGGCGGGTGTCGCCCCGCTCACCGCGGTCCGCTACCAGATCATCGTCATGTACATGCTGCTCGGCACCACCACCGTCACCGCCGTGCTCACCACCTACCTCGCCCAGTTCACCGCCTTCGACGCCGCGCACCGGCTCCGTCCGGCCCAGGCGCCCGAGGAGTGACGGCCGCGGCGGGGGCCACGGGGCGTGCGGTTCCGTGGCCTCGCCGCCCTGAGCGCCCGAACGGAGACGGGAACCGCCATGCGCCCCAATGTATTCCTTGACACGAATATTCTCTATGGGGAATACTTCGGTGCATGGACGCACTCCTCTCCGCACTGGCCGATCCGGCCCGGTGGCGGCTCGTGGCCCTGCTGGCCGAGCGCCCCCGCCCGGTCGGGGTGCTCGCGCGGCTCGCCGGGGCGCGCCAGCCGCAGACGACCAAGCACCTGCAGGCCCTGGAACGGGCGGGCGTCGTCACCTCGCAGCGCAGCGGCACGCGCCGCATCTACGCGCTCGACTCGGCCCCGCTGCGGGAGCTGGCGGCCGCGCTCGACCGGCTGGCCGACACCGCCGAACGGGCCGGAGGCGCCTACGCGGCCTTCGACGCCTACGACGACCGCCTGCGCACCGAGCGCGCCGCCGCCGAAGGGCCGGGGTGGGCCGACGGCCGCACGTTCACGTTCCGGCGCGCACTCCCCGCCCCACCCGAACAGGTCTGGCGGCACCTGACCGAGGCCGACCTGCTCGCCCGCTGGTGGACGCCGGAGGACCTGCGCATCAGCGAGCTCGTCTTCGAGGCGCGGCCGGGCGGGCGCATCGTGCACGCCTACCGCGATGCCGAGGACACGGACGGCTCCGACCCGGTCGCCGGGTACGCGGAGGGGACGGTGGAGGAGGTCCGCCCCGGCGAGCGCCTCGCCTACCGGTCCTCGCCGCTGCTGCCCGACGGCTCACCGGCGTTCACCGCCCGCGTCGAGATCACCCTGGCCCCGACCGCCGCCGGAACCGACCTGGGCGTCCACTACCGCATCACCGACAGCACGACGGGCTCCGCCGACTTCGTCGCGGGAATCGAGATCGGCTTCGGCCAGACCCTCGACCGGCTCGCGGCGGCCCTCGCCGCCGAGCCGGGCCCCACGCACACGACCCACACGAGGAGAACGACATGACCGCCGCGAACGGCCGCAGAGTGACCGCCAACCTGGTACTGAGCATCGACGGCCGCTACAACGGACCCGGTGGGCCCGGCGACTTCGCCGCGTTCGCGCCCTACGTCGGGTCCGAGGTCGCCCGCAGGCAGATGTCCCGCATCTGGCCGGAGGCGAGCACGGCGCTGATCGGCCGCCTCAACGCCGAGGGGTTCATGGCCTACTGGCCGCCGCTCGCCGAGGACGACACCGCCGACCCGCACGACCGCGGATACGCCACGTGGCTGGTCGACGCGGAGAAGGTGGTCTTCTCCAGGACGCTGGCCGAGGCGCCCTGGGAGCGCACGCGCGTGGTGAACGCCCCGGCCCCGGAGGTCGTCGCCGACCTGAAGGCCGAGGAGGGAGGCGACATCCTCGCCAACAACAGCTCCAGCATCATCAAGCCGCTGCTGGAGGCCGACCTGGTCGACCGGCTGTACCTGCTCATCGTCCCGGAGGTCGCCGGCGGCGGGCAGCGGCTGTTCGAGGACGGGCTCCCGGCCACGAAGTGGACGCTCGTCGAGCAGGAGGCCGGCGACCCGGGGGTGATGGCCCTGGTCTACGACCGGGTCCGCTGAGCACGCGGCGGAGCACGCGGGGCCGGGGCGCGTCCCTCCCTCCAGCGGACACCGTCCCCTGCCGCGCCGACCAGGGGCGGGGCAGGCCCCTCAGAACCCGCGCGGACAGGCGGACGCGCCCTTGTCGATCTCCGGCGAGCCGGGGTTGAAACGGACATCCCAAGAACGGGTTCCCCGAGATCGGCAGCGGGTTCGCGGGTCCGGGCCCACAGCGCTCCGCCCGCCATCCGCACGCGCCCTTACTGCGCGCCAAGGCCTCCTGCGGCCGCCCCGCCGTGGGCCGAGCGGTCCGGCAGCGGGAGGTTGCGCAGGTAGAACTGGGCCAGGTCGTCCCACATCCGCCGTTCCTCGGCGGGGTTCACCGGCACCGCGAATCCGAGGTGGCGGGGGAGCGCGGTGCGGTGGAGGTCGAACACCACGGCCACCTCCTGGCCGTAGGCCGTCGCCGCCTGGAGCGCCGCCCGGTAGGCGCCCCAGGCCAGGAGCCAGGCGAGCAGGGAGAGGGCCGCGAGGAGACCGGGGCCCTCCAGCACCAGCAGGACCAGCGGCCAGGCCGTACCGAAGACGGCGGAGAGCCCGAGGAGGGTCACCGCGACGTCCAAGGACGTGCGCGCCGAAGTGACGCGGGCCGTGGCCTCAGGCGGCAGCAGGGGCACCAGCCGGGGCCAGATGACCACGGAGTCGATCCCGTACCGGTCGAGCGGATAGAACTCCATCGCCCGCAGGCGGTTGCCCAGGGCCGTGGGCAGGCACCCGTCCGCCAGGTGGGGCCGGGGCGGGTAGCGCGCGGCCAGTTCGCCCGCCAGGGCCGACGCCCGGGTGTGCTCCTGCTTCGCGTGCAGCTCGGCGACCTGCCGCCACCGCTCCTCGGCGGCGCGGCGGTGCCGTTCGGTCCGGCGCTCGCGCAGACCGTCCAGCAGGGCGGTCTCCGGCCAATAGCCCTCCAGCAGGCGGAGGAAGGGCAGATGGAACAGGGCCAGCAGGTAGGCCGCCCCTACCAGCGAGAGCACCGCCCATAGGGCGGCCATCAGCTGGCTCGAAGCGCTGAAGCCCTGCCATGCGCGCAGGGCGTCGCCGGGGGAGGCGTCGGCCGCGGCCATCGCGAGCGCCCCGGAGGCGCCTGCGGCGAGCACCACGGGCAGCAGGAACGCCAGGAGGAAGCGGGAGCCGAGGATCCTCTCGGCGCTGCCGAGGCCGACTTCGAGAAGTGTGTTCACTCAGGTTTCCTGGCCATGGGGTCGCCGTGGCTGCAACGCGGAGGGTCGCGGGGGTCGAAGTAGTCGACGGCCAGTTCCTCGCCGTGCGCTTCGCAGTGGAACCACAGAACGGACAGGGCGTGCCCGGGGAGCCCCTGCTGCGGTGGGCCCCCGTCCGGAGGGGAACCGACGGGAGGACCCCCGTCGGGCGGCGGGTACCGGGACGGTGGTCTCTCCTGAGGCTGTGGCTCGGCGCCCGCCTCCTCGGCGGTCTCCTTCCTCCTCCACAGCCGCCATCGGCGCCGCCTGGGCCGGGGCTCGTCGTTCTCGCCCATTCGGGTGTGCTCCTCTCCTGACGGGGGGTGAGAGAGGCGGTCGACCTGTATCGGGGAGGCAGGGCGCGAACCGGCGGGTCTCGCTCGGAGCGCGCCTCGCGCACCTGCCCCCGCCCGGCAGGCTAATCGGTCTGCTCCCGTCGGTCAGGTGGATCACCCCTGGCCTTGAGGACAGAATCTGACCTGAAGGCGTGTGAAGGTGGGGTCAGAGCAGGAGGGACACCGCCGCTCGCCCGCCGCGGCCGCACCGCGCCGAAGCGGGGCACCGGCGTCCGCCGACGACCGAGAGGGAGCACGCCCCGATGACCGTTCTGACCGCCCGGGAGCTCAACCGCGCGACGCTCGCCCGGCAGATGCTCCTGGAACGGGCCGACACGACGGCGCTCGACGCCGTCGCCCACCTGTGCGGCCTGCAGGCCCAGGAGCCGCAGGAGCCGTTCATCGGGCTCTGGTCACGGCTGCGCGGCTTCGCCCCCGGGGAGCTGTCGGGGCTGCTGAACGACCGCAAGGTCGCGCGGACCCACCTGATGCGCCGCACCGTCCACCTCGTCACCACCGACGACGCGGTCGCCTGGCGCCCCCGCCACCAGTCCATGCTCCTCCAGCGCGGTGCGACCGCCTACCGGGACGAACTGGACGGGGTCGACCTGGAGGCGCTGGCATCGGCGGGCCGGGAGGTGCTGGCCGACGGGCAGGGCCGCTCGTCGGCCGACCTGGTCCGGGCGGTCGCCGAGCGCCGCCCGGACGCGGTCGGTCAGGCGGGCACCCGCGCGCTGGGGGAGATGCTGATGGGACTCGTCCCGGTGGTGCAGCTCCCGCCGCGCGGACTGTGGCGCGAGAAGGGCGGAGTGCGCAACGTCCCGCTGGCGGCCTGGGCGGGCCGGGAGGTCGACCTGGCCGCGCCGGAGGGGGCCGACGGCTCCGACCCGGTCGGGCGCGAGCTGGTGCGGCGCTACCTGGCGGCGTACGGACCCGCGTCCTCGGCCGACCTGCGCGCGTGGTGCGGCCTGGCGGGGCTGCCGGGCGCGGTGAAGGCGGTCCGCGGCGAGCTGGTGTCCTTCCGCGACGAGCGCGGCCGGGAACTGCTCGACCTGCCGGACGCCTCGCGCCCCGACCCCGCCACCCCGGCGCCGGTGCGGTTCCTCCCGGCCTTCGACAACGCGGTCCTTGGCTACCAGGACCGCGGCCGCATCATCGACGACGACCACCGGTGGGTGTCGGTGGCCGGGGAGCGCGTCGTCCTGGCGGACGGGCGGGTGTCGGCGACCTGGAACGTCGAGGAGGAGACCGTCGTCGTCACGCCGCTGCGGGCGCTGGACCGCGCCGAGCGGGAGGCTGTCGGGGCTGAGGGGGAGGAGACGGCGTCGTTCCTGTCGGAGGGCGGCAGCCGCAGGGTGCGGGTGGGGGCGCCGAAGGGCTGAAGGGCGCCCCGCGCTCAGTGCTGCGGCGGGTAGGGCGGGTGATAGGGCTGCTGAGGGTGCTGCTGCGGGTATCCCTGCGGGGTACCGTGCCACCCGCCGTGCTGGGGCTGGCCGTGCCACTGCTGCTGCGGGTGGCCGTGCGCCTGCCCCGGCCACTGCTGGGCATGCTGCTGCGGGTAGTACTGCTGGTGGTGCTGTTGCTGCTGCTGGGCGGCCTTGGCCGCCTGCCTGCGGTTCAGGCGGTCGTTGATCTGCCTGGCCCTGGCCCGGGTGACGAAGAAGTAGGCGGCGCCGAGCAGGAAGAGGAAGCCGCCGGCGCCGAGCGACTGCAGCCCGCGCTCGACCTCCCCGGTGGCGATGGAGTACAGGCCGAAGGCGCACGAGATCGAAGCGAGGATCACGATCGGGATCAGGCGGAGTGTGATGAGGACGGACAAGGAGTCCTCCGAACTCGGTGAGGTCGCGGAAACGGGGAATGGGACCGCCCACAGCGAGCGGTGACGAGGGTCCGACGCGGGTGCCGTGGAGGAGGTTCCCGGCCGGATCGCACCCGTTGCGCCCGGTACGCCCGCCCCGCCCCCGGCTCGCCCCCGGGCGGACGCGGAAAAGGCCGAATTGTAGGGTCTGGGGCACGGCGCGGGGTGCGTCGGCGGGGTTCCGCGCTGCGGGACCGCCGCCGGTGCTGAGATCACACCCGTCGAACCTGCACTAGCTCGAACTAGCGAAGGGACGCCTGCTGTGGGCGGATTCTGTAATGAGGTCTGGGACGCGACCGCCGAGACCCGCGCGGCCATCGATGAACTGCCGTTCGTAAAGGGGCTGGCCGACGGCTCCCTGGAGCGGGACCGGTTCGATTACTACATGGTCCAGGACGCGCTGTACCTGCACGGCTATGCGCGCGCGCTGGCCACGACCGCCGCGCGGGCCGACCGGTCGGAGGAGATCGCGTTCTACGCCAAGTCGGCGCACGAGTGCATCGTGGTGGAGAGCGCGCTGCACGAGGGGAACGTGGGCAGCGTCGAGGGGGCGAAGCCCTCGCCGACCGGGACGGCGTACGTGTCGTACCTGATGTCGCTGGCGCAGACCGGGGGATACGGGGAGCTGGCGGCGGGGGTGCTGCCGTGCTTCTGGGTGTACATGGACGTCGGGTCGCGGCTGATGGAGAAGGCCGGTGACCTCGCGGGGCACCCGTACGGCGACTGGATCTCGACGTACGCGGACGAGGCGTTCGCCGAGTCGACGCGCAAGGCACGCGAGATCACGGACGCCATTGCGGAGCGGTCGGACGAGCCGACCGTGGAGCGCATGCGCGAGGCGTTCGTGAAGGCGACGACGTACGAGTGGAAGTTCTGGGACGCCGCCTGGAAGAAGGAGGCGTGGCCCTTCGGGGACTGAGGCCTGAGGGAGTAGGCGACGGGCGGCCCCGCGCGCTGGGGGTGCGGGGCCGCTACGCGCTACAGGGCTCTAACGGAGGTGGCCCTGAGGAACGCCTGCCACTCGGAGGAGGGGAAGGCGAGGTGCCCGAGGGGGCGGTTCTGGGTGTCCCGGACGAGGGTTCTCGCCCCTCTGGCCACTTCGACGCACGCGTTGGTGTTGGCCCCGCTGTAGCTACTCTTCTGCCAGGGGAGGGCGACCTCCACGCACGAGGTGTTGGCACCTGTGCTATGGCTGGACTTGTTCCAGGCGGCTAGTGACACTTCCAGGCAGTTGCCTCCCCCGCCGTCGCTGTAGCTGCTCTTACGCCAATGCCGTCCATCGTTGCCGATCACTCAAACCCCTTCCGTATGTTCCTGATGTGTTCCGCTGACCTTCCGGGGCTCTGTGCCTCGGCCAAGAGGTTGCTGAACAGACTCATACAGGCGGCCACGCGCTCCGGACTGCTGACCGGCGTCTCCCCGAAGAGGTGGTCGGTGTGCGCTACATGTTCCCCATTGGAGAGCATCATCGTCCGGAAGGCACCGTTCAGCCCCGGATGATGCGGGGCATCGGTCGGCATCAACGATATCTTCACCGCTTCGGCGTCGATCAATCGAATCAGATGGTCGAGCTGGTCTCGCATGACCGCTGGAGTCCCCAACGTCCTGGTGAGTGCGATCTCATCGAGTACGAACCAGAGCTCAGGGCCGTTGTCGAGCGCACCTAAACGCTCCGTACGATTCCTGGCCAGCATGTCCAATTGCTCATTAGTGCGCCGAACCCTTGCGCGCCTCAGGAGCATCCGGGCGTAGTCGAACGTCTGCAACAGTCCGGGAACGAGCACCATCTGATACTCGTGGATTTCGACTGCTTTCCGTTCCAACCCTATGAAGTCACGCCATTCGTCCGGGAAGCCGCCAGCGCGTGCCGCCTCAAGCCAGAGCCGTTCAAGCACACCGCCTGTAGCAAGGGCCGTGTCGAGTTTCTGCGCATCGTCCCGGGATGGTGTCCGAGTCGCCTTCTCCAATTTGCCGACCTGCTGACGGCTCCGCTGGACATCAGACCCCACGTCCCCCTGACTTTTCCCAGCCAGGGTCCGCAACCGCCCCAGTTCACGCCCCCACCGCACCCACTGCTCATGCACCCGCTCACCCATGGATACAGGGTGAACCAGGCGGCTCCGGACTGCTACCCATTCCCCAAAAAGACCCAGAGATGTATCCATCATGGCAGGTCAGCCGGTGTATCTGTTTCTTTGGGGCCATCACCCAACCGGGAGGTCGATGGCCATGAAGCGCCCCAGAAAACACCGGATTCGTCCCTACATCTGCATTATGTGGTGGGTGAGGGTCATATGACGCTCCACCGTCCCGGCCTACCTCCCGACCACCGAAAAGTCCGGGTCGACGTCTCCGGCTTCCGGACCACCGTCACCTCCGACGGGTGGACCGTCGAGTGCGACCACGCCCACCCCGAGCGCCCCTTCAGCCTCGCGTGCGGTGACGCCCTCCAGGTCTCCCGGGTCTCCTACGGCGTCGCCGCCGACACCCTCCGCCTCGGCGGGCTCGGGCACGCCGACGCGACGCGGCTCCTCGCGGCCGCCGTCACCAGCTCGCGCCCCACCGCGCACCCGGACCAGCCCACGCGGACGCCCGACCGAGAGCCAGAACCGATACCCGTCGACCACCCCGGCGCCCTGCCGCCGCGCGGCCGGATCGACGCCCTCGACGGCTCGGCGGTCCTCGTCTACCGGCTGCGCACCGGGGGAGGGGTTCTCGACGTCTGGGAGGTCGACGCGACCACCGGCCGCCTGCTGTGCACTACGGCGCTCGCCGGGGCCCGCTTCGGCTGGTCCCTCCTCCGCTACCTGCGCAACGGCGCCTGGGAGCGCTACGCGCACCCGATCCCGTGACACCCGCCGCCGCAGCGAAAATCCATTGCGCGCCCTTTCCCGCGCGCCTTAGAAAGAACGCGGCCCGAACTCTCAGCCGCCCACCGCCCCCTCCTCCAAGGAGCCAATGCGCGCATGTCCACCGACGACACCGACGACGACGTGGAAGTCCCCATCGACGCCGATCTGGCCCACCGCCTCATCGCCGAGCAGTTCCCGCAGTGGGCGGACCTGCCCGTCACACCCGTCCCCGTCTCCGGAATGGACAACGCGACCTTCCGCCTCGGCGACGACATGTCGGTGCGCATGCCCCGCTTCGGGCGCTGGGCCGAGCAGGTCGAGCGCGAGCACCGGTGGCTGCCCTTCCTGGCGCCGCAGCTCCCCATGGCCGTCTCCTGCCCCCTCGCCAAGGGCGAGCCCGGCGCGGGGTACCCGTTCCCCTGGTCGGTCTACCGCTGGTTGGACGGGGCGACCGCTGAGGGCGCCGCGCTCGCCGACCCCGAGCGCGCGGCGCTCGACCTGGCCGCCTTCATCACCGCCCTGCAGAAGGTCGACGCCACCGGCGGTCCGGGCCCGCGCGCGAGCAACGCCTTCCGGGGCGTCCCCATGGGCGACGACCGCGACTCCATCGCGGTCGAGGCCCGCGTGCGGCCCAAGATCGAAGGCCTCAAGGGCCTGGTCGACACCGACAGGGCCACCGCCGCCTGGGAGGACGCTCTTGCCGCGCCGCCCTGGGACGGGCCCCCGGTCTGGTTCCACGGCGACCTCGCCACCGGAAACCTGTTGTCCGTCGACGGGAACCTGAGCGCGGTCATCGACTTCGGCACGGTGGGCGTGGGCGACCCCGCCGTCGACCTCCTCCCGGCGTGGAAGTTCCTCCCCGCCGAGGCGCGGGGCGTGTTCCGGGAGGCCCTGGGCGTCGACGACGCCACGTGGGCGCGCGGTCGCGGGTGGGCGCTGGCCTCGTCCCTGCCGGTCCCCGACGACCCCTACTTCCAGGCGAAGCCCGACCGTGCGGAGGCCGCCCTGCGCGACCTGGAACAGATCCTCGACGACCTGGACTGAGGCCAACGCGGCGCCGATGTCGGTCTCGGGAGAGTGGACCCTGATCAGGCCTTCGTGGGGGCCGGTTGTGGCCGTCGTCCCTAGAACCGGCGCCCCGATTCCCACGTCCTACCCGTCGCCCCCATGACCAACTGACGGAGGACATCTGTGAAACGCCGCTTTCCACTGCTCGCGCTGCCGCTCGCCGTCGCGCTCCTCGCCGCCGGATGCTCCGCCGGCGGCGACTCCGGAACCGGAGGTTCGTCCGGCGGCGGCTCGGGCGGGGACGGGGCCGACGGCGATTCGTCGGAGCAGGCCGCCAACCCCCTTGAGGCCGAGGACGCCGACCCGGACGCGTGCACGGGCGACAGCGTCTTCATCGAGGCCGTCGAGATCCCCGGGACGACCAGTGAACCCGTGGTGATCCCCGAGATCGAGAACGAGGCGGGGGAGGTCGTGCAGGAGGAGCAGGAGATCCCCGGGGTGGAGATCCCCGACCAGCGCGTGCCCGCCCAGTGCGCGACCGTCGAGGAGGCCCCGGCCGGGTGCCTGGGCGAGGCCGTGATCCCGCCGACGGCGCTGCCCGAGGTCACCATCCCCGAGACGACGATCCCGGCGTTCGAGTACGGCGACGTCGAGCTGGAGGAGGAGGTGGCCGAGGCGGTCACCTCCGAGGGCGTCGAGACCGAGGGCGCCAAGGCCGACGAGGTGTGCCAGATCACCGAGGAGGAGGCCGGGGAGGGCGGGCTGATCGGCTCGGTGCTGCGCCCGTCCATCCTGCGCTCGTCGATCCTGCGGTCCTCGGTCCTCCGGTCGTCGATCATGCGGTCGAGCGCGCGCTTGGAGGACGGAACGCAGATCCCGTCGGTCCGGGTGCCGTCGGTCAGGGTGGATTCCGTGAGGGTCGACTCCGTCAAGATCGACGCGGACCGGCTGGACGCCCGCCGGGTCGGCGAGGTCGACATCCTTGAGGGCGAAGGGGACATCGCCTTCAACGTCGACGCCGACGTGCTCTTCGAGACCGACTCCGACGAGGTCCGCCAGGACGCGGAGGAGACGCTCGCCGAGGTCGCCGACCAGATCGGCCAGGAGCTTCCCGCGGATGCCCCGATCAAGGTCGACGGGCACACCGACGCCGACGGCGGGGAGGACCACAACCAGGACCTGTCCGAGCGGCGCGCCCAGTCGGTGGTGGACTGGCTCGTCGACGAGGCGGGGCTGGACGCGGACCGGTTCACCGTGACGGGCTACGGCGAGAGCAAGCCGGTCGCCTCCAATGACGACGACGAGGGCAAGCAGAAGAACCGGCGTGTGGTGATCTCCGCCGAGATCTAGGCGCCCGCGCCGATACGCCGGCGCACCCTCCTGGCCCGGCCCCTCGATGAGCTCGGGAGAAACGACGCTACAGGCGTGGTTTTGGCGTCGTTTCTCCCGAGACCAACAACGGGGGGCGGGGGAGGGGAACGGCCCCACCCGTCGGCACGTCTGATGTGCGCTCGATCACGAAGCCGACCCGGGAGCGCAGACGATGAGCTTCGACCTTGGCGTGTGGCGTGAGACCCGGCCCCTCACGTCCCCGCACGCCCTCCGCACCTACCGGTGGCTGTGCGGCGACGAGAGGGCGGCGGACGTCGGCCGGGAGGACCTCGGGATCGAGACGGACGAGCGGGTCGACGCGTTCCGCGACGACCTCCTGAGCGAGTACCCCCCGTTGGAAGGACTGGCGGAGGCCGACGCGGAGGCCTCTCCCTGGAGCATGACCCCCGAACACGTCCCCGGGCTCTTCGTGATCACGACGATGGGCTTCTCCGATGCGCCGAAGGCCGCCCCGTTCATCGTCGAGCTCGCCGAGACGCACGGTCTGGTCTGCTTCGACCCGCAGGCGATGCGGATCCACAACCCGGAGGAGATCGTCGCCCCCGACGGCTCCCGCCTCGACTTCCGCGACGGCGGCATCGTCGCCGACCCCCGCCCCGACGAGCTCCCCGCGCTGCTCGGCCAGGTCGACCACCGGAACTGGTTCGCCTGCCTGGAGACCCGGCCCGGCTGGTTCATGCAGGTCGGCGTCGGCGAACGGGCCGGCAGGCTTCCGGACGGCGTCTTCGGGCTGGAGTACCGGGAGGGGAGCGCCGACCGGCACTTCCGCGTGCTGGTCTCGGACCCCGACGAGATGGTGCACGCCTTCCAGGGCTACGCCGAGGGCCACGAGCGCTGGAAGGACGCGCTCGACTGGCGGCCGCTGGCCTGAGGAGCACACGGCCCGGCAACCGACGTATGGCCGGTACCGCCTGTCGGTGGGGCCTCGTAGGGTCCGGCCATGACCACAGAGCAGAGCACGGCCGACGACCCCCGCCCGACCTTCGCCAGGGCGCTCGACCAGGCCCAGCGGCAGGTCGCGGCAGTGGGGCCCGATGAGCTGACCGGCCGCACCCCCTGCGCCGACTACGACGTCCGAGCGCTGCTGGGGCACGTGGTGGCGGTGCTGCACAAGTTCGCCCGCGCAGGGCGGGGCGGCGACGCGGGCGACGTGCCCGACGTCATCGACGGCATCGCCGACGACGGCTGGGCGGACGCTTTCGCCCGCGGCCGCAGCGAGGTCGAGGAGGTGTGGGCCGACGACGAGAAGCTCGACCGCATGATCGAACTGACGTGGGCCACCCTGCCCGGCCGGACCGCCGTGGAGGCCTACACCTGCGAGTTGACCGTCCACTCCTGGGACCTCGCCCACGCGACGGGGCGCCTCGCCGACCTTGACCCCGACCTGGCCGCGTGGGCCCTCGACGGGTTCTCGAAGTTCGCGCCGCCGCAGGTCCGCGACGAGCGGGGCCCATTCGGCCCGGTCGTGCCGGTGCCGGACGACGCCGACATCTACACCCGCCTGGCCTCCTTCACGGGACGCCGCCCCTGATCAGGCGCCGCAGGGCGGGGCCCATCGGCGGTCCCGCGACGTGCGGGAGGGCATCCGCGAACGCGCGTGTACCGAGAACGGCGGGATCGACCGGTTGGCCCGGCCGTGCGGCCGCCGCGGCCTGCCGCCCCGCGCCGCATGTCCCGGCCGAACCGGAGCCCCGGCCGGTGCGGCGGAGCGGAGTGCGGGGCATTTGGTGCACTGCACTAACTTGGCACAGTGCACCAAACATGGCACCATGGGCGCATGCCGACGCGAGCACGCCGGACTCAGCGGCGTAACCAGGTGCTCTCCCGAGGGCGGATCATCGAGGCCGCCGTCGAGCTGCTCGATGCGGGCGGCGAGGGCGCGCTGACCGTCCGGGCGCTGAGCGAGCGCCTGTCCACCGGGGCCGGCGCGATCGCGTACCACGTGGGCAAGCGGGACGACCTGCTGGACGCGGCGACCGAGGACGTCGTCACCGCCGCCCTGGCGACGAGGCCCGCCCGAGCGGGGGCGGCGCCGACGGACGAGATCCGCGCCGTCGCCCTGGCCCTGTTCGATGCGATCGCAGAGCACCCCTGGCTCGCCACGCGCCTGACACTCCAGGTCATCCGCTACCCGATGGGCCCGGTGACGGTAGGGATCTTCGAGCGGATCGGCCGACAGGCGGGCGCCCTGGGCGTGCCGCGCGCCCGCTGGTTCGACGCGGCCTCCACGATCGTGCACTACATCCTCGGGGCGGTCAGCCAGAACGCCCGGATCGAGGGGGACACATCAGGGATCGGCACTGATGCGGACCGTGAGGAGTTCTTCGGCGCGACCTCGGCGGCGTGGCAGGAACTCGACCCCGAGGAGTACCCGTTCATGCACGCCATCGTCGGCCAGATGAGGGAGCACGACGACCGCGAGCAGTTCCTCACCGGCATCACCGTCATCCTCGACGGCCTCACTCACCTGCGATGACCCGCCGTACCCGGGGGCGGGCGGCCCCCGTGCCGGTTCCAGAAGGAAGCCCCCCATGCACGGCGTGGTCATCGCGGGGGCGGCCCCGTCCGGCTGTTCCGTCCTCTCCGTCCTCGACCGAAGGGCAATGACCATGAAGAGCGCCGTCGACCCCCGCTCCGGCCCGGAAGACTCCGCCCCCGACACGACCCCGTGGGTTCCGTGGGTCCGCACCTGGGGCGCCTCACCACAGGCGCCGGACGACTCCGTCGGCTTCGTCGAGCCCTTCGAGAACGCGACGCTGCGGCACGTCGTCCGTATCAGCGGAGGCGGACGGCGCGTCCGCCTCCGCATCAGCAACGAGTACGGGACCGCGCCGCTGACCATCGGCGCCGCCCGCGTCGCCATCGCCGACACCGACGGCGGAGTCCCGGACGGAAGCGTCCATGCGGTGGCCTTCAGCGGTCGGCCGGCGATCACCGTCCCTGCGGGCGCACCGGTCCTCAGCGATCCCGTCGATCTGCCGGCTCCCGCGCTGTCGCGGCTGGCCATCAGCCTCTACCTGCCCGGCCGCGTCGACACCCCTACGTGCCACGGGACCTTCCACACGCTCGGCTGGCTGATCCCCGGCGACGCGGCCGCGTCCGCCTCGCTGCCCGAGGAAGCCGCCCCTTTGTCCGCGCAGGCCCTGATCACAGCCGTGGAAGTGCAGCCCGGGGCGCCGACCCGGGCACTGGCGGTGCTCGGGGACTCCCGTGTCGACGGCACCGGTTCCACCCCCGGCGCGGACCGGCGCTGGACCGACCTGCTCGCCGAGCGCCTGGCGGCTCGCGGCGGACGGACGACCTGCGTGGTCAACCAGGGCATCGGCGGCAACCGCATGCTCGCCGACGGCATCGGTACCGCCGCCCTCGCCCGCTTCGACCGCGACGTCCTCGCCACGCCGGGCCTCGGCCACACGGTGATCGCGGTAGGCAACGACCTCGTCTTCTCCTTCGCCCCGCGCACCGCGGAGACGGCCGGGTTCCTCGACATGCTCTCTGGAGGGCCCGTCACCGCGGACGACATCATCGCCGCCCACCTCCAGCCGGCGGCTCGGGCCCGTGCGCACGGCGTGAAGAGCTACGCGGCGACCATCGCCCCCTACGGCGGCTCGGAGATGTACTCGCCCGAGGGCGAAAGAGCACGTCGGCGGGTCAATTCATGGATCCGCACGAGCGGCGCCTTCGACGGCGTACTCGACTTCGACGCCGCATGGCGCGACCCCGACGACCCTGCCCGCATCCGCAGCGGCCTACACGCGGGCGACCACATCCACGGCAACGACGCGGGCTATGCGGCGCTTGCGCGGTCCATCGACCTCTCCCTGTTCGATTGATCCGATGCAGCCCGTGATCCGACACGGCCCGCCCGAGAGGGCGGCGCCTACTCCACCCGCTCCACCCGGGTCGTCTCGCCGGTGACCGGGGCGCCGCCCTGCCCCTGGGGGCGGAGCTCGGCGACCGGCCGGCCCTCGGTGTCGACCAGGCGCGAATGCGGCTCGCCGTCGGCGAAGGCGTGGCGCTCTCCCCACTGCCTCAGCGCCACGATGGCGGTGAACAGGTCCTTTCCGGCCTCGGTCAGCTCGTAGACGTGCCGCCTGCCGCTCGGGCTGGTGCGCAGAATCCCGTGGTCGACCAGCCTGCGGAGCCGGTCGCTGAGGATGTTGCGGGCGACCCCGAGGCGGCGCCGGAAGTCGGTGAAGGATGTGGGCCCCTCCATGGCGTCGCGCACGATGAGCAGGCTCCACCGGTCGCCGACCAGGTCGACGGTCCGGGCGACCGGGCATGCGGGGTCGGTCCAGTCGCGGTCGGCTCCGGTGGCGGCCATCGGACCCCTCCTTATCGGTTGCACTTTGAAACCATTCTGCCCTAGCCTGCAGGGGTTTCAAAATGAAACCGATTGGGGGTGGCGCGGTGTCGGGCGTGACGGGTGCGCGGCGCACCGTCCTGGCCGCGGTGTGCGCCGTGGCGGTGTCCACGGTGTACGCGATCCAGCCGGTCCTGGAGGCCGCGGGCGCGGAACTGGGCGTGGC
Organism: Nocardiopsis suaedae; assembly: GCF_027706745.1. Taxonomy (GTDB): domain Bacteria; phylum Actinomycetota; class Actinomycetes; order Streptosporangiales; family Streptosporangiaceae; genus Nocardiopsis_A; species Nocardiopsis_A suaedae. The sequence goes on along the minus strand of NZ_JAQFWP010000058.1, from coordinate 6,631 downwards.
GCCCGGCGCGCTGGGGTGGCTGGCCGCCGCGGGGCAGTTCGGCTACGTCGCGGGGCTGGTCCTGCTGGTACCCCTCGGCGACGTCGTGAACCGGCGGCGGCTCATCGCCGCGCACCTCGTGCTCGTCGCCGCCGGCGCCGTGACCGCGGGCCTGGCCCCCGACGGGCCGGTCGCGGCGGCGGGGCTGGCGGCAGCCGGGCTCTTCGCGGTCGTCGTGCAGGTCGCGGTGGCCTACGTCGCCGCCGTCTCCGCACCGGGCGAGCGCGGGCGCAGCATCGGCGCGGTCACCTCAGGGGTGGTGACCGGCATCCTCGGGGTGCGCGTCCTGGCGGGCGTCCTCGGCGACGCGGCCGGCTGGCGCGCCGTCTACCTGGTGCTCGCGCTCCTCTGCCTCGTGCTCGCCGTGGCCGTGCGCCTGAGCCTGCCCCCGGACCCCAGGGCGTCCCGGGAGCGGTACGGGCAGGTGATCGCCGCAATGGCGCGGCTCGTGGCCACCGACCGGCTGTTCCTCGGCCGGGGCGCCGTCGCCTTCTTCCTCTTCGCCTCCTTCGGGACCCTCTGGAGCGGCCTGGCCCTCCCGCTCGGGGCCGAGCCCTGGTCCTTCGGCACGAGCGCGATCGGACTCTTCGGGCTGGCCGGCCTCGCCGGAGCCCTCGGCGCCTCCCGTGCGGGGCGGTGGGCCGACGGCGGGCACGCCCGGAAGACCAGCGGATGGTCCCTCGCGGCGCTGGTCGCCTCCTGGGCGCTCATCGCCCAGACCGGGCCCACACTGCTGCCCCTCATCGCGGGGATCGTCCTGCTGGACTTCGCCGTCCAGGCCGTGCACGTCGGCAACCAGCACCTGCTGACCGCGGCGCACCCGGACCGCGCGAGCAGCGTCATCGGCGCGTACATGATGTTCTACTCCCTGGGGTCGGCCCTCGGAGCGGTCACCACGGCCTGGGCCTACACCGCCTGTGGGTGGTGGGCCTCCAGCCTGGCGGGGGCCGCGTACGCGCTGCTCGCCTTCCTCGTCTGGGCGCGGGCCCGGTCGGGCGTTGCCGCTCACGGCGCCGGGGCGGCGCCCCAGGCGCGTGTATGACCTCCTGTCGGCACTCGGCGTGGTGGTGCAACCGTCTGGAGGGTGATCGGGTGGTGCGTCCACCGCCCCCATGGAGGCGTTCAGGAGCCGCGGCGGCCGTAGGCGGCCGTCGCGGCCTCGACGAAGGACCGCACCAGCGGATTGGCGTCGCCCTCGTTCCACGCCGCCACCGCCCGGCTCGGCGCCATGTCGGACACCGGAACGGCGGCCAGCCCCTTGGGGAGGTCGTGCCCCAGCGGAGCCAGGCCGACCGTGCCGTTCCACAGCACGGCCTGCAGGCACTCCTGGACGGCGTGCACCACGGGGCCCTCGCGCTCCCTGCCGCCGTTCCAGTACGACCGCCATAGGGGGTCGGTCCCCTGCGGGAACCGGAACCAGCGGCGGCCGGCCAGGTCGGCCAGCCGCAGCCGGTCGCGGCCCGCCAGCGGGTCGTCGGTGCGCAGGACCGCCCCCACCGGGTCGGTCCGCAGAGTGCGCACCGCCAGGGCGGTCTCGTCGAACGGGGCCCGGGTCAGGGCGACGTCGACTAGCCCGGCGTGCAACCCGCACGTCGGATCCGTCAGGTCGGTATCGCGGACGCGGACGTCGACGCCGGGGTGGTGGCGGCGGAAGGCGGCGGCCAGGCGGGCCGTCCCCGGGTCGGCGACACCGCCCAGGATGCCGACGGTGAGGGCCCTGGCACCGGCGGCCGCGCCCACGCGCGCGCGGACACGGTCGGCGTGGTCGAGCAATGCCCGCGCTTCGTCGAGGAGCACCGCTCCCACAGGGGTGAGCGCGACGCCGGAGGGAGATCGGGTGAACAGGGGCGCCCCGACGTCGGCCTCCAGCCGCCTGATGGCACGGCTCAGCGGGGGCTGGCTCATGTGCAGGCGGGTGGCGGCGCGGCCGAAGTGGAGCTCCTCGGCCACCGTCACGAAGTAGTGCAAGGCCCGTAGCTCCATGGTGCGACGATATCCGCGGGGTATCGGCGCTGCGGATCGGGTCTTGGACACCGGCGGGCCGAGGCGGTGCACTCGTGGGCATGACCGACGAATCCAACACCGGCGTGCCCCAGGCCGCCCCCGGCGTCTCCGTGGTGGGGCCCGGCGAAGGCGAGACGATCGTTCTGGGCGCCACGCGCATGCGCGTCCTTGAGGACGGAGGCACCACCGGGCACCGGCTGGCCATCGCCGAATCCGTGGTGCCGCCGCACACGCAAGGGCCGCCGCAGCACCGCCACGCCCGACACGACGAGGGCTTCTACATCCTCTCGGGGACCGTGCGGTTCACTGTGGGGGAGGAGGAGCACGACGCCGTGGCGGGCACGCTGGTGGTGGTGCCGCCGGGCGCCCCGCACACCTTCGCCAACGTGACCGGCCGGCCCGCCCGCATGCTCAGCACGTTCACGCCCGACTTCTATGTGCAGTACTTCCGGGACCTGCAGGAAGCACTGGCCGACGGCCGCCCGCTGACGCCTGAGGCCAACCTCGACGCGATGAGCCGCTACGCGACCGGGCCCGCCGTCTGACGGACGCCCGCGCGCCCAGGTGCCTGCGGGCCGCCGCGCTGCCGCCCGGCGGCCCGCCCCTGAGAGCGGGGGACTACTTGGCCGTGAGGATGCAGAACTCGTTGTCCTCGGGGTCGGCGAGCACGATCCACGGCTCGTCCTTCTGCCCGACGTTGACGTCCTTCGCGCCCAGCGCGCGCAGGCGGTCGGCCTCGGCGGCCTGGTCGTCGCCCGGGTAGGGGCGCAGGTCGAAGTGGACGCGGTTCTTGACGGCCTTCGCGTCCGGGACCGGGATGAACTCCACGTAGGGTCCCACCCCGGCGGACGAGCGCAGCCTCGCGCCGTCCTCCTCCACGTCCTGGACCTCCCAGTCGGTGGCCTCGCTCCAGAAGCGCGCCTGGGCCGCAGGGTCGGCGCAGTCGATCGCCACCGCCGCGATCGGGCCGGTGTCCTTGTAGGAGTCACGCGGTTCGAGCACGCAGAACTCGTTGCCCTCGGGGTCGGCGAGGACGGTCCAGGACCGCTCGCCCTGCCCGATGTCGATCCGCGTCGCGCCCAGCCCCTCCAGCCGCCGCACGGTCCGGGCGTAGTGCTCCGGGGAGTGCGAGGCCAGGTCCAGGTGCACGCGGTTCTTCACGGTCTTCGGGTCGTCCACGGGAACGAGGTCGATCACGAGCGCGCTCGGCTCGGGGTAGGCGAACCCGGCCGGTTCGAGGTTGACCTCGTAGGAGGTGTCATTGGTGACCTCCCAGCCGAGGGCGTCCGCCCAGAACCGCCCCAAACGCGAAGGATCGGATGCGTTGATGTTCACCTGAACGAATCGGAGAGCCATGGCCGGGAGTCTTCCAGAGGCCCCCGCGGAACGCGACCGTATTCCGGCACCGCGGGGCGGGTTCAGGGGCCGCCCAGCTGCTCGGCGAGGTCGGCCAGGTCCTCGGCGTACAGGTCGAACCGGTCGGAAGGGGCGGGCGGGTCGCCGACCGGGCGGCGGACGTAGGCGGTGCGCATGCCGCTCTTCTGCGCTCCGCGCAGGTCCCACGCGTGCGCGGCGACCATGAGCAGCCGCTCGGGCGGGTGCCCTGAGGCCTCCGCGGCCAGCCGGTACACCTCCGGCGACGGCTTGTACGCCCGGGCGTCCTCGGCGGACACGGCCAGGTGCCAGCGCAGCCCGGCGTGGGCGTTGAGCTCCAGCAGCGCCGCCCGGCTCGCGTTGGACAGGCCGACCAGCGGGAAGCGTTCGGCGAGGCGGGCGAGCCCCGCGGCGGTGTCGGGCCACGGCGGCAGGCGCCGGGCGGAGCGGGCCAGCGCTTCGACGGCGTCCGCACCGCCGGTGGCGCCGGCCCCGGCGGCCGCGGCGACCTGCTCGGCGGCCTCCCGGTCCAGGGCCGCCGAGTCCCGATAGGGGCGCTCGCCGTCGGCGATGCGGGCCTGCTCGCGCTCGATGCGGCGCTGCCAGAGGGCGAGGAGCCGTTCGGTGGCGACGTCGTCGAGGGCCGGGGCGGAGCCGCGGATGCCGGTGCGGATCCCGGCGGGCTCGTCGACGAGCGTGCCCAGCACGTCGAACACGAGGGCGTCGGGGTGCGGAACGGGCATGGGCGGGGCCTCCTCGGCCGACCGGCGGACGCCGACCGGCCATGTAAGGGGTAAAATGGTCTTTAACCGAAGCTAGTCGGAGGTCGGCACGGGATGCAAGCGGCGCTGGACGACTACGCGTGGGCGGCCGGGGTCGCCACCGAGCTGGTCAACACCACCGGCGAGGTGTGGCGCGGCGCCGACCGGCTACCCGACGCGGCGGCCCTCGTCGACTTCGCCGACCGGCACGGAGGGCGGGCGGCGCACCCCGGGACCGGAGCATCTCTGTCGGCCCTGGCGCGACGCGCGGGCGCCGCCGACCTGGACGCGGTGCGGGCGCTGCGCGGCCCCGTGCGCGCGCTGATCGACCGCCCCGACCGCGACCGCCTCATCTCCGGAGCGACGGGCCTGACGGCCCCCGGCGGCGGGCCCACCTTGGTCGCCGACCCCGCACACCCGGGCCGGACGGACTGGGCGGTCCGCCTCCGCGAAGGCGCGGGCATCGCCGAGGCGCTGTCGCTGGTCTGCGGGATCGGCATCCTGGGCACCGTGCGCGCGCTGGGGGAGGAGCGGTTCCGCCCGTGCGGGGCACCGACGTGCCGGGGAGCCTTCATCGACACGACCAGGCCCGGGCGCCGCCGCTACTGCATGCCGGGCCTGTGCGGCAACCGGGTGAACGTGGCCAACCACCGCGCCCGCAAGGCCCACCCGTCGTAGGCGGGCGCCCCTCCGGTCGGGGCCTGCCGAAGGCATCCGGAGACCATCGTGCTGCGCGCCCGGACCTCGCCCCCGGGGCCCACAGAGGCGCAATGCCGCAACGCGTCACCAATTTCGCCAATCCGCCTGACCGCACCCGGGACGGACTTGTAGCTTTGAGCGACCGAATGGAAACGGTGCGGAGTTTCCCCCCTTCGGGACAGCCGGAACACTCCGCCGGTTCCAGCGGCGCACGGGTCCCGCGCCCGCATCACCCGATCTCCCGTCCGGCCGCAGGCGCCGCGGGAGGGCCGCCGACAACCGAAAGGTCTTTCACCGGTGCTTCAGGCCCCGATCACCGAGCTCGACATCGCCCCCGGACACGTCGTCGAGTGGAGGCTGCGCACGCCGCGGTCCCACGGGACGTCCGCGTGGGAGGACAGGAACGGCTCCTTCAACCAGGAGAAGCACTTCAGCGCGGCGCTGGACGCCCGCGCCGACGACGATCCGCTGGGCTCCTACGTGGCCTGCACCTTCGAACTGCCCGGCCCACTGGACCGCACGGCGCTGGAGGCCGCGCTGCTGTACTTCGTGCGCCGCCACGAGGTGCTGCGCTGCGAGTTCCGGCACCTCTCCGGCGACCTGACCTGTCGGCCGATGGCCGCCGGGGACGCCGTCCTGGAGCCGGTCGACATCGGCCCGGTCACCACCCGCGACGGGGTGCGCGACCACGTCGACGGCTGCTTCCACCGCATCGACACGCTGTCGTGGCCGCTGCTGGTCATGGGCGCCGTCGTCCGGCCCGGGTCCACCACCGTCTTCCTCGGCTTCGACCACCTGGTCTCCGACGGGCTGTCCAGCCCGATCGCGGTCAACGACATCGCCACCGCCTACACCGCCGCCGCCCGCGGCGCGGCCCCCGACCTGCCCGAGGTCGGCAGCTACCTCGACTTCGGCCACGAGCAGCGCCTCCGGTACGCCTCGCTCGGCGCCGACGACGCCCGCCTGGACCACTGGAAGGCGTTCATGCGGCGCAACGGCGGGTTCTTCCCGCCCTTCCCGCTCGACCTGGGCGTGGCGCCGGGGGAGATGTACGGCACCGTCAACGACACCGACACGCTCCTCACCGATGCGGGGGCCGAGGCCTTCGAGGCGCACTGCCGCAAGGCCGACGGCAAGGTGTTCATGGGGGTGCTCGCCGCGGTGGGCGAGGCGCTGCGCCGCGAGGGCGGCCCCGAGGTGTACCGCGGCCTGATGCCGGTCAGCGACCGGGGCCGCGGCCGCTACGCCGAGGCGATGGGCTGGTTCGTCAACACCATGCCCATCGAGTTCCCGGTCCCGGCCGGGGCCGGCTTCGCGCAGGTGGTGGCCGGGGTCCGGGACGCCGCGAGCGCCATGCGCGACCACCTGGACGTGCCCTTCGTCAAGGCCTGGCAGCTGCTCGCCCCCGAATACGCCGACCTGCGCTCCTGGCCGTACGCGGTGAACTTCTTCTCCTACCTGGACTTCCGCCGCAGCCCCGGCGGCGAGCGCCAGCACGCCCTGCAGGCCCGCAAGCACGTGTGGGCCTCGCACAGCAACGGCATCTGCTTCTGGTTCCACCGCAACGCGACCGGCATGCACGTCAACGCGATCTACGCGGACACCCCACAGGCCCACCGCACCAAGGCCGCACTCACCACCACCCTGACCGAGGTCCTGACCGGCCTCGCCGACACCGGCGAGTTCTGACCCCCGCCCCGGGGCGGGCACAGCAGCGGGGCGGGGGGGGGGGGGGGGGGGGGGGCCCCCCCCCC
>NZ_JAQFWP010000057.1 GCF_027706745.1 Nocardiopsis suaedae | reverse complement strand
ACCTTCGTCGTCGCCGCCAACGACCTGGCACCCCAGCGGCCCGCCGCCCGGCCGGGGCCCGTCAGCGGGGAACCACCCGAGCCGCCCGCCCCCGCACCGCGAGGAACCCGCCGCCCGGCAAGCAGGCCAAGGGAACTGCCCGGCTCACGCCGTCGCCGCCCACCACCCGACCACGCACCCACCCGGCGGCCGACCGGCCAACAGGTAGGGCCGCCGACCTTCGTCGTCGCCGCCCTCCACCCCGCACCCCGACCACCCGCGGCCCGATCGGGGGCCGGAGTGGGGGACCCGCTGTTCCGGCGCCGCCCAACGGCAGCGACCATGCACACGCCATAAGGCCGGCGACACTGTCCTCGTGGGTCGCCGCCCTTTTCTTCGGCGCCTTCTCCAGCGCCTACCAGCGCACCCCTGTGTCCCTGCCCCCTCGGTCGGCTTCCCGGCGCCGCCTCGGCGGCGGGCCGGTGGCGGACCGGTGGCAGAATGGGCGCCGCCTCGGCGGTGGACCGGTCGACCGGCCGCTTCTCCGGCTCCTTGGCATCGATCCCCTGGCATCGACCGGAAGGCGGTGGAGACCCATGGTCGACGGACCCTCCCTCGCAGCGGCTGAAGCACTGGTCAGCGGAGCCGGGAAGGTCGCCGTCCTCACCGGTGCGGGCATCTCCACCGACTCCGGCATCCCCGACTTCCGGGGCCCACAGGGCGTCTGGACCAAGGACCCCGCCGCAGCCGCCATGTTCGACTACGACACCTACATGTCCGATGCCGACGTCCGCCGCAGGGTGTGGCTGATGCGCCGCGACCACCCCGCCTGGGACGCCGAGCCGAACACCGCCCACCGCGCGCTGGCCGACCTGGCCCGGTCGGGCCGCCTGCGGGGCCTGGTCACCCAGAACATCGACGGCCTGCACCAGGCCGCGGGCGTCCCCGACGACCGCGTCATCGAGGTCCACGGCACGATGCACCGCGTGGCGTGCATGTCCTGCGGTCTGCGCACGCCCTCCCCGGAGGTCCTCGCCCGCCTGGACGAGGAGTCGGACCCGCACTGCCTGGACTGCGGCGGCATCCAGAAGGCGGACACGATCTCCTTCGGGCAGATGCTCGACCCGGAGGTGATCGAGGCGGCCGCCGCCGTGGCGGAGGGTGCGGAGGTCTTCATCGCCGTCGGCACCTCATTGACCGTCCACCCGGCGGCGGGCCTGTGCGACGTCGCCCTGAGCGCGGGGGCCACCCTGATCGTCGTCAACGCCGAGCCGACCCCCTACGACGAGGCCGCGTCCGCCGTCTTGCGCGACCCGATCGGGGAAGTGCTCCCGGACTTGGTGCGTGCCGTGGCGGAGTGACGCCGTCCAGAAGGCTCCTTCCGGAGCGAAGCCGGATCGCCGCGAAACGGCTCCAACAGTGGGGCGACGAGCGGGCCGTTCCGCTCGGGGGAGTCGGGAGAGTCCGCCCCTGTGAGTTTCCTGGGACCTGTTTCCTGGGGACCTGCCGATACGCGAGCGGCCGTCGCCCGTACCGGCCAGCCACCGGGGAGCGCCATCACCCATCGGTCCGGCACAGGACCGTCCGCAGGGCCGCCACCAGCGCGCCCGGGTCGGCCGGGGACGCGGTCCGCCAGGCGATGAAGCGGTCCGGCCGCACCAGTGTCGCGCCGTGGGCCGGGATGCCGTACAGGGTCCGCCACCGGCCCCGCGGGTCGACCAGCCCCTGTCCGGAGCCCGGTACGCCCACCACCTCGGCGCGCATCGGGACGCCCAGCGCCGACGCGGCCCGCTCGGCGGCCGCCGCCCAGGCCGGGTCCTCGGCCAGCAGGACGAAGCCCCGCCCGAGCAGGTCGAGCACCGGCAGGGGCTCGCCGTCCCGCTCCAGCCACACGTGCGGGGCGTGCGACCCCGGGCGGCCCGTGGGCGCCGCCGGGTCCTCGGTCAAGGCCCCGTCGTCGTCGGCCTCGCGCACCACCGCGCCGTCGGGGACGCGGTGGCCCAGCAGCAGTCGTTCGGGGGCGACCTCCTCGGCCTCGGTGCCGTCGGCAAGGTGCGGCGACTGCCGCCGCACCATGTTCGCGTACTGCTGGTCGGCCACCATCCGCCCGTGCGGCCGCCGCTCGGCGTCGTGCGACGCCAACAACCCTTCGCCCGCCCAGCCCTGCACCACCGCCGCCAGCTTCCACGCCAGGTGGAACCCGTCCATGACGGCGGTGTTGCCGCCCTGCCCGCCGTGCGGGGGCATGGTGTGCGCGCAGTCCCCGATCAGGTGCACGCGCCCCTCGCTGAACCGGTCGGCGACCACGTGCGCGGTGCCGGTGAGGTCCTTGGCGACGATCTTCACGTCCAGGTCGGGGAGCCCGGCCGCGATCCGCACCTGTTCCGCGCACTCGGCGTCGGTGTAATCCTCCGCGTCCTTGCCGGAGGACGGGTCGTGCCCGAAGGCCAGGGCGTAGCGCCCGGGGGTGTCGGTCGTGGTGAACGCGCCTCCGCCGCCCGCCATCCGCGGGTTCTGCAAGTAGTAGAGGCTGAACTCGCGCCCCTGGGTGGCCTCGGCGAGGTCGGCCTCGGCCACCAGGCCGACCGACGTGGAGATGGTGCCGCGCCCGTGCGTGCCGATGCCCAGGGCGTCGCGGATCCCGCCGCGCCACCCGTCGGCGGCGACCAGGTGCCCGGCGCGGACCGTGTACCCCTCGCCGGTGTCCAGGTCGCGCAGGTGCGCGGTGCCCCCCTCGTCGTCCTGCTCGAAGGATTCCAGGCGGGTGGAGAAGCGGACCTCGGCGCCCAGTTCGCGGGCGCGGCCGATGAGCACCGGCTCGGTGCGCTCCTGGCTGGCCATGCCCATCCGCTCGGGGGTGATGTGCGACCAGTCGGGCCAGTCCTGGCCGATGATCTCGCGCAGGGGCGGCTCGGTGAGGCTGCGGGCGATGACGATCGGCATGGGCCGGTCGACGTCGAACCCGGCCGCGCGCACGGCCTCGGCGACCCCGGCGATGCGCAGCGCCTCCATCGTGGGCCAGGACTGGCCGCGGGCCTTGGGCTGGTCGGAGGGGCCGGGGTGGCGGCTGACGGCCAGCGCCCGCACTCCGTGCAGGGCCAGGAACATCGCCGCCGAAGCGCCGGCGAGGCCGGCTCCGGCGATCAGGACGGGGGCGTGCTCGGTACATGCCATGGCGGGACCTCGTGATCGGTCGTGGGCGTCGAACGGTGTTCGTTGACGAACACTGTTCTACCTCCGAACGGTGTTCGTGACAAGTACACTGTTCGCCATGAGCGCCTCTCCGTCCGCCGCCGACCCGTCTGGGCCTGCCGATCCGTCCGGACCCGGCGGCGCCGCCGTCCCTCCCCCGCCGTGGCGCAAGGCCCGGCGCCCCTCCTCGCGGCGCCCGCTGAGCACCGGGGCCGTCGTGGAGGCGGCGTTGCGGATCATGGCCGAGGAGGGGCTGGCAGGAGTGACGATGCGCCGCGTCGCCCAGGCCCTGGGCACGGGGCCGGCCTCGCTCTACGCCCACGTGCGCGACAAGCAGGACCTGCACGAGCTGATGCTGGACGAGGTCTTCGCGGACGCGCCGGTCCCGGTGCCCGACCCGGGGCGGTGGCGCGAGCAGCTCCGCGAGCACACCGTGATGCAGGTCCGGGTGCTGCTCGACAACCCCGGGGCGGCCGAGATCGCCATGCGCACGACGATCCCTACGACGCCGCGGCTGATGGCGCAGATGGACGCCCAGATCGGCATCCTGCGTGCGGGCGGGATCGCGCTCGAAGCGGCGGGGGCCGCGGGTGACCTGCTGGCGCTCTACGGCACGGCGTTCGCCTTCGAGCAGGAGGTGCACGGTGGGCCGGGGCATGCCGCCGGAACGGAGGACGTGGCGCGGCGGATCGGCGAGATCGTCGGCTACCTGCGGTCGCTGCCCGAGGGGATGTTCCCGCACTTGGCGGCGCTGGTCGGGGGGATGGCGTCCGGGCGCGGCGACCCCATGCGGCACTTCGAGTACGGCCTGGACGCGATCATCGCGGGCATCGAGCGCGCGGCGGAGCGCGAGTCCGGCACCTGAGATCCGAGGGCCGGGGGGACGTGTCCTTAGGGAGTTCTGCGGTCCTTCTGTGGAGGTGCCCGGTGGAGGCCCTTTGTGGGGAGCCCGGCAAGGCGTGCTTCGGTCGTCGAGAAGGACACGGCTCCGGCGCGCGATCCGGGTGGGGAGCGGCAGAGCGTCCTACGGGTGAAGGGGCCCGGAGCCGCTGCCTGCTCTGTGAGGCGGCAGGCGACAGGTGGTAGCCCCACCCGGCCCCACCCGATCCTGCCGTATGGCCGTCGCGTTCGCTGGAGCCGTCCCTTGGCCGTCGCGTTCGCTGGAGCCGTCCCTGACGGCGTCCCGCGCCGCCCCTGCCGGGTGCCCTCGGCGGACGCGCGGCGCTCAGGGGTCCAGCCGGTCCTGTCCGTCGCCGGGGTCCTCTCGGGGCGCCCCCGGAGCCCTCGCCGCCTTCGTCGCGTCTGCCGCCTTCGGCGAGCTCTTCGGCGGCACGCCGGTGATCTCCTCCGGCAGGCCGTCGAACCACGCCAGCACCGCCCGCTCGTACTGGATGCCGAAGCTCAGGGTCGCGACCGCGTACGGGTCGGTCATGTCCCCGAACTGGTCCTCGTAGCGCGCGAGGCGGCTCGTGTGCAGCTCCCGGTGGTGTTCGACGGCCGCCGCCAGGTGCTCGCGCGGGATGTGGCGCCCGAGCGTGAGCATCAGCAGCAGCGGGAACCGCACCGCCTCCTCCGCGGGAACGGCCGCGCTCCAGTCGGCGAACGCTTTGCGCCCGGCGTCGGTGATGGCGTAGGGGCGCCGGTCCCGCTTGCCGCGCTCCAGCTCCTCCACCAGTCCGGCCCCGGCCATCGACGACAGCTCCCGGTACACCTGGCTGCGCGTGATCGACCAGAAGTCGCCCATCAGGTCCTCGGCCGCGGCGACCAGGTCCCACCCGGTCATGGGGCGCTCGTGCAGGAACCCCAGGAGCGAGGCGGCCGTGTTGTTCAGTCCGTGCGGCGCGTCCTTGGCCGTGCGGCGTCCGTTCATCTGAAACCCCCTTGACAGTCCACTGTGTCAGGTCCACTCTGTGGGAGCAACGTTCCACAATGGACTGTCGGTGGGCGCGTCCCGCACCGCCGCCCGCCGACCCGACGGGGGACCCCATGCACACCGCCCTTCTCACCCTCCACATCGCCGCCGGGACCATCGGCCTCGTGGCGGCCCTGGCCGCCCTCACCGCCCGCAAGCGCCGGGGCCTGCACACCGTCTCCGGGCGCGTCTTCGGCGCCACCGTGGTCGTCGTGGCCGTCACCACCTACGCCCTGCTGCCCTTCGCCCCCGACATGTGGTGGCTCGGCATCGTCGCGGCGGCCACCCTCGCCGCCGTCGCCGCCGGGGTCCACCTGGCCCGCCGCAAGCCGGTGCCGAACTGGTACCGCATCCACCTCGTGCTGATGATGTCCGCGGTCATCGCCTACGTGACCCCGGTCGCCGTGCAGTTCGCCGACGGGAACGTCCTGGCCTGGATCCTGCCCACCGTCGTCGGCTCCCCGCTGATCACCTACCGGTCGCTCGTCGCCGCAGGCGTCCTGCCCGCCTGGCACGAGGCCCTGATGCCCTGGCGGAAGACCCGGAAGCGCACGGCCGAAGAGCGGCGGCAGGCCGCCCGCGCCTAGCTCCGGTCCCGAGTCGGGCGGATCCCCGTTGATCTCGGGGAAAACGACGCTACGACCGCGCTCGTAGCGTCGTTTTCCCCGAGATCAACAACGGAGGGGCCGGGCGGGCGGACACCGACGGTCAGGCGATGCTCACCTCTCCGTCATGGCCGAGCATGCGCCCGTTCACGTAGGTTGACCGCGTCGCGCGACCGGCTCCGCCGCCCGCGCGGTGACACCAGCCCGGACCGCGAAACGGCCCGGGCGCGAGTGGAAAGGGTCTTCTGTGAAGAGAGTCGCCTACCGCGTCGCCGCAGCCCTCGGGATCGTCGACAAGAAGCGCCTCACCCGGCCCTACATCTACTACTGATCACCACCTCCTTCCGCTGAACCGCGGCGCGCGGGCGCGCACGGCCCGCGTGCCGCGACCGCTCCCGGCAGCCCCGCAGCAGGAGGTGGGATGACCCAGGCCCGGCCGTCGCCGCCCCCGCGCGGCCGCCGGCCGCCCGGCCCCTCCGGAGGCCGCGGCGCGGCCAACGCGGCCGACTTCGCCGTCGACCCCCTCGGCTTCCTCACCCGGGCCGCCCGCGACCACGGCGACGTCGTCGCCCTCACCTCCGGCAACGTCCTGCTCGTCCACCCCGACGACGTCGGCCGCGCCCTCGTCGACCGCGACCGGAACCTGGTCAAGGTGCGCCCCGGCGAGCGCCGCCGCGGCGGCACCGGCTTCCCGCTGGCCATGATGAACAGCGAAGGCGAGGACTGGGCCCGCAAGCGCCGCCGCCTGCAGCCCGCCTTCCGCAGCGAACGCCTGGCCGGGCTGAGGAGCCACGCCCACGACGCGGTCGCCCGCACCGTCGGCTCCTGGGCCGAGGGCCGCACCATCGACGTCCACAAGGAGATGTCCCGGCTGGCCATGCGCATCGGCGCCGTGCACATCGCCGGACGCCCGCTGGGCGGCGAGGCCGACGCGCTCGCCGACGCCGTGGCCGCCGTCATGCGCCTGACCTCCAGCCCCGTCCGCCTGCCGACGTGGGTGCCCACCCCCGTCAACCTCTCCCTCCGCCGCGCCGTGCGCGCCCTCGACGCGTCCCTGCGGCGGCTGATCGACGGCCACCGCCCCGACGGCGGCGCCACCGCCCTGGGCCGCCTCGTCGAGGAGCGCCCCCGCGCCCCCTTCCCCGAGATCCGGGACGAGCTGGCCACCCTGCTCATGTCCGGCTACGAGACCACCGCCGACGCGCTCACCTGGCTGGTGCACTGCCTGGGGACCGCCCCCGAGGCCGACGGGGCGCTCGCCGCCTCCGCGCGGGCCGCGGGCGCCGACGGCTACGCCGCCGCCTGCGCCAAGGAGGCCCTGCGCCTCTACCCGCCCGCGTGGGTCATCAGCAGGGAGGCGGCCCGGCCCGTCGAGTTCGGCGGGTACCTCCTGCCCGCCGGGACGGTCATCGGCCTCAGCCAGTGGGTGACCCAGCGCGACGGGCGCTGGTTCCCCGAGCCCGACCGCTTCCGCCCCGAGCGGTGGCTGGACGGGGCCGGGCCCGTCCACCGCTACGCCTACTTCCCCTTCGGCGCCGGGGCGCGCGGCTGCCTGGGCGCCTCGATGGCCCTGAGCGAGGTCGAGGAGGTCGCCATCGCGCTGCGCTCGCAGGTGCGCTTCGAGCCGGTCGGCCCCGAGGACGTGCGCCCCCGCCCCGCCCTGGCCCTCCAACCGGTCGGGGTGCGCGCCCGCGTGTTCAAGGAGCACCCGCGAGGGGCGCGATGGTCGCGGTGATCGGGGCCGGGTTCGGGCGGACCGGCACCCTGTCCCTGCGCACCGCCCTGGAGCTGCTCGGCTTCGGCCCCGTCCACCACATGAAGGAGCTGTACGACTGGCCCGAGCGCCTGGCCGCCTGGCGCGACGCGGCGGAGGGGCGCGAGTCGGCGGCCCGCGCCGTCGCCGGGTACGGGGCGGCCGTCGGCTGGCCCGCCTGCGCCTTCGTGGGCGGGCTCGTGCGGGCCTTCCCCCGCGCCAAGGTCGTCCTGACCGACCGCGACCCCGACGCCTGGTACGAGAGCGCGTACCGCACCCTCTACCTGAGCCGGTACGACGAGGACGGCAGGCGCCGCCGCCTGGACGGGGACGCCGGGCGGGTCGCGGACTTCGCCGAGGAGCTCATCTGGGAGCGCACCTTCGGCGGCCGGTTCGAGGACCGTGCGCACGCGCTCGGCGTGCTGGCCCGGCACCGGGCCCGGGTGGCCGCCGAGGTCCCCGGCGACCGGCTCCTGGTGTTCCGCGCCGAGGAGGGGTGGGTCCCGCTGTGCGCCTTCCTCGGCGTACCGGTCCCCGACACCCCCTACCCCAGGGGGAACACGGCGGCCGACTTCCACGCGCGCGTGCGGCGGCGCATCGGACTCCGCTGAGGGCACGCCGACGGCCGCTACCGGAACGGGTGTCCGCGGCGGGAAAGTTCTGAGGAATCGGCCGATTCTCCGCCCACGCCGCCAACGTGTGCCGTGTGGGGCGCGTCATACGTAATGATTCGTATCGCACCAATGGACGGAGAGTGAAGAATGGCGCGTACGACATCCCGATGCGGAACGGTGCGGCGCACCGCGGCGACCCCGGCCGCCGCCGTGTCCGCGGTCGCCGCGGCCGCGGCCCTCGCCGCCGCCCCGGCGGGCCCCGCCTTCGCCGACCAGGCCCCCTGGAGGCAGGTGCACGGGTCGCCCGAGGACGGCGGCTCGTTCACCGCCGTCGCCGCCGCAGGCCCCGACGCGGTGTGGGCCTTCGGCGACGACAGTGCGCAGAACGCCGGCGCCACCTGGATCCACCGTTGGGACGGGGACACGTGGACGCGCGAAACCCTCCCCGAGGGGTGGACCGTCGAGCCGGACACCGCCGACGCCTCCGCCGAGGACGAGGTGTGGGCGGCCGGGGGCACCCCCGAGGGCGACGCCGTGGTGCTGCACTACGACGGCGAATCCTGGACCGCCCCGCAGATCGACCCCGCCCTGGCCCCCACCGGCCTGGCGGCGGTCGGCGACGGCACCGCATGGATGCTCTCCCGCCCCGTGGACGGCTACGACCGCGCCGTGTTCTTCGACGGCGACATCTGGAGGGACTACCCCGCGCCGTCGGTCTTCCAGGCGGTCTCGGCAGCCGGGCCGGACGCGGTGTTCGCGGCCGGGATCCGGGACCGAACGGCCGCCGTCGACCGCTGGGACGGGGAGCGCTGGCAGCCCATGGAGGTGCCCGGCGTAGAGCTTCCTCCGGGCGAGTCCGACGCGGTCTTCACCGACGTCCTGGCCCGCTCCGCCGACGACGTCGTGGCGGTGGGCCACGTGTTCTGGAAGGACGGCGACGACGAGAACCACTACCGGCCGCTCCTGGCCCGCTTCGACGGCGAGTCGTGGTCGGTCGAGAAGGGCGAGGAGTCCGGCACCTACGACAAGGTGGCCGACGACGGCGACGGCGGACTGTGGGTCGTGAAGGACGGATGGAACCCGACCATGGTGCACATCGCCGCCGACGGCACCACGACCGGGCAGCCGCTGTCGGACGAGAAGTACGACCTGTCCACGGGAGCGCTGGACGCCGTCCCCGGGGGCGGCGCCGTGGTGGTCGGCACCGCCTTCGAGCAGGGCGACCCCGACGTGTTCACCGACTACGGCTTCGTCTACGGCACGGGGCCCTGGGCGGCCGGGGGCGCGGGCTCCTGAGGCCGGGAAGCGGTTCCGCCCGGGTCCGGTTCAGGAGGCACGTCCCCTGAACCGGAGTCGTGTCCGTCCGGTAGGGCAGGTGCGATGGTCAAGGCGCCGATCCGGGGGTCCCGACGGCGGACCGGTCCGTCAGCGGGACTCCTGGCCGGGGCGCGCCGACCGCGGATCGCCGACCGTTTGAAGGCCCCGGCTGTAAGGGACGTCGGCGAGGGCGTCGGGTCGGGGGCTTACGTGATCGGGGGCTCACGTGAAACGGCCCGCATGACTCGTATGAGGCGCGGATGAGGAGCGGTTGAAGACGACCGGCGGACCGGCCCTGGAAGGGTCGGTCCGCCGTCGGCCGTCAGCACCGGCCATGGCTCAGGACGTGCGGGCGTTCGTGGCCGGGGGGCCGCCCGTGGCCGCCCCGGCGCCACTGGTCTCGTCGGCCTCCGGTGCCTTGGCGGCGCGGGCGGCGGCCACCGCCGGTCCGAGCGCCAGGGCGAACGAGCCCAGCAGGAGCACCGCCGAAGCGGCCGGAACCCACGACGCGTCCGCCGCCTCGACGACCGCGCCCCCGAGGGCGCCACCGGCGCCCGTCCCGAGGTACAACGCCGCGATGTTCATCGACATCGCCGTCATCCCGTGCTCCGGCCCGGCAGCGGCGATGACGCTGCCCTGCATCGGCGGCGTCAGCGCCCAGGCGAACAGCCCCCACACCGCCACGAGCGGGAACAGCAGGAACGCGCCTCCCCACCCCGCCCAGGCGAACAGGGCCAGCAGGGCGAACGCCGCCGCGTGGCCGCCGAGCACTCCCGCCAGCGCGCGCTGGGGGCCGAACGTGTCCGCCCAACGGCCGCTCAGCACGGCGCCCGCCATTCCCGCCACGCCGACGGTGAACAACAGCCCCGTCAGCACCGCATAGGCGCCGGACGCCGTCTCGGCGGCGAACACCGAGAGGTAGCTGTAGAACATCAGCCCGCCCGACGCGGCGAGGAAGGTCGCCCCCACATACCGCAGAACCCCCGGCGTCGTCAGTGGACGGAGCCGGTCGCGCAGGGGAGCGGGGGCGCTTCCGGCCACGGACGGAGCCGTGGCCCGCAGGCCGATGGCGGCCGCCGCCGCGACGACGGCCACGAAGACGAAGGTCGCGCGCCAGTCCGCCGCCCCCGCCAGCCAGGCGCCCAGCGGCACGCCGCCGATCAGGGCGGCCGTCATGCCCGCCGTGGTGGTCGCCAGGTACCGGCCCTGCCGCCCTTCGGGTGCGGCGCCCGCCGCGGTGGCGAACGCGGCACCGGTCACGGCGGCCGCGCACAGGGCGGCCGCCACCCGGGCCGCCATCAGCGCCCAGAAGCCGGGCGCGGCGGCCGCGGCGAGGTTGGCGGCGGCGAACAGCGCCAGCCCGCCGACCATCACCGTCCGGCGCGGCAGCCGGTCGGCGGCCACGGCCACGGTGGGGGCGCCGACCGCGTAGGCGACGGCGAAGGCCGTCACGAGCTGGCCCGCGGCGCCGACGCCCACCTCCAGGTCGGCGGCGATCGCCGGGAGGACCCCGGCGATGATGAACTCGTCGGTGGCCGTCGTGAAGAGCACGGCGGCCAGGATGAACAGCCACAAGGGCGGTCGGGTGTGCACGGTCGGGTCCCTGTCCCTCCGGTCGCGGCCCCGCGGGCGGCCGGAGCGGGACGGCGGGGTCAGGCTCCGCCGAGGCGCCGCACCAGCCGGTCGCGGTGGCCGTTGAGGTCGGAGATGCGCCGGTCCAGCTCGCCCAGGCGCCGCCGGTAGATCTCCAGGGCGCGGTGGCAGTGCTCGGGGTCCAGGTCCAGGCCGAGGCAGGGGGCGAGGGGGAGCAGGTCGGCGACGGTCAGCCCCGAGTCCAGGAGCATGCGGATGTTGCGCACCCGCCGCACGGCCTCCTCGTCGTACCCCCGCCACCCGTTGCCGCTGCGGTGGGACTCGATGAGCCCCTGCTGCTCGTAGTACCGCAACGACCGGGGGCTGGCTCCGGTCCGGTCCGACAGCTCTCCGATCCTCACGTCTGCAATGTACATACGCGGACGCTAGGAGGTGACACAGGTGTCAACTTCAACCCGGACGCGGGGCGTGTGGCGGAGGACACGTCGACGCCGGTGTCCGTTGGAGGGGGACATTCGGCGGCCATGACCGCCTTCGGCGGGTCGCGACGAGGAGGAGATGTGGACTATGGCGCCGCGGTTCGCCCGGGTTCCCCCGGCGGTCCGCGACGATTCGAGAAGCAGCGGCTCCGGACGCAGCGACTCTCCCGAGTCCAGGGGAGGTGAAACGTCGGCGGCTGTAGAACGGTTCCAAGTCCCGTTAGGCGTGAACTGCCCGTGCATGGCGGCGAGGCCCACCGAAGGGGTGCGCGTAGTTGGGGATTAAGGCCGGGCGGTTTTCGTCCGTTAAACAGTGCGATAAGGTTCGGCCACCTACTGCGGAGGTGGCTGTTGTCGTGGTACAGGACGTTGGCTTCTGGGAAGCCGTTGGCCTTTGGTGGAACGGTCAGAGGTTAGAGGGCTCGACCATGTACGGCTTACCTGTGCTGTGGTGGGCCAGGATTGGGAAGTGCCTGCAGTTCCTTGGTGGTGCGGTTGTCGTAATCGACCTTATCGGCCCCGAGCGGATGCTCAGGCAGTCGGACAAGATCAGGGAAGCCCGCCAGGTCGGCGGGTATTGGGTAGATACATTCTTTGAGGAAAGCCCGAGCGAGGTCTCAGGGCGAATTCAATCATTTCTTGGGACTTGCCTTGGGGTGGCCTTGTATGTGAGCCCTATGTTGATTCTTTTGATAATCATGGTGCCTGCATTTGAGGTGTACGATCTTCTTTCTCCGACCCCTCTTTGGGAGACTCCGATTTTTGTGATCTTTTTTATTCTTGCCCCGTTGGCCTTGATTGCTGTTTTTGTGTCCATTGTGACCTTCGGGAGGGTGGTGCTGGCTGTTTTTTCTCTGCTCGGAAAGGTTCTCGAGATTGGGAGGCATGCGTATCTTGCCCGATGGCTCGCTTTCTTGCTCATTATCGTCGGCTTCCATCTGGACCTACTGGGGTCTTGATGAGCGGTCGCCCGCTCTCGCACCTGGCCGAGGGGATCACGGCGGCCGACCGGAGGGCATGGACGACGGCATGCGCACCTTCGCGGCCATGCTGTACTGGGCCCGGCGCCGCCGGGCCCTCTCGCGACCGGACCGGGGGGCGCCGACGCCGCCGACCGCACTCCGCTCATACTCGGCCGCGGTACCGCAGGTGCAGCCGGTGTACGCGCTCCGACAGGTCCGGGGACGGGCCGTCCACGGCCACTCCGGGGGCCACCTCCCGGATCGGCAGCGGGCGGACCGGAGGCTTCGGAAGGCCGAGGTCCGCGAGCCACTCCGTGAGCTGTTCGCTGGAGGCGGCGTACACGATCCGCCCCAGTCCCACCCAGGCGTGCGCGGCCGAGCACATCGGGCAGTGCTCGCCCGAGGTGTAGACGGTCGCGGCCGGGCGGTCCTCGGGGCGCATCTTCTCGGCGGCCCAGCGCGCGAGGGCGAACTCGGGGTGGCGGGTGCTGTCTCCGTCGGCGATGCGGTTGCGGTCCTCGGCCAGGACGACACCGTCGCCGGAGACCAGGACCGACCCGAACGGTTCGTCTCCGGCGTCCAGGGCCTCTTCGGCAAGGTCCACGCAGCGGCGCAGGTGTCGCAGGTCGGTGGCGTCCATGGATGACCGCCTCTCGGATTCGTCGGGGCTACGGTTTCGGCGGGGCTTCGACGGCCCAAAGGGCGGGGGCCCAGGCGGGCATTCTCCCCTAGAGGGCGGCGTGTGTGCGGGAAGGCCGAGTCTGTGTCGGGCACGGGGCGTGTGTCCGATTCGACGCTGTCAGTGGCGCCGCCTAGTGTGCGCGGCGTGTCGAATACTTCCTCTCCTTCCTTCTCCGACCTCATCGACGACGCCGCCTTCCTGTCGCTCGAGCACCAGCTCCACCTGGAAGAGGTCGTCGGCGGCCAGCACAACTGGCAGGCGGACCTGGAGGCCCAGCGCTTCCATTTCACCGGTGAGCACGAACTGACCTGCACCGGCGTGCACCTGCTCGGCAGCGCCGCCCCCGGCCCCGGCTCCTGGATGTGGGCGTGGGCCAACCCGTCGGGCTACCCCGAGGAGATCACCGCCCTCACCGCCGCCGTGCGCGACTTCGGGCGCGAGCACGGCATCCCCGAGCTCGCCGAGGCGGAGGTGCCCTTCGGCGCCCTTCCGGGCGCGCCCGACCACCCGCGCGTGGTCGCCGCCCTGATGACCGACGCGGCCAAGGCCGTCGCGGGCCGCTGGACCTCCTACACCGCCGAGGTCGGCTCGGGCACGCACGCCTCCTTCATGATCGAGCACCCCGCGTTCACCCTCCCGGCGCCGGAGGGCCCACGGGTCATGCGGACCATCCAGGAGGGCCTGTCCGGTCTGCCGCTGAACGACCGGCGCCGGGCGCTGTACTCCTACGGGGTGCGACGCGGGCTGCAGGCCGAGTTCGACCCGTCGGGCTCCCGGCTCGACCTGGCGGGGCCGACCTTCGGGGCCACCGTCGAGTTCGACGAGATCGGACGCCCCACCAAGATCAACGCGAAGATGGCGGGCGCTGACGGTGCACAGGGGGCGGACGGGACGCAGCCGCAGGGCTGACGGGCCGCGTTCGGGACGGTGCCGGACCCGGCCTGGGCGGGCGGAGGCCAGCACCGGTAGCGGCACGGCGGGGCGCTGGGCCCCGGGGCGCCGGTGCGCGGGAGAGATCAGTCCCCGCCGCCGCCACCGCCTCCGTCGCCCGCGCCGTCCCCTCCGCTCCAGCCGTCTCCTCCTCCACCGCCGAAGCCGCCGCCGTAATGGCCCCCGCCCGCTCCGCCGCCGCTGCCGAACCTGCGGACAGGGGAGCGGTCGCCGAAGATGATGTAAGCGAGCACCAGCCCGACCACCCCCAGGCCGAACGCGGTGATCGGCCACATGTCCGTCAGTGGGGCCTCGGCCTCGTCCGTGGTGGGCAGCTCGGGGTCGACGGCGCCCTGCGGCAGGACGACATCGACGCTCATCGCCTGCCCCGGCCCGACCTCGTCGTGGGTGAAGGTCGCGCGCCTGCCGCCGGTGTCGGCGGACGTGCAGGGCGACCTGCTCCCGAGGTCGCCCGCGTAGCAGTCGATGCCGTCCGGCTCCGCGGGCAGGTCCACGTCGACGCTCACATCGCGCACGGGCAGGGACCAATCGCTGCCCACCGTGTTCAGGAACATGCGGGGGTGGTCGCCCTCCCCGCGCACCATCAGGGTCTCGTAGGTGTAGGCGACGGCGAAGGTGCGCGTGCCGCTGAAGGGCTCGTCCGCGTCACCGATGACGACCTCGGTCACGTTGTCCCGCTCGTCCACCTCGACGGCCCGCACGCCGTCGGTGTCGACCACCTCCACGTCCCGCAGCCCCAGGCCGATCTCCCGGGACCCGGCGATGCTGCCGTTGTGCGGCAGGAGGCGGCGGACGGGGGTGCCGTCGTCGCCGAACTCGTAAGTCATGCGTTCGGTGATACGGACGGTCGCGTCCCGGCCGACACGCACGTCCACATCCAGGGAGGCGATGGAGCGCTCATCGGCGGCCAGCGCGGGCGCGGCCGGGAGCGTCGCGAACACCGCTCCGCACAGGGCCGTGGCGGTCGCGGCCCGGCGTGCATGGGGTGTGTGCGGAAGGAGCAGGGGGCGGCGTCTCGGTCCGGGCAGGGGAGATGTGGCGCGCCGGGAGGCGGCGGTGGGGAGAGGGACACCGGTGCGGACACGGGGGAGTGTGGAGTCCATGTCCCCTTAGATGCCCGGGGAGCCGTTCCGGTTGCGTGAGCCGGACGGCGCCCCTGCGGCGGCCTCGGGGGCGTCTGGTCTTACCAGGCTCCGGAGTTGGGGTTCAATCCCGAATAGGACCTCGTGCTCTCGGGGAACCTGCTGCTGAACCGGACCGTTTCTCCCTGTTTCCATTCCTTCGAATGGCTATGTTGCTCGGTGAGGTCTTCTGTGTAGGCTTCGTTTTCCTTGGCTATATCGATGATTCTCTGGAAGATTGTACCGAATTCTTGACCCAGGTATGATTCGAGCCTGTTGAAGACCGGGGCAAGCTCTTTAGGTGCTAGTCTCGGTGCAATGACGACTGTCTGGAGGTCCAACAAATAGAGACGGATAATGGAAGGTAGCATCTCCGTAAAATATTCTAGATGAAGATCTCGTAGAGTCGGGTTGTCATTCCATGTTTCGATATCATCGGCTGCCTGTCTTAGGGTCAGAAGTTCGATGCGGCCGAGACTGGGCGTGTTTAGGAGTCGCTTGTAGGCCCTGAGGCGCCCGGCGATATCCGCGTACAAGGGCTCGGTGCGCAGGCGCAGGATGTCGTGGGTCTCGCTCCATGTCCGTGTCGGCTCGTCCGGGTCCGCGTACCAGATCAGGGCCTCTTCGTTCACGTTGCGCAGGAGCGGCGTCATCATCAGCATCATCCGGGCCGCCGTCCCGTTCGTGCGAACGGCCGTGCCGCGCAGGAGTTTTGACGTCACCCCGTCGAAGGGGACGGTGATCTCGTAGGGATTGATGATGTCGAGGTCCCCCGGCCCCTCAGGGCTCACCTCGAAACCGAGGCATTCCCCGACCACCACCGGCTCGCCGCGCTCACGCTCAAGGGTGGTCGTCGTCTCGCGCCTCAGGCCGCCTGAGTGCCGGATGCGGATCGTGTCCACGAACCCGTGCCATTCCTCGTCCATGAGCCCGCGCCAGAACGTCGCCTGCCGCCGCCATCCGTGCCACGCCATCCGGTCCTCGTCCGGGAACAGTTCCGCCAGGTCCAGCGTCTCCCCACAGCACGCCAGCAGCACCACGAGGTTCGCCGAGTAGGCGGCCTGCCGGTACATGACCGTCGCGCGCCAGGGCTCGTACCCCTCGAACTCCTGGGACGGACGGGCGTACGGCGCCTCGTGGAAGAGCGCCAACAGCAGGTCGATGTAGTCCGAGCGCTCATCCGGCTCCTCGGCGAAGCGCCGCTCCAGAAGGTCGTCCAGGAACTCCACGACCGCCGCCCGCGACGTGAACGCCGCATAGGAGGTGATGGCGTACAGCTCCCCGTAGTCCAGGGGCCGCGTGTTCCGCCGCCGCCGGGAGCGCTTGCGCTCCTCCCGCCGGTCCTCGACCAGCCCCTCCAGCACGGCGACCGCGTACCGCGCCACCAGGTACTCGCCGAACGTCGCGTGCAGGAACTCGTACACGCTCGCCGTCCGGTCCTTCGCCTCCGCACGCGATTCGTGCACGAAGAAGAACCGCCCCAGCACCTGGTCCGCGTCGCTCAGCGCCCCGTGGAGGTCGGCCTCCTCGGGCCGGACGCCGGCCTCCGGGAACAGCGTCTCCAGGTCCTTGTCCAGCTCCTCCGAGGTGATCGTCTGGCGGTGCCGGGTGAACATCGCCAGCGCCACGACCTCCAGACGGCGCAGCTCACCCTCCACGGCCTGCTCGGCCTCGTCCTCGGTGAGGTTGGAACGGTGCTTGTCGATCTCCCGGTCGGCGAACATCCGGAGCAATTCCTCGTACAGGGCCGAGCGCGACAGCGCGCCCTCCTTGCCCTGGAGCGCGTTGCCGTCCGAGTCGTAGATGAGCAGCATCATCAACAGCAGCGGCTGCTCGGCCAGTTCCCGGTAGGCGAGCACCGACTCCAACGGAGTCGGGGACAGGCCGCGGGCGGCGAGAGACTCCTCCTGGGCGTCGTTCCAGACCTCCAGCATCCGCTCGACCTGCGCGGTGCTGAACGGCTCCAGCTTGAGCACCGGGCAGTTCTCCGGGAACCGCATCCGCCCGGCGACCACGGTCCTACTGGTGACGATGACCGCCACCGGCCGCCCCATCGCCTCCTGCCGCCGCTGGAACTCCTGCACCTGCTCCAGGTAGTCCGACCGGTCCACGCCGGTGGCCTGCAGCAGCTCGTCGAAACCGTCGAGGATCACGACCGGCAGCGCGCCCTCGGCGTCGTCGGCCAGCTCGCGCCAGGACGTCCCGGTGTGCAGGGACGCGCGCAGGCCGTCGTCGATCTGGTCGTAGATCGGCGCGTTCGCCCGCACACCGCGCAGCTCCACACGGACCGCCATGAAGTCCGACGGCGGCAGCTGGGCCGCGATCATCTCGGTGAGCATGGACTTTCCCGCCCCCGGGTGGCCGAGGACGGTGATGGGGTAGCGCAGGGCCGTCGGGCGCGTCAGCAGCCCGGCGATGACGAGCTGGACGTCCTCGTGGGCGGTGGCGTGCTCCTGCCACCATGCCTCCGAGGCGAGGTTCGCCCCGACGATGGTGCGTGTGAACCGCCCGCGGGGAGAGAGGTAGGCCTCGGCGGAGGTGGGCACCCCGGTGCCCGAGGTGGCCGTGCGCAGGATGGGCCGGTCGAGCACCGCCCGGTTGAGCGTGGCCAGCTCCTCGCGCCGCCGTCCCGGGGCCGTCCCGGAGGAGACCTGCTCCAGGATGCCGCGCAGTGCGGCCAGGCCGGTCTCCACCCGTTCCATGCCCGCGTCGGTGCGCCTCTGGGCCTGCATCTGCGCCCAGATGCGCACCTCGGGGACGTCGGCGGCCAGCCCCAGGAGGCTGTCGGCGTAGTTCGCGGCGGTCTTGGGCACGACCTCATCGACGTTCAGGCGCGCGCGAACGGCCTCGCGCCCCGCCTCGTCCAGGCGCTCGAACGCCTCGGTCCGCTCCACGTGCTCCCGGAGGTCCCGGATGATCCGCCGGTGCAGGCCGTAGGCCATCAGCGAGGCGTTCTCCTCGGACACCGCCAGGACCCCGTCCTCGATCCGCAGCACGTCCCCGTCCAGAGGGCGCACGCCGTCGGCGATCTCCAGCTGTGCTTCGCGAGTGAGTCGCAGGTCCTTCATGGCGAGCGGGCTGTCGGGGCCGTCCAGCACCTCGTCGACAGCGGTGAACAAGGCCTCCACCGCGATGATCTTCAGCGCCGCCTCGATGCGCTCCATGCGGGTCATCCGGCTGACGCCGGTGATCTTCTCGCGCAGCGGCCGGATCGCCTCGCGCCCCTTCTTCACCAGCTCGCTGCGCACCCCGAACAGGTCCGGGACGCCCAGCGCGCCCAGCCCGCCGTCGACCAGCTTCTCCGCGAAGTCCAGGAGTGCGGGCTCGTCCTTGCCGAGGACCTTCAGCGCGTCCGCGTAGCTCAACTGCCTCTTCGCCATGTGGGGGGCGGCCTCTCCTCGTCCGGGGGGCGACGGGTGCGTCCCGTCTGTGTGCTCCGTGCGCGGAAAACGGCTTTCATCCTGTCAGTCCGCGATGCGAGCATGCCACGGAAAGCCCCCAGTCGCAGGGGGTCCGGCCGCCGGGGCAGGGAGGGCGCCGGGGCCGGGCGCGGCGGGGGACCGGACCGACCTGGAGGCCGCATGCCGTCCTACATTCGCGCCGTCACCTTCGACTGTGCCGACCCGTACACGCTCGCCCGGTTCTGGGCCGAGGTGGTCGGCGGGGAGCTCGGTCCCGAGAACGCCCCCGGCGGGGACGAGGCGGAGGTGGTCGCCGCGGACGGGCGCCCCGAACTGCTGTTCCTGCAGGTGCCCGAGGGCAAGGCCGTCAAGAACCGTGTGCACCTGGACCTGGGGCCGCGCGGCATCCGGCGCGAGGACGAGAAGCAGCGCCTCGTCGGCCTCGGGGCGACGGTGCTGGAGGACTTCCGCCGCGACAACGGGGGCGGCTTCTGGCTGATGGCCGACCCCGAGGGCAACGAGTTCTGCATCGAGCTCAGCGACGAGGAGATCCCGGAGGTCTACGGCCGGGAGCCCTGAGGCCCCTCCGTTGTTGATCTCGGGAGAAACGACGCTAAAACCGCGCTCGTAGCGTCGTTTCTCCCGAGATCATCGGGGGCCGCGGCTCGGCGAGGCGCCGCCGGACTCCAGCCAGGACCTAGGGCAGGCGCCAGTCGACGGGCTCGCCGCCGCGCTCCTGCAGCAGCGCGTTGGCCCGGCTGAACGGGCGCGAGCCGAAGAAGCCGTTCTTGGCCGACATGGGGCTCGGGTGCGTCGACTCCACGCACGGGACGTCCGGCATCAGCGGGCGCAGGTTGCGCGCGTCGCGGCCCCACAGGATCGCCACCATGGGCGTGTCGCGCGCCGCCAGGGCGCGGATGGCCTGGTCGGTGACCTCCTCCCAGCCCTTGCCCCGGTGCGAGGCGGGCTTGCCCGGCATCACCGTCAGCGCCCTGTTCAGCAGCAGCACCCCCTGCTTGGTCCACGGCGTGAGGTCGCCGTTGGAGGGTTTGGGCAGCCCGAGGTCGTCGCAGTACTCCTGGAAGATGTTGCGCAGGCTGCCGGGGAGCTTGACGTCGGGCGCCACCGCGAAGCTCAGCCCGATCGCGTGCCCGGGGGTGGGATAGGGGTCCTGCCCCACGATCAGCACCCGCACATCGTCGAACGGCTGCTGGAAGGCGCGCAGCACGTTCTCGCCGGCCGGGAGGTAGGTGCGCTCCTCGGCGACCTCCTGGCGCAGGAAGGCGCCCATCTCCTCGATCTTCCCGGCAACCGGCTCCAGGGCTTCGGCCCAGCCCTTGTCCATGATCTCGTTCAGCGGTCGTCCCATGCGGACAAACCTAGCGACGCCCAGGGACCGAATCGGACGGATTCGCCGATCCGGTGGGGAGCGGAGAAGGGACCGGACCCGGCCGCCGTTCCGGGGAACGGGGCCGGGCCCGTTCGGGTCTGACTCAGATGCGCGGTCTCCGCCCCTGTGCCGCCGGTGAGACCCCGGAGGGCGGGGAACCCTCACATCGCGCGCGAACACCTCTGTCGGAACGGTTATCGTGGCCCGGCGGCCCTGATGGGGCCGCATCCCCGCGACCCCGGAGCATTGCGAGCAGCGCGTGAACCAGCAGCCCGACGGCGACCGGAACCCCCAGCCTCCGCAACACGGCCCCGGACCGGGTGGTCCTCCCCCTCCCGGCGCACCGGCGGGTCCCCCGGCGCCCGGCGCGGGCGGACCGCCTGGACCGCCCGGACCGGGGGGTCCTCCTGGGCCACCTCCCGGGCAGCAGGACCCCGGGCAGCAGCCCTCTGGCCCCCAGCCCTCGGGCTATGGGCCTCCGCCGGGGCAGCCCGGCCCACAGGGCGGGCAGCCCGTCGGCCCTCCGCCCGGGGGACCCGGTCCTGCCGGGCCTCCGCCTCCGGGCGGCCCCGGCGCGCCCCCTGGGCCCCCGCCCGGCGCCCCTCAGGGGCCGCCTGCCGGGCCGCCGGGAGGGCCCGGTGCACCCGGTGCGCCGTACGGTCCCGGCGGGCCGCAGCCGCCGTACCCGCCGCAGGGCTACCCAGGGCATCCAGGGCACCCGGGCCAGCCGATGCCGGGCGGGGCGCCGCCGAAGAAGTCCAAGACCGGGCTGGTCATCGGCCTGGTCGCGGGCGGCCTGGTGCTCGTCCTGGTGGCCGTGGCCGGCGTCGTCCTCTTCCTGCGCGGCGGCTTCGGCGGCTCCGGCGGGGACGGGTCGGCGGTCTCCGCCGACGGGCTGCAGGTCCAGCAGGACGACGGCAGCGTCGTGCTCGCCGAGCCCGGCGGCACCGGGGCGCCCGTCGTCGAGGTGTACATGGACTTCCAGTGCCCGCCCTGCAAGGAGTTCCACACCGAGAGCGGGAGCCTGCTGGATGACATGGGCTCCTCCGGTGAGGCGACCGTGCACTACCGGCCCGTCAGCATCTTCGCCACCCAGGGCGGGACGATGGCGGAGAACTCGCTGCGCGGCGGCGCGGCGGCGATCGTCGCCGCCGAGTACGGCTACTACCTGGAGTACCAGGACCGGCTGTTCGACGCCCAGCCCGCCGAAGGGGAGGAGGGGTTCAGCGCCGAGGAGCTGACGTCCCTGGGCGAGCAGGTGGGCATCGACGATCCGGAGTTCGCCACCCGCATCGACGAGGAGGTGGCGGCGGCCGACGCCGAGGTGAACGGCGGCGGCGCGCCCAGCGGCAGTGCCGTGGACGCGCTTCTGACGGCGACCGATGCGGCGATGGCGCGGTACACGGGAACGGACGCACTGGCCGGGGTGCCCGCGGTCTACATCAACGGCTCGTCGGTCGACCCGTTCACCACCGACCTGCAGTCCCAGATCCTCGACGCCTCCCCCGGAGAGGTCGACACCGAGCCGCGGTGACGCCGACCGCTCGCTGCGGCGCGGACCGGTACGACGGACACGGCGGCCGGGGCCGCCCACGGGGCGGCCCCGGCCGCAGCGTGTCGGCGGGTTCGCGGGTTTGGGCCCGTAGCGGTCCGCCCGCCTGATCCGCGCGACCTGTAAGAGCCGCGTCCGTCCGGCCTGTGCGCCGACCCCTTACCAACCCCTCACCGGGCCCGGATCTGGGCCACCTGCAGCACCCGCACCGTGAAGTGGAAGACGCTCGTCCTGCCCTGTACGTACACCCGGTAGCAGTCGTCCCCGTCCCGGGTGATGATCCGCCCCTGGGGCGACAGCGGCCCCGGCATCGTGTGCGTCCGCGCCAGCTCCAGTGCCGCCGCCTGGGCCTCGTCACGGTCCTCGTAGGTCCACTCCAGGGTCTCCGGCAGGACCCGCCCGCCCCGCCCCTGGGACTCCTCCACCACGGCCAGCCAGCGGCCCGTGCGCTCCGTGCGGCGCTCCCGGCCGTCGTGCTCGGTCCTCGCCCGCATGCCCGTACCTCCCGCCCGGTCGTGCCCGGAACCGTGAAGCGCCACTGTGACACTCCGTCCCCAACGAGTGTGATCCGCATTTTGAACGGCGTATGGCAGATGCCTGCGCGTCCGCAGTCCCCGGCATCGCTGCAGGTGGGGGCGGTGTATGAGGGGTCCGGTGCGGAGTCCGCGCGTGGGTCCCCCTGCCGACGCGGCGGATCCGGTCGGCCCCGATTGCCACCGCCGACCCTGGTGCCCCTACCCTTGTGCGGTGCCGCCCGTTCCCCTCCCCGCGATGGCCACGCCGCGGGAGCGCGGGCCCGGCCCCGACCCCGCACGATCCCGACCCCGGTAGGCGCACCCGTGAGTACCGACCTGTTCGTCGGCCCCGACCACCAGCCGGACAAGTACCGCCTGGTCCGCCAGGTCGGCAGGGGCGGGGAGGGAACCCTGCACTTGGCCGAGGTGGTCCTGGCCGGACACACCGAGCCCGTGATCGTCAAGGCCCTGCACGCCGAGATCGCCGCCGACGAGCGGCAGTTCAGCGACCTCAGCGCGCGCTGGGGCGAGCAGGCGGAGCTGCTGCGCTTCATCAACCACCCCGGCGTCGTCGGCATCCGGGAGAACTTCGAGGGTGCCCGTGAGCACCCGCCCGGGGCCGCCGATCCCGCCGACCGGTCCCTGTACCTGGTGATGAACTACGTCGACGGCGTCCCCTTGCGGGACTGGCGCGCCGAGCACGCCGTCGACGGCCCACAGGCCGCCGCCGCGCTGCTGGCCAGCCTGGAGGGCGTCGGCGAGACCATCGACCACCTGCACTCGGGCCGCGCGACCCCGTCGGGGCGCCCGGTCGTGCACGGCGACCTGTCGCCCGGCAACCTCATGTTCGGCGGCGACGGGTCCATCACCCTGGTCGACTTCGGGCTGAGCCGCATCTCGGCGCGCCACGTCACCCGCACGCCCTGGTTCACGCCCGGCTACGCGGCCCCCGAGGTGTTCATCGGGGAGTACTCCGCGGCAACCGACCGCTATGCCTTCGGCGCCATCGTGTACTTCGCGCTCACAGGGCAGGACCCCTACCCGGCCCCTGAGCAGATGCGGGAGGCGTTCCGCGGCCTGCCCATGCTCGCGGGGGCCGACCCGTCCGCCGTCGAGCGCGCGCTGGCGATGTTCTCCGCCGAACCTGAGGACCGGCCCTCCGCCGCGGAGTGGGTGCGGGGGCTGCGCGCGCTGACCTCGGGCGGGGGCGCCGCCGCCTACGCCCCTGCGGCGCCCGCCGCCGATCCCCGCACCGACCCCACGGTGCCCGACGAGAGGCGGGCAGGAGGCCGCCCGCGCGGCAGGGACGCCCGCCGCCCCAGGCGCCAGGCGAAGGCGGCCTCCGGAGGCGCCGTCCCCGAACGGCACGCCGCCGAGGGGCGTGCCGGTGCGCAGAGTGCCGGGAAGAGCGGCGCGGGAAAGCGCGCGGCCCTCATCGCGGGCGCCGCGGCCCTGGTCCTGCTCTTGATGGCGGGCCCGGACACCGCCGGTTGGATGCTCTTCGACCGCATGCGCGGCGCCGAAGCGCAGGAGGGCGGCGACCACCGGGCCGGCGGCGACGAGCGGGAGGAGGACGCGCGGTCCGGTAAGGACGACCCCTCCCCGAAGCCGTCGGCATCGGCGTCCACCTCGGCCTCGCCCTCGGCCGACGACGGCGAGGACGGCGGGGACGACGAGGAGGACAAGGTCAACTCCCGGCCCGGCGACCCCCTCTCGGGCCGGTCGACCATCCTCCCCGCCTCGGCCTTCAGCCCCGGCTCCGCCGACCTGGACGACGTGCGCTACAAGGAGTCCCTGCTCGTGTCGGGCTCCTGCGGGACGTCGGTGGCCGAGTACAACCTGGGCCGCGGCTCCTCCGCGTTGGCCGCGACGGTGGGCGTCGCCGACGGTGCGTCCGGGGCTCCGGCGGTGTTCACCGTGACCGGGGACGGGCAGCGGCTCGCATCGGCCACCGCGGGCCCCGGCGAGCCCGCCGAGCTGACCGCGGACGTGTCCGGGGTGCTGCGGCTGCGCCTGACGGTCGAGTGGTCCGGCGACTGCGGCGGTGCCGCCGCCGTGTGGGGCGACCCGAAGCTCACCTGAGGACGCCGGAGGGGACGGGCCGGGTCAGCCCTCCACGTCGTCCGGGTCGGCGGTGTGCACCGACAGCACTCCGTCCAGGGCGGCCAGGGCCGCCGCCAGCGCGGGCGGCTCGGCCCGCCCGACCACGGTCAGGGCCAGCTCGATGGCGGCGCCGCCGTCGCTGCGCCGGGTGCGCACGTCCCGCACGTCGAACCCGCGCGAGGTCGCCTCGGAGAGGATCTCCCGCAGCACCCCCTGCCGGTCCCGGTACTCGATCTCGAAGACGGCGGTGTCCGGGCCCGACCGGGCGATGCGCCGGGTCAGGTACGGGTAGACGTAGGCGACCAGGAAGTGCATGGCGGTGACCGCCGCCGCCAGCAGCCACAGCCCCGCCCCGGCGGCGGTGCCCACGGCCGCGGCCACCCACACGGTGGCCGCGGTGGTCAGGCCGCGCACCACGTCCCGTCGGACGAAGATCAGGCCGGCGCCGATGAAGCCGATGCCGGACACGATCTGCGCGGCCAGCCGCGACGGGTCCAGCGTCACCCCGTCCAGCTCCAGCACGTCGCCGAAGCCCCACTTGCTCACCAGCATGAACAGCGCGGCGCCGACGCCGACCAGGGTGTGGGTGCGCAACCCGGCGCTCTTGTGCTGGAGCTGGCGCTCAAGACCGATGAGGGAGCACAGAACCAGGGCCGTGAGCAGCGCGAGGAGCTGCTGCCAGCCCTGGACCGACACGTCGAGCATGGGGACGCACTACCCGCGTGGGCCCAACGCCTACCCCGGCGCGGGGCCAAGCGGGGGTCACGGGCGTCCGGCGGGCGGCCCGCCGCCGGACGCCTACTTGCAGCGGCGCAGCCCGTCGTGCTTGGACAGGTTGAGCGCGGTGGTCACCATCGGCACGTGGCTGAAGGCCTGGGGGAAGTTCCCGACCTGCCGCCCGGCCTTGGAGTCCCACTCCTCGGCCAGGAGCCCCACATCGTTGCGGAGCGAGAGCAGGCGCTCGAACAGCTCCCGGGCGTCGCCCTCGCGCCCGATGCGCAGCAGCGCGTTGGCCATCCAGAAGCTGCACGCCAGGAACGCGCCCTCGTCGCCGGGGAGCTTGTCGGCGGTTCCGGCACGGTCGGTGCGGTAGCGCATGACGAACCCGTCGACCATCAGGTCGTCGCGGATGGCCTCGATGGTGCCCACCACGCGCGGGTCGTCGTAGGGCAGGAAGCCCACCTCGGGGATGAGCAGCAGCGCGGCGTCCAGCTCCTTGCTGCCGTAGTACTGGGTGAAGGTGTTGCGGTCGGCGTCGAAGCCGTACTCGCACACCTCGGCGTGGATGGTGTCGCGCAGCGCGCGCCAGCGCTCGATGGGGCCCGCCATGCCGAACTCCTCGACGGTGCGCACCGCGCGGTCGGCGGCCACCCAGGCCATCACCTTGGAGTGCACGAAGTGCTGGCGCGGGCCGCGCACCTCCCACAGCCCCTCGTCGGGCTCCTGCCAGCACCACTCCAGGAAGTTCACCAGGGAGCGCTGTATGCCCCACACGTGCTCCTCGCGGGGCAGCCCGGAACGGCGCCCCAGGTCCAGCACGTCCATGACCTCGCCGTAGACGTCGAGCTGGTACTGGTGCACGGCGGCGTTGCCGATGCGCACCGGGCGCGAGTCCTCGTAGCCGGGCAGCCAGTCGGCCTCCCACTCGGGCAGCCGCCGCTCGCCGCGCACGCCGTACATGATCTGCATCTGCTGCGGCTCGCCGGCCACAGCGCGCACGAGCCATTCGCGCCAGGCGTCGGCCTCCTCGGTGTAGCCGCTGCGGATGAGCGCCTCCAGGGTGATGGTGGCGTCCCGCAGCCAGCAGTACCGGTAGTCCCAGTTGCGCACGCCGCCGATCTCCTCGGGCAGCGAGGTGGTGGGGGCGGCGACGATGCCGCCGGTGGGGGCGAAGGTGAGCGCCTTGAGGGTGATCAGCGAGCGCACCACGGCCTCCCGGTAGAGGCCGTCGTAGCTGCACTTGGCGACCCAGTTGCGCCAGAACCGCTCGGTGCGCGAGAGCGACTTCTCGGCGTCGAGGTGCTCGGACTCCTCCACGTGCGAGGGGTGCCAGGTCATCACGAACGGCACCCGCTGCCCGGCGGTGACGGTGAACTCGGCGTCGTGGGCGAAGTTGTGCCCGTCGAGGGGGACGGTGGTGCTGATCCAGACCGAGTCGGGCCCGGCGACGGCGGCCAGCTCGCCGCCGCTGCGGCGCATCCAGGGGACCACGTTGCCGTAGTCGAAGCGCAGCCTCAGGGCGGTGGACATGCGCACGGTTCCGCTGACGCCCTCGACGATGCGCACCAGGTGGGGGGCGCCGCCGCGGGGCGGCATGAAGTCGATGACCCGGACCGTGCCCTCATCGGTGGTCCACTCGGTCTCCAGGATGAGGGTCTCGGGGCGGTACCGGCGAGAGGTGGAGGTGGTGGGGCCGTCGGCGGGCCGGATCCACCAGTTGCCGTTCTGCTCGTCGCCGAGCAGCGCGCTGAAGCAGGCGGTGGAGTCGAAGTGGGGGAGGCACAGCCAGTCCACGGAGCCGTCGCGGCCCACGAGCGCGGCCGTCTGCATGTCGCCGATCAGCGCATAGTCCTCGATCCAGCCGGACACGCGGCTCACCCCCTGGTGTGTAATGAAGATCACATCGTGCGCGGACGTACCGTATCCGACTCCGAGGGTGGTCGGGGGCGCCTGACCGTGCCTCGGTCACCTCGTGCCCTCCGCCGGGTCGCGGCGGCTGGGCCCACCTGCCCGCCGGTGCCGGGGACGGGTATCCATCGGTCTTCCCGCGACGCCTGTGCGCGACGCCTCCGTGCCCGTGCACGGACCGCCGGGCAGAGGAGGGCATGGGGGGATGGACCGACGATTCGCTCCGTCACCGTCCGTCCGGAACAGCGTACCGGCGCCGACGGCGTCCCGGGAGCCGTCGATCGCAATGGATCGGGGTCATTTCCGTTCGGGCACTTGCATGCGGGGGATGCACACCTGGGCGAGCGGGCCGATCGCCAGGGCGAAGACCAGCGTGCCCACCCCGGCCGTTCCGCCCAGCAGCATCCCGGCCGCGACCACGGCGACCTCGATCGCGGTGCGCGCCGCCCGGATGGACAGGCCGCGCTCGGCCAGCCCGGTCATCAGGCCGTCGCGTGGGCCCGGACCCAGCCGGGCGCCGATGTAGCAGCCGGTCGCCGCGCCCGTGACGACGGTCCCCGCCGCCAGGTAGGCGATGCGCAGCGGCAGGGTGTGCGGGTCGGGCAGCCACAGCAGGGTCAGGTCGACCGACAGTCCCACGAGCACGACGTTGCTCACCGTGCCCGGGCCGGGGCGCTGGCGCAGCGGGATCCACAGCAGCATCAGCAGCGCGCCCACGATGACGCTCCACGTTCCCACGGTCAGGCCCGTGCGCTCGGCCAGGCCCTGGTGGAGCACGTCCCACGGCATGGCGCCCAGGTCGGCGGCGAGCAGCAGGGCGCCGCCGATCCCGTACAGGTGCAGTCCGACCAGGAGCTGGGCCAGGCGGCGCGGCCGGGGCGCGGGGACGAGGCGGGCGGCGAGGGAGGCGACGCGGGATGCGGCGGGGAAACGGCGGGGCTGAAGGGAACGGGGCATGTGCGTAATATTGGCACCATGATGTGTCGCATGTTGAGTGCCAATTCGAGAAAGTGGACCGGTCGTGGCCGGTGACCGCCGGATCAATGGACGGCTATTGGCCCGCCTGGTCGGCGACGGGGCGCAGGGGCGGCCCTACTACCTGGCGGTGGGCAGGGCCATCGGCGGCCTCATCCTGGACGGCCGGGTGCCCACCCACACGCGGCTGCCGGCCGAGCGGGACCTGGCGACCGCGCTCGGGGTCAGCCGCAACACCGTCACGGCCGCCTACGCCTGGCTGCGCGAGAACGGGTACCTGGACAGCCGCCAGGGCGCCGGGAGCTGGACGGTCCTGCCCGACTCCGGCACCGCGGCCGCGTCCCCGTTCGTCCCCCAGGCCGAGCACATCGACCTGGGCGTGGCCGCCTCGCCCGCGGTCGAGGGGCTGCAGGAGGCGGCCCGCCGGGCCGTGGAACAGCTCCCCGCCCACCTGGGCAAGCTCGGCTACACCCCGCGCGGCCTGCCCGAGCTGCGGCACGCCGTCGCCCGCCGCTACGTCGAGCGCGGCCTGCCGACCACGCCCGACCAGATCTTCGTGACCAACGGCGCCCAGCACGGCGTGTCCCTGCTGATGGACCTGCTGCTCGAACCCGGCGACACGGTGCTGGTGGAGTCGCCGACCTACCCGCACGCCCTGGAGTGCGCCCGCCGCGCCGAGGCCCGCATCCGCACCCTCGGCGTCACCTCCGACGGCTGGGACATGGAATCGGCCGCCGACGCCTTCCGCCAGTGGCGCCCCAAGGCCGCCTACCTCATCCCCGACTTCCAGAACCCCACCGGCGCCCTGATGGACGACGACGAGCGCGCCGCCGTGGTGCGCGAGGCCAAGCGCGCGGGCACCTCGGTCATCGTCGACGAGACCGTGGCCGAGCTGGCCATCGACTCCGGCGACCAGCCCGCCCCCATGGCGGCCTACGACACCGACGGCCGGGTGTTCAGCGTCGGCTCGGTCTCCAAGCTGCTGTGGGGCGGCCTGCGGGTGGGGTGGGTGCGCACCACGCCGCCCATGGTGGAGCGCCTGATGGCGGCGCGGCAGCGGGTGGACATCAGCAGCCCGCTGCTGGACCAGCTGATCGTCACCCGCCTGCTGGCCGACGTGACCCGCATCCGGGCCGAGCGCAGCACCGGGCTGCGGCGCGGACGCGACGCCCTTGTGGGCCTGCTGCGCGAGCGCCTCCCGGGCTGGCGGTTCACCACGCCCAGCGGGGGCCTGGTGCTCTGGGTGGCGCTGCCCCAGCCGATCGCGGGGGCGCTGTGCGAGGCCGCGCTGCGGCACGGGGTCCACCCGGCGGCGGGGCCGGTCTTCGGCACGGAGGGGACGCTGGAGCGCTATGTGCGCCTGGCCTACACCCAGCCGCCGGAGGTGCTCGAAGAGGTCGTGGACCGGCTCTCCGAGGCCTACGGGGAGGCGATGGCCCGCCCGGCCCCGATGCACGGGGAGCTCTACCTCTGAGGGGTGTCAGCGGATCATCCGCACTCTTGCCCTTCCTCTCCTAACCGTGTTCGGATAAGCGGGCGGGAGTGACGTGGATCACGTTCGAGAGGCGGGAGGGCGGTCGTGGACGTCGAGCGGACCCTGCGCGAGCGCGCGGCGGTTGAGGCCGAGATCGAGGGCCGGACCCTGGTGGACTGGCTGCGCACCACGGCGGAGGAGGACGGGGACGCCCCCGCCCTCTCCGACCGGGTGGGCGACGGATGGAGGACGCTGACCTGGGCGCAGTACCGTGGCGCCGCCTTGGAGGCCGCGGCGGCCTTCGCCGGGGCGGGCATCCGGCCGGGCGAGGTCTTGGCGCTCATGCTGCCCAACCGCTCCGAGCACCTGATCGCCGACATGGGGGCCGTGCACGCCGGCGCGGTCCCCTTCACCGTGTACGCGACCTTCGCCCCGGAGCAGGTCGCCTTCGTCGCCCAGGATTGCGGCGTGCGCACGGCCGTCCTGGAGGGCGCCCAGGAGCTGGAGCGCTGGGGCCCGGCCTTGGAACGCTCCGAGACGCTGCACACGGTCGTGCTCATGGACCCCGAGGCGGTGCCGGACGCCCCCGAGGACGGCCGCCGATACGTCTCCTGGGCCGACTTCACCGCCGAGGGCGCCCGCCTGCACGCCGCCGACCCCGGCCGGGTGGAGGCGCGCGCGGCGGCGCTGACCCCCGAGGACAACGCGACACTGCTCTACACATCGGGCACCACCGGTGACCCCAAGGGCGTCTTCGAGACCCACCACCAGGTCCTCTACCAGTGCGTCATCACCCTGCGCGCCAACGCGACCCCGAGACGGGCCGTCACCCTCTCCTACCTGCCGATGGCGCACATCGCCGAGCGCGTCCTCAGCGCCTACCTGCCCATCAAAGTGGCCGGGCACCTGTACTTCTGCCCCGAGCTGCCCCGCCTGGGCGAGTTCCTGGGCCTGGTGCGCCCGCACGGGCTGTTCGGGGTGCCCCGCGTATGGGAGAAGCTCCAGGCCGGCCTCACCGCCGCCCTGGCCGCGGCGCCTGAGGAGCAGCGGGCGGCGATCGAGGAGGCCTCCCAGGTCGCCCGCGCCTATCTGGAACAGGGCCAGTACGGCCGCGAGCGCGAGCCCGGCCTGGCAGAGCGCTTCGCCAGGGCCGATGCCGAGGTGCTCGCCCCCATCCGCGCCCTCATCGGACTGGACCGGGCCGTCTACTGCATCACGGCCGCGGCCCCGATGCCCGAGGAGACCCTGCGCTTCTTCAGCGGCCTGGGGCTGCTCGTCCGCGACGTGTACGGCATGACCGAGAACTGCGGCGCCGTCACCGTCAACCGGCCCGACGCCTACCGGTTCGGCAGCGTGGGCGTGCCCTCGGAGGGCATGGAGGTGCGCGTCGCCGACGACGGGGAGCTCCTGGTGCGCGGCCCCATCAACGTCGCGGGCTACCACGAGCGCCCCGGCGACAGCGCCGCGCTCCTCGACGGGGAGGGGTGGCTGCACACGGGGGACGTGGGCCGCATCGACGAGGACGGCTTCGTCTACGTGGTGGACCGCAAGAAGGAGCTGTTCATCACCTCGGGCGGGGAGAACATCGCCCCGGCCTCCATCGAGAACCGCCTCAGGGAGCACCCGCTGGTCGGCCAGGCCCTCGCCTACGGCGACCGGCGCCCCTACCCGGTCGCGCTGCTGACGCTCGACGCCGAGGTCGCCCCCGGGTGGGCGCGGGCCCACGGGATCGAGGGGGCCGACCTGGCCGAACTGGCCGGGCACCCACTGGTGCTGGAGGAGGTCTCCCGGGCCGTCGAGGCGGCGAACGCCGGGCTGGCGCAGGTGCAGAAGGTCAAGCGCTGGCGGCTGCTGCCCACCGAGTGGAGCGTGGAGAGCGAGGAGCTGACGCCCTCGCTCAAGCTGAAGCGCCGGGTGGTCCACCGCAAGTTCGCCGACGCCATCGACAGCCTGTACGCCGGCTGAGGCGCGTCCGGGCGGCCCCTGGCCCCCTCCCCGCCCTCTGGGCGGGGGAGGCCCTCAGGGGGCCTCTGGGGCCCGGCGGGGGCCGTTCCGCCCCCTGGCCCGCCCCCTGGACACCCCCGCACGGCACCGAGGGTCCCCTCCGGTGCCGTGCGGGGGAACGCTCTCAGGTCCCGGAGGTGAAGCGCGCCGCGAAGCGGGCGACCTCCGCCAGGGCCTGCTCCGGGTCGGACTCGTTGAACACTTCGTGCTGGGCGCCGGGAAGGATGCGCGCCGTGACGTCGTTCCCGGCCAGGCTCAGGATGCCCTGCGTGGTGCCGTCGACCGGCACGATCCGGTCGTCCGAGCCGTGGACCCACAGCAGCGGCAGCGGGCCGATGGACCCGTCCGCCCGGATCCGCTCCAGCTCGGTGCCGACGGCCTCCAGGGTCGGGCGCTTGAAGGGGCCGTGCCACACCAGCTCGTCGGCGGCGTAGGCGGCGCCCACCTGCGGGTCCCGCGACAGCGTCGCCGGGTCGATGGGCACGTCGGGGATCTCCTCGTGCGCGAGCAGGCCAGGGACCAGGTCCCACCGGCCCAGCACCGGCCCGGACAGCGCCAGGGCCGTCAGCTCCTCCGGGTGCGTCTGGGCGTAGCGCGCGGCGATCAGCCCGCCCATGGAGTGGCCCACCATCACCAGCGGCAGGCGCGTGTAGGCGCTGCGGGCCTGGGTGACCAGGCGGTGCACGTCCTCCACCACGCCCGCGAAGTCCTCGATGAGCACGCGCTCGCCCTCCGAGCGGCCGTGCCCGCGGTGGTCGAGCCCGTAGACGGCCGCGCCGTTCGCGCACAGGTACTCGGCCACGTGCTCGTACCGGCCGATGTGCTCGCCGTATCCGTGGACCAGCACCGCCAGCCATGCGGGGTCCTCGCCCGGCGCGGCCCAGGCCCGGGCGTGCAGGCGCTGCGCCCCTCCGGGGCCGCCGGGCAGCCCCCATTCGCGCGAAACGGCCATCGAGGCTCCTTCCGTTGTCGTCCCCTGACGGTAGCGTGCGCGGTGCGCGTGGGGTCAGGAGCGCTCCCGCCGCACCGCAAGGGCCGCGGTCCCCGCACACGGGGGCCGGGCGCGGCGGACCCGCCGGAGGGCGGTGGGCCCGCCCCGGGCGGCTGTGGCATCGGCCGAATCTTCGCCGTGACGGGGGAGCGGTTTTGTACCGCGCGACGGAAATTCGACCGAAACCCGGCCAGAAAACGTCCCGAACTGGACGCACGTGTGCAAGAACGGCCCGTCCGGCACTGCGGGACGAACCACGCGTCTTTTAGGGTGGCGTGTGTCGGGAAGCACCAAGGAGATGCGGTCCCGGCCCCCACAGCCGCTTGCGGGCGGCCGCCGACCGGGTCCCGCGACGAACATGGGAGGTGTCGCCCGTGCTGGCTGATTCCTACGGGAGAGTGGCCACCGACCTGAGGGTCTCCCTCACCGACCGGTGCAACCTGCGCTGCACGTACTGTATGCCCCCGGAAGGGCTGGAGTGGCTGCCCAAGCCGGAGCTGCTGACCGACGACGAACTCCACCGCCTGATCCGTATCGGCGTCACGATGCTCGGAATCACGGAGGTCCGATTCACCGGGGGCGAGCCGCTGCTGCGCCGCGGCCTGCCCGGCATCATCGCCGCCGCGACGGCGCTGCGGCCCCGACCCAAGACCGCGCTCACCACCAACGGCATCGGACTGGCCCGAATGGCCCCGGCCCTGGCCGAGGCCGGGCTGGACCGGGTCAACGTCTCCCTGGACACCCTGCGGCCCGACGTCTTCGAGCGGCTGGCGCGGCGCCGCCGCCTGCCCGACGTGCTCGACGGCCTGGCCGCCTCCGCCGAGGCCGGGCTGGTCCCGGTCAAGGTCAACGCCGTCCTGATGCGGGACGTCAACGACGACGAGGCCCCCGACCTGCTCGCCTACTGCCTGGAGCGCGGCTATGAGCTGCGGTTCATCGAGCAGATGCCGCTGGACGCCCAGCACGGCTGGCGCCGCGACACGATGATCACCGCCGACGAGATCCTCGACCTGCTCGGCACCCGCTACGACCTGGCGCCCGACGATACCGAGGAGCGCGGCAGCGCCCCGGCCGAGCGGTTCCTGGTCGACGGCGGCCCGGCCACGGTCGGGGTGATCGGCTCGGTCACCCGGCCCTTCTGCGGGGCCTGCGACCGGGTGCGGCTGACCGCCGACGGCCAGATCCGCAACTGCCTGTTCGCCCGAGAGGAGTCCGACCTGCGCCCGCTGCTGCGCGAGGGGGGCACCGACGAGGAGATCGCCGAGCGCTGGCTCGCCGCCGTCGCCCGCAAGATGCCGGGCCACGGCATCGACGACACCGGGTTCCTGCAGCCCGCCCGTCCCATGTCGGCGATCGGCGGCTGAGGCCGGGGCGGATCGGTCCCCAGG
Organism: Nocardiopsis suaedae; assembly: GCF_027706745.1. GTDB lineage: Bacteria > Actinomycetota > Actinomycetes > Streptosporangiales > Streptosporangiaceae > Nocardiopsis_A > Nocardiopsis_A suaedae. The sequence goes on along the minus strand of NZ_JAQFWP010000057.1, from coordinate 13,730 downwards.
GGCGGGCGCAGGCACGGAAAACCCGTTGCCGCAGCGGGTCCGCCCCTGGTCTGATTTCGGGGCGCCGGGCCGGGAGGTTCGGCGGCACCGGCCATGAGGGCCGGTGCGACCGATCCGCCCGTCAGAAGGAGGCGAAGGGGCCATGCCCTACACGGAGGCGCCCGGTGCGCGCGTGCCCATCCGGATGTGGACCGACCCGGAGGGCGTCGAACCGGCCGCCATGGACCAGCTCCGCAACGTCACCCGTATGCCCTGGGTGCACGGCCTGGCCGTGATGCCCGACGTGCACTACGGCAAGGGCGCCACCGTCGGCTCGGTGATCGCGATGCGCGACGCCGTGTCCCCGGCGGCCGTGGGCGTCGACATCGGCTGCGGCATGACCGCCGTCAAGACCTCGCTGACCGCCGAGGACCTCCCCGACGACCTGGGCCGCCTGCGCTCGGACCTGGAGGCGGCCGTCCCCGTCGGCTTCCGCATGCACCGCTCGCCGGTGAACGTCGCGCGCCTCCACGGCCTCAAGACCGGCGACTGGGACCGCTTCTGGGGCCGCTTCGAGGACCTGGCCCCCTCCGTGCACGGCCGCCGGGACCGCGCCTCCCACCAGATGGGCACCCTGGGCGGCGGCAACCACTTCCTGGAGGTCTGCCTCGACGACGACGGCACCGTGTGGACGGTGCTGCACTCGGGCTCGCGCAACATCGGCAAGGAGCTCGCCGAGCACCACATCGAGCGGGCCCGCAAGCTGCCGCACAACCAGGACCTGCCCGACCGCGACCTGGCCGTGTTCGTCTCGGGCACCCCGGAGATGGACGCCTACCGCCGCGACCTGTTCTGGGCCCAGGAGTACGCGCGCCGCAACCGCGACGTCATGATGGGCCTGGCCTGCGACGTGCTGCGCCGCTCCTTCCCGGGCGTGCGCTTCGGGCAGTGGATCTCCTGCCACCACAACTACGTCGCCGAGGAGACCTACGACGGCGTGGACGTCCTGGTCACCCGCAAGGGCGCGATCCGCGCGGGCAAGGGCGACCACGGCATCATCCCCGGCAGCATGGCGACGGGCACCTACATCGTGCGCGGCCTGGGCAACGCGTCCTCGTTCAACTCCGCCTCCCACGGGGCCGGGCGGCGCATGAGCCGCAACAAGGCGCGCAAGACCTTCACCGAGGCCGACCTGGCCGAGCAGACGCGCGGGGTGGAGTGCCGCAAGGACACCGGCGTGGTGGACGAGATCCCCGGTGCGTACAAGGACATCGAGGAAGTGATCTCGGCGCAGACCGACCTCGTCGAGGTCGTGGCGCACCTGCGCCAGGTCGTGTGCGTCAAGGGCTGAGCTGAGCGGCCGCCGCGGAGCCCGGCCGGGCTCCGCGGCGGCGCCGAGGGGAGGGGCCGTGGAGGCGCTCCAGGAGTGCGACAGCGTCATCCTCGCGGGCGGGAGGGCGCGTCGCATGGGCGGCGCGGACAAACCCGGCCTGGAGGCCGGGGGAGCGACCCTGCTGGAGCGCGTCGCCGCCGCGGCTCCGGGCCGCGTGGTCATCGTGGGGCCGCCCCGCGAGCGCCCGCACGCGGTCTACGTCCGTGAGGACCCGCCCGGCTCCGGGCCCGTCCCGGCCTTGCGCGCCGGGGCGGGCGAGGTCCGGGCGCCCTGGACGGCGGTGCTCGCCGGTGACATGCCCTTCCTGCGCGCCGAGCACGTGACGGCGCTGCGGGCGGCCGCCGAGGGGCGGCACGGGGCCGTCATGGTGGACGCTGAGGGGCGGGAGCAGTGGCTGCTGGGCGTCTGGCGCACCGAGCGGCTCCGCGCGGCCCTGGAGGCCTACCCCGGGGCCTCCCTGCGGGGCCTGTTCGCGCCTGCGGGGTGCGCCCGGCCGTTCGACTACGCGCGGGTGCGGACGCCCCAGGGCGCCGAGCTGGCGGCCTTCGACTGCGATACGCCCGAGGAGCTGGCCCGCGCGCGGGAGCTGCTGCGCGACGGGACGGACTGAGGGGCGCCGTGCGCGCACCGCCGCCTTCCGTGCGGCGTGCGGCGCCGGTCGGGCCGCGGCCCCCTCAGGCCGCTCAGTCTGCGGCTCAGCCCGTGAACTCGTCGAAGGGCACCGTCTCGCGCAGGAACCCGCGGACCTCCAGGAAGTCGGCCAGGTAGCCGCGGTGCTCGTCGCAGGCCAGCCAGGTCTTGCGGCGGTCCGGGGTGTGCACCTTGGGGTTGTTCCACACCAGAGCCCACCGTGCCTCCTGCCGGCAGCCCCTCCGCGAGCAGACGGGCGGTGCGGTTCCGGCGGGCTCGGTCGTGCTCAACGGGGTGCTCTCCGGGCGGTACGGCGGTGTCGGTGCGGCCGTGCCCCGGCCGGCGCCGCCGGGGCCGCGCCGGCCGGGGCCGGGAAAGAAAAAGGCGACGCCGGGTGGCTACGGGGGCAAACCACCCGACGTCGCGCGCGGTGTTCCGACGGGGGCTCGAAACACCGGCCCAGCGCTCCGACGGGGGACCGAAGCGCTGCCCCCAATGTACACCGCCACTCCCGGGGGTACGTCAAGACTCAGTTACGACGTGATCTCGGGATAGTCCCGCGGACCTGCTGTTTCACCAACTAATGGCGAATTATCCGGAACGGGACCAATGGTGTATGGGCGGAACCCGTAAAGGGTCGGGAAAGCGGCGGAGAAGGGGGGATTGCCCGATCCGCCCCCAGGGAAGGGTGCCGGGAAATGTGCGATGGAACACATCGCCGGCGTCCGAGGGGGCGCCGGCGGCGGAGGAGAGGCGGCCATGAGCGAGCACACCTACCGGGTCACCGAGATCGTCGGCACCTCGCACGAGGGCGTCGACCAGGCCATCCGCAACGGCATCGAGCGGGCCCAGCAGACCCTGCGCGGGCTGGACTGGTTCGAGGTCACCCAGGTGCGCGGCCACCTGGAGGACGGCCGCATCGCGCACTACCAGGTGGGGCTCAAGCTCGGATTCCGCCTCGAAGAGGACTGAGGGGCGCACGGGCGGGACGCGGCTCCGGACCGCCGCGGGCGAGTCCGGAGCCGCTCTCCGGCCGTCTGAGGGCCTTCAGGAGGCCTTGCTGACCGTCGACATGTTGAAGTCGGGGATGCGCAGCGGCGGCATCGCCGTCCGGGGGAAGACGTCCCCGGCCTCACGCGACAGGGCCGGCACCGACGCCCCGGCCTCCGTCGCGCGCCCCAGCAGGTCCAGCGGCGACTCGTTGAACCGGAAGTTGTTCACCGCCCCCGTCACGCGCCCGTCCTCCACCAGGTACACGCCGTCGCGGGTCAGACCCGTCTGGAGCATCGTCTGCGGGTCCACCGACCGGATGTACCACAGGCACGTCAGCAGCAGCCCGCGCTCGGTGCGCGCCACCATCTCGTCCACGCCGCCCGCGGCCCCCGGCAGGTCCAGCACCAGGTTGTCGATGAAGCCGGTCGGCTCCATCCCGGTCCTGCGCGCCGTCGCCCGCGTCTGCCCCAGCGCGTTCAGCACCCCCTCGGAGATCCAGTCCGTGCGGCGCAGGGGGAGCCCGTTGTCGAAGGCGCTGATGTCGCGCCCGGGGCTGCTGGCGATCACGAACGGCGCGCACTCAAGGCCCGCGTACCCCGGGTCGCTCAGCAGGTTCAGCGGGAGCCCCGCCACCCGCTCGCCCACACGCGTGCCGCCGTCCGGCGCGGACAGGGCCGACCGCCCCTCAAGGGCGTCCCGCGCCCCCGAGTCCCAGTACAGCGGCACCATCAGGTCCGCCACCGCCTCGGGCGGCAGGACGGCCTCGTACCGCCCGGCGGGCAGCTCCACCCGGCGCGACGCCCACCCGGCCCGGCGCGCCAGCTCGGCGTCGAGCGCCTCGGGGTCCACGGCCGCGAAGTCCGGCGCGCTCCGGCCCACCCAGGCCGAACGCGGGTCGGAGCCCTCGGCGCGGGTGTTCATCTCGATGGTGCCCTCGGGCTGGTCGTGCCGCAGCCGGACCCCGGTCGAGGTGCCCAGGAACGTGGAGACGACGGTGTGCTCGGCGAACCCGTAGTGCAGGCGCTCGGACGTCTCCGACCCGCGGAACACCCGGCCCAGCCCGCGCGCGGTCTCGGAGAACACCTCCACGCCCGTGGCCGCCGGGGGCGCGTCCCAGTCGCCGCCCCGGCCGGCCTCCTCCGGGGACGCCAGCGGCACCGCCTCCTCGGTGGGAATCGCCGACGAGGCGGCCTTCTCGGCCGCCCGCACCAGGCCCTCCAGCTCCCCGTCGCGCAGCCCTCCGCGCTCGACCACGCCCACCTGGGCGCCGCCGGGGCCGTCGACCAGCGCCACCACCGTCACCGACCGCGACCGCGCGGCGCCGTTGGTCGTCAGTGAGCTGCCCGCCCAGCGCAGGTTGGCGCTGCTGCGCTCACGGACCAGCACCATGCACCCGTCCGCGCGGGACAGCCCCAGGGCGCGCTCGACGAGTTCCTGCGGGGTGGACACGCTCACTTGCCTGCCTCCTGAACCGTGTTGAGGACGCGGATGCCGGTGAAGGCCGCCGACGGGCAGCCGTGGCTGACCGCCGCTACCTGGCCGGGCTGCCCCTTGCCGCAGCGGAACGTGCCGCCGAGCACATAGGTGCTCGGGCCGCCCAGCGCCGCCATCGCGTTCCAGAAGTCGGTGGTGGTGGCCTGGTAGGCGACGTCCCGCAGCATCCCGTCCAGGCGGCCGTTGCGGATCCGGTAGAAGCGCTGGCCGGTGAACTGGAAGTTGTACCGCTGCATGTCGATGGACCAGCTCCGGTCGCCCATGATGTACACGCCGTCCTCCACGCCCTCGATCAGGCCCTCGGTGGTGGGGCCGTCGGCGGCGGGCGCCAGCGACACGTTGGCCATGCGCTGGATCGGCATGGTGGAGGGGGAGTCGGCGAAGGCGCACCCGTTGGAGGCGTCGTGGCCGGTCAGGCGGGAGATTCGCCGGTCGCGCTGGTAGCCGGTGAGCACACCGCCGCGGATCAGGTCGAAGGAGGAGGCGGCCACCCCCTCGTCGTCGAAGCCGACGGTGGCCAGCCCGTGCTCGACCGTCCGGTCGCCGGTCACGTGCATCGACGGCGCCCCGTACTGCAGGGAGCCCAGGTGGTCGGGGGTGGCGAAGGACGTCCCGGCGTAGGCGGCCTCGTAGCCGAGCGCGCGGTCCAGCTCGGTGGCGTGGCCGATGCTCTCGTGAATGGTCAGCCACAGCTGCGACGGGTCGATGACCAGGTCGTAGCGGCCGGGCTCGACCGAGGGGGCGCGCAGCTTCTCCTCCAGCAGCGCGGGCAGCTCGTGCAGCTCGGCCTCGACCTGCGCGGTGTACTCCGCCCCGCGCCCCACCGGGGGCGAGAGCGTGCGCATGCTGTCCATCAGGCCGTTCCTGTTGGCGAACACCTCCACCTCCGGGGCGATGCGCACCCGCTGCTGGGTGGTGGAGGTCCCGGCGCTGTCGGCGTAGAACTTCTGCTCCTTGGCCTGGAGCAGGGTGGCGTCCACGTGGTCGACGCGGTGGTCCTCCAGCAGGCGGCGGGACCAGCCGGACAGCAGGGCGGCCTGCTGGCGGACGGTGGTGGCGAAGGGGTCGCTCTCGTAGGAGGAGACCCACACCGCATCGGGGTGGGCGGGCTCGGGGGCGAGCTCGATGCGCTCGGCCGTCAGCGGGGCGGCCACCCGGGCCATGTCCACGGCGCGCTCGGCCGCCTCGGCGGCGGCGCGGGGCTCCAGGACGTCGCTGGAGGCGAAGCCCCACACCCCGTCGTGCACCACGCGCACGGCGAAGCCGAGGGTGTCGGAGTCGGCGGCGGTGTCGACCGAGCCGTCGGTGACCGACAGCACGCGGCCGCGCACCCGCTCCAGGCGGAAGTCGGCGTGCTCGGCGCCGAGCGCGCCGGCGCGCTCCAGGGCGGCGTCGGCGAGCTCGCGCAGGGGCAATGCGAGGAAGTCCGAATCGATGTCAGGCACGCCGGACAACCTACTTCGCGGGCCCACCCGCCCACCAGGGGCCGCGCCAGCGGCGCGGGGCGGCCGCGGCGCGCGCCCCCGGCCGTTCAGCCGCCGCGCTGGACGTCCACATGGACGTGGTCGAGGTGCCGCAGGATCTCGTTGTCGGGGTCGGGGGAGCGGTAGTCCCACCAGCCCCCGGCCGAGCCGCGGGCGTTCCAGATCTTGTCGTCGAAGATCACGTTCGCGACCCGCAGCTCCTCGGCGTGGGCGACCAGCCAGTGCGCCAGGAGCCACCCCTCGCGCCGGTTCTCCTCATTGACCGGGCGGTAGAACACGTCGATGGCGCGGCCGTCGTAGTGGGCCGAGTCGGCGCCGTGGCCGCTGTCGACGCCGCCGGGCTCGTAGCCGCCGAGGCTCTGCTCGCCGAAGACCTCGCCCATGGCCTCCAGCACCTGTTCGGCGCGCGGGGTCAGGCCGGACTCGGCCATCTCCTGGCGCTCCAGGCCCGAGGCGGGGGAGGCGCGGCAGGTGAGGCTGGGGCCGGCGTCGTCGGGTGGGCCCTGGGCGAGGCGTTCGAGCGCGGCCGGGTCGATGTCGGAGGTGTCCGGGGCCTCGGCGCCGCGCGCGCTGAGCGCGACGGCGGTGGTGGCCCGCTGCGCCTCCTCGGTGGTGAGGGCGATGGCGCCGTCCTCGGTCTGGACCGCGCACTCGGGGCCCCAGGGGAGCGCGGTGCGGTCCCTTCCGACGGCTTCGAGCAGCCGGGGCGCGGCCAGAGCGAGGCCGCCCGCGATGAGGGCGAGGACGGCGAGGGTGATGAGGCAGCCGACGAGGCAGCCGCCGCGCTTGCGGCCGCGGCGGCGGGCCCGCCCGCGCGCGCCGGGGCCGGAGGCGCGCTCGGGTCCGGTTCCGTCCTCGGAGGAGGGACGGGAGGGCGGAAGGTCGTCGGAGGCGCCCTGACGGGGATCGGTGCTCACGGCCGGTACGACGAGCCGGGACGGGGGAAGGTTCCTGTTCGGGAGGTCGGGCTCTCCGGATTCCCGGCCGCTTCGGCGCCCCGCGCGCTGGGCCCTTCAGGCGAGGACCGACCATGCGGCGAAGGCGCCGCCCGCGATCAGGACGAAGGCCCAGACGCGGTCCATGGTGACCCAGCGCAGGCGCATCGCGTGGACCCCGAGGAAGTCGTAGGCGATGAGGGCGACGACCCCGGCGGCGGCGAACATCGCGAGCGTATGGACGCCGGTCGCGAAGAGCCCCAGGAACGTCGCGTCGACGAGGCTCCAGGAGGCGTCCGCGGCGCCGTCCGCGGTGGAGGCCGCGGCTGCGGAACCACCGTCCGGGGGCATCCCTGCCGTCGCCTCGGCTGCTCCTCCGGAAGTCCCCTTGGCGGGGTCTTCGGCGACTCCTCCGGCGGCGTGCGCGGCGGCGCCGCGGTGGTGCCCGCCGCTGACGGTCCCGGAGCCGCCGTGGGCGAACTCGCCTGCGAGGACGGGGAGCACCATCAGGCCCGCGCCGTGCATCGAGGCCATGAAGAACGACCAGACACCGATCTGCGGCAGCGACATGCGCACGTCGGCCCAGTGGAAGTGGCGCCGCGCCAGCAGGGTCCACAGCCCGGCCGCGACCAGCAGGGCGCCCCCGGCCACGGTGAACCAGTGGGAGGCGGTGAGGGAGCCGGTGACGGTGATGACCAGCGCGACCGCGGCGATGGAGGCCGCGTGCCCGAGGGCCAGCGGGGGCAGGGAGCGGAGGAGCGCCGCGCGGCTGCCCTCCTGGAGTCCGCGGGAGACGGCCAGGAGCCATCCCATCGCGGGGTTGGCGCCGTGGAAGACGCCGAGGCCGATCAGGGTCCACAGCTGCGCTGAGGTCATCGCCCACCGATCCCGTCCGCAGGTCGCGCCGCCTGTGCCCCACAGCGAGCGTCACACGGGGCGACGGAGCGATCAACGCTCGGCAGCGTCCCTGGCCGGGTCCGGTCACCGGCGGAAGAGCGTGTTTACGGGGGCGCAGGGCTGTCGTCCGGGGCCCACGGGCTCCATCCGCACCGCGCATCAGGTTCTGGCCGTGGGCACAACCGGGTGGCGGGCGTGCAGGCGGCCGCAGACGTTCGACGGCTGTCGGGGGCGGCCGACGGCGCCGGGGGGCGAGCATGGCGGTTCACCGGGCCCGCCCGCCGGGCGGAGGGCGGCGACGAGGACGGGCCGGGGCGCCGGTCCCAGGGATCGGCGCCCCGGATCCGGACGGCAGGCGAGGGGAATCCGGCCCGTCGACGGGTCCACTGCCGGGTCCACTGCCGGGACCAGCCCCCGGCCCCCTGCCCGGAGACCCCCGGACCGCCCGTCAGTCGCCCTCGAAGGTGATCTCCACGCGGCGGTTCTCGGCCCGTGCGCTGGGGACGTCGTTGCCCTCGCCGTCGGTCTCCTCGGCGACCGGCTCGCTCGACCCCCGGCCCTCGGCCTCGATGTCCGGGGCGGCCGAACCGAGTTCGTCCTCGATCGCGCCCTTGACCGCCTCGGCCCGGTCCTCCGACAGCTCCTGGTTGTAGGCGTCGTCCCCGATGCCGTCGCTGTGCCCGACGACCTGGACGGTGCCCCCGGCGCCCTCCAGGCGCCCGGCGATGCCGGCGATCGTGTCCTGGGCTTCGTCGGTCAGCGAGGCCTCGTCGAAGGCGAACAGGACGTCGGCGGCGATGGTGACGGTCGTGGTGCCGCCCTCGCTCTTCTCGGTCTCCAGCTCCTCGACCGACTCGGACGGGGCGATGCCGATCACGGAGGGCGCGGGATCGATGGGGACCACCGCGTCGGCGAGGGTCTCCTCGGTCACGGCATCGGGGTCGCCCGCGACCTCGCCCGTGTCAGCGGCGGCGGCCGGGGTGAGCACGAGCGCCAACGCGGCGCCGACGGCTCCGGCCCCCAGCGTGTGCGGCCCCGCCGCGCGGCGCCTCACCCCGCCTCCTGCAGCGGGACGTCCATGATCGGGTCGAACCCGTAGAAGTAGATGTCGAAGGCCGAGGCGTCCTCGCGCGGTGCGGCGAAGAAGACCGTCATCACGTTCGGCTCGTCGTAGGTGAGCTCGGTGGAGGCGGACGGTTGGAGGTAGATGCCGGCCTCGTCCTGGACGACGTGGTAGCGGAGCAGGTTCTCCATGTCGACGAGCGAGACGTGCGATCCCAGGACCGGGGCGTCGAGGTCGGTGAGCTGCAGGCGGCTCGCGGGGTCCGAACTCGGGGTCCCGGGGGTCAGCGTGTAGTCGAGCTGCATCAGGTCGCCGCGCACGGTGAGCCCGTTGACCTCGATCTTCACTTCGCCCTTGTGCTCGTGGTAGGGGAAGGTCCCCTCGGCGATCACGTCGTCCGTGGAGACCTGCGAAGGGGAGGAGGCGGCCCCGCCGCCCCCGTCCTCCTCAGGGTCCTTGTCGCGGTTGTTCCCCGAGCACCCGGCCAATGCGAGGGCGAGGACGAACACGGGGACCGCGGCCTTGACTGCTGGACGCACGGGGGCGGCTCCTTAGAAAGCGGTGTGGGGGACGGTGTCCGCCGGGTTCGGATGCGCCTCCCGGGCAACCGGTTCACCCGTGGCCACGCAGTGTCCGGATTCGGTCACGCTGCACGTGCGGACCGGGGCGGGCGTGCGTACGCGGGGCGGGCGGCGGGACCGGTCCCGCCGCCCGCCCCGCGTACGCCGCGGATGCGTCCGGGCCGCCTCAGGGGCAGAGGGCGTCCAGCGAGCCGGCGTCGTCGCCGACCTGGCGTCCGGGCGTGGTCGGCGAGGGGTCGTCCAGGCCCGTGTACTCCTGCCACTCGGTGGTGTCGTCCCCGCCCTCTGGGCCCTGCTGCCCTTCCGGGCTCCCGTCCTGCCCTCCGGCGGCGCCCCCGCCGCTCGGGTCGCTGGAAGGGCCGGACGGGGAGGGGTCCGGCCCGGGGGCGGCGTCGGCCCCGTCGCCCTGCCCCTGCTCCTGTTCGTTCACCGCGTCGGCCACCATCGCCCGGATCTCCTTCCAATCCGGGTAGGCCGGGTCCACCTGGGGCGGGGTGAGCTGAAGGGTCTTCATCGACCCCTCGTCGTCGATGAGGTCGGCCAGCTCGATGAAGGCGGGCACCTTGGTCTGGGGGATGTCCGTGCGCAGGGTGCGCTTGGCGGCCCCGGCGAGGTCCTGGTAGCCGCGCAGGACCGCGGTCGGGTCGGCCTGCTCGACCACGTACTTGAGCAGGCAGCCCTGGCGCCCCATGCGCGTGTAGTCGTCGCTGTTGACGCGGCTGCGGCCGTACCAGAGCGCCTGGTTGCCGTCGAGGTGCTGCTGCCCGGCGGGCAGGATGTCGCCCTCCAGGCCGTAGGGGATCGGGTCCTCGAGGTAGACGTCGATGCCGCCGATGGCGTCGATGATGCCCTCGAAGCCCTTCATGTCGACCAGGGCGTAGTACTCGGGCTCCAGGCCGGTCATGTGGCCGACCACGGACTTGAGGGTGTCGGCGGACGGGTCGTCGGCGGCGGGGTTCTCGGCCAGCTGTTCGGGGTTCTCGGCGACCGCCTGGTAGACCTCGTTGAACAGGTCGTCGAACCCGGCGGGGGGCGGGTAGGCCTCCGCCAGCTTCGACCCCTCGGGGAACTGCACGTCCTCCAGGTTGCGGGGGATGCCGATGAGCACCACGTCGCCGGTGTGGACGTCGATGCTCGCCAGCATCGTGGAGTCGTTGCGCATCCCGTACCGGTTGCTGCCCGAGTCGCCGCCGATGAGCAGCACCTCGATGCGGTCGCGGCCGTTCCACGGGTCGGCGGCGTCGTGCGGCGGTTCACCCAGCGGGTCCACGGACCCGAAGACCGAGGAGAGGGTGGAGTAGGTGACGTAGGACGTGTGCATCACGGCGGCGGCGGGGGCGGCGGCCACCGCGCACAGCACGACGACGAGTGCGCCGCCCGCGGTCGCGGCACCGGCGCGGGAGGGGCGCGGCCGGGTGATGACCCAGGAGTGCACCACCACCGCCATCCAGACGACGGTGCCGGCGAAGGCGATGGCCGAGGCGGTGAGCAGCCAGCGGCCCTGGACCGCCATGCTGGCCCCGAGCGTCACATCGCCGAAGAGGAGGACGCCGGCGGCGACGAGCGCCGCGATCGCCAGCGCGTATCCGCTGAGCAGGACGATCCCGGCGGTCCGGCGCCCGGTGCGCAGGTGGGCGATGCCCGGAAGGACGAGCGAGGCCGCGGTCAGCAGCAGCGCTCTTCCCAACCCCGATGGGCGTGCCGCCGCATCCTGCCGCTCATCCCCTGGTGATGCCATCGGGGTCCCTTCTCTTCATTCCCCGCCCGCTGTGGCGGGCGGTCGTGTTCGGGCGCTCCGCCGAGCGCGTCGTCGGGCCTCCGGCGCCGCGGTCCGGGCGCGGCGTCACTTATGGGCGTACCGCATCCAGAGGCGACCATGCCGGATGACAGTGTCTCGCTTTGCCGGAGTCGTCCGCACGCGGGGACGCGACACGGCACGTTAGCCATCTGTCCGGCATGTCGCAAAGACGGGTCGTATGTCTGGTCTCGCGGGCATGCATCGCCGAATACGTGCTTGTTTCTTCCGTGATCTGTAGTTAAGGAACGCCGCAACTGCCATGATCTGGCCGCAGGAGGGGGCGGCGCCCGGGGGGAATGGGCGCCGTCGAAGGAACGAAAGGCGAAAATCGTGCTCGATGCGGTCGATGCTGCGCTCATGCGGGCGCTGCAGGGGGACGGAAGAGCGACCTATCAGGCCCTCGCCGACGGGGTGGGGCTCTCGCGCACGGCCGTGCGCGCCCGGGTGCGCCGCCTGGTGGCGCTCGGGGCGATCAGGATCGTCGGGGTGCTGCACGCGGGGGTCATGGGCCGGGAGGTGTTCGCCCATGTTTCATTCACCGTTTCCGGCCCGGTGGGGCCGCTGCTGGGGGAATTGGCCGAGCGGGAGGCCGTCACCTTCGCCGCGCAGACGGCGGGGCGCTTCCCCGCCGTCGCGCAGGTGAGGGTCCGCGACGACCAGGCGCTGGCCGAGGAGGTCGCCGCCATGCGCGTACTGCCCGGGGTGGGGGGAGCCGAGGTCTTCCGGGCGGGCGGCGTGGTCAAGGACGCCGACAGCGGCGTACGCGAGCTCAGGGACATCACCATCGACCCGCTGGACTGGCGGCTCGTGCGGCACCTGCAGCAGGACGGCCGGGCCTCCTACGCGGAGCTGGCCCGCCGGGTGGGGCTCTCGCAGGCGGCGGCGCGCTCGCGCGTGGTCCGGCTGATCGAGGCCGGGGTGGTGCACGTGACCGCGCTGGTGGAGCCCACGGTCGTGGGCGCCGACGAGCGCCTGGGCTTCGGCGTGCGATGCCGGGGGGACGCCTCGGTGCTCGCGGCGCGCCTGGCCGCGGTGCCGGGGGTGTCCTTCCTGGCGGCCGGCTTCGGCCGGTACGACCTGGTGGGCACGGCCGCGGCGGCGGACCGCGCCGCCCTGGTGGAGGCGGTCGAGGCGATCCGGGCCTGCCCTGACGTGGGGCGGCTGGAGACGTGGGAGCATCTGCGGGTGGCCAAGGAACGGCTCCGCGGCGACGGGGGAGCGGCCCCGGCGGCGGTGCCCCGAGCGAGGAAGGGCGTGGCGGCGTGAGCACGGCGGGGGCGGGTGCGGCCCGGGAGGGGGCGGCGGGTGCGCCGCCGCTGACCCTGCGGCTGGGCGGCAGGTCCTTCGCCCCCGGGGAGCACGCGGTGATGGCGGTCGTGAACCGCACCCCCGACTCCTTCTACGACCGCGGCGCCACCTTCGCGTTCGACGCCGCGGTCCGCGCCGCCGACGCGGCGGTGGAGCGCGGCGCCGACATCATCGACGTCGGTGGGGTCAAGGCCGGGTACGGCGCCGAGGTGGGCGAGGACGAGGAGATCGGGCGCACCGCGCCCTTCATCGCCGAGCTGCGCCGACGCCACCCGGACGTGGCCATCTCGGTGGACACCTGGCGCGCGCGGGTGGGGGAGGAGTGCGTGCGGGCCGGCGCCGACCTGATCAACGACACCTGGGCGGGGGCCGACCCGGACCTGGCGCGGGTGGCCGCCGCGACCGGCGCGGGCCTGGTGTGCAGCCACACCGGGGGGTTGGGGCCGCGCACTGATCCGCACCGCGCCGCCTACGGGGACGTCATGGCCGACGTGGCGGCGACGGTCGCCCGGCTCGCCGAGCGCGCGGTCGGGCTGGGCGTGCGCCCGGAGGGCATCCTGGTGGACCCCACCCACGACTTCGGCAAGAACACCTACCACTCGCTGGAGCTGACCCGCAGGCTGGGGGAGCTGGCGGCGACGGGGTGGCCGGTGCTGGTGGCGGTCTCCAACAAGGACTTCATCGGCGAGTCGCTGGACGCGCCGCTCACCGACCGGTCGGCGGGCACGCTCGCGGTCCTGGCGGTATCGGCGTGGGAGGGGGCGCGCGTGTTCCGCGTCCATGACGCCGCCGCGGCGAGGACCGCCCTGGACACGGTCGCCGCGGTCCGCGCGTCGGGGTCCTAGCCTTCCGAACGTGGCGGCGGATCGGCGGATCCCCCGCTGACGGGCCCTGGCCGGGTGGCGGGATTCCGGGGTGCGGGGTGGTGGGCGGCGACGACGCAGGTCGGCGGCCCTACCTGCCGGTCGGTCGGCCGCCGGGTGTCTGCGTGGTCGGGGTGTTCGGCGACGACGGCACAAGCGGGGCGGTTCCCCGGGCCTACCTGCCGTCCGGCGGGCCCCTCGCGGTGCGGGCAGGCGGGCGGCGGGCCGCCGGGGTGCGGGGTGGAGGGCGGCGACGACGAAGGTCGGCGGCCCTACCTGTTGTTCTGTCGGCCGCCGGGTGTGTGCGTGGTC
>NZ_JAQFWP010000056.1 GCF_027706745.1 Nocardiopsis suaedae | reverse complement strand
CGCGCTGTTGAGTTCTCAAGAAGCAACCGCTCATCCCGTACAAGCCCCGGATCCGTTCCCGGCCCGGCCGCTCTTCCGCTAGAGGCGGCTTTCCACTGTATTTCGGGGCGTCGCCCCCGGTCAGAACCTTACCAGAAGGTCCGATCGAAGGCCAACCCTTCTATCTTACTCAGGTTCTCCCACCTGTCAAGGACCGGTGGTCGTTCCGGAGTGGTTCCCACCCTACCCCGGCCGCACGAGTGCTCGTGCCATCCGCTGGAGTGTGGGGCCGGCCCGGTCGCGGTTCGCACCGCGTCGTCCGTGCCGATGTCTCTAGATTACAGGCTTCGGAGGGTGCTTCGTACGCCGCCGCGCCCACCGGCCGACGCAGCGGAGGCGCCGCCGTGCCCGTCACCTGCCCGTGCCCTGCCCGTCAACGGCGTTCCCGCCGCTCCGCGGCTCAGATCTTCTCGATGGGCGCGAACTTCACGACGAAGTCCTTCTCCCCGATGTCCGCTCCGAAGTCGATGCGCGCCTTCGTCCGGTCGCCCGCGCCGTCCACGAGCATCACCGTGCCCATGCCGAACTTGTCATGGGTGACCTTGTCCCCCGGGCTCAGCGTCGGGACGTCCTTCGACGCCTTGCGCGCCGCCGGCTCCTTGCGCGGCCTCGGGGATCCCAGGCTGGAGAACGACGACTCCGACCGCCGCCAGTCCAGCAGCTCCTTGGGAACCTCGTCCAGGAACCGCGACGGCGGGTTGTACGAGGGCGACCCCCACGCGCTGCGCACGGCGGCCCGGCTGACGTACAGCCGCTCCTGCGCGCGCGTGATGCCCACATACGCGAGCCGCCGCTCCTCCTCCAGTTCGGCCTTGTCCCCCAGCGTGCGCATGTGCGGGAAGACCCCGTCCTCCATGCCCGTCAGGAACACCACCGGGAATTCCAGTCCCTTGGCGGAGTGCAGCGTCATCAGTGTGACCACGCCGCCGCCGTCCTCCTCGTCCGGGATCTGGTCGGTGTCGGCCACCAGGGAGATCTGCTCCAGGAAGTCCACCAGCGTCGGCTCCGGGGCGTCTCCCGGTCCCCCCGGCTCCGCCCCCTCAGGCTCTCCGCCCTCGGGCCCAGGCTCGGACCCGGACCCGGACCCGGACCCGGGCTCGGGCTCGGGCTCGGGCTCGGGCTCGGTGTCCTCCGGGTACAGCGGCCCGGAGAAGGTGTTCTCGAACTCGCGCGCGACGTCGACGAACTCCTCCAGGTTCTCCACCCGGCTCTCGTCCTGGATGTCCTTCGACTCGGTCAGCTCCGACAGGTATCCCGTCCGCTGCAGGACCGCCTCGACGATCTCCGACGGCGACGCGTCCCGCGCGTACTCCGCCAGGTCCTCCAGAAGCGCGTTGAACTCCTTGACCGCCTTCAGGGACCGCGTCGCCAGCCCCGGCGCCTCCCCGGCGCGGCGCAGCGCCTGCGCGAACGACGTGCGCTCCCGCGCGGCGAACAGCTCCACCGCCTCCTCCGCGCGGCCGCCGATGCCGCGCTTGGGGACGTTCAGGATGCGCCGCAGGCTCACCGTGTCCTCGGGGTTGGCCAGCACCCTGAGGTAGGCCAGGATGTCGCGGATCTCCTTGCGCTCGTAGAAGCGCACCCCGCCGACGATCTTGTACGGCAGCCCGGTCCGGATGAACACGTCCTCGAAGACGCGCGACTGGGCGTTGGTCCGGTAGAAGACCGCGACCTCGGACGGGGTCGCCTTCCCCTCGTCGGTGAGCCGGTCGATCTCCCCGACGACGAACGCCGCCTCGTCGTGCTCGTTGTCGGCCACGTAGCCGGTGATCGTCGGGCCGACGCCCTGCTCGGACCAGAGGTTCTTCTCCGGGCGGCCGTCGTTGCGCTCGATCAGCGTGTTGGCCGCGTTCAGGATGTTCTGCGTGGACCGGTAGTTCTGCTCCAGCAGGATGGTCCGCGCCGACGGGTAGTCCCGCTCGAACTCCAGGATGTTGCGGATGGTGGCGCCGCGGAAGGCGTAGATCGACTGGTCGGCGTCGCCCACCACGCACAGCTCCGGGGGCGGCACGGCGGCCGGGGTCCCGTCCTCCTGCCCGTCCTCCCCGACCAGTTCGCGGATGAGCGCGTACTGGGCGTGGTTGGTGTCCTGGTACTCGTCGACCAGGACGTGCCGGAACCGCCGACGGTAGTGCTCGGCGACGTCGGGGAACATCTGCAGGAGGTTGACCGTGACCATGATCAGGTCGTCGAAGTCCATCGCCCCGGCCTCGTGCAGCCGCCGCTGGTACAGGGCGTAGGCCTCGGCGAGCTTCTTCTCCTGCTCGCTCTGTGCCTGCTCGGCGAAGGTGTCGTAGTCGACGAGCTCGTTCTTCAGGTTGGACACCTGGGCGGAGAACGACTTGGGCGGGAACCGCTTGGGGTCCAGGTCCAGCTCCTTGCAGACGAGCTGCATCAGGCGCTTGGAGTCCGCCGCGTCGTAGATGGTGAAGCTGCTCGGGTAGCCCAGCCGCGCGGCCTCGCGGCGCAGGATGCGCACGCACGCCGAATGGAAGGTCATCACCCACATGGTGCGGGCGACGCGCGAGCCGAGCAGGCCCTCGATGCGCTCCTTCATCTCGGCGGCGGCCTTGTTGGTGAAGGTGATCGCGAGGACCTCGCCGGGGCGCACGCCGCGCTCGGAGAGCAGGTGGGCGATGCGGTGGGTGAGGACGCGGGTCTTGCCCGATCCGGCGCCCGCGACGATGAGCAGCGGCGACCCGGAGTGCGTGACGGCTTCCCGCTGCGGTGCGTTCAGACCTTCGAGTAGCTCAGAGGAGGACACGCGACAAGCCTATGAGCAGTCGCCCCCTGGTTCCTCCTCATCGCTCCCCCTCCCGCCCTCCGGGCTCCTCCCGCCGGCCCACGGCCGCGCCGCCCCGGGGGCCGACGCGGCCGCCCCGGGGGCGCGCGCCTCGGCGGGACGCCCTCTGAGCAGCCCTATTCTGGACCGGAACCAACGATGATCATGTGAATTGGGGGGATTCCCGTGCGGGTCTTCATCGACTGCGACCCGGGTATCGACGACGCGCTCGCGCTCGCCTACCTGACCGCGCAGCCCGAGGTGGAACTCGTCGGCGTCGGCACCGTCTTCGGCAACAACGCCGTCGACACCACCACCGACAACGCACTGCGGCTGCTGGAGCTCTACGGCGCCCCCGAGGTGCCGGTGGCCCGCGGTGCCGGGCGCCCCCTGGTGCAGGAGCCGTCGCTGGCCGAGTCGGTGCACGGCGCCAACGGGCTGGGCGATGTCGTGCTGCCCGCGCCCAAGGGGTCCCCGGTGGAGGAGTCGGCGGCCGAACTGCTGGTGCGGCTGGCCCGCGCCAACCCGGGCGAGATCGACCTGCTGGCGGTCGGCCCGCTGACCAACATCGCGCTGGCGCTGGGGCTGGAGCCGGAGCTGCCACGGCTGCTGCGCCGCGTCGTGGTGATGGGGGGCGCCGTGCAGGAGCCGGGCAACGTCACCCCGTGGGCGGAGGCCAACACCTCCAACGACCCGGAGGCCGCCGAGCGGGTGTTCGCCGCCGGGTTCGACCTGACGCTCGTCGCGCTGGACGTGACGATGAAGGCGGTCATGCCGGGTTCCTGGCTGGACGCGCTCCGCGGGGCCGCGGGTGAGCGAGCACAGCGCACCGCCGATTTCCTGGACTTCTACTTCGGCTGGTACAGCAGCGTGTTCGGGGTGCGGCAGAGCGCGATGCACGACCCTCTGGCCGCGGGCATCCTCGTCGACCCCGAGCTGGTGACGCGGTCGGTGGAGCGGCCGATCCGGGTGGAGCTGAAGGGCGAGTACACGCGCGGGCTGACCATCGCCGACCTGCGCCCGTTCTCGAAGCCCGGCGACGAGGACCGCCCCTGCGTGACCCTGGTGCAGGACGCCGACGCCACGACCTTCCTGGAGCGGATGGCCGACGCCCTGCGGTAGGCGGTGGCCGCTGGCCCCTCCCCCGTTGATCTCGGGGAAAACGACGCCAAAACCGCGCGCGTAGGGTCGTTCTTCCCGAGATCAACGGGGACGCCGGTTCAGACCAGCTTGCGGGCGGTGGCCCAGCGGCTGAGTTCGTGGCGGTTGGAGAGCTGGAGCTTGCGCAGCACGGACGACACGTGGGTCTCCACGGTCTTCACCGAGATGAACAGCTCCTTGGCGACCTCCTTGTAGGCGTAGCCGCGGGCGATGAGCCGCAGCACCTCGCGCTCGCGCTGGGTGAGCCGGTCCAGCTCGGGGTCCATGGGCGGCGCGTCGGTGGCGGCGAAGGCGTCCAGCACGAACCCGGCCAGCCGCGGTGAGAACACGGCGTCGCCTTCGGCGACCCGCACGATGGCGTCGGCCAGCTCGCGGCCGGAGATGGTCTTGGTGACGTAGCCGCGGGCGCCGCCGCGCACCACGCCGATGACGTCCTCGGCCGCGTCGGAGACCGACAGCGCGAGGAACCGCACCTCGGGCTGGCGGGCCAGGACGCGGCGCAGGACCTCCACCCCGCCGCCGCCGGGCAGGTGCACGTCGAGGAGCACCAGGTCGGGGCTGTGCTCGGCGATGACGCGGACGGCGGAGTCGACGTCCCCGGCCTCGCCGACGACATCGACGGCGTCGCCTAGTTCGCCGCGCACCCCACTGCGGAACAGCCGGTGGTCGTCGACGATCACGACGCGGGGCACCGCCGCGCCTCCGGCAAAGGTCTCATTGTCGTCACCCACATAGGCGACTGTACCCATCCGGGCCTCCGATAGGGCGCCGCTGCCCGACCCCGGCCATGCGCGCGCGGGAATGAGGGGCTTGGCGGGCGCGGCGGACACGGCGTGTACACCGCCGGCGACGGAGACCGGCCCCGTCACCGCTCCCGCAACCGCTCCCCGCACATGTGCTCCCCGCATAATTGCTCCCCACGCCCCACCCCCGCTCCCGCGTTCACTCGGCGCTCTTGATGCGGGGCATGGTGAGCTGTACTTCGGTCCCCTCCCCCGGGGCGGTGCGGATGCGGGCGCTGCCGCCGTGCCGCTCCATGCGCCCGACGATGGAGCCGCGCACCCCCATGCGGTCGGCCGGCACCGCGTCCAGGTCGAATCCGGGGCCGCGGTCGCGCACGAACACCAGGACCTGTTCGGGCTCCACCTCCCCGTACACGGAGACGGTCTCGGGGCCCGCGTACTTGGAGGCGTTGACCATCGCCTCGCGGGCGGCGCGCAGTTCGGCGTGGACCGCGTCGTCGACGTCCCCGTCCCCCACGCACACCACGTCGATGGGCACCCCGTGCACCTCTTCGACCTCGGCGGCGACGCGCTCCAGGGCGGCCTTGACGGTGGTCTCCGCGTCGGCGGGGCGCTGGTAGAGCCACCCGCGCAGCGCGCGCTCCTGGACGCGGGCCAGGCGCTGCACCTCCCGGGGGTCCTCGGCGCGGCGCTGGATGAGGGTGAGGGTGTGCAGCACCGAGTCGTGGATGTGCGCGGCGAGCTCGGCGCGCTCTTGGTTGCGGATGCGTTCGCGGCGCTCCTTGTCGCGCTCGCGGATGAGCCCCACGATCCAGGGGGCGGCGACGAGGCTGATCCCGGCGAGGGTGGCCACGGCGAAGGTGAGCCCGGCGCGGGCGTCCTGGAGCTGCTGCTGGAAGGCGAGGAAGCCGAAGACCCCGATGACGATGAGCAGGACCCCGGCCCCGCCGCGCAGCAGGCCGGTCCGGGAGCGCAGCGAGGTCGCCGACACCCATTCGTCGCGCTGGGCGGGGTTGGCCTGCTGCCAGAGGATGGCGCCGCCGATGGCGCCGAAGACGATGAGCCACAGCAGGGGGTCGAACAGCCCGCCGAAGAGCAGGAAGAGCAGGCCGACGACCCCGGCGACGGCCAGGTAGGCGAGCAGCTGGGCCAGGTCGCGGCCTTGTCGGCGGGCGGACTCGGCGCGCTCCTCGGGGTCCGCCTCGGCCTCGGCGGGGACGAAGAACACCAGGGCGAAGTAGACGGCGATGCCGATCCCGGCGAAGCCGAGGGCGAGCAGCGCCAGGCGCACCACGGTGGTGGACACGCCCAGGTGGCGGGCCATGCCCGCGCCGACGCCCGCGACCAGCCGTCCGTCGCGGGCGCGCTGCATGCGCGGCGGCTCCTCGGCCGCCGCCGTGTCCGACATCGCCTGTGCTCCCCTTTTCCTCCGCGGGTCTCCAGGATGCCCCCGGCGCGGGCGGCGGGGCATCAGGGGCGCGCCCGGAAGACGCGGCCGGGGTGGGGAGGGGTGCGCCTCAGGGAGGGGTCAGGGTGGTCCCGGATGGGCACGGGGCCTGCGGAGGGCGACGATGGAGAGCATGGAGACCGCTGGGGACACGACCGCCGGGGAGGCGACCGCGGACGAGGGGCTGCGCCGCCGCCCCGACGCGGGCGTGCTCACCGGGGTGTGCGCGGGGCTGGGCCGCTACACGGGGACGGACCCGGTGCTGTGGCGGGTGGCGTTCTGCCTGACCGGGCTGGCCGGTCTGGTGGGGGTGCTGCTGTACGTGGGCGCCTGGCTGGTGATGCGGGACGCCCGGGGCGGCCCGGCGATGGCCGAGCAGCTGCTCAACCGGCGGGTCCCGGCGCGGGCGGTGCCGACGCTGCTGGCGGCGGCGCTGGCGGTGGCCACGGCGCTGAGCCTGGTGGGCGGGGTGGCCTGGGGGACGCTGGTGCTGGCGGCGCCGCTGGTGCTGGGCCTGCTGACGGCGCACGGGCGGGGCGTGGTGCTGCAGAGGGAGTTCCGCGCACTGCCGTCGCTGCTGCGGCGGCACGCGCCTCCGCCTCCCGCCCCGGAGCCGGAGCCGGGCCCGGCGTACTACAACCCGGCGCAGCCGTGGGCGCAGGCCCCGGCGGGGCCGATCGACCTGGCGGTGCTGGGCGGCGGCGGGGCGCCGCGCGGTGCCGCGGCTCCGGCGCCGCAGGGCGCTCCGGAGCCCTCAGACTCCTCCTCGGAGCCCCCGGAGTCCTCGGATCCCCCCCGGCCCTCGGAGTCCTCGGAGCTCTCGAACCCCTCGGACGCCCCGGAGCCCCGGCAGGAGTGCCGTCCGCGCCGCAAGCGCGCGCGGGGGGTCCGCCTGCTGGCGTTCGCGTTCTGGGCGGCGGTGGCCGCCGCCGGCGGGTTCATGCTCGCCACGGGCGAGTTCTCGCTCGCGGCCCTGGTCGGGCCCCAGACGGGGCCGCTCTATCTGGGGAGCGTCGCGGTGGTCATCGGGCTGGCGCTGGTCGCGGGGGCGTGGGTCGGCGATGCGCGCGGCCTCGCGGTGGTGGGGGTACTGGTTGCGGTGCTGCTGGTGGCGGCGTCGGCCACCGACCTGACGGGGCTGCGCTTCGGCGAGGCCCAGTGGCGGCCGCGGACGGTCGCCGAGGCGCAGCGCCCGTTCGAGCTGACCGGGGGCACCGCCGCGGTCGACCTGACCCGGATGGAGCTGGAGCCGGGCGACGAGGTGGCGGTGCGCGTGAAGGTCGGCTTCGGCGGGATGGAGGTCGTCGTTCCGCAGGAGGCGCGGGTGCGGGTACACGGCACGTCGGCGTTCGGGGAGATCCGGGTGGACGAGTCGATGCGGTCCGGGCCGCGGCTGGACGTGCGGGAGACGTTGGAGCCCGCCGCCGGCGGTGCCGGGGGCGGGGACGGCGCGGCCGGGGGCGCCCCGGTGCTGGACGTGACGCTGTCCTCCTATGTGGGGGACTTGGAGGTGCGGCGTGAGAAGGCGTAGGACCGACTGGGGCTCGCTCATCGCGGGCCTGTGCTTCGTCGTCCTCGGCGCGGCCTTCCTGGTGCGCGGGACCGGCGGGTGGGGGTTCGACCTGGTGTGGGTGCTGCCCGCGCTGGCGGTCGGTCTGGGCCTGGCGGGGATCGCGCGGGCGATGGTGCGCTCGCGCGACCGGGAGTCCGCCGACGGCGGGTGACGGGACGCCGTACAGGACCGGGCCGCGATCGGGCGGGGCCCAACCCTCTGCAACCTCTAGTGATCCATATCACTTTGATTTAGGTTGGGGCGCGACCGCCGATCCGGAACGGGAGGCCGCGCCCCCATGCCCGACATCCGCGTCACCGTCGACGGCGTGCGCTACGACGACCAAGTCGAAGCCCGCCGACTCCTCGTCCACCATCTCCGCCGCCTCGGAAAGGTCGGCACCCCCGTGGGGTGCGACACGAGCAACTGCGGCGCCTGCACCGTCCTGATGGACGGCGCGTCCGTCAAGAGCTGCACCGTCCTGGCCGTTCAGGCCGACGGCAGCCGGATCAGCACCGTCGAGGGCATGGCCGCCGACGGCGAATGGCACCCCCTGCAGTCCGCGTTCCACCGCCGCCACGCGCTCCAGTGCGGCTACTGCACCCCCGGCATGCTCATGGCCGCCTCCGACCTGCTGCAGGACAACCCCGACCCGACCGAGGAGGAGGTCCGCGAGGGCCTCGAGGGCAACCTGTGCCGGTGCACCGGCTACGCGAACATCGTCGCCGCCGTCCTCGACGCCGCGGCCGAGATGCGCGGGGCCCACACGCGCACCCCGGTGGGAGGTGGCACCGCATGACCACCGCACCCGAGAGCACCCCCGGAAGCGCAGAGAGCATCCCCGACACCGCTCCGCAGACCGGCCGCCCGCTGCCCCGCAAGGAGGACGCCCGGCTGCTCACCGGGCGCACCCGCTGGACCGACAACATCGAACCCCCCGGCACCCTGCACGTGGCGTTCCTGCGCAGCCCCATGGCGCACGCGCGGATCGGGAACGTCGACGCCTCGCGCGCGCGGGGGGTGCCCGGCGTCGCGGCGGTGTTCACCGGGGCCGACGTCGCCGATGAGCAGGGGTCGCTGCCCTGTGCCTGGCCGGTGACCGAGGACATGGTCACCCCTCCGCACCCGCCGATGGCCGTGGACGAGGTGCGCTACGCCGGGGAGGCGGTGGCCTGCGTCGTCGCCCGCGACCCGGAGAGCGCCGCCGACGCCCTGGAGGAGATCGACGTCGACTACGAGCCGCTGCCCGCGGTGCTCGACCTGGAGGAGGCCCTGGCCGACGGCGCCGACCCGGTGCACGCCGACGCGGGCACCAACCGGGCCTACGTGTGGCCGTTCTCCAACGGGGACGTCGACGCGGCGTTCTCGGGGGCGGACATGGTGCTGACCCGGCGCTACCGGCAGCAGCGGCTCATCCCCGCGGCCATGGAGCCGCGTTCGGTGGTGTGCCAGCCCGAGGAGGGCGGGTACACGCTGTGGTCGGCCACGCAGATCCCGCACGTGCTGCGGCTCATGCTGGCGACGGTCACCGGCGTCCCCGAGCACGACATCCGGGTGGTCGCCCCGGACGTGGGCGGCGGCTTCGGGTCGAAGCTGCAGGTGACCGCGGAGGAGGTGCTGCTGCTCCTGCTCGCCCGCCGCCTGGGCCGCCCGGTGAAGTGGACCGAGACCCGGTCGGAGGGGTTCCAGACCACGCACCACGGGCGGGCGCAGATCCAGGACGTGTCCATCGCCGCCGACGCCGACGGGCGGCTGCGCGGGCTGAAGGTGGACCTGCTCGCCGACATGGGCGCCTACCTGATGCTGGTCACCCCGGGGGTTCCGCTGCTGGGCGCGTTCATGTACCCGGGCATCTACAAGATGGACGCCTACTCCTTCACCTGCACCGGGGTGTTCACCACCACCATGCCCACCGACGCCTACCGGGGTGCGGGGCGGCCCGAGGCCACCTACGCCATCGAGCGGATCATGGGCGAGCTCGCCGACGAGCTGGGCATGGACCCGGTGGAGCTGCGGCGGCGCAACTGGATCGGCCACGGCGAGTTCCCCTACACCACCATCGCCGGGCTCACCTACGACACCGGGAACTACGAGGCGGCCACCGAGCGCGCGCTGGAGCTGGCCGGGTACCACGAGCTGCGGGCCGAGCAGGAGCGGCGGCGCAAGAGCGGCGACACGGTACAGCTCGGCATCGGGGTGTCGACGTTCACGGAGATGTGCGGGATCGCGCCCTCGCGCATGCTGGGCGAGCTGAACTACGGCGCCGGCGGGTGGGAGCACGCGTCGGTGCGGATGCTGCCCAGCGGCAAGGTCGAGGTGGTGACGGGCTCCTCGGCGCACGGGCAGGGGCACGAGACCGCCTGGTCGCAGATCGCCGCCGACCGGTTGGGCGTGCCGGTGGAGGACGTGCGGGTGCTGCACGGCGACACCCGGGTCTCCCCGCGCGGGCTGGACACCTACGGGTCGCGGTCGCTGGTCGTGGGCGGGTCGGCGCTGGTGCACGCCTGCGAGCGGGTGGTGGACAAGGCCCGGGTGATGGCGGCGCACATGCTGGAGGCCGCCGAGGACGACCTGGAGTTCACGGGCGGGCGGTTCCGGGTGCGCGGCACCGAGCGGCCGTCGGCCGCCATCCAGGAGGTGGCGCTGGCCGTGTTCGCCGCGCACGACCTGCCGGAGGGGGCCGAGCCGTCCCTGGACTCCGACGCCGCCTTCGACCCGTCCGACTTCTCCTACCCGCACGGCACGCACCTGTGCGCGGTGGAGGTGGACACCGAGACCGGGGCGGTGCGCATCCGCGGCTACACGGCCGTGGACGACGTGGGCACCGTCGTCAACCCGCTGATCGTGGAGGGGCAGGTGCACGGCGGGCTGGCCCAGGGCATCGGCCAGGCGCTGTTCGAGGAGGCGGTGCACGACGCCGACGGCACCCTGGTCACCGCGACCATGGCGGACTACCTGCTGCCGTCCGCGGCCGACCTGCCCGGTTTCACCACCGACCGGACGGTGACCCCGTCCACCACCAACCCGCTGGGCTCCAAGGGGGTGGGCGAGGCCGGCACCATCGCCTCCACCCCGGCGGTGGTCGGCGCGGTGGTGGACGCCCTGCGCCCGTTCGGGGTGCGGGACGTGCCCATGCCCTGCACGCCCGAACGGGTGTGGCGGGCGCTCCAGGAGGCCCAGAGGGCCCGGAACGGAGGTGAGGGCCGATGATCCCGGCCCCGTTCGCGTACCTGCGCCCCGACTCGCTGGGCGCGGCCGTCGCGGCGCTGGCCGCCGACGAGGACGCCAAGGCGCTGGCGGGCGGGCAGAGCCTGGTGCCGCTGCTGCGGTTCCGGCTGGCCGCCCCCACCACCGTGGTGGACCTGTCCGGGGTGGACGGGCTGCGCGGGGTGGCCGACGACGGCGACGCGCTCCGGATCGGCGCCCTGACCACCCACCACGAGGTGGTCCGCGACCCGCTGGTGGCCGAGCACTGCGCGCTGCTGGCGATGGCGGCGCGCACCGTGGCCGACCCGGCGGTGCGCCACCGCGGCACGCTGGGCGGGTCGCTGGCGCACGCCGACCCGGCCGCCGACCTGCCCGCCGCCGTGCTGGCGCTGGGCGCCGAGATGGAGGTGGAGGGGCCGGACGGCGCCCGCACCGTCCCGGCGTCCGCGTTCTTCGCGGACTACCTGACCACCGCCCTGGAGCCGGGCGAGGTGCTGGCGGCGGTGCGGGTCCCCAAGCTCACCGGCTGGGGGTTCCACTACGAGAAGTTCTCCCGCACCGCGCAGGCGTGGGCGGTGGTCGGGGTGGCCGCGGCGGTCCGCCGGGAGGACGGTGCCGTGGCCGAGGCCCGGGTCGGGCTGGCCAGCATGGCGCCGGTGCCGGTGCGGGCCGGGGAGGCCGAGCGGGCCTGCGGCGGCGCGGCCGGAGCCGAGGACCTGCGCGCCGCCGGGGCCCTGGCCCGGGAGGCGGGCTCCCCGCCGAGCGATCTGAACGGCGGCGCCGACTACCGGCGGCACCTGGCCGGGGTGCTGGCCGGGCGGGCGCTGGCGCGGGCGGCCGGAATGGAGGCGGTTCAGGCGTGAGCATGCGACTGGAGCACGAGTTCGGGGTCCCGGTCCCGGTGGGGCGCGCGTGGGAGGTGCTGCTGGACCCGGAGCGGGTGGCGCCGTGCGTGCCGGGCGCGACCCTGGAGTCGGTCGACGGGGACACCGTGACCGGGAAGGTGCGGGTGAAGGTCGGGCCGATCACCGTGACCTACCGCGGCGAGGCCCGCTTCACCGAGAGGGACGCGGACGCGCGGAGGGTGCGCATCGAGGCCTCGGGCAAGGAGGCCAGGGGCAGCGGCACGGCGTCGGCGTCCGTGGTGGCGTCGCTGTCCGACGACGGCGCCGGGGCGACGCGGGTGGAGGTCGCGGCGGACCTGAAGGTGACGGGCCGGGTGGCCCAGTTCGGGCGCGGGGTGATGGCGGACGTGAGCGGCCGCCTGGTGAACAGGTTCGCCGAGTCCCTGGCGGAGGAGCTGGCCGCCCCGGAGGACCCGGAGCCCTCGCCCTCGGGGCCGGAGGAGGAGCGGCCCGGCGCCGCGTCCGGGGCCGACGGCAGGGTCCCCGACCGGGAGGCCGCGAGCGCGGTCCACGAGGTCCACCGGGCGGCCGGCCGCGCCGCGCAGGCCGAGGAGGAGGCCCTGGACGCGCTGCGGACGGCCGGGGTGCCGGTGCTCAAGCGCCTCGCCCCGGTGGCCGCGGTGGCCGTGGTGCTGCTCCTGGGCGCCCGCTGGCTGAGGCGCCGGGGCAGGAGGAGAAGACAGGGGTAGCCCGGCCGGGGCGGGGCCCATCTCACTGGCATCTCCCCTTACGATTCACCGGTTCGGCGTAGGATCGGCTCGCATACGTGCCTGACACCCCCCGTGCGAGCCCATCCCCCTCCTTCCGTGCTCGTGCGGGCTCCCCGCATTAGTAAGGAAGACGCTCATGGCCGGACTCGGACCGCCGGCGCCGGGCGATCCCGCGCGCATCGGCCCCTACCGCCTGGCCGGCCGGCTGGGGCAGGGCGGTTGGGGAACCGTGTACGGGGCCCTGGACGGCGCCGGGCACCGCGCCGCCGTCGAGGTGCTCGCACCCGCGTTCGCCGCCGACCCCGGAGCGCGGGAGGCGTTCGCCCACCGCGCCGCCGCCCTGCACGGGGCCGGCGGCGTATGCGCCCCCGAGGTCGTCGCCGCCGACCCGGCGGCCGACCCGCCGTGGATCGCCACCGCCCACGCCCCCGGGCCGGACCTGGAGTCCTACCTGCGCGCGCACGGCCCCCTCGGGCCGGACGCGCTGCTCGCCTTCGCCGCGGCGACCGCCGAGGCGGTGGCCCGGATGCACGCCGTCGGCGTGGTCCACGGCGACCTGCGCCCGTCCCGGGTGGTGCTGTCCCCCGGGGGGCCGCGCCCGGAGGGGACGGGCGCGCCGCGTCCGGGCGCCGACGAATCGGCCGATGTGGCGGCGTGGGGCGCCCTGGTCGCCGCGGCCGGGACCGGCCGCTCCCCCTATGGTCCGGACGGGTCCCCGGACCTGGAGGGGGTCCCCGCGTCGCTGCGGCCGATGCTGAGCGCGGCGATGGACGCGCGCCCTCTGGCGCGCCCGGAGGCCGAGGCGATCTACCGGGGCCTGGTGGACTTCGCGGTCGACGAGGACATCCGCTCGGTGCCGACGGAGGACCTGGAGGGACTGCTGCGCGCCCTGCTGTCGCGGGTGTGGGCCGACGTGGCCCGCACGGCGGCGGGCTGGCCCGACGGGGACTGGGACGCGGCCGCCGCACCGCAGGAGGCCGCGGCGGGCGCCTCGGGGGCGGACCCCTCGGGGAGCGGCGCGTCCGCGCCGCCGGCCGCCATGGGGAGCATCCCCGGCGGGAAGCTGGCGGCGGTCGTCGCGGCGGCGGTCCTGGGCACCACCGCCGTCGGGGTGGGCGGGCTGTACACGGCCGGCACGGTCGCCGGGGGCTCCCCCGCGCCGTCGCCGTCCCCGTCGGCCTCCCCCGCCCCCGAGCTGGGCAGCGCCGAGGAGGTCGTGGACGGCATCGTCGCCCTCGTCGAGGAGACCGGCTCCTACCGGGTGCAGGAGGAGGTCGACGACGGCGGCCCCGAGCCGCGCCGCTCCGAGCTCGTCTTCCGCGCCGACCCGGACGTGTTCCTGCTGATCGAGGAGGGGGAGCCGGGCACCGAGACGATGTGGCTGCCCGGGTCGGGCGCCGGGAAGCAGCGCCGTGTCTACTCCGACCCCGCGCTGAACCAGGGCCTGACCGACCACTACGTGCGGGTGCGGGTCGAGGGCACGCCGCGGGCGGAGCGGCTGGACCGGGACGCGGTCGCCGCCCCCTTCACCGAGCTCGCCGAGAGCATGGAGGTGGAGGAGCGCGCCGACGAGCAGGTCGACGGCGCCGCGGCCACGCGGTTCACCGGCACCTTCACCGCGGCGGCCCCGGAAGCCGCGGCGGCCCCGGAGGGGGAGGCCGAGAACGGCTTCTCCCTGTGGGTCGCGCAGGACGGCCGCCCGCTGCGCCTGGAGTACGGCACGGACCCGGAGGACCCGGCCGTCACCCTGGAGTACTCCGGGTTCGACGGGGAGCTGGACACCTGGCTGTGCGGGACCGTGAGCGGCGTCCCCCGGGTGGGCGAGGCCATGCTCGTCGGCACCTCGGAGGAGGTGTCCTGCGCGTCCGCCCGCGCGGCCACCGAGACCTACCTGGACATGCCCGACGAGGAGAAGGTCGGCACCGGGTACGTGGTCGAGGACATCGACGGCTGGTACTGCGGCCTCCAGCCGACGGCGAGCGTGGACATCCGCCGGGACAGCGAGGACGCGGGCTCCTGCGGGCTCGACTACCCCGCCCTGGTGCAGCGCGCCGACTTCATCCGGCTGGACTGACGGTCCCGCCGAGGGCCCCGCTGAGGGCCCCGCTGACGGCGAAGGGCCCCGGCGATCGCCTCGCCGGGGCCCATTCGGTCACTCCCACTCGATGGTGCCCGGGGGCTTGCTGGTGACGTCCAGCACCACCCGGTTGATCTCGCGCACCTCGTTGGTGATCCGGTTGGAGATGGCCGCCAGCACGTCGTAGGGCAGCCGCGACCAGTCCGCGGTCATCGCGTCCTCGCTGCTGACCGGGCGCAGCACCACGGGGTGGCCGTAGGTGCGCCCGTCGCCCTGCACGCCCACCGACCGGACCCCGGCCAGCAGCACCACCGGGCACTGCCAGATGTCGCGGTCCAGCCCGGCGCGGGTGAGCTCCTCGCGGGCGATGGCGTCGGCGTCGCGCAGCACCTCCAGGCGGTCGCGGGTGACCTCGCCCACGATGCGGATGCCCAGCCCCGGGCCGGGGAAGGGCTGGCGCCACACCATCTCCGGCGGCAGGCCCAGCTCCTCGCCGACGCGGCGCACCTCGTCCTTGAACAGCTCGCGGAGCGGCTCGACCAGGGTGAACGCCAGGTCGTCGGGGAGCCCGCCGACGTTGTGGTGGGACTTGATGTTGGCGGTGCCGGTGCCGCCGCCGGACTCGACCACGTCGGGGTAGAGCGTGCCCTGGACGAGGAACTCGACCTCCTCGCCCCCGGCCCCGGCCTCGGCGACCACCTCGCGGGCGGCCTGCTCGAAGACGCGGATGAACTCCCGGCCGATGATCTTGCGCTTCTCCTCGGGGTCGCTCACCCCGGCCAGCGCGTCCAGGAACCGGTCCTGGGCGTCGACGACCTTCAGGCGCGCCCCGGTGGCGGCCACGTAGTCCTTCTCCACCTGCTCGGCCTCGCCCTTGCGCAGCAGCCCGTGGTCCACGAAGACGCAGGTGAGCTGCTCGCCGACGGCCCGCTGGACGAGCGCCCCGGCGACCGCGGAGTCCACGCCGCCGCTGAGCCCGCAGATGACCCGCTTGGAGCCGACCTCGGCGCGGATCCGCTCCACCTGCTCGTCGACGATGTTCACCATGGTCCAGGTGGGGCGGCACCCGGCGCCCTCGTAGAGGAACCGGCGCAGCACCTCCTGGCCGTGCTCGGTGTGCATCACCTCGGGGTGGAACTGCACGCCGTACAGGCCCCGGTCGGTGTCCTCGACCGCGGCGACGGGCGCCCCGGCGGTGGTGCCGGTGGTGCGGAAGCCCTCCGGCGCCTCGGTGACCGAGTCCCCGTGCGACATCCACACCGACTGCTCGGCCGGGGTCCCGGCGAACAGCACGGAGTCGGTGCCCAGCTCGGCGCGGGTGCGGCCGAACTCGCTGAGGCCGGTCCGGGCGACGGTGCCGCCCAGCGCCTGCACCATGGCCTGGAAGCCGTAGCAGATGCCGAACGTGGGCACCCCGGTGCCGAACAGGCCCTCGGGGGCCTGCGGCGCGCCGTCGGCGTACACCGACGAGGGGCCGCCGGACAGGATGATCGCCTTGGGCTTCTTGGCGAGCATCTCCTCGACGGGCATCGTCGAGGGGACGATCTCGCTGTAGACGTGGCATTCGCGCACCCGCCGCGCGATCAACTGCGCGTACTGCGCGCCGAAGTCGACGACGAGAACGGTGTCGAACGTGCTGTCGCCAGCACCGGCAAGGGACACGTATCGGCCTTCCCGCAGGTAGATGTGGATCGACACCAGTTTAGGGCCTCAGCGGAGCCGGAACCGCTTCATCAGCCGCGCCCCGGTGGTCATGAGCGCGGCCACCTTCTCGTAGTCCATCCCGGGCGGGCCGCCGAAGCCGATGTAGTGCTGGCTGGCGATGGTCTGCGGCTCGGTGAAGCGCAGCAGCCCCTCGGCGCCGTGGCGGCGGCCCAGGCCGGAGCGCTTCATGCCGCCCATGGGGCCGCCGTAGCTGGCCCAGGCGGCGGCGAAGCCCTCGTTGATGTTGACGGTGCCCGAGCGGATGCGCTCGGCCAGGCGGCGCCCGCGCGCGGTGTCGCGGGTCCACACGCTGGCGTTGAGGCCGTAGTCGGTGTCGTTGGCCAGGTCCACGGCCTCGTTGTCGTCGCGGTAGCGGTAGATGGACACGACGGGGCCGAAGGTCTCGCCGCCGCAGGCCTCCATGGCGGGCTCGACCCCGGTCATGAGGGTGGGCTCGTAGAACAGTGGGCCCAGGTCGGGGCGGGGGCGGCCGCCGGCGAGGATCTCGGCGCCCTTGGCACGGGCGTCCTCGACGTGCTGGACGACCCGGTCGTACTGGCGCTTGTAGGTGAGCGACCCCATGTCGGCGGAGAAGTCGAAGGCGGTGGACAGCTCCATGTCCCGCACGGCCTCGGCCAGGCGCGGCACGAAGGTGTCATAGACGGCGTCGTGCACGTACATCCGCTCGGTGGAGATGCACAGCTGCCCGGCGTTGCTGAAGCAGGAGCGCAGTGCGCCCTCGACGGTCCACGCGACGTCGGCGTCCTCGCACACGATCATCGGGTTCTTGCCGCCGAGCTCGGCCGAGCAGCCGACGAGGCGGGCGGCGGCGCGCTGGGCGATGGCCGCCCCGGCCGCGCTGGAGCCGGTGAAGGCGACGTAGTCGGCGTGGTCGATGAGCGGGTCGCCGATCTCGGCGGGCTCGCCGATGACGGGGATCCACAGGTCCTCAGGGACGCCGGCCTCGATGAGCAGGTCGATCGCCCACAGGGCGGTGAGGGCGGTCTGGGTGTCGGGCTTGGCGACGACGGCGTTCCCGGCGAGCAGGGCGGGGACGGCGTCGCTGACGGGCAGCGCCAGCGGGTAGTTCCAGGGGGTGATGACCGAGACGGCGCCCTTGGCCTGGTGGTGCACGTAGGCGCGGGTGGCCAGGGGCATGGCGCCGGGGACGCGGCGGCGGCCGAGCAGGCGGGGGGCGCTGCGGGCGTAGTACAGGGGGCCGGCGGCGGCGTCGTAGACCTCCTCGAAGGCGTGGCGCCGGGCCTTGCCGGTCTCCAGCTGGATGATGTCGAGGATCTCCCGCTGGCGGTCGAGCACCAGGTCGTGGAAGCGCAGGACGGGTGCGGCGCGTTCGGCGGGGGTGAGCTCGGCCCAGGCGCGCTGGGCGGTGCGGGCCCGTTCGAAGGCGCGGGCGACGTCCCCGGCGGAGGAGACCGGCAGCTCGGCCAGGGGCTTGCCGGTGAAGGGGGCGTGGGTGGCCGCCGTGTGGCCGGTGCTGCTCTGCACGCGTGCGGTGAGGCGGTCGACCAGCGCGGGGTCCAGGACGGGGGGCTCTGCGGTGGTTCGCGTGTCGGTACCCATGCGGGGAGCATAGTTCGGCGGGCGGACGCTGACTACCGTTCGGTAACCACGATCCGGCGAGGTCGGGGGCGCCGCCCTCGGTCCTGTCCGGATTCCCGTTGATCTCGGGAACAACGACGCTCTGATCTCGGGGACAACGACGCTGCAAGCGCGGGCCGTTCTTCCCGAGACCGACAACGGGAGTGGCCAGGGGACCCCGCTATTCCGTGCCCGCGTACCCGTCCGGGTTCCGCGTCTGCCAGCGCCATGCGTCGGCGCAGGCCTCGGCCATCGACAGCTCGGTCTTCCACCCCAGGTCGCGCAGGGCCGCCGACGGGTCGGCGTAGCACACGGCGATGTCGCCCGGGCGGCGGCCGACCACCTCGCGCGGGACCGGCACGCCGGTGGCCTCCTCGAAGGCGCGCACCGCCTCCAGCACCGAAGTCCCCTGGCCGGTGCCCAGGTTGTACACGCGGTGGCCGGGGGCGTCGTCCAGGTGCTCCAGCGCGGCCACGTGGCCCCGGGCCAGGTCGACCACGTGCAGGTAGTCGCGCACCCCGGTGCCGTCGGGGGTGGGGTAGTCGTCGCCGAAGACCCGCAGCGCCCCCCGGCGGCCGGTGGCCGCCTGGGACATGTAGGGGAAGAGGTTGGCGGGCACGCCGCGCGGGTCCTCCCCGATGAGGCCGCTGGGGTGGGCGCCGATCGGGTTGAAGTAGCGCAGCGAGACCGCGTGCCAGCGCGGGTCGGCGGCGGCCGCGTCGGCGAGGATGCGCTCGGCGAACAGCTTGGTGGCACCGTAGGGGTTGGCGGCCGACAGCGGCATGTCCTCGGTGATGGGGACGGTGGCCGGGTCGCCGTACACGGTGGCCGAGGAGCTGAAGACGAGGCGGAACACGCCGCGCTCGGCCATCACCTCGCCCAGGGCGAGCACGCCGTCGAGGTTGTTGCGGTAGTAGGCCAGCGGCCGCTCGGTGGACTCGCCGACCGCCTTGAGCCCGGCACAGTGGACCACCGCGTCGGGGCGGTGCTCGTCGAAGACCCGCTCGACGGCGGCGCGGTCGGCGCAGTCGCCCTCGACGAAGGGGACGGCGCGCCCGGTGATGCGCTCCACCCTGCGCACCGCCTCGGGGCGGCTGTTGTAGAGCGCGTCGAAGACCACCGGTTCGTGCCCCGCCGCGGCCAGTTCGACCGCGGTGTGGGTGCCGATGTAGCCCGCTCCCCCGGTCAGCAGGACCTTCACGTGCAGCTCCCCTCGTCGGTTCGCCCACCAGCATATGCACGCCGGTGCCCGCGGACGGGCACCGGCGCACCGGCGCGACGGCGGTGCCGCGCCTACAACCGCGGGTCGACCGGTTCGGACTCCAGCGCCAGCACGCCGAACACCGGCTCGTGCACCCGGGCGAGGGGTTCGCCCCGGGCGTGCCGGGCCAGGGACTCCAGCCCGAGGCGGTGCTCGCGCAGGGCCAGCGAGGCCTTGCGGCCCAGGCGGCGCTCCCGCAGCCCTTCCAGCCGTTCGGGGCGCAGGTAGTCGGCGCCGTAGATGATGCGCAGGTACTCGGGTCCGCGCACCTTCAGCCCCGGTTGGGCGAGCCCCTTGGCCCCGGCGGCCTCCGCGCCGTCGAAGGGCTTGACCACCATGCCCTCGCCCCCGGCCCCGGTCAGCCCCTCCCACCAGCGGACGGCCTCGGCGACGGCGTCCGGGTCGGTGGCGTCCACCACCAGGTAGCGGGTGGTGCGCACCAGGGGGCAGTGCTCGGCCAGGGCCTCGGTGAAGCGCATGTGCCACAGGTGGTCGCGGCCGGTGAACGCCGCCCCTTCGGCCGCCAGCACCGCGAACGGGGCGTACCGCAGGCCCGCCGCGCCCTCGGTGGGCCAGGTGTAGCGGCGGTAGACGGCGCTGAAGGCCTCGGTGTCCTCCTGCGCGGCGGCCACCCGCCCGCTCAGGGCGCCCAGGTCCAGGCCGCGCCCGGCGGCGCGGTCCAGCGCCTCGGCCGCGGCGGGCAGCGCGGCGCGGGCGGCGGCGCCCACCGCGGCGTACTGCTCCCGGATGAGCCCCTCCGCCTTGGCGGACCAGGGCAGCAGCTCCCCGTCCAGGGCGACCCAGTCGGTGCCGAGCCGCTCCCAGGCCCCGGAGGCGGTCAGCCCGGCCCGCAGCTCCTCCAGCACCTCCTGTTCGGCGGCCGGGTCCGGGAAGAACGGGCGGCCGGTGCGGGTGTAGACGGCGCCGAGCGCGCCGGGCACGAAGCGCCGCGCGGCCGCCTCGGCGTCGCGGCACACCACGGCCACGGCGCGCGAACCCATGTGCTTCTCCTGGCACACCACGCGGCCGACCCCGTCGGCGCGGAACCGCTCGAAGGCCTCCTGGGGCCGCTCCAGCAGCGCCGGGTCGGCGGAGGTGGGCGCGGGCGCCATGGTCGGCGGCAGGTAGAGCAGCCACCGCGGGTCGGCGGCGAACCGGCTCATCACCTCGAGCGCGGCCAGGGCGTTGGCCTCGGGCACGCGCACCCTGCCGTGGGCGGTCTCCACGGCGGTGCCGCCGCCCCGGCCGAGGACGCCCGTGACGGCGGCGTCCACCACGCCCGGCGCGCCGGGGTCCGTCGCCGCCGGGGCGGGTTCGGGGCGCAGCGGCCGGGTGGGCTCGTACCAGGTGGCGTGCGCGTCGACGGCGGCGGTCTCCCGCTCGGGGTAGCGCAGCGCGGTGAGGCGCCCGCCGAACACGCACCCGGTGTCCAGGCACAGGGTGTTGTTGACCCACTCGGCCTCGGGTGTGGGCACGTGGCCGTAGACGACGGCGGCGCGGCCCCGGTACTCGGCGGCCCAGTCGTGGCGGACGGGCAGCCCGTACTCGTCGGTCTCGCCGCTGGTGTCGCCGTACAGGGCGAAGGAGCGCACCCGCCCGGAGGAGCGGCCGTGGTAGGACTCCTTGAGCCCGGCGTGGGCGACGACCAGCCTCCCGCCGTCCAGCAGGTAGTGGGAGACGAGGCGGTCGCAGAACTCCAGCGCGCGGGCGCTGAACCCCTCGTCCTCGGAGGCGAGCTGGTCCAGGGTCTCGGCCAGGCCGTGGGTGCGCTTGACGTTGCGCCCCTTGAGGGCGCGCACGAGCTTGGCCTCGTGGTTGCCGGACACGCACAGCGCGTCGCCCGCCTCCACCATGCCCATGGCCAGCCGCAGCACCCCCGGGGAGTCGGGGCCGCGGTCGACGAGGTCGCCGACGAACACGGCGGTGCGCCCCTCGGGGTGGCGGGCGCCGACCGCGCGGCCCGCGCCGTCGCGTTCGACGCCGTAGCCGAGCTTGCCGAGCAGCTCCTCCAGTTCGGCGCGGCAGCCGTGGACGTCGCCGATGATGTCGAAGGGACCGGCCAGGTCGCGCTTGTCGTTCCAGGACCGCTCGGGTTCGACCCGGGCGGCGGCGATCTCCTCCTCGCCGCGCAGCACGTGGAGGCGGCGGAAGCCCTCCCGGTCCATGCGCTTGAGGTCGCGCCGCAGGTTCTGGCGCTGGCGGGAGACCACCCGGGGCGGGATGTCCCGGTCGGTGCGCCCGGCGTTGCGCTTGTTGGCGGTGCCCTCGGTGACGTCCAGCACGATCGCCGCGGCGGGCAGGTCGTGCTCCTTGGCGATGCGCACCAGCTGCGCGCGGTCGTCCTTGCGCACGCTGGTGGCGTCGACCACGGTCAGCAGGCGCCGCTTGAGGCGCTTGGCGACGATGGCGTTCACCAGCTCGAAGGCGTCGCCGGTGGCGGACAGGTCGTTCTCGTCGTCGCTGACCAGCGCCCGGCAGGCGTCGGAGGAGACGACCTGGGTGGGGCGGAACCAGCGTGCGGCGGCGGTGGACTTTCCGGAGCCGGAGACCCCGACCAGCAGCACGAGCCCGGTGTCGGGCACGCGCAGCACGCGCCCGGCGCCCTCGGCGATCTCGGTGCTCTCGCGCTCCTCGCTCATCGGGTGAACACCCCCATCTGGGTCGGTGATCCGGTCGCGGCGTCCTCGGGGCCGACCGGGAGCAGCCGCGCCCGGTAGCCGTGGGCGGCGGCGACCCGTTCGGCCCAGGCCGCGAACTCGGCCCGGGTCCACTCGAACCGGTGGTCGGGGTGGCGCATCCGGCCGTCCCCCAGTCCCGGGTAGTTGGCGTTGTACTCGGCGTTGGGCGTGGTGACGACGACGGTGCGGGGGGCGGCGTCGCCGAAGACCACGTGCTCCAGGGCGGGCAGCCGCCACGGGTCGAGGTGCTCGACGACCTCCATCAGCACGGCGGCGTCGTGGCCCCGGAACCGCGGGTCGCGGTAGACCGCGGAGCCGCAGAACAGGTCCAGCCGGGCGCTCTCCCGCTCGGACATGCGCGCCGTGCGCAGGCGGCGGTGGGCGGCGGCGATCGCGTCCGCGGACGGGTCGGCCCCGGTGACGCGGGTGACGTCGGCGTCGCCGAGCAGGCGGCGCACCAGCTGCCCGGCGCCGCAGCCCAGGTCGAGGACGGTGCGGGCGCCCTCGGCCTTGAGGGCGCTGAGCACCGCCCCGGCGCGGCGCTCGGCCAGGGTGGGTTCGCGCTCGCGGGCCTCCTCCTCCGGGGGCCGCTCGTTCTGCGGCTCCTCGGGCAGGTCCTCCAGGGCGCCCAGGGCGTCGAGGCGGGCGGAGGCCTGCCGGTAGAGGCGGCGGCGGCGCGCCAGGTAGCGGGAGGTGATGCGGGGGCGCGCCGGGTGCCCGGCCAGCCAGCCGCCGGCGTTGCGGACGAGCTTGTCCACCTCGTCGTCGGCCACCCAGTAGTGCTTGGCGCCGTCCATCACCGGCAGCAGGACGTACAGGTGGGACAGGGCGTCGGACAGGCGCCGCTCCCCGGTGAGGGTGAGGGAGACGTAGCGCGAGTCGCCCCAGCCGGGCAGTCCGGGGTCGAGCGGGACCGGGTCGGCCCGCACCTCCCAGCCCAGGGGTTCGAACAGCGCCCGCGCCTCGTCGGGGCCGCCGCGGCAGGGCACGGCGGGCAGCGACAGGGTGAGCGGGAGGGCGGTGGCCGCCAGGTCGGGACGGGCGGCGCAGCGGCCCCGGAGGGCGGTGCGGAACACGTCGCCGATCGCGACCGACATCAGCGACGACGCCGCGTAGGGCCGGTCGTTGACGTAGGAGGCCAGCGCGAAGGACGCCGAGGCCGCGTGCGTGCGGGCGCGGCGCAGCCGGTCGGGGTCGACGTCGAGCAGCAGGGCGGCCGTGCAGGCGTCGGGGCCGGCCTCGGGGTAGAACACGTGGGCCGTGCCGTGGGTCTGCGCGAACTCCTGCACCCGGTCGGGGTGCTTGTGCAGCAGGTACCCCAGA
Organism: Nocardiopsis suaedae; assembly: GCF_027706745.1. Taxonomy (GTDB): domain Bacteria; phylum Actinomycetota; class Actinomycetes; order Streptosporangiales; family Streptosporangiaceae; genus Nocardiopsis_A; species Nocardiopsis_A suaedae. The sequence goes on along the minus strand of NZ_JAQFWP010000056.1, from coordinate 24,503 downwards.
TCGGTGGCGGGCCGGAATCGGGCGGTGATCGTCAGAAGCACGCGTCCGAGTGTGGCCCACGCCAGGCGGGGGTTTCGACCGAATTTTCCCGGCCCCGGGCCTTTTCCCTGGCCGAATGAGGTCCCGAAGGGGCCCAGAAGGGTTGGCCGCTGCCCGACGCGGGGACGATTTCCCACGTCAGGGGGCACATGACGCGTTTTCACGCGTGCTGGTCGAGGGGGGACCGTCCGATGCGTGCCGTCGCCGTCGCCGATTTCGGCGCCGAACCCGAAGTGATGGACCTGCCCGAGCCGGTGCCGGGACCGGGGGAGTTCCTGGTGCACCTGCGCGCGGCCGGGGTGAACCCGTTCGACTGGAAGGTGGCCGAGGGGCTGCTGCGCAGGGCGGTGCACCACGCCTTCCCGCTGATCCTGGGCAGCGACGGCGCGGGCACGGTGCACTCCGTCGGCGGCGGGGTGAGCGCCTTCCGCCCGGGCGACCGGGTGTACGGCCAGTTCCTGCGGCTGCCGCAGGGGCTGGGCAGCTATTCGGAGTACGCGCTGGCCACCGAGGAGGACGCGGTCGCGCGGATGCCCGACGGGATGCTGTTCACCCAGGCGGCGGCGGTGCCCACGGCCACCATGACCGCCTACGGGCTGGTGGAGGCGGCCGGGGTGGACGCCGGGCAGAAGGTGCTGGTGGTGGGGGCCACCGGCGGGGTGGGCCAGTCGGTGGTGCAGTTCGCCCGGGACCGCGGGGCGGCGGTGGCCGCCACCGCCGCGGGCGCCGAGGCCGAGGAGTGGATGCGCCACCTGGGCGCGTCGGCGGTGCTGGACCACACCCGGGGGCCGATCGTGGAGCGCCTGCTGGAGCTGTGCCCCGACGGCGTGCACACGGTGATCGACCTGGTGCAGGACGCCGAGGGCGTGGCGTCGCTGCTCCCCGCGGTGCACCGCCCGGGCGGGACGGTGGCCAGCACCCAGGGGGCGGTGGACACGGGCGGCCTGGCCGAGCGGGGCCTCACCGGGATCAACTACAGCAACCGGGGCAGCGCGCGGCTGCTCGCGGTCCTGGCCGACCTGATCGACGCGGGACGGCTGCAGGTGCGCATCGACCACGAGGCCGACCTGGCGGACGCCCCGTCGGCCCTGACCCGCCTGCGCTCAGGAGGCGCACGGGGCAAGACGGTACTGCGGATCTGAGCGGCGCTGCGGATCTGAACGGCGCTGCACATCCGGCCCGGGTCCCGGCGTCCGCATGCGGCCACGCGGCCGGATTGCCCGGCTTGATGGTGCGATGTCCACCACACGGGCACCGCCCGTACCGCAGGGCGCGGGGCCGCCGTCGGCGGCCCCGTTCCGCGCGTTGACACGCTCCGTACGGCCCGGCGTACTCTCGGCGAGGCAGAGCTCCCTGACTCCCCCACAGGAAAAGGACTTCCTGCATGCCGTCAGCCAAGAGTCTCACCGCGACGCTTCTGTCCGCCCTGGCCCTCACCGCCGCCGCCGTCTCGCCCTCGTGGGCCGAGGACACCGCCCCCGCCCCGCAGAAGACGCACGAGGCGCAGGCCCAGACCTCGGACGCCGAGGCGGCGAACTGCTCGGTCAGCTCGCCGCGCGTGCGCTACTGGTGCGACACCGTCCGGCCGGCCACCGCCTACACCAACTACAGCAACGCCAAGAAGCACTACAACGAGATGTACGAGGGCGGTTCCCTGCCCGTCGGGATCTACATGGAGAGCAACGGATCGAAGTTCCATGTCGTGAACGGGACAGGGTACGTCTACAAGACCGTCCCGGATACGTCCGCATGGGCCCTGTGCTGGAACCGCTCCTCGTCGAGGACCTCCTCGGCCCACTGCGACTACGTCCGGACCACATGACGGACCGGCACCCCTTCCGGCGCGTCCCGCGCGCCGCCGCCGCCGCGGCCCTCGTGGCCGCGGCGGCGTGCGCGCCCGGGCCGAAGCCCGACCCCTCACCCGCGGAGTCCCCGCCCGCGGGGCCCTCGCCCACGGCGGTGCCGGACGTGCTCAGCGTGCAGGAGCGCCCTCCGGCCGAGGGCGACGCGCTTCCCCCCGAGGCCGAGGAATCGATCGCCACGACGCCGCTCGGCCAGAGGATCGGCGACACCGAGTCGTCCCGCTACCTGCGCACCGTGGACGGCCGGGACTACTACTACGTCGACGGCACCGAGGGGCGGCTGTGCCTGGTGTACGTCGAGGACTCCGGCGGCGTGGCCGCCACCTGCAACGCCCCCGAGGCGCTCACCGGGATCGGCATCTACATGGCCGAGTCCGCGGCCATGGGCGACCCCCCGCGCCTGTCCCTCCTGGTCGCCGACGATTTCGAGGAGGCCTCCGACGGCAGCCAGACCGTCCCGGTGAAGGAGAACCTCGCCGTCTTCGACCGGCTGGACGGCACCCGGGTCACCCTCAGCGGCCCCGACGCGAGCCACGAGATCGACATCGGGACCCAGGAGCCGACGGCCGTCGAGGGCTAGGTGTACTGGCCGGCCTGAGACGTTGGTCTCGACGAAAGTGTTGCCAAATCCGCCGGAATGACAGCACTTTCGTCGAGATCATCGACGAGGACCTAGTGCTCGTCCCAGTGGCCGTCGTGGGCGGCGTGCCGGTGGCCGTCGTGCACGTAGTCGGTGTGGTCCCCGTGCGGCACGGCCACGTGCCCGCAGCCGGGGCCGTGCTCGTGCGGGTGCTCACCGTGGGCGCTGTGGCCGGAGGGGTCGCACTCGCAATAGTGCCCGTCGTGTTCGCGGTGCAGGTGGCCGTCGTGCGCGTAGTCGGTGTGGTCCCCGTGGGGAACGGCCACGTGCCCGCAGTCGGGGCCGTGGGAATGCCCGTGTCCCTCGTGGACGCGGTGGTCGAGCGCGGTCATCTCCGCTCGCCTCGCCTTCTGCGAATGCTGCTCAGTCCGGTGGAGCACCGGTCGGTCGCGTCCCACCCTCCTCCCGAGCCCCGGCGCCCTGAACCGCGACACGGTCACGGCCGGGCAAAGGCTCGCCCAAGGAGCGGGGCGGAAGGTCGGCGGCGACGGCACGGGCGGAGCGGGTTCCCCGGCTCCGACCGCTACGGCATCGCGTCCGGGCCCGCCACCAGCAGCGGTTCCCTCGGGGAATCCGCGTCCAGGGACAGCGGGCGGCCGCCCGCCGCCGACCCCGCGAAGGGGAGTTCATCGAGAAGCGCCCCCTCCACCACTAGGGGGCGGCGTTCGCGGGAGCCGTCGTCGCGGGCGAGGTCCAGCACCGCCCGGTGCCGGCCGTCCGGCAGGTCGGCGGGGACCACGGCGGAGAAGTGCTCACCGTCCACGCTCGCGGAGGCCCGGGTGGACGCGCCCGTCGCCGCGTCGGTCAGCACCAGCTCGGCGGCGGCCGCCCGGACCGGGAACGGCCCCGACAGCCGCAGCTCGCCGTCGCGCCACTCGGCTCCGGCCACCACCGGCGCCGTCAGCCCGGCCCGGAGCACCGCCCAGCCGGGCCCATCGTGCTCGACCGCGACCGCGCGGTCCGGCCCCACCTGCCCGGCGCCCTCGGCCTTGTTCCCCTCCAGGGCGACGCGGGCCTCCACCCTGCCGTCCACCACCAGGGCGCAGTCCCACAGCTCGGCCGACTCCGGTCCCCCCGGTGCGGCGCTGCGCTCGGCGAACCCCCCGGTCAGCTCGTCCAGCGGCACCCTGGCGGTGAACCTCCCCTGGGCGCGGTCCCGCTCCATCGGCACGTCCAGCGCCGCGTCGCCGGGCCGCCGGGTCAGGCGCAGCCGCGTCCGGTCCAGCACCTCGGCGGCGACGGGGCCGGACAGCTCCAGCCGCCCGTCCTCGAACGCGCAGGCGTCGATGCGCGCCCGCAGCGGGTCGACGACGAGCACCAGCCCGTCGCGCCGCCATTCGGGGCGCACCCACACCCCCGGCTCCACCTCCGCGGCGGGCGGGCGGCACGCCGCGCCGTGCTCGGGCGCGGCCAGCCGCGCGCGGCGGGTGACCCCCCGGTTGACCGCCCACAGGTCGACGTTCCACTCCCCCGGGCGCCAGGTGCCGTTGGCCGTCAGGTCGCGCGCGTCCAGCCGCAGCTCGTACCCGCCCCAGTCGCGGCGGGCGGCGACGGCCCCGCGCGGCTCGTCGAAGGCGTTGGCGGGGCGGATCCACACGCGCACGCGCGCCTTGGCCCCGGTGCCGCGGTTGACCGCGCGGGCCCTCAGGTACTGGCGGAACCGCCCGTCCGGCGGCAGGAACCCCAGGCGCAGCCGCCCGCGCACGGCCAGCCGCGGCCCGTCCCAGCGCGCCTCCTCGGCGCGCTGTTCGATGTCCAGTTCGGAGTCGAGCCGGTAGAGGGCCTGCGGCACCTCGGCCAGCGGGTCGTCGTGGAAGGGGTAGTCGGCGTACCAGCGGGTGCCGTGGCGCACCGCGTAGGCGTGCGCGCGCAGGCCCTCGGGACCGGCCTCGCGGGCGAAGGCGAGCAGCCGCTGCAGCTCGTCGGGCATGTGCCGGCGGACCAGGTACCAGGCGAGGCGGTCGAGCACCGGGAGCCGCCGCAGCACCCGCGGGTCCACGGTGTCCAGGTAGGAGTTGGCGACCTCGCCGAAGGCGCCCAGCCCGGCGCCCTCGTCCTCGGCGGCGGCCCGCCGCAGCGCGTCGGCGAGCACCCCGGTCAGCGCGTGGGCGTCCCAGTCGCCCCGGTCGGCCTCGCCCGCAGCGGCGGCGACGGCGCCCGCCGTGGCCCGCACGACGGCGAACAGCTCCTCGGGCGGGGCTCCGGCGGCCGCCGCGGCGGGGTCGGGCCCCAGCGCGAAGCGCCCGGTGTGCACGTCGACGGCCCCCGCGGCGAAGTGCGCGGGGACGACCAGGCGCATCTCGGCGGCGCGCCCGGTGTGCTCGGGGAAGGCCAGCCCCTCGGACTCCCAGAAGGCGCGGCGCCACACCTTCCCCGTGGCGGAGTGGTCGCCGAGGAGTTCGGGCCGCTCGCTGATGTGGGTGCCCAGGACGGGCGCCTCGGGCACGCGGGACGCGGCGGCGCACTGTGCGGCCGTGGCGAAGTCGGAGCCGGAGGCGCGCAGGCCGTTGACCATGGCGCCGAAGGCGTAGGGCGGCAGGCGGTCGGCGGCGTCGACGAAGGCGAGGAACTCGCCGGTCGCGCGCGCGGCGCCGGCGTTGCGCGCCGCCCCGGGCCCGTCGCCGTCGGCCTCGACGACGAGGGTCTCCACGTCCCCGAGGGTCTGCCCGGCGATGGAGCGCAGGCACTCCCGGGGGTCGTCACGCTCGTCCCCGGTGCCCGCGACGCACACGACTGCGCTGAGTACGGCCACGTCTGCAGGTTAGGACGCGGCCCGGGAGGGCGTCCCGGGCCGCGGGCAAAAGTCCGACAAAGGACCACAAAGGACGGACGGGGCCGGGCCCAGCCCAGTCCCGTTGATCTCGGGAAAAGCGACGCTAAAACCGCGTTCGTAGCGCCGTTCTTCCCGAGATCATCGACGAGGGGGGCGCCCCTCCCGGTCAGGTCACCAGGTCCTCGGGGACGACCTCGGGCGCGCCGTGCTGTGCGGCGTCCGCCTCCTGGTCGGTGTCCTGCTCCTGGGCCGCGCGCTCGGCCTCGATGCGCTTGCGGTAGTACTCGACCTCGCGTTCGACCTGCGCGTCGTCCCATCCCAGCGGGCCCGCCATCAGGCGCGCCGCCTCCGGGGCGGCCGCGATGCCGCGGTCCCACGTCTCGATCGCCGCCCGGGTCCGCCGGGTGAGCACGTCGTCGAGGTGGCGCGCCCCCTCGCTGCGGGCCGCGTAGACCACCTCGGCCCGCAGGTAGTCGTCGGCCCCCGCCAGCGGCTCCTTGAGCTCCGGGTCCTCCTTCATCAGGTCCAGCACCTCGGAGGCCATCGACCCGTACCGGCGCAGCAGGTGCGCCACCCGCGAGGGGTGCAGGTCGGCGTCGCGGGCGATGGCCCGGCGCTGGTTCCACAGCGCCGCGTACCCGTCGGCCCCGGCCAGCGGCAGCCGGTCGGTCACCGAGTCCGGGATGCGCCCGTCCAGCCCGTGGGCGACCGCGTCCACCGCGTCCTTGGCCATCACCCGGTAGGTCGTGTACTTGCCCCCGGCGATCAGCACCAGTCCCGGCACGGGGTGCGCCACCGTGTGCTCGCGGGACAGCTTGGAGGTCTCGTCGGACTCGCCGGACAGCAGCGGCCGCAGCCCGGCGTACACCCCCTCCACGTCGTCGCGGGTCAGCGGCACCCGCAGCACCCGGTTGACCTGGTCGAGCAGGTAGTCGATGTCGCTGCGGCTGGCGGCGGGGTGCGCCTTGTCCAGGTCCCAGGAGGTGTCGGTGGTGCCGATCACCCAGTGCCGCCCCCACGGGATGACGAACAGCACGCTCTTCTCGGTACGCAGGATCAGCCCGGAGGAGGCCTGGATGCGGTCGCGCGGCACCACCAGGTGGATGCCCTTGGAGGCGCGCACGTGGATCTGCCCGCGCCCGCCGACCATCTCCTGGATGTCGTCGGTCCACACCCCGGCGGCGTTGACCACCTGCTTGGCCCGGATCTGGAGCTCCTCGCCGGTCTCCAGGTCGGTGGCGCGGGCGCCGGTGACGTGCTCCCCCTCCCGCAGGAAGGAGGTGGCCTGCACCCGGGAGGCCACCCGGGCGCCGAGCCCGGCGGCGGTGCGCAGCACGGTGACCACGTAGCGGGCGTCGTCGACCTGGGCGTCCCAGTACTGCACCGCCCCGACCAGGGCGTCGCGGCGCAGCGCGGGGAACACCCGCAGCGCCCCCGACCGGGTCAGGTGGCGGTGGTGCGGCAGCCCGCGGGAGGTGCCCATGGTCATCGACAGGGTGTCGTACAGGGCGACGCCGGCCCCGATGTAGGGGCGCTCCCAGTGGTGGGTGAAGGGGAAGACGAACGGCACCGGGCGCACCAGGTGCGGGGCGATGCGCTGGAGCAGCAGCCCGCGCTCGGTCAGGGCCTCGCGGACCAGCTCGAAGTCGAGCTGCTCCAGGTAGCGCAGGCCGCCGTGGATGAGCTTGCTGGATCTGCTGGAGGTGCCCGAGGCGAAGTCGCGGGCCTCGATCAGGCCCACCTTCAGCCCGCGCGCCACCGCGTCCAGGGCGGTGCCCGCCCCGACGATTCCGCCGCCGACGACGAGGACGTCCAGCTCCTCGGTCGACATGCGGGCCAGGCTCTCGGCCCGCTCCTCCGGTCCCAAGCGTGTGGTCGCCGCCATTGCCGCCTCCCGAACGGTTCCTGCCGCTACTCCCCGCCCCTCAGGCTAACCCGGTGCCCGCGCGGGGCCCGGGTGACACGTCGGGGCGGGGAGGGCGCGTCGGCGGTGCGGCGCGGCGGCGCGCTACCGGTGCGGGTTGACGACGACCTCGACCCGCTGGAACTCCTTCAGGTCGGAGTAGCCCGCGGTGGCCATGGTCCGCCGCAGCGCCCCGAGCAGGTTCATCGACCCGTCCCCGGCGTGCGCCGGGCCGTTGAGGATGGCCTCCAGGTCGCCGACGGTGCCCACCTGCACCCGCTCGCCGCGCGGCAGCTCACCGTGGTGCGCTTCGCTGCCCCAGTGGTAGCCGCCGCCCGGGGCCTCGGCGGCGCGGGCCAGCGGGGAGCCGACCATCACCGCGTCGGCGCCGCACGCCAGCGCCTTGGCGATGTCGCCGCTGCCGGTCATCCCGCCGTCGGCGATGACGTGCACGTACCGGCCGCCGGACTCGTCGAGGTAGTCCCGGCGGGCGGCGGCCACGTCGCCGACGGCGCTGGCCATCGGCACCGCCACGCCCAGCACCGAACGGGTGGTGTGCCCGGCGCCGCCGCCGAAGCCCACCAGCACCCCGGCGGCGCCGGTGCGCATCAGGTGCAGCGCCGCGGTGTAGGTGGCGCAGCCGCCCACCACCACCGGCACGTCCAGGTCGTAGATGAACTGCTTGAGGTTGAGCGGCTCGGCGCGGCCCGAGACGTGCTCGGCGGAGACGGTGGTGCCGCGGATGACGAACAGGTCCACCCCGGCGTCCAGCACCGCCTTGTGGTACTGGGCGGTGCGCTGCGGGGAGAGCCGCGCGGCGGCGACGACGCCGGAGGAGCGGATCTCCTCGATCCGGCGGCCGATCAGCTCCTCCTTGATCGGCGCGGCGTAGATCGCCTGCAGGCGCTCGGTCGCGGCCTCGTCGTCCAGTTCGCTGATCTCGGCCAGCAGCGGTTCGGGGTCCTCGTACCGGGTCCACAGCCCTTCCAGGTCCAGCACGCCCAGACCGCCGTGGCGCCCCAGGGCGACCGCGGTCCTCGGGGACGACACGCTGTCCATGGGGCTGGCGACCAGCGGCATCTCGAACCGGTAGGCGTCGATCTGCCAGGCGATCGACACCTCCTCGGGGTCGCGGGTGCGGCGGGCGGGGACGATCCCGATCTCGTCGAGCTCGTACGCCCGGCGCCCGTTCTTGCCCAGCCCGATCTCCACCTGAGCCAACGCTTCGCTCTCCTCGCTGCTACGTCCTGCTACTTGCGGCCGCTGTAGTTCGGCGCCTCGACGGTCATCTGGATGTCGTGCGGGTGGCTCTCCTTGAGCCCGGCCGCGGTGATCTGCATGAGGCGCCCGTTCTCCCGCAGATCGTCGACGGTGCGCGCCCCGGCGTACCACATGGACTGGCGCAGCCCGCCCACGAGCTGGTGGGCGACGGCCTCCAGCGGTCCGCGGTAGGGCACCTGCCCCTCCACGCCCTCGGGGACGAGCTTCTCCTCGGTGGTGACCTCGGCCTGGGAGTAGCGGTCCTTGGAGAAGGAGCGGCCGCGCATGGCGCCCAGCGACCCCATGCCGCGGTAGGTCTTGTACTGCTTGCCGTTGATGAAGATCAGCTCGCCCGGGCTCTCCTCGACCCCGGCCAGCAGGCTGCCCAGCATCACGGTGCTCGCCCCGGCGACGACCGCCTTGGCGATGTCGCCCGAGTACTGCAGGCCGCCGTCGGCGATGACCGGCACCCCGGCCGGGCCGGCCGCCTTGGCGGCCTCCATCACGGCGGTGACCTGGGGGGCGCCCACCCCGGCGACGACCCGGGTGGTGCAGATGGAGCCGGGGCCCACCCCGACCTTGACGCCGTCGGCGCCGGCGTCGATGAGGGCCTGCGCGCCGTCCCGGGTGGCGATGTTGCCCGCCACCACGTCCACGTCGGCGTTGCCCTTGAGGGTGGACACGGTCTCCAGCACCCCGGCGGAGTGGCCGTGCGCGGTGTCCACGACCAGGAAGTCCACCCCGGCCTCGACGAGCCGCTTGGCGCGCTCGACCGCGTCGGCGCCCACCCCCACGGCCGCGCCGACCACCAGCCGCCCGTCGGCGTCCTTGGTGGCGTCGGGGAACTGCTCGCTCTTGATGAAGTCCTTGACGGTGATGAGCCCGCGCAGCCGCCCCTCGGCGTCGACCAGGGGGAGCTTCTCCACCTTGTTCTCGCGCAGCAGGCGCAGCGCCTCCTCGCGGCCGACCCCCACCGGCGCGGTGACCAGCGGCATCGGGGACATCACGTCGCGCACGCGGCGGCCCCGGTCGGTCTCGAAGCGCATGTCGCGGTTGGTGACCATGCCGACGAGGCGGCCGTCGGCGTCGGTGACGGGGGCGCCGGAGATGCGGTAGTGGGCGCTGAGGCGCTCCACGTCGGCGAGGGTGTCGTCGGGGGCGCAGGTGACCGGGTCGGTGACCATCCCGGCCTCGGAGCGCTTGACCAGGTCGACCTGGGCGGCCTGGTCCTCGGCGGAGAGGTTGCGGTGCAGCACCCCGGCGCCGCCCTGGCGGGCCATGGCGACCGCGGTGCGCGCCTCGGTGACCGTGTCCATGGCCGCCGACAGCAGCGGGATGCGCAGCTCGATGCCGCGGGACAGCCGCGTGGAGGTGTCGGCCCCGCCGGGCTGCAGGTCCGAGTACGCCGGCACCAGCAGGACGTCGTCGTAGGTGAGTCCGGGCGGAAGGACCTTGCCGCCCTCCCCCGTGTAAAGCTGTGTCATGGATATCCCAACCACTCGCGCGTTGGTGTCCATCTTAGGGCGTGCTGTGCGGGTCACGGCCGTAGCGAGCGGCGTCCGGGTGCGTTCATCGCAAGGACGAAGAGGGAGTCAGCCTGGGTGTTCCGTCGACCGATGAGGACGCAGCGAGGGGCGTGCCCGGGCGTCGCGCAGTAGGTCGTGACCCGCACAGCACGCCCTGGATCCCCTGGACACGCGTCCACCCCGTGAACGGGCTCACAGGCGGGGGAGGCGGGCGCGGCACCAGCGGTCGCGCGTGATGCGGGAGGGGCGGCGGCAGCCGCGCGGGCCGGGGGTGCGGGCGGCGTGGCCGGGCCGCTCAGAAGAGGCGGTTCGCCAGGGCCACATGCCGAAGCCGAGCAAGAGCTCGGTGCTGGGCAACCCGTACCGCGCCCGCCGACATTCCGAGTACATGTCCGGTCTCATCCGCTGATAGTCCCGCAATCACGCGCATCACGAGCAGCCGCCGCTGCTGCTCGGGGAGTTCTTCCAGGAGGGCCCGGGCCCGTTCGGCCTCCACGCTGCGCACCGCCGCCTCCTCGGGCGAGGGCCCATCGTCCGGCCGGTCGGGGACCGCGTCGGTGGGCACGTCGGCACGGGTGGAGGTGCGCAGGGCGTCGGCGACCTTGTGGGCGGCGATCCCGAAGACGAACGCGGCGAAGGGGCGGCCCATGTCCTCGTAGCGGGGCAGGGCCGACAGCAGCGCGATGCACACCTCCTGGGCCACGTCGTCGGAGTAGTGGGCGTACCCGGAGACCCGGGAGAGCCGGGCCCGGCAGTACCGGACCACCATGGGGCGGATCTCGCGTAGGAGCGAGTCGACCGCGCCGTGGTCCCCCTGGACCGCGAGCGAGGTCAGCCGCCCCAGCTCCGCGTCATCGGTCGCTGGGCGCCGGGGTGCCGAGCGCCTGGCCAGCGTGGCCCCGGCGGCGCGTTGATCCGTCACGCTCCGAATCATGCCCCGAGCACGGCCCCTTAACGTCACGAACCACGGATACAGAATGATCACATTTGGCGGAAATGCCGGGTAAAACACGCGTGCCCCGGGTGGGACCCCGGGGCACGCATGGTAGTGCAGCGCGGGCTCTAGTGCCCGTGGCCGTGGCCGTGCCCGGCGGCCTCGCCCTCGTCCTCCTCCGGCTTGTCCACCACCAGGGCCTCGGTGGTGAGCAGCATGCCGGCGATGGAGGCGGCGTTCTCCACCGCGGAACGGGTGACCTTGACCGGGTCGATGATGCCCTGCGACATCAGCTCGCCGTAGGTGCCGGTGGCGGCGTTGAAGCCCTGCCCCGGGTCCATCTCGGCGATCTTGTAGGTGACCACGTACCCCTCCTCGCCGGCGTTGACCGCGATCCAGCGGGCCGGCTCGGGCAGGGCGCGGCGCACGATGTCGGCGCCGGTGGCCTCGTCGCCGGACAGCTCCAGGCCGTCCAGGGCCGCGGCGGCGTGCACCAGCGAGGCGCCGCCGCCGGGGACGATGCCCTCCTCGATCGCGGCGCGGGTGGCCGAGATCGCGTCCTCCAGGCGGTGCTTCTTCTCCTTGAGCTCGACCTCGGTGGCCGCGCCCACGCGCAGCACCGAGACCCCGCCGGCCAGCTTGGCCAGCCGCTCCTGGAGCTTCTCGCGGTCCCAGTCGGAGTCGCTGGCCTCGATCTCCTTGCGGATCTGGCGGACCCGGTCGTCGACCTCGGACTGCTCGCCGCCGCCGTCGACGACGGTGGTGTCGTCCTTGGTGACGGTGATGCGGCGGGCGGTGCCCAGCACGTCGATCTCGGCGTTCTCCAGGGTCAGGCCGACCTCCTCGGCGATGACCTGGCCGCCGGTGAGGACCGCGATGTCCTGCAGCATCGCCTTGCGGCGCTCACCGAAGCCGGGCGCCTTGACCGCGGCGACGTTGAGGGCGCCGCGGATCTTGTTGAGGACCAGCGCGCCCAGCGCGTCGCCCTCGATGTCCTCGGCGATGATCAGCAGCGGCTTCTTCTGCTGGACGATCTTCTCCAGCAGCGGCAGCAGGTCGTTGAGGTTGGAGATCTTGCCCTGGTGGATGAGGATCAGGGCGTTCTCCAGGACGGCCTCCTGGCGGTCCCCGTCGGTGACGAAGTAGGGCGAGACGTAGCCCTTGTCGAACTGCAGCCCCTCGGTGAACTGCAGGTCCAGGCCCATGGCCGGGGACTCCTCGACGGTGATGACCCCGTCCTTGCCCACCTTGTCGAACGCCTCGGCGATCAGGTCGCCGATCTGGGCGTCCTGGGCGGAGTTGGTGGCCACGTAGGCGATGTCGGCGCGCTCGCCGACCTCGCGGGCGCGCTCCACCAGGGCCGCGGAGACGGCCTCGGCGGCGGCGGCGATGCCCTTCTTCAGCGCGACCGGGGAGGCGCCGGCGGCGACGCTGCGCAGCCCCTCCTTGACCAGGGCCTGGGCCAGCACGGTGGCGGTGGTGGTCCCGTCGCCGGCGGCGTCGTTGGTCTTGGTCGCGACCTCCTTGACGAGCTGGGCCCCCAGGTCCTCGTAGGGGTCCTCCAGCTCGATCTCGCGGGCCACGGTGACGCCGTCGTTGGTGATCGTCGGGGCGCCGAACTTCTTGTCGATGACGACGTTGCGGCCCTTGGGGCCGAGCGTCACCTTGACGGCGTCGGCGAGGCGGTCCACGCCGCGCTCCAGGGAGCGGCGGGCCTCCTCCTTGAATTCCAGGATCTTGGGCATGGTTGCCTCTTTCGCGCAAGTACGGTGATGTGCGAAAGCCCCGCCCGGCACGTGGGCCGGCCGGGGCTGGTGCACCGCGCGCGGAGCGCGGGCGAGGAGGTCCTACTTCTCGACGACCGCGAGCAGGTCGCGGGCGGAGAGGACGAGGTACTCCTCGTTGTCGTACTTGACCTCGGTGCCGCCGTACTTGCTGTACAGAACGACGTCGCCGACCTTGACATCCAGCGGGATGCGCTTGTCGCCGTCCTCGTCCCAGCGGCCCGGGCCCACGGCCAGGACCTCGCCCTCCTGGGGCTTCTCCTTGGCGGTGTCCGGGATGACCAGGCCGGAGGCGGTGGTCTGCTCGGCCTCGAGCGTCTTGACGACGACGCGGTCCTCAAGCGGCTTCAGGACGGTCTTGGTGGCGGTCGACACGGGTGTGACCTCCCCCTTCAGGTTCGATGATGCGGGACGGCATTCTTGTCAAAAGGGGCGACCACGGCGGCCTGCCGTCGCGGGTGCCAGACCGGCCTCGTCGCGGTTAGCACTCTACCGTCGAGAGTGCCAGTACGGAACATTAGCCCGGCCTCTCGGGCGCGTCAAACAACTGGTCACAGGGGGAAAGCATTGTCCGGGACAGGGCCTGGTGAGCGGGCCGCGGCGCCGCTGGCGGCGCTGCTCACGCCGGTGGGCGCGGAGCTGCTGGAGCGGGCGGCGCGCGAGGAGGAGGGCGCGGACGCGCTCCGGGCCGCGACCCGGCTGCGGGCGTTCGCCGAGGAGCGCGCGGACGAACTGGCCGGACAGCTCGCCGGGCAGGGCGCTCCGCCCTCCCCCGCCGACGCGGCCGCGGCGGCGCTGACGCAGGCGCGCCTGCGCTCGCGCGCGAGAGAGAAGTTCGGTGAACGCGCCGACCGCATGTTCTTCACCCCCAACGGGCTGGAGCAGGCCACACGCGCCGAGGCGGCGCGGCACCGGGCCGCCCGGTTCGCCTCCGCGCTCGGGCCGGGGACCCGGGTGGCCGACCTGTGCTGCGGCATCGGGGCGGACGCGGTGGCACTGGCCGAGGCGGGGATGCGGGTGGACGCGGTGGACGCCGACCCCGCCACGGCGGCGGCGGCCTCCGCCAACTTCACGGCGCTGGGCGTGGACGACCGGGCGCGCGCCCGCGTCGGCACGGTCGGTCCGGACTGGAGGCCCGGCCCGGACACCGGCGCCGTCTTCTGCGACCCCGCGCGGCGCGGCGGCCGGGGGCGGGTGTTCGACCCCGACGCCTACTCCCCCGCGTGGGGCACGGTGGAGGAGCTGGCGTCGGCGGCCCCCGCGGCCTGCGTGAAGGCCGCGCCCGGACTGCCCTACGCGCGGATCCCGCAGGGGGTGTCGGCCGAGTGGGTGTCGGTCGGCGGCGAGGTGAAGGAGGCCGCCCTGTGGTTCGGCCGGCTGGCCGACGGTGCGGCGCGCCGGGCCACCCTGCTGCGCGGCGGCCGCGCCGACACCCTGTCCGGCGGGGCGGAGGAGGCGCAGGCGCCGGTCGGGGAGGTGGGGCGGTACCTGTACGAGCCGGACGGGGCGGTGGTGCGGGCGCACCTGGTGGCCGAGGCGGCCGAACGCGTGGGCGGGGCGCTGCTGGACCCGAGGATCGCCTACATCGCCTCCGATGAACACGTGGAGACGCCGTTCTGCCGCGCCTATGAAGTGCACGAGGCGATGCCCTTCTCGCTGAAGCGGCTGCGCGCCGCGGTGCGCGCACGGGGGGCCGGAACCGTAACGATTAAGAAACGCGGTTCGGCCGTGGACGTGGAGCGGCTCCGCCGCGACCTCCGCCCGTCGGGGCCCGGATCCGTGGTGGTCGTGCTCACCCGGATCGGCGAGAAGCCGTTCTGCCTGCTGTGTTCCGAGGTCAGCGCCGCATCGTGAACAAAAGGGACGAAATTCGTTTTTCAGGAATTCCGCGGAACAGCGATGACTCCCGGAGATTCCGGTACTAGCGTTGCGGTGGGGACCTTCCAGGAGGGAACCGATCTTCGGTACTCGACCGCGGCGAGCGAGGCCCATGTCGTTAAACTGGCCCGCGCGGTCGGCGTCTCCCCGTGCGGTGGGTGCGTCCGGCGGCGGCCCGTGGGCCCGGTGCGCCCCGGCAGGCCGCCGCGCCCGTGACGGTCACCGCACGCGTTCGACCCCTGGCGCTGGGTGATGCGCCCCGCCGCCCCCGCGCCGACGTCCCGACTTCTCCCACCCCCGTCCCTTCCGTCCGGGCCGGGGGCCCTCTTCAGAGCACATAAGGAGCGCCTCGGTGGAACAGAGCAGCCACAACTTCCTCAACGGGGGAGGTCAGACCGGCATCTCCGACCGGATGCGGGACCTGCTGTCCCGGGCCGCCCAGGAGCAGGTCTCCGAGCAGAAGTCCCAGGGCGCCGTCACCGAGGAGATGCGTCAGCGCCTGGAGGGCATGGAATGGCTCCTGCGCGAGTTCCGTGAACGCGAGTTCACCACGCTGGCCGAGGCGGTCGCCTCCGTCCAGGGCAAGGTCGACGAGCTGGGGGCGCGCCCGCCGGAGTGGGCCGAGACCCTGGCCGAGCACATCGAGATGGTGGGCCAGCGGGTCAAGCCGCTCGCCGAGATCCCGGCGCTGCGGGCCGACGTGCGCGGGGTGGCCGACCACGTCACCAGCGCCCTGGACCGGATCAAGGAGCTCTCCGACGACCAGGCCCGCACCCGCACCCGCCTGGACGAGGTCGGCACCGGGGTCGATGAGCGCGTCGCGGCGCTGGCCGAGCGGGTCGCCTCGCTGGAGTCGGCGCTGGGGTCGCTGTCCGAGGCCGAGGAGACGCGCGCCGGGGAGCTGACGGCGGCCCTGGCCGAGCGGCACGACGCGCTGGAGACCCGGGTCGGCGAGAACCACGAGGCGCTCACCACCGCGCTCGGCGAGCAGCGCGAAGCCCTGGAGACCCGCGCGAGCGAGAACCACGAGGCCCTGACCACGGCCCTGCAGGAGCAGCGCCAGGCCCTGGAGACGCGCGCGAGCGAGAACCACGAGGCCCTCACCTCGACCCTCCGGGAGCAGCACGAGGCGCTGGAGACCCGCGTCTCGGAGAACCACGAGGCCGTCACCACCACGCTCGAAGGGCAGCGCGAGTCGCTGGAGACGCGCGTGGGCGAGAACCACGAGGCGCTCACCACGGCCCTGCAGGAGCAGCGCGAAGCACTGGAGACGCGCGCCGCCGAGAACCACCAGGCCCTGACCACCGCGCTCGGCGAGCAGCGCGAGGCGCTCACCTCCGAGCTGGCCAAGGCGGCCGCCAAACTCACCGCCCAGAACGAGGAGAACCACGCCGAGGCGACCGCGGCGGTCGCCGACGTCACCGGCGCGGTGGGCAAGCTGGCCGCCTCCACCGAGGAGCGCCTGGGCGAGCTGCGCACCCACATGCGCGAGCGCCTCGGCGAGCTGCACGAGCAGCTCGAACTGCACCGCTCGGAGCTGCGCGAGCGCGACGACCAGTACCGCGAGCACCTGGCCGAGCGGCTGGAGGAGACCGCGCGCACCCTGCGCTCGCAGGCCGACGAGGACCGGTCGGCCGCCGCGGCGGAGCTGGAGGCCCTCAAGACCGCGCTGGAGTCGGGCATCGACGCGCTCACCGCCCGGGCCGATGAGCACCGGGCGTCGGTGGGCGAGCGCATCGACGCGCACCTGGAGGCCGTCGGCGGCCGCTTCGACAGCGGGCTCGGCCGGCTCACCGACCGGTTCGACACCTTCGAGGGCCACTTCGAGGGCAGCTTCGACGGCGTCAACGGGCGCCTGGAGGGCATCGAGGGGCGGCTCGGCGGCGTCGAGGGCAAGTTCGAGGGGGTCAACGGCCACCTGGACGGCGTCGACGGCCAGATCGACGGCGTGGACGGGCGCCTGGAGGCGGTGGACGACCGGCTGGAGGCGCTCAACCAGCGGCTGTCGCAGCTCCCCTCGGTGATGGAGGTCTCCGAGCTGCACCGGCGGCTGACCGAGCTGGTGGAGCGCCCGGTGGTCGACCACGGCGACCGCCTGGACGCCCTGGAGAAGGCGCTGACCGGCGCGCTCACCCCGATCGCCAAGGACGTACAGGCCCGCCCGGACCGCCACGAGTTCGAGGAGGCGCTGAGCGAGGCCGTGGAGACGTCGCACGACGACGTGACCAAGCGGCTGGCGGCGCTGGAGGAGACGATGCTGGCCCTGGCCGAGGCGCTGCTGCGCCCGGGCGGCAAGGACGGCCGCAAGAAGCGCCGCCGCGACGAGGACGATGACGACGACGAGTAGGTCCGGCGACGGGTAGTACCGCGCGGGACGCACGAAGGGGGCGGGCCGACGGCCCGCCCCCTTTCCCTTCGGCCGGCGCCGGTCAGGGCGCCAGGGGCTGGGTCACCGGGAGCGAGGTGTCCGTGGCCAGGTCCAGGCGGGACGGGGGCAGCCCGGCGGCCACCACCTCGGCCCCCAGGGCGCCGATCATCGCGCCGTTGTCGGTGCACAGCTTCGGGCGCGGCACGCGCAGCTCCACCCCGGCCTCGGCGCAGCGCTCCTCGGCCAGCGCGCGCAACCGCGAATTGGCCGCCACGCCGCCGCTGATCACCAGGTGCTCGACGCCGTTGTCCACGCAGGCGTCGACGGCCTTGCGGGTCAGCACGTCCACCACCGACTCCTGGAACCCCGCGGCGATGTCGGACACCGGCAGGTCCTCCCCGGCGCGCCCGGCGTCCTCGACCCAGCGGGCCACCGCCGTCTTCAGCCCCGAGAAGGAGAAGTCGTAGGTGCCGTCGCCCCACTTGCCGCGCGGGAACCGGATCGCCCCCGGGTCGCCCTCGCGGGCGGCGCGGTCGATCGGCGGGCCGCCCGGGTAGGGCAGCCCGAGCAGGCGGGCCACCTTGTCGTAGGCCTCCCCGGCGGCGTCGTCGACGGTGTCGCCCAGCGACCGCACCCGCGTCGCCAGGTCCTCCACCAGCAGCAGCGAGGTGTGGCCGCCGGAGACCAGCAGCGCCACCGCGGGCTTGGGCAGCGGCCCGTGCTCCAGCTGGTCCACGGCCACGTGGCCGACCAGGTGGTTCACCCCGTACAGCGGCACGTCCAGCGCCATCGCGTAGGCCTTGGCCGCCGACACCCCCACCAGCAGGGCCCCGGCCAGCCCCGGGCCCGCGGTGACCGCCACCGCGTCCACGTCGGAGGGCGCCGCCCCGGCCTTGTCCAGGGCGCGGCGCACCGTGGGCACCATGGCCTCCAGGTGGGCGCGGCTGGCCACCTCCGGCACCACGCCGCCGAAGCGGGCGTGCTGTTCCACGCTGGAGGCGACGTCCTCGCCCAGCAGCGTGCAGCCGCGCACCAGGCCCACCCCGGTCTCGTCGCACGACGTCTCGATGCCCAGGACCAGGGGGAGGTCGTCTCGGCTCATCGGATCCTCTCCTCGCCCGACCGCTCGGCCGGCGTCGCCGAACGGCGCATGACGACCGCGTCGGCGTCCCGGTAGTACTTGCGGCGCACCCCGATCTCCCCGAAGCCGAAGCGGCGGTAGAGCTCACGCGCCCGCGGGTTGTCCGAGCGCACCTCCAGGAACATCTCGGTGACGCCCCGCTCCTGCGCCTCGGCGAGCAGGGTGGTCAGCAGGCGCGCCCCCAGGCCGTGGCCCTGGGCGTCGGCGCGCACCGCGATGGTCTGCACGTCGCCCTCGGGCGGCACCGCGCGCAGGCCCGCGTACCCGAGCAGCTCGCCGCCGCGGTCGGCGACGTAGTAGTGCCGGGTGGGCTCGGACAGCTCGCCCCGGAGCATGTCCTCGGTCCAGGCGTCCTTGGGGAACAGGGCGCGCTCCAGTCCCATGACCGGGGCGACGTCCTCGTTCGCCATGGGCCGGATACGGACGCCGCCGTCCCCGGGCCGGTCCCCGCTCACGCCTTCCACTGGCCCACCTTCTTCGGCGCGGACGGTTCCACAGCGTCGGGGCGGCGCAGGTACAGCGGCCGGGGCGGCTCCAGTTCCTCCCCGGCCAGCAGGCGGCGCAGGGCCAGCTCCCCCAGGGCCGGGGCCGAGGGGTAGAGCGGCTCGAACGCGGAGGCGTCGACGGCTCCGCCGCCCAGCTCGGCGGGGTAGAGCGCGGCGCCGTGGCCGATCACCGGCAGCCCGCCGGTGTCCACGTCCGCGGGCCGGTCCACGGCGATCTCCCCGGTGCGGGTGGAGGCGTCGGCGTAGCGGGCCCAGAACACCTCCTTGCGGCGGGCGTCGCTGGCCGCGATGAACGGGCCGGTGCGCCCGGAGGCGTAGGCGACGGCGTCCAGGGTGGGCACCCCGTGGCAGGGCACCCCCAGGGCGTCGGCCAGGGAGAGCGCGGTGGCCAGGCCGACGCGCAGCCCGGTGTAGGGCCCAGGCCCCACGCCCACGGCGATGTGCGCGATGTCGGCGAGCCGGGCGCCGGCCTCGGCGACGACGTCCCGGACGGCCGGGGCGAGCAGTTCACCGTGGCGGCGCGCGTCCACCGAGGAGGTGGCGGCCGCGGTGCGGACGGTTTGTGGGCCCCCGCCCTCGGGGGCCTGGCAGACCGCGGCGGTGACGGCCGGGGTCGCGGTGTCGAAAGCCAGGAGCAGCACGGTCGACCAGCCTACAGCCGCACGCCGTCCCAGCGGGCGCCGATGCCGGTCAGGCGCACCTCGCGGGTGTCGTCGGGGCGGCGGTCGATCGCCACCTCCAGGCGCTCGTCGCTCAGCCCCTCGGCCACGCCCTCGCCCCACTCCACGACGGTCACCGCGTCGGGCAGGGTCATGTCCAGGTCGATGTCGTCGAGCTCGTCGGCGCCGGAGAGCCGGTAGGCGTCCACGTGCACCAGGGACGGGCCGCCCGCGAGCGCGGGGTGGATGCGCGAGATCACGAAGGTCGGCGAGGTGATGGGGCCGCGGACCTTCATGCCCTCGGCGAGGCCCTGGGTGAGGGTGGTCTTGCCCGCACCGAGCGGCCCGGACATGATGACCAGGTCCCCCGCGGCGAGCACGCCGGCCAGGCGCACGCCCAGGTCGCGCATGGCGGCGTCGGTCGGGATCAGGTCGGTCTGGTTCACGGGTACCAGGGTAGGCGGCCTCAGGGCGCCCCGGGACCCGAATAGGTGCGCGCGACCCGCGGCCCCACCCGGGTGACGATCTCGTAGGGGATCGTGCCGAGCAGCCGCGCCCAGTCCCGGGCGCCCGGCTCGCCCCGAGCGGGGTCGCCGAAGAGCACCGCCCAGTCGCCGGGCTCGGCGGTGTCGTCGCCCAGGTCCACCATGAACTGGTCCATGCAGACCGTCCCGGAGATGGTGCGGCGGCGCCCGGCCACCAGCACCTCGGCGGTGTTGGTGGCGGCCCGGGGCACCCCGTCGCCGTAGCCGACCGGCACCAGCGCGAGGTTGGCGGGGGCGGCGGTGGTGTAGCGGTGGCCGTAGGAGACGCCGCTGCCCGCGGGGACCCGCTTGACCAGGGCGACGCGGGCGCGCATCGTCATCGCCGGGCGCAGGCCGGGCACGTCCATGCCGGGGATCGGGCACAGGCCGTAGGAGGCGATGCCGGGGCGCACCAGGTCGTAGTGGGTCTCGGGGAGGGTGAGGGTGGCCGCCGAGTTCGCGAAGTGGCGCACGCGGGGGCGCAGCCCGGCCTTCTCGGCGATCTCCAGGGCCTCGGAGAAGGCGGAGGCCTGGGCGGCGATGGACGGGTGGCCCGGCTCGTCGGCGCACGCGAAGTGCGAGAACACGCCGGTGACCTCGATCTCGCCGGAGGCCTCGGCGGCGGCGGCCGCGGCGGTCAGGGCGGGCCAGGCGTCGGCGGTGACGCCGCCCCGGTTGAGCCCGGTGTCGGCCTTGAGGTGGACCCGGGCGGGCAGGCCCTCGGTCCGGGCGGCGGTGATCACGTCGTCGAGCACGTGCCCGGCGGAGACGCCGAGCTCGATGCCGGCGGCGACGGCCGCGCCGAGCGGGGCGCCGGGCGGGAGGATCCACGCCACGGTGGGGGCGGTGATCCCGGCGGCGCGCAGCTCCAGGGCCTCTTCGACGAACGCCGTGCCCAGCCAGGTGGCGCCGCCCGCGAGCACGGCGCGGGCGGCGGGGAGCATGCCGTGCCCGTACCCGTCGGCCTTGACGACGCCCATCACCTCGGCGCCGCCCGCCCGGCGGGCCAGCAGCGCGGTGTTCTCGGCGACGGCCCCCAGGTCGACGTGGGCTTCGGCGGAGTTCGGTGGCATGGAATCAGTTTTGCACGCTGGGGAAACCGCCCGCGTCACATCGGCGGGTCGGCGATGATCTCGACGAGTGGGCTGTCAAAACCCGGGGTGCTGGAGAACATGTGGACCCAGGGCGCGTCCCTGGCCGCCACCGCCCGGGCCAGAGGCGTGCCCCGGCTACCGTGGGCCGGGAGCCGGACCGCAACGGCGCCCACCACCGCGGAGCGCACTACCCCCGCATGCACCACTCCCCGCCCGGACACCGGCTGCGCAAGCGCTACGGGACCGGCTACCGGGCCCACTGGCCCCAGGCCCGCACCGACGAGCGCAGGCTCCGCCCCAAGCGGCCTTGCCTGGCCCGGGGCGGCCTGCTGCGCACGATCGTGCCGACCCGTGCGGTCAAACTGATCGCCTCCCCGACCGCACCTTTGCCGCGATCTTCGCGGGCCCCGCCCGGTCACTGCCTCGGGGGGCGCGGGACCAGCAGGCAGGCCAGGCCCGCGGCCGCGTAGGGCAGCTGGCCCGGCGCCGCCATGCCCATGATCTCCATACCCGCCCGCCCGGGGCTGCGCAGCAGGGTGCGCGCCGCGGGCGGCGACCACGGCACCGACCATCCGCCGACGGCCAGGGCGAGGATCGCCGCGGCCCCGGCGACGGCCCAGCCCGTCTCCGCGCCCGGCCCGTTCGCCAGTGTGTCGAGCGCCGCCCGCAGCACCGGCAGGGCGTACGCCGCCCCCTGGGGTTCCGCGCCGAGCGGGGGCGGTGCGGGCAGGGCGGCGGCCGCCGCGGCCGCGGTGCCCACGACCGCCGCGGCGGCGGCCCCGGGCGTGCCCGACTCCAGGCGCCGCCGGGCCGCGTCGAGCAGGGCGTGCGAGGGGTACCGGCGCCACGGGCGGCCGGCCGCCCGGGCGGCGCCCATCGCGTGGGCGCGGCGGTGCCGCAGGAAGCGCCAGGAGTCGAAGAGCGCCGACGGGCCCGTCCGGGCCGCCCGCCACTGCACCTGCAGCTCGTGCGCCACCGCCGCCGCCCCGGTGGCCAGCGTCACCGGCACGCCGATGGCGGCCAGCGCCGCCCGGCGGAACACCGGTGCGATGTCGCCGGGGACCCGGACCCGCGCCCGCACCTGGCGGCCGCGAGCGGCGCGGGTCAGCCCCGCCAGCGGTTCATCCCCGGGGAGCGGGGGCGTCGTGTCGGCGGTGGGCCGCGCCAGCCGGTAGTCGAGGAGGACGGCGGCGGCCAGCACCGCGAGGAGCATCCACCGCACCAGCGCGCCGTCTCCGGTGAGCGCGGCCAGGAAGGCCCCGACGGGGTCGACGGCCAGCCCCTCCACCGCCGCGTTGTAGCGGGTGTGCACGACGGCGGCGGTGCCCGCCGCCAGCACCGGCAGCGCCCACAGCCACCGCCCGGCGCGCCGGCGCCCGACGGCGGCCAGCCCGAACGCTCCGGTGACCAGCGCGGTCAGCACCGCGTGCCCCGGGAAGACGGGGCCGTCCGGGAGGAGCTGGGTCGCCCCGGGCAGCAGCGTGAACAGCCCGTGCTCCGCCGCCCCGACGACCGCCCCGCGGCTCGCCAGCGCCGCCAGGCCCTGCTCGGCCAGGTGGAATCCGGCGCCGGAGGCGGCGCCGAGCAGCAGGTAGTCGACGGCGGCCAGGCGGCGGAGCCGGCGGCGCGCGACCGGCCACAGCACCAGCAGCGGCACCAGTTTGCCGATCTCCTCGGTGTAGACGGCCACGTAGACCCCGGCCCCGGCGTCCATCGCCGCCGGGCCGAGGGCGGCGGCGAGCGTCTGCTGCGCGAACGCCACCGGCCACAGCATCAGCGCCCCGAGCGGCACGATCCGCACCAGGCTGCCGAACCCGACCGTGCGGGACCGGGCGGGGACCGCGAGCTGCACCAGCAGCCACAGCATGCCGAAGGCGGCCGGGACGGCCGCGGACACGCCGGGCGAGAACACGGCGGCGATGCCGAGCACGATGAGCAGCGCCCAGCACACGGTGCCCCGCACCGCGCGGAGCGCGCGGGCGGCGCCGGGGGCGTGCTCGCGCAGCGACCGGCCGCGCTCGGCCAGCTTCTCGGCCAGGTCGGGGCCGGGGGCGCGGGAGGTGCGGGCGTGCCTGCCGCCGGGCTCCAGGCACCCGTACCGCTGGGCGGACCGCATCAGATCGGGGTCGCGCCGGTCCTGGGCCTCCTCGGCGAACCCGGCGCGCACCCCGGGCACGTCGGCGCCCACGACCGCGCGGACGAAGGCGTCGGGGCCGGCCGCCACGGTCAGCTCGTCGGCGGTGACCAGCACGGCCGCCGACAGGTCCTCCACGGCCACGAGCAGGTCGGTGGGGTCCTCGCCCCACCCGCGAATGACCTCCACGATGCCGCCCGTGGTGGCGGGGGCGTCGGTGACCGGCTCGTAGGCGTGCTCGGCGCGGGTGCGGCAGACCAGGATCCGCTCCACCCCCATGGCGGCGGCGCCGCGCACGACCGCGTCGATGAGGGCGGTGTCGCGGGGCGCCAGGAAGGGGGCGACGACCTTGCGCTCGTCGTCGGTCCACGCGGTGTCGAACTCGGTGGAGTTGGCGCATACGCGCAGGACCAGGTCGCGGGTGAGCATGGGCTGGACGTCCATCGTCTCCCTCGTGCCGGCTCGGGGGTGGCCTACGCGTCAGGGGCGCCTACGCTATCGCGGCCCCTGCGGCCGCCGGAAGGCTCGGGCGGGCGGTACGGTCGCGGTCATGGACGGCACGGACACGGACGGTACAGGGTCGGGCGGCGTCGCGGTGCGGGAGGGGATCGCCTTCCCGGACACCGGGGACGGGAACCGGTGGGTGGTCGGCGCCGTGGTGGTGGACGGGCGCGGACGGGCCTTCGCCCAGCGCCGTTCCCCCGACCGGAAGGCGTTCCCGAACTGCTGGGACGTGGTGGGCGGGCACGTGGAGCCGGGCGAGTCGGCGCCCGAGGCGCTGGCCCGCGAGATCGCCGAGGAGACGGGGTGGAGGCTGCGCTCGGTCGAGGCGGAGCTGTACCGCCTGGTGTGGACCCCGGACGACGGTGTGGAGCGGCACGAGGTGGACTACCTGGTCCGCGTCGACGGCGACCTGTCGGCGCCGCGCCTGGAGGAGGGCAAGCACACCGAGTTCATGTGGGTGGAGGAGGGGCGGGAGGACCTCCTCCACGACGACCGCGACCCGGGCGACTACTTCATCGTGGACATCGTGCGCAAGGGCATCGCCGCCGCCCACGAGCTGGGCCTGGCGGGAGACGGGGCGGCCTGACCCGGACATCCCCGAAGGGAGGGGACGGCTCGGCAGGTCCCCCGCTTGCGGGCCCCGGCCGGGCGGCGGGCCGCCGGGGTGTGGGGTGGACGGCAGCGACGACGGAGGTCAGCGGCCCTACCTGCGGGTCAGTAGGCCACCGGGTGCGTGCGTGGTCACCGTGATGGGCAGCAACGGCGAAGCCGGTCCCCCACTCCCGGACCCCGGCCGGGCGGCGAGCCGCCGGGGTGCAGGGAAATTGGCGGCGACGGCAGCAGCGGGGCGGTTCCCTTGGCCTGCCTGCCGGGCGCCGGGCTCCTCGCGGTCCGGGCGGGCGGCGGCTCGGCCGGTACCCCGCTGACGGGCCCTGGCCGGGCGGCGGGCCGCCGGGGTGCGAGGGAGGCGGTGG